>JBPBQZ010000035.1:0-56602 GCA_050955105.1 Janthinobacterium lividum | reverse complement strand
CAGTGGTAGCAGCTCGGGTGGCGGAAGCTCGTCCGGCGGCGGTCCCGGCAGCAGCTCTGGCGGTAGTTCGTCGGGCGGCAGCAGTGGTAGTAGCTCGGGCGGCGGTAGCTCGTCCGGTGGCGGTCACGGCAGCAGCTCTGGCGGTAGTTCGTCGGGCAGCAGCAGCAGCGGCAGTAGCTCGGGTGGCGGTAGCTCGTCCGGCGGTGGTCACGGCAGCAGCTCTGGCGGAAGTTCGTCGGGCGGCAGCAGCAGCGGCAGTAGCTCGGGTGGCGGTAGCTCCTCCGGTGGCGGTCATGGAAGCAGCTCCGGCGGCAGCTCGTCGGGCGGTAGCAGTTCAGGCGGCGGCAGCTCATCCGGTGGCGGTCACGGCAGCAGCTCTGGCGGAAGTTCGTCGGGTGGCAGCAGCAGCGGCAGTAGCTCGGGCGGCGGTAGCTCATCCGGTGGCGGTCATGGAAGTAGCTCCGGCGGAAGCTCATCGGGCGGTAGCAGCGGTGGCAGCAGCTCCGGCGGCAGTTCTTCAGGTGGCGGCAGCTCATCTGGCGGTGGCCACGGCAGTAGTTCTGGTGGCAGCAGCTCGGGTGGCGGCAGTTCATCCGGCGGTGGTCACGGCGGTTGGGGTGGTGGTAGCTCGAGCGGTGGTGAAGGTGGCCACGGCGAAGGTGGCCACGGTGACGGCGGTCATGGCGACGGTGGTCACGGTGATGGCGGCCACGGCGGTTGGGGCGGTGGCGGCAGCTCAGGCGGTGGTGAAGGCGGCCACGGCGAGGGTGGCCATGGCGACGGCGGTCACGGTGGTTGGGGCGGTGGCGGCAGCTCGAGCGGTGGTGAAGGCGGCCATGGTGACGGCGGTCACGGCATCGGCGGCGGTCATGGCGAGGGCGGTGGCGAAGGCGGCCATGGCGACGGCGGTCATGGCGAAGGTGGGCACGGCGAAGGTGGGCACGGCGACGGCGGCCATGGTGGTCATGGCGGCTTCGGTGGCCACGGCGGCTTCGGCGGTGGCGGTCACGGCGGTATTGGTGGTGGCCACGGCGGCATGGGTGGTGGCCACGGTGGCGGCGTCGGCGGCGGCGGTCACGGTGGCGGCCACGGCGGTGGTGGACACGGCCGCTAATGCAGCAAACTGCTCAAGGTTGAAGTTCGCGTAAGGAAGGGGCCGAGCAACGCGGCTTGGCCCCTACGAAGCGACCGGCAAGCATCACGAGCAGCGGACGAAGGGCAGCAACCTGCAAGGGTCGCTGCCCTTTACTTTTATTAAGACAATCCCAGCAACTGCCTGCACACAGAGGGCGACCATCTGTCGATCAAGGCCTGGATCGGCGTGCCGTGTCCGTATGCGATGACAACGATGATGGCGAAGCCAACTGCTGCGAGTGCTGTGTACCGCGCGTCGGGAAGCTGCGGCGCACGTTGCTCGAAGATCCGCAAAAACACCAGCACCACCGCCAGTCCCACCACGACCCCGGCGATAATCTCCGATACCGAATGCGCGTTCACAAAAAACCGCGACACGCCGATGGTGATTGCGGCGAGCACGCCAATTCCAATGCCCACGCGCAGATATTGACGACCAATCCCGTAAGCCAGCACGGCGAATACGCCCGGCCATACGGCCGAGGCCAGCATCGAGTGTCCGCTGACCACGCGAAAGCCAATGGCCTCGATCTCGATGCCACATCCTGCATAAAGGATTTTGGTCACACCGACGATCGCAGCGCCGACCGCCAGCATTAACAACCAGCGAACGGCGAGATAACGATCCGCAATAGCCAGCCATCCCGCAAGCGCCGCCGCCAGGGGTACCGTCAATCCAGCGTCACCGAAGTTGGTGATGGCCCACCAGACATGCTTTGATACGCTCATAGACCGAGACTGAATTGATAACTGTCACGCGGCGTCTCGTCCACATCCCCGAGCTTTGATCGCGGCGGCTTATTTTGATTCTTCAATCGGCGAGTAACCGATTCCGCTGACAAAGGACTCAACCTGAACGCCTTCATCCCACTCACATCAACAACCGACAGCAGCCCATCCAACAAGCGCTGTCGCAAAATCACATAACAGTCGTGATCAAACACCGGCCACGCCGGCGCCGTCTCGAAAAACCCAGCAATCTCATTTTCTGCATTCACCGACCCGAGATAACACCAGTTTTCCAGCAGATGCCATTGCGCCGCACCCGCCTCATCGCGCTCGACCAACGCAACCGCGCCAGGATAAGGCCATGCTGCCAGTCGCAGCGGCTCCAGCGCTTGCCGAACGCGCAACGCATGCTCGGCGCGCGTCTCAAATTGACGATTGCTTGCGACTTCAGCGGTTGAATCGACCTCAACTTCAACGTCTGAATCAACGCCAGAATAAACGTCCAAATCAACGCCAGCCCCCGAAGCACCCGCCACATCAAGACAAGCCCCCGCACACTGCTGCACCTGATACGCGAAACATGACCGCCCGACCGGCACCTTCTCCAGCCCCAACAGCCCATGGCAAAGCCCGTGCAAATCCGCGAGCTTTCGCAGCCTCGACTCTGCGCCGCCCTTCGAACCAAATGCCCCGAACAGGTGCGCCGATCGCGAAAAATCGATATCTCGATCCCGCACCAACACCGGCACGTCGGCATCCGGCGCCATCTGCCAACTGCACAAGCTCGTCCGCTTACGCAGCCGCTGGTTATAAACCGGGGTCAGCGTTTTTACGAGATGCGCTTCCAACAGCAGCGCCCCAACCTCACCAACCGTTTCACGATGTTCGATGCGCCGAATCGATTGTGAGATGCGCATGTCTTGCGCAAGCCGATGGTCGCCTGAGAAATGGGCCGCCACGCGCTGCCGCAGGTTCACGCTTTTTCCGACGTACAGCGGCCCGCCATCATCCCCATGAAAAAGATAAACCCCCGGCCGCTCGGGCAAGCTGCTCAAGGCGTTTTCCGGCAGGGAAGAAGGCAGCGTGGCGCGCCTGACAAGATTGCGCACCGCCGACTGTACAAGTTCCGCCGCATACATCTCATGCAGCTTCTGCCAGAACTGCCACAACAGTTCCGCGTCCGCCAACGCGCGATGCCGACCAGTGGGCTGCAATCCAAAACGCGCAATCAATGCATCCAGCCCATGCCGTGCCACCGAGGGAAACAGCGCGCGCGAGAGCCGCACGGTGCACAGCACGTCGGCGCTGAAGCGTATGCCAACGCGCCTGAACTCATTTTTGAGAAAGCCGTAATCGAAGCGCGCGTTATGCGCGACAAACAGCTTGCCCGCCAGGCGCTCGGCCAAGCCATCGGCCAGCGTGGCGAAGCTGGGCTGGCCGCGCACCATTCCATCATTGATGCCAGTGAGTTGCTGGATGAAGGGTGGAATCGGCTGCTGCGGATCGACTAGCGTGCTCCATTGGTCGATGCCATTGGGCCCGACTTCGACCACGCCGATTTCGGTGATCCGATCGTCGCTGGCATTGCCGCCGGTGGTTTCCAGATCGACGAAGACGATGGGTCGATCGATGACGAAGTCGTAGGGGGCAGAGGTATTCAACGGTTCAGGAGATCCTGCAGCGGGCGTGAAACATGGTGTCGGCGTTGGCGCTGACGATAACGGCGCCGGCCGAGTTTGCCACATCCGCGTCCTTCACACATGCTCGCGTGCCATCGCGAGATCGCTGGCGACGGTGTCGCTGAGCCCGCCTGTGCGCGCGTCTTCTTCCAGGTATTCGCCGCGTGGCGTTATTTCGCAGCGGCTGCCGTGGATATAGAAACGCGTGTCGGCAGCGCCGACCCGTTCGATCAGCGACAGCAGCGGCACTCGGCCTTTGTATTCTTGTGCGATGACGATGACGCGGCCGATGGTGCTGGACGATCGCGTGCCGAAGGCGACGATCAACTTGCTATCAACGGCGCCGGCTTCTGCGATCAGCGCTTCCACGGCCGCGCCGGCGCTCATCATGCGCCGGCTGCCGCCGCGCTGGACGACGAGCGCGGCGTCCAGCGATGAGCCTGTCACGTGCAGCATTGACCGGTGCCGATAGATACCGGTGTGCGGATCGCGCTGGCTGAGCAGCGTGATCGCCGAGCAGTCGCTGAGTCCGCTGGTGGTAAGCACTTGCGCGGCTTCGGCAGTCGCTGCTTCGCCCATGGCGATATCAAGCCTTTCAAGGCCGCGCGGAACCGGCGAGTCTGCCGACAGCATGTCTTCCCCCGGGTCTTTCAAAGTCGAAGCCGACCCGCTATCTGCGCGTTGTCTCCTAACGTAGATCGATGCTGGCGCTTCGCCTATCGGGCTGCTCTTCTCGGAGCGCACGCCTCCTAGCAGACCGATCTGCGTATGCACATGCCATGCGCCGTGGGCGTCGCGCCGCACTGGAATAGTCGCGGCGTGCTCGGGCGGCGGCGCCACGATGCGCCAGGTTGCGTTGTCCGCGTCGTAGCGCACCCGATACAGTCGCTGATCCATTTCGATGTGTGGCTTGCCCTTGATGCTTATTAGGCCACTTTTGTTCGCGAGGGGACGCGGGCCGGCATCCGGGATTGCATACGGACGCAGCGTATCGACGCGCGCAGCGGGTTCGCGAGTCAGGTGGGCGCAGCATGGACGATCCCGCGGCGCGGCCTGCCTCGAAAAACCTCGGGCCGGCGATCGCACGCTCGGCTGACGAACTGATGAGCGTTGTGAAGAGGCAACTGGCCGGACGTTCGGCAACGCATAGAGTGCATCGGTCGCCAGCCCGCTGTCGATTTCTGCGCGCGTGAGCGCCGCTGCGCCAAGACGTAGCCAGATGCTAGCAGCGCGGTGCATATTACCCAGCGGAGACCAGCTCCACAGCGTGTCAGCCAATGACAATGCATCGCCCGATGCGCCTGCGCCGGGCGCGGCAGGTGATTGCGGTGCACGTCCGCGGAGCAAATCTGCCGCGTCTTTGAAGGAGGAGATAGGTCGCGAGAATGCATCCGCACCTCGCGACAATGCATCCACCCAGCCGGCGCGGGTACCCAGGTCGGGGCGCGCGATCGGTGTGCGATGAGGGATCGATGCGGAGGAACGGTAAAGCGTTAACGGCGGCAGCGCGAAACGCGGCGCTGCGGAGACATTAAGGGGGGGCTGCGGCAGCGAAACGATGGGAAGCAAGATAGGCTAAATCTAAACCAGTGCGAAAAGCCGGCGGAAAGCCCGACATGCCGCTGCGCCAGCGACGAAACCGGACTGCAGCGTAGTCGCGGGGTGCGGCTGCTATGCGCGTCAGCGGTGACCGGCTATGCGCCACAGGGCTAGCGACCACCGCATAGCTCGTCACGCCGGCCGTCATGAGCGGGCGGTGCCGTGGACTTAACTACCCTCCACCGGCGGATCGCCTGCCACGGGCGTCTGCGTCGCCCGCAATTCGGCGAGCATATTGCAGAACATCGCACCTTGTTCCAGTGCATCGTCCAACGCCACGTGGGTGTGCGGCAGTGGATCGAACCAGCGCTTGGGCAGCCGCGGCTTGATGCTTTTGCGGTAGGGCAGTCCGGTCATCGCGAATGCCAAGGTTTTGACGTCGAGCGCCGACCAGGAGAACGGGCAGCGTCCGGCGAAACGCATCATGTACCAGAACATGAAGGTGAAATCGAAGCCGGCCGGATAGGCGACGAACACCGGCGTACCGGGCAGCGCTTCGACCCAATCGACGTAGGCCTTGATGGCTTCTTCCGGCTGACGCAGATCGACGCGGCAGGCGGCCCAGGCTTCGGGCTGCGTTTTCCACCAGGCGGCTTGTATCGGATGTTCGGTGGCGCCGGGCAGGGTTTCGAGATTGGCTGAAAAGGTGCCGATCAACTGCTTGTCGGCGGTGTACACGGCCGACGCGAAGCTGAGCATCGAGTGCGGGCCGGGAATCGGGCCGTCGGCTTCGATATCGGTGCTGACGAATACTTCATCGCTCATCGTGCGTTTCCCCCGTCTGGCGCGGCTTGCGGTCGGTAGCCGGTGACCGCGTCGCCGACATAGGGATTGGAAAGCCGTTCATCGCCGAAGGTCGACAGCGGACCGTGTCCCGGCACGAAGGTGACGTCGTCGCCGAGCGGCCAAAGCTTGGTGACAATGGAGCGAATCAGATCGGCATGGTTGCCGCGTGGAAAGTCGGTGCGGCCGATCGAGCCGGCGAACAGTACGTCGCCGACGAACGCCAGCCGGTTGGGCGCGCTGAAGAACACCACGTGTCCGGGCGTATGGCCCGGGCAGTAAAAGACGTCGAGAGCTTCGTTGCCGAAGCGCACCTGGTCGCCTTCTTCCAGCCATCGATCGGGCGTGAACGCGGCAGCCTTGGGGAAGCCGAGGCGTTGAGTCTGCGCGGGCAATTGATCGATCCAGAAGCTTTCTTCGCGTTGTGGTCCTTCGATGGGCACGCCATATTTGTCCGCCAGGATTTTTGCGCCGGCGCAGTGGTCGACGTGACCATGTGTGAGGAACACCTTCTCTAGCGTCGCACCGTGTTTGGCCAGTTCGGCTTCGATGCGGGGAAGGTCGCCGCCCGGGTCGATGGACGCGGCGCGGCCCGTCGTTTCGCAAATCAGCAGCGAGCTGTTTTGCTGAAACGGCGTAACGGGTATGAGGACGGTTTTCATGAGCCACATTCTAGCGGTTGCTGGCTTTAACGCGGGGCGGAGTAGGCCACGTCTTAGGCTTGCCGGAGGGCGTCTTATTACTCGCTGAAAGCGGCAGGACTTACCATGTCAAAACGTCGAAAATGGCGCCTGGATGGCAAATTTTTCTTTTTGGGTATAATCCAACCCACGTGCTTGAGAGCGCGTCCTAATCGCCCTTCCCCCGCGCACGAATGAGCGTGCGCTTGTGAGAAGGCCGTCAAAGTTCGGAAGTGTTCGCCCTAATCTTTGAATTCCGCGCGAATACTGCGTTTTCCGAATGCCACAGAGTTAGTCCTATCTGGTCAGTAGTGAGCAGAAAGCGCCGGTGACGGCGAAGAAGTTCTTACCTCGACAGGTTCGATGTAACGCGATTTGTCTGGATGACGTGCGTGTTCGCCGCGTCCAGTTGAATCCATCCGCCGTTTCGTACGTGTGCAGGCTTAAGCCCGCACCGTAGCCCAGGGTGTGTCCCGTGGTGGACCCCCAACGAAACGGTGCTGGGTCTGGTGTGCCTCCATTGGAGAGTTCCGCCAGACGTGAGATTAACCGGGTGGTAGGCGTCCATGCCCGACATGGCGCCATCTTGCGTGCAAGGGCTGGGCTAGTTTTGCCCCGCGCTTATGCAAGGCGCTGCCCTGGTGCTGAATCGGCGGTTCGCGGTTCGCGCCAGTAAAAGGTGATGCACGTCTATGAACGCTAGTTTGCTGCGGCGCTGCGCGACGCTATCTGCCCTGATGAGCCTCGCTGCATGTACCGCTGTGCCGGGTACGGCCGATTTGGCCAGCCGCTCAACAATAAGCATGCTGCATGCCCGCTCTTTCGATGGCTTGGCAACATTGAATTCCCCCTTGCCGGGCAAGGCGCTGGCGGCGCCGAAGATCGCCGAGGATGCGCGGGGCTTTCCCAGCGACCCGGTGGTGACCTTGGCAAGTCTTACTTCCACGCTTGTATCGTTTAATCAGTTCGGTGCCGCGCAAAACGCCGGCAGCGTATCGGCAGCTCCCTCGGGGCCGTTGGGCGGTTTGATGGCGCTCAATAGCGCGGTCGATTTGCGGCAATGGCTGAAGGTGCCGGCGCCGCAAGCAACGCCGCCGGTGGTGACTGCGGCGGCGACCGCCGCGACGGCTGCGGCCGCCACGACCACGACCACCGCGGCTGCCTCGATCAGCACGACCAGCAGCGCCACGCCTGAGCAAGTCGCCAACGCTGATACCACGGATGCCGATGACGATAGCGCGTCCGGCCGTTTGTCTGGCGGCGCTTTCGCGACGCCCGATGCGTCACGCTTCGTCGAGCAGGGCCCCGCGTCCTGGTATGGCAAACAGTTCCACGGCCGCCGTACGGCCAGTGGCGAACGCTACGATATGTATGCGATGACCGCCGCGCACCGTACTTTGCCGCTGGCCAGTTATGCGAAGGTTACGAATATCCGTAACGGTCTGTCGGTGGTGGTGCGCATCAATGATCGTGGCCCGTTCCACGGCAAGCGCGTGATCGATTTGTCTTATGCCGCGGCGGAAGTGCTCGGCCTGCAGCGCAGCGGCACGTCGAAGGTGGAAATCGAAGGCCTGTCAACGCGCGAAGCGAATATTGCGCGTCGGGAAATGTTGGCGTCGAAGTAGGGCAATAAGGACAGTAGTGGGTGCTTTTGGCGCTGGTCTCTTGTCCTAAATGTCCTCTGCGTCGTCTTCACTGCTTTCACTGCTGCTTGCCTGATTACCGGCTTCGTCATCTTGCCGGTCTGCCGCGGCCGCGCTTTGTTGGCTGATGGCCAACGCCCGCTGGTAAAGCGGGCCGCGTGAACTGCCGGTCAGCTTCGCTGCAACCCGCGCCGCCGCGCTTACCGGCAACTCTTCCAGCAATACATTCAATAGACGGTCATGCTCGCTGTGCGCGGCATGCGCTGCGGCGTCGCCATCTTCGGCGGCGCTAGTGCGCAATCCTTCGACCACCAGTACGAACTCCCCACGCAAACGATTGCTGTCTTCGGACAGCCACCTAGGCCCTTCGGCCAGGGTGCAAACGTGCACGCTCTCATGTAATTTTGTCAGCTCTCGCGCAATCAGCACGCGGCGTTCGTCGCCGAAGGCTTCGCGTAGCGCGGTCACGGTTTCTGCAATGCGATGTGGTGCTTCGTAGAGCACCAGCGCTTGTGGCATGCGTACGAATGGCAGCAGCGCCGCCCGTCGCTGCGCGGCGCGCGTGGGCAGGAAACCGGCGAAGACGAAGGTGTCGGCGAGGGTGCCGGCGACGGAGATGGCGGCGGCCAATGCGCAGGCGCCGGGAATCGGTATCACGGGCAAGCCTGCTTCGCGCACCGCATCCACCAGCTTGGCGCCGGGGTCGGAAATGCCTGGCGTGCCGGCGTCGGAGATATACGCAACGCGTTCGCCGGCCTGAATGTGCGCCACGATGCGCACGGCGGCTTCGCGCTCGTTGTGCTGATGCGCGGCGAATACGGTCTTGTTGAGGTCGAAGCGGTTCAGCAACTGTGCCGCATGCCGGGTGTCTTCGGCGCCGATGCGCTCGGCGATGCGCAGTAGATGCAGCGCTCGCAAGGTGAGGTCCGCCAGATTGCCGATCGGCGTCGCTACCAGGTATAGCCCGGGAGGATAGGTTTGGGTGGCGGCGAGGGTCAGCGGGTCGTTGAGCAAGGCGGTCTGCGCGGGCGTGGGGCGTGAGGGGAAAGGCGTCGCCATTGTGCCATGTGAGCACGCGGGCTTCGCATGTAGCAACAGCATTGAATGGGGGCGGTTGGGCAATGTCGAGAGCAGTAGGCAGCATTTATGAGACTCATGCGCTGGCTTACTTGTGCAGCCAAGGCATGCGTTTGCTCGAGCGGAATGTGTCGAGTCGCTGTGGCGAGCTTGACCTGGTGATGGAGGATCGTGACGGCACGCTGGTGTTCGTGGAAGTGAAGGCGCGACGCAGCCGCGCTTTCGGCGGCGCATTGGCCAGCGTCGGCGCACGCAAGCAGAGCCGTTTGCTGCGTGCCGCGGGTCTGTACTTGTTGCGGCGTGGCGGGGCTGCGCCGCCCTGTCGCTTCGACGTCGTGGCCTTCGAAGCCGGACGCTTGTGCTGGATACCCGATGCGTTTCAACTGGACGCGGGGGCCGCAGGTCGATACGGTACACTCCGCTAACGTTTGGCCGTCGGCCGCCTCCCGGAACAATGATGTCCCCCGAAACCTCTGTCGAAAAAATCAAACAGCACTTCCGCGATAGCGCTCAGGCCAAGCTCGACGCCGCCGAAAGTCTGGCACTGCCGATTCAAGCCGCGGTCGAGGCGATGATTGCCTCGCTCACCAGCGGCGGCAAAATTCTTAGCTGCGGCAACGGCGGCTCGGCTGCCGACTCGCAGCACTTCGCCGCCGAGCTGGTCGGTCGCTTCGAGCGCGAACGGCCGCCGCTGGCCGCGATTGCGCTGACCACCGATTCGTCGATTCTCACGGCGGTGGCCAACGACTATGCGTTCGACCAGGTCTTCTCCAAGCAGGTGCTGGCGCTGGGACAGCAGGGCGATGTGCTGCTGGCCATTTCCACCTCGGGCAGCTCGCCCAATGTGGTGGCCGCGGTCGAGGCCGCGCACGAGCGCGACATGGTGGTGATTGCCATGACGGGCAAAGGCGGCGGTCGAATGAATGAACTGCTGACCGAACGTGATGTCCATTTGTGCGTGCCGCAGCAGCGCACGGCACGCATTCAGGAAATTCATCTGTTGACCATCCACTGCCTGTGCGATGGCATCGATGCGATTTTTATCGGCGAATAACCAAGGAATTCAATCGATGGCGGCAAATGGTGTGAGCAGAGCTCTGGTTTCGGTACTTCTGGCGGCGAGCTTGGCGATACCGCTGGCCGGCTGCCCGCTGATCTTGCTGGGTGGCGTGGCGGCGGGCGGCGCGGTGGTGGCAACTGATCGGCGCACGCTGGGTGCGCAAACCGAAGATCACGAAATTCAGGTGAAGTCCGCGGCGCAACTGGCTGATGACACGCCCCCCGGCTCGCACGTCAATTCCACGGTCTTCAATCGGCGCGTGCTGCTAACCGGTGAAGTGCCGGACGAGCGCACGCGGCGCTATGCCGAAGCCATCGTGCGCAACATCAATAATGTGCAAGGCGTGGTGAACGAACTGGCGGTGCGTCCTGCCAGCAGCCTGTCGACGCGCTCCAGCGATACCTTCATTACCAGCAAGGTGCAGGCTTCCTTGTTGGCGGAGCGGCAATTGCCGGCGCATTATTTCAAGGTCAATACCGAGCGTGGCGTGGTTTACCTGATGGGTCTGGTGACGGTCGACGAGGGCCGACGCGGCGCGGAGACGGCCAGTCGCGTGCCGGGTGTCATGCAGGTGGTGAAGGTATTCCAATACGTGCTGCCAGATGGCAATGACGACAGTCGTGCGAATACGACTGCCGCGCAAACCTCAGATCCGCAGCCGGCGCCGGGCGCCGATGTGCCCGACAACTCGGGGGCGACGGTGGGTGCCGTGCCGGACAGTTCGGTAAGCTCGCAACCGCTTGACCGACCGCAGCCTGCACCTATCTCGAATTCGACGATCGTGCAGCCTGGCCGCGCCGCGCAAGTTCGCTAAGCCGCGGCTTTAGCGTCAGCGGTGTCATAAGCCGCTGACGCAGCAAACTTATTTGTCGATCGACACACCCGCCAGCACTGTTAGAATTCGGCGCAGACGCCGCATCGAAGCGTCACTACTGGGCCATTCTTCGTAACATCCACGCTGGCGTTCCGTGTTGGAAAACTCCGAAACACCGATGTTGCGGCCGGGCGCCGCGATGCGCTCGCTATGGCTGGTTTACGCCGCGCTGATGATCGCCGGCGTGGCTTCGCTGGGCCTGGCCCTGTTGCATGTGCCCGAGCCCCCCGGCTTGTTTCAGTCGCTGGCTACCGTGGCCGCGGTGACCAATCTATTTGCCGCGCATTGCTTCGGTGTGCGCTATCTGGTTTCTCGCGCGCCCTACGCGGCGTTCCTGTGCGCGGCTTGCGCGGCGCACGGCGGCGGTTGGCTGGCCGAATTGGGCCTGATGTTTTACTCGCACGCGGCGGACCTTGCCTCGCTGGCCCCACGTCCCTTGCCGCAGCCGTTGTATTGGCTCTCGGCCGGCCAGCATCCGGTTTTTCATTTCCTGTTGTTGTGCGCTGTCCTGCGGCAGCCGGGCGTGATTCGCCCAGCGCGCAAGGTGCCCTGGACCGATCGCCTGATCGGCGGGTCGCTGGCGCTCAGCGTCGCGTCGGTGGTGGTGCTGCTGGTGTCGCTGGGCGCATTCGGCTGGTTCGCGCCCATGGCTCACCTTCTCAATATCGATCGCCATCTGCCGCCCGGCATGGGTTGGCGCTGGTTCCCGTGGCTCGATCCATTGCTCGCGCTATTGACGGTCGGGATTGCGTTCGTGCGCGCGCAGCGGCATGGCCAGACGGCGGCGTGGTTCGCGGTGATCGCGCTCGCGGCGTGGTGGCAGGCGGCCTGCGGCATCGTCGTGGTCTGGCTGCCGTTGTCAGCGCGTTATCTCGATTGCCTGTGGGCCAGCGCGTTGGCGCTGCTGATGTGCGGGGTGCTGTTCTGGCGCTTGACGACCGTGGCTCGATTCAGCCGCTTGCCGCAGTCGATCGTGCATACGCTCGGCACGTATGGCCCGATTCGGCACACGTGGCGCAGTGGCCGGCGCTTCGGCGGGGCCCGCGCGGCCCATTCGGTAGTCGAGCCGGAGGGCGGTGTCGATTCACTGACGGGCCTATGGACCCGTCGGCGTTTGCTCGATCGCGTCGCGGCGGAGATCTTGCTGCCGCACGGCGCCGACCAGGTGTCTTCGGCACTGTTGTGGATTGATGTGGATGACCTGGCCGGGTGGAACCGCAAGCGCGGCCATCTGTTCGGCGACACGCTGCTGGCTACCGTCGGTGCGGCGATCGGTGCCAGCGCGCGCTTGAGCCGCTACTACGCACCCGACGCGGCGGCGCGCAGTGGCGGCTCGTTCCTGTTGTATCTGCGCGGCGCGGACAGCGCGGGCGCCGATCTGGTGGCGCAGCGCATCCGCACGGCGGTGGCGCAGCAGACTGGGCTGCTGCCGGTTGCCGCACCGCTGTCAGCCAGTCTGGCCGGCCACACTTGGAGTACGCAGGGCATCGCCACGATGTTCGGCCTGCGCAAAACGCCTCCCGACGCGGTGTCGTCGGCCGCCCCGCCCGCTGGGCCTGCCGTTACCGTGACGATCGCGCACATCACGTGGACCAGTGCGCGCTTCGTCGAAGCGGCCGATCTGTTGCATACGCTAGAAAAACGTCTTGCCGAAGCGAAGCTCGCGCGCAAGCGCTAGTTTTTGCGACACGCCGGCGCTCGGCGCCTTTCTCGTCGTCTTGTGTCGCCTTGCATCGCCTCGCCGCGCCTCGCCTTGCATCACGTCGCCTTGCGTCGACTCACTCGAACGGTGCCAGCATCATCGCGCTGCCAGCGTCGCGCACCTCATTAGCGTCCCCATGCGACAAGGGCAGGCGCATCGAAAACGTGCTGCCCGCGCCCGGCGTGCTATCCACCAGGACGCGACCGCCATGCAAGGTGACGATGCGCTCGACCAGGAATAGACCCAGTCCCGCACCAGCGATGCCCGGCGGATTAACGCCGCGTTGGTATTTCTCGAAAATACGCTGAAGCTCGCTGGCTGCGATGCCGGGCCCGTGATCGTGCACGCTGACGACGAGGTCGTCGCGGTCCACATAGGCGACGATGTCGATCAAGGCGTCGGGCGGGCAATACTTGACGGCGTTGTCCACCAGGTTGGCGCAGGCTATCTCGAAAAGTCCGGCATCGCCGGTAAACATCGGCAGCGCGGTAAGGGTCGAGTTCACCTTCGGATGGCGATCGTGCGCTGTCTCGATAACCTTCTCGAGCACCAGCGCCGGGTCGAATTCGTGCATGTTCGGCGCGATCTCGGCGGTGGCCAGCCGGTCTCCCGTGAGGTAGTTGTCGATCAGCATGCGCAGTCGCCCGGCGGCTCGCAGAATTTTGCGATAGCGCGGGCTGCTCTGATTGATGGCTGCGACGTTTTCATCACGTACATCTGCATGGTGGCCGAGTTCCGCCTCGCTGGTCAGCAAGAGGTTTTGCGTGGTGGCATCGATGATGGCCAGCGGCGTGCGGAACTCGTGCGAGATCATCGAGATGAATTGTCGTTGCTGCTCGAGGGCGCGCCGCTCGGCCGCCAAGGCGGCCTGCGCTTTGTCGTGGGCGCGACGCATGGCCGCTTGCGCGCGGCGCCGCTCGGCAATCTCCAGGGTCAACGCTTCATTGGCCATGTTCAACTGCTCGGTGCGCTGCTGCACGCGCTCGCTCAGTTCCGCTTCCACGCGCCGCGAACTCTGTACCAGTTGCGCTCGCGCATCGTGCGTCGCATCCTCGCTGCGCTTCATGCGCTCGGCGATGCCAGCGACCAGCACCATCAGAAACACCAGCGCACTGAGTTGCCAGATATAGCCGTAGAGCTCTTCCATGTCGCCACCCAGCAGGCCGAGATTGCGTAGTGGCATCAGCAGCAGCCCGACCGCGGGCAGCGCCAGCACGGCGGCGTAGTGGCGCGCCAGCGGCATCTTGCTTTTCGGTAGCTGTGCGCCCGCTACCAGCGTCACGCCGAGTACCAAGGCGCTGAGGCAGTCGAGCACGGGGGCCACCAGGCCGTAGTCGATCAGCGCCAGTGGGATCAGCAATATGGTGAGCAATCCGCCGCTCTTGATCAGACTGTCGACGCGCGGCGAGTGCTCGCGCAGGTTGAATAGCGATGGCAGCAGCCATGCAGCCGAGGCGATGGACGTGCAAAAAGCGATAGGCAGCAGCGCGTTGGCAATAACCGGCTGACTGGGAAACAGGTATTCGGCGCTATAGCCGTTGGAGGTGAACATCTTCACCGTGGTGCTGCCGAGGTAAATGAGATACCAGATGAACAGGCCGTCGCCGACCACCAGCCAGAACACCAGTCCCACCGAGAATGCCAGCAGGCAACCGCCGTAGAAGGCGCCGGAGATGGCTTGCTCGGTGAGCTTGGCGGCGATGAAGGGACGCGGTTGCCACCAGGTGAGCGAGGCCATCAGCGTGTAGCGGGTGCGCACGCGCAGATAGAACACGCGCGGCGTGCTGTCGGGGAAGTCGACGATGAAGACCGGCGCGCGGTAGGACACGCGGCGCGCGTAGAAAGGCACCAGGCTGCCATTGTGGGTGACCGTGTAACCGCCTTGGGGGTCGGGTTCGTAGAGGTCGACGTGGTCGAGCCAGGCGGGGCGCACTTCCAACAGCCAGCGTCCCGGCGCATTCAAGCCGCGCGCTGCGGTGACGCGCAGCCAATAGGGGGCGTCGGTATATCCGGCGGACAGCCCTCGGTCGAGCGGCACGAAGCGCGTTTGCAAAGCCGCGGCGGATACGTCGTGGATGGTCAAGGTGCGCGAGTCGTCGCGCAGCACAGCCACCGCGCCTTGCGCCGAGTCCGTATTCTCATCGAGCAGTAGCGGTGCTTGCGCGGCCGGCGCGATGGCGCTGCCCGCGTGGGCGACACCTGGCGCGATCATCGAGTAGGCGACGACCGATAACGCAATAACGAACAGGCAAGCCAGTGCCGCGCATCCGTTGCGCGACCATATTGAAATTTTCATGGGACCCTGCGCACGCCAATCTGTCTTACTGTTCTTGCCTGCCACGAACGGGGCGCCGACCTTGCGTTGCGCGCCACATTGAGTTTTTTCACAACGTCATATAAATAAATAGATCGGCGCAATTCAATTTATCTGTTATTGATGCGCAATAAAATCGCGTCGCGCACGTCGATCGCATTAGCGATAAGCAGCGTCGCTACGCGTCAAAATAGTGACAGCGGCCAAGCAGTATTTTCGACGGGGGAGAAAGTGATTCGAATTGTAGTCGTAGACGACGAAGCTGAGTTTCGGGACGAAATAGTTTTTCAGTTGCGTCATGAGGGTTTCGATGCCTTCG
Organism: Janthinobacterium lividum; assembly: GCA_050955105.1. Taxonomy (GTDB): domain Bacteria; phylum Pseudomonadota; class Gammaproteobacteria; order Burkholderiales; family Burkholderiaceae; genus JBPBQZ01. The sequence goes on along the minus strand of JBPBQZ010000035.1, from coordinate 41,009 downwards.
GCGTACCCGATGGCGCGGCATTGTTTCGCCACCTCGCTGCGCACGGTTGCGACATCGTTATTCTCGATCGCGGCCTGCCGGGTGAAGACGGTAATTCGATCGCGCGCCATTTGAGCGCGCGCGACGATCTCGGTGTCATCATGTTGTCCGCGCATGGCTACGTCGACGACCGCGTCGAGGGCCTGGCCAGCGGCGCCGATGCCTATCTCGTTAAACCAGCCGATCCGCGTGAACTGCGCGCCACCATCGCCAGCATCATGCGGCGTCTGGAGCGGCGCGGCGCGGCGGCCGCGCCCGCCGCTACCGAAGGCTGGCAACTGTTTCCACAAACCTGGGAGTTGGCGGCACCTTCCGGTGAGCGCGTCACGCTCACTGCTTACGAGTGCTCATTGTTGTCGCTGTTGATCGCGCGCGCGGGTTCGCCGACGTCGCGGCGCGACATTATCGAAAGCCTCGGTCATGATTACCGACATTACGATTCGCGGCGCCTGGAGGCTATCGTCAGCCGACTGCGCCGCAAGCTCGAACGCTTGAGCGCGGATACCACGCCGCTGCAAGCCGCGCATGGCTTCGGCTATGCGTTTACCGCGAAGGCGGTGATCGTATAAGGCGCCTGAAGCGCTGCCGTCGGCGTCGTCGGCAGGCAGCGCACGCACCGCTTTGCAGCGTCGAACGCACCATTTGTCGCTGCAATGTCATCGCCTCGACATGTGCCGTGGTTGCCCTCTGCCGAGAGCATCCGCCGTCAGCATTTGTCAGCCCAAAATAAAATTTGTGTCTAGTGGAAAAGAAACGCACCGCCGTAGAATGAGCACGTACGGCGGCTGCTCATAGCGAGCTTTCGCACAGCTACCGTACGCATCGACTGGTAATCAATCGAGACGACAGGCCAACGATCTATCGATATCGCCCTTTGAAGACAGGCGATATTTGCTATTGGCAGTTCATGAACGACAGTGACGCCGCACATCGGCTATCCAGGCACGATGCGGTGAATCACGCGCCAGCACGCTATTCGAGGGGTTTCATCATGCTTGCCATCTTGCCGATTGTCAGAATCGTTTGCCTGCTGGCGATTGCCGCCTATGTCGTGGCGACGTTCCAGAGTGCCATGTGGGTTTATTGGCGACGCGGGCGCTATGTTCATCTCGAATTTTCCGCCGACCGGGCGCGCGGCACGCGCGAGCCTGAGCGCGTGCGTTCGCTGCGTCGACTGCGCGGATTCGCCATACTCGGGGTGATCTGCTTTATCGCGGCCAGCGTGCTCAGCTTCGCTAACAACTGAGGCAGCTCGGCGAATGCCCCGCTTGAGCTGGCGCGGATTCGTGCTAGAATTCGGGCCTCATTAATGGGGCGGTAGCTCAGCTGGGAGAGCGTCGCGTTCGCAATGCGAAGGTCGTGAGTTCGATCCTCATCCGCTCCACCATTAATTGAAAAAGGCCAGACATTGTCTGGCCTTTTTCTTGGGTGCGCCGTCCATGAAATTCATCCACGCTGCGGATATTCATCTGGACAGCCCCTTGTTGGGCCTGTCGGCCTACCAGGATGCGCCCGCGGATTTGCTGCGCATGGCCACGCGCGACGCTTTCGACAAGCTGGTGAGCGAGGCGATTGCCCAGCAGGTCGATTTCATGGTGATCGCCGGCGATCTCTACGACGGCGGCTGGAAAGACTTCAACACCGGCATCTTCTTCGTCAGGCAAATGGGCCGGCTCAAGCAGGCGGGCATTCCCGTGTATTTGCTGCTCGGCAATCACGACGCCGAAAACGACATGACGCGCAAGCTGGCGCTGCCCGACAACGTGCATCGCTTCCCCACGAACAAGGCCGCAACGTTCACGCTGCCTGATTTGCGCGTGGCACTGCACGGCCGCAGCTTCAAGGAAGCGGTCACGACCGAAAACCTTGCGCTCACCTATCCGGCACCGATTCCCGGCTGGCTCAACATCGGCGTGTTGCATACGGCGCTGGAAGGTAACGCCGCACATCCGAACTACGCGCCCTGTTCGATCGCCGAATTGGAGGCGCGCGGCTATCAGTATTGGGCGCTGGGTCATGTGCATGAATACAAGGTATGGCGTGGCGCTACAACAATCGCATTTCCGGGCAATCTGCAAGGCCGGCATATCCGCGAGACCGGGCCGCGTGGGGCATTGTTGGTAAGCGTTGCCGATAATGAGATAGAGACGGTAGAGCGGCTGTATGTCGATGTGTTGCGCTGGCACGCCTTGGACGTGGATGTGAGCGACGCCTTGACGCTTGGCGACGCCGTACGCAGTGTGGGCAATGCGCTGGCCACGCTGCTGGCCGACACGCAGGGCAATGCTGGCGGCACGCTGCCGCTAGCTGTGCGCGTAAGCTTGACGGGCGCTTCGCCAGCGCACGGGCAGCTCTTCGGGCTGGAAGCACAGTTGCGTGCCGAAGTGCTGGCGCAAGCCGCGGCGCTCGAAGCCGAGCGCTTGTGGATCGAGAAGGTGCGCGTCGATACGACGCCGCACGACATCGCCAGCCAAGTGGCGGCGCGCGCCGATGCAGTGGCCGATTTGCAAGCGTTGCTGGGTGAGGCCGTGCATGACGAAGCCTTCCTCGAAGGCTTGCGCCGCGACTTGATGTTGCTGGTAGGCAAGGTGCCGCTCGAAGTTATCGAGGCACTGCCGCAACTGCAAGAGATTCAGGCTGGTCGGCTCAGCGGGTTGATCGAGCACACGGCGCCGTCGCTGATTGCGCATATCTCGAAATTGGACTGAGCCATGCGCTTCGACCGCCTCGATCTTATTTCCTACGGCAAGTTCACCCATCATTCACTCGAACTGCCGCCGGCCGAGCGCGACTTTCATGTGATTGTCGGGCCTAACGAAGCCGGTAAGTCGACCGTGCGCGCGGCGATTCTCGACCTGCTTTACGGTATCCCGAAAAACACTGTGCACGCCTTCCTGCATGAGATGTCCGACATGCGGCTCGGCGCGCGCATCGCTCACCAGGGCCAGGTGTTGGAGTTCCAGCGCCTGAAGGGCAATAAGCAAACGCTGCGGGACGCGGCGGGTCAAGCGCTGCCCGACGGCGCGCTAACGCCCTATCTCGAAACTACCGACAAAGACTTCTTCGCGCAGATGTTTGGGCTCGATCATGAACGCCTGGTGGCAGGCGGTCATAGCATTCTGTCGGCATCGAACGACCTTGGGCAGATGCTGTTCCAATCGGCCGCCGGCATCGGCAGCCTGGGCGCGGTGCGCGAGGCACTGGAAGCCGAAGCGGAGAAACTTTGGTCGCGGCGTCGTTCGAGCGAGCGGCTGTATTACATCGCCTCCGATGAACTGGAGCGTGCCGCTGCTGCGTTGAAGGCCGCCACTGTGCGCACGCGTGACTGGTCCGATGCGCAGGCACGGCTCACGGCGGTTGAAGGCGCTTATGCGCAAGTCAGGCGCGAGCATGCGGCGGTGAAGGCGCGGCGTGGTGTGCTGGAACGTGTGCGCCGCGTGCTGCCGCATTTGCTGGCGCTGGATGATGCCGAGGCGCGTATCGCAGCCTTAGGGGCAGTGGCGGCCTTGCCCGACACTGCCGCGGCGACCTTGCGCGATGCGCAGTTGAACATTTCGCTGACCCAGGCCGAGATCGATCATCAAACAGGCTTGCTGCGCGACGCGCAGGCCGCGCTGAATGCCGTGCATCCGGATCAGCGCATGCGCGAACTCGCTGCCGAAATCACCGAGCTCAACGAGCAACGGTTGCAGTACCGCGGGTATGGGGCGTCTATTGATCATAGGCAAGCGGAGATCGATGCGCAGTGGCGAGTGGTGGCCACGCACGCGGCTGAATTGGGCTGGCCGGTGACGACCGAAGAGGCGGCGCGCGCGCATATGCCGCCGCCGGCGGTGCGTAGCGCGCTCGGTCGGCTGTTGCGTCAGCACGCGGTGCTGAAGCCGGCGTTGGACGGCGCGGTGCGCGTGGAGCAGACGGCGCAGGCGGCGCTTGCCGCGATCACGGGGCAGCTCGACCGCCTTGTTACAGTCGATGCGCCGGTTGGCTTGTCGGCTGCGCTGGCGCAGGCGCAACGGCTGGGCGATGTCGAAGCGTCATTGCGTGAACGGCGGCAGTTGCAGACCAAGCGTGAGGTGGCGTTGGACGCCGCGCTCGCCGCCCTGGGCAAGGGGAAGTTCACCGTCGACGTATTGCGCGCCATGTCGATTCCGGCGCCAGAGAGCATCAACGAATTCATTCGGCTGCAAGTTGCCGACGATGCGCAGTTGCGCGCGCTGCGTGCTGCTGAGCAGACGCTTGTGCACCAGTTGGAAATGGCCGCGATCGAAATAACGCAGTATCGCGGCACGCACGCACCGGTTACGCGCGAGCAGGTGTTGGACGCGCGCCGCCAGCGCCAGCAAATTTGGGATGCGATGAAGGCTGATGCAAGCCGATTCGAGCGCCACGCGGGGCCTTACCAACAGTCGGTGGCAGCCGCCGATGCGCTGGCGGATGGACGCCATGACACGGCGCAACAGGCCAGTGAGTTGTTATCGAGACAACACGATTTGGCGCGCCGCGAGCTTGAACTGGCTGCGCAGCGCCAGCAGATCGCCGCCTTGCAGGCGGCTGGCGCGGCGCGGGCTGAGAAGTGGCAAATGTTGGCGGTTGAATGTGCACTGCCGGCGCTATCGGTGCAGGCGCTGGTCCCTTGGCTGGCGAGTCGGCAGGCGGCGTTGCTTGCTGCGGATGCGCTGTTGGAAGCGCGCTTGGCGTTGCAGGTGTTGCTGGATGCGCGCGACGATGCGCGGACGCGGTTGGGGAGTGCGCTGCTGGCGAGCAATGCGGCGGGCGTTACGGGTGGCGCTGGCGGCCCCGGTGACCCCGGCGGCACGAATGGCGCGAATGGCGCGAATGGCGCCGACGCCACTGCGGGCTACGCGCCGCTCGAAGAGTTGATCGAGCAAGCGGCCGGCTATCTGTCGATGAGCGCCGATGTGCGCGGCCAGCGTCGCACGCTGGAACAGCAGCTTGCCGACAAGACTCGCGAGTTAGCGGAGGCGGCTACAGCGGCCGCCACCGCGCGTGCGGAGTTCGACGTCTGGCAGACGAAATGGCGTGCACTGGCCGCCGACGCCGGTCTCGACGTGCCGTCCGCAGAGCTTGCGCAGGCTGATCTGGCTGCGGCGGAAGCCTCTCTCGAGATCATGGCTACCATGCAGAATGCTCTGGACACGATTCGCGAGACGCGTGTGCATCGCATCGACAAGATGCAAGCCGACCTGCGAGACCATGCCGCCGCAGCCTTGGCACTGGCCGAGCGTGCGGCGCCTGATTTGAGCGACGAGAGCGCAGCGGCGATTGCTTTAGGCCTCGCGTCACGGCTGGCAGCGGCCAACCAGGCGCATGAGGAAGCTGAGCGTCAGCGCAGCGCCTGCCAGACGGCCGCGCGCAAACTCGATGACGCCATTTCGAGACAGAAGCAGGCACTGGCCGCGCTCGCACCGCTGCATGAGCAGGCGCACACCATTTCCGGCATCGAACTCGCCGCGGCGATCGAGCGCTCCGACCAGCGTCACGTATCGTTAGCAACCGCCGCCGCGGCGGCGCAGCAGATCCGCCAGGACGGTGATGGGCTGTCGATCGAACAACTCCGCGCCGAAGTGGCCCAGGTGGATGCAACCTTACTAACAGGCGAACTCGACGACTTGGCGGCGCAGGACGAGGCGTTGGTACAGCGTTTAACTGAACTGTCGCAGCAAAGACAGGTCGCATCGACCGCGCTCGACGCCATCGGCGGCAGTGGTAATGCGGCCCAGGCGGAAGGCCGCCGGCAAGAGGCGCTAGCCAGCATGACGGACATAGTAGAGCGCTACGTGAAGGTGTTCACGGCAGCGCGGCTGCTGAAATGGTCGATCGAACAATATCGAGAAGCCAGGCAAGGGCCGATGCTTGCATCTGCCAGCAGCATTTTTGCGCGCCTGACGCTGGGCTCTTTCGACAAGCTGGCCGTGGATTTCGACAGTGAGCCTTTGAAATTGTTGGGACGCCGCGCGAACGGCGCGCTGGTGGCTATCGACGGCATGAGCGAAGGCACGCGTGACCAGTTATATCTGGCGTTGCGGCTTGCCGCGCTGGATATGCATCTAGGACAGGCACATGTGCTGCCGTTCATCGCCGACGATTTATTCATCAATTATGACGACCGTCGCTCGAAGGCGGGCTTGGAAGCGCTGGGTGAGCTGTCCCGAAAAACCCAAGTGCTGTTTCTGACGCATCACGACCATCTGCTGCCGACGGTGCGCGAGGTATTTGGTGCCAACGTGAACGTGGTGGAATTGTCGCGCTGAACGCGGCACGCGTGTTGCTCAATGAAAGGTGTGATCGCGCTTGAAGATCACTTCCATTTCAAGGAGCATTCGTATGCCAGCCAAATCGAAAGCACAGCAAATGGCCGCTGGCGCGGCCTTGTCCGCCAAAGAAGGTGAAAAGAAGGTAGGCGACCTGAAAGGTGCATCGAAGTCGATGTACAAATCGATGAGCAAGAAAGAATTGCACGATATGGCATCGACCAAGCAGAAGGGCAAACCGGCGCACGCGACGTCTCGTTAGCCCTTACCGGGTTATTTCGCGACGGGCATCGTGAACTCGGCGCCCTTTGCGATGCTGTCTGGCCAGCGCTGCATGATGCTCTTGTAGCGGGTGTAGAAACGTATGCCTTCTTCGCCATAAGCGTGATGATCGCCGAACAGCGAGCGCTTCCAGCCGCCGAACGAATGCCAGGCCATCGGCACTGGAATCGGCACGTTGATGCCGACCATTCCCACTTCGATCTGTCTTGAAAAAGCCCGCGCAATGCCGCCATCGGTGGTGTAGCACGATACGCCGTTGGCAAATTCATGGCGGTTGATCAAGGCTACCGCGCTGGCGAAATCCGGCACGCGTACCACCGCTAATACCGGTCCGAAGATCTCTTCACGGTAGATCGTCATCTCGGGCGTGACGTGATCGAACAGCGTGCCGCCGGTGTAGAAGCCGTGCGGATAGGCGTCCACGTGCCGGCCACGCCCGTCGACCACCAGTGTGGCGCCTTCTGCAACGCCCTTGCCGATATAGTCCTCGACTTTTTTGCGGTGCACTGCTGTCACCAGCGGCCCCATCTCGATGCCGGCGTCGATGCCGTTGCCGATTTTCAAGGTGCGGGCGCGGGCGGCCAGACGCTCGACCAGCGTGTCGGCGATATTGCCCACTGCCACCGCCACCGAGATCGCCATGCAGCGTTCGCCGGCCGAGCCATAAGCCGCACCTACCAGTGCATCGACAGCTTGGTCGATGTCCGCGTCGGGCATCACCACCAAATGGTTTTTCGCGCCGCCGAGCGCTTGCACGCGCTTGCCGTGCCGCGAACCTTCGGTGTGAATGTATTGTGCGATGGGCGTCGAGCCGACGAATGACAGCGCGCGCACATCGGGGTGTTCCAACAGCGCATCGACCGCTTCCTTGTCGCCGTGCACGACGTTGAAAACTCCATCAGGCAACCCTGCTTCGGTGAACAGGCGCGCGAGGAACAGCGAGGCCGACGGATCGCGTTCGGAAGGCTTCAAGACGAAGGTGTTGCCGCAGGCGATCGCTACCGGGAACATCCACATCGGCACCATCGCCGGGAAATTGAAGGGCGTAATGCCCGCCACCACGCCGAGGGGTTGGCGCAGGTTCCAGTTGTCGATGCCGCCGCCGATGTTGTCACTGTGCTCGCCCTTTAACAGATGCGGAATGCCGCAGGCGAATTCCACGACTTCGACGCCCCGCGTTACTTCGCCGCCGGCATCCGGCAGTACCTTGCCGTGTTCGCGAGTGATCAGCGCGGCCAGTTCATCCTGATGGCGGTCGAGCAGCTCCTTGAAGCGAAACATGATGCGCGCACGCTTCAGCGCGGGGGTTTCGCTCCAGGCGGGGAAGGCGCGTTTGGCAGCCTGCACCGCCTGGTCGACTTCGGCGGCGGAGGCGAGCGGCACGCGCGCGCCTACTTGGCCGGTGGCCGGATTGAATACGTCGCCATGGCGGGTCGAATGGCTGGCCACTGCGGCGCCATCAATCCAGTGGCTAAGGGTGGCAATCGAGTCGGTAGCGTGGGCGCCCGAAGTGTTCGCCGTGCTCGCGTCGTGTAAGGCCTGGTCCATGAGTATTCCATCTTGCGGAGCGCGTCGCGCCGATGTCGACCGCTTGCCTGACGCAAATCTTACCCGGCGTGCACGTCTCGATCCAATTGATCCGTCGCTTGTCGGATATTGTCCGTCTCAATATCAAGAACGCTACCCGGATGTACGGCGGCGCCACCGTGCCATCTTCCGACTCGATGTCCGGACGATTGCGTGTTGCCGACGGCTTATTGCGATAGCGAGACAAGGCATCGGCGCGCGCGGCATACGTTGGATATTGAGATGAACAATATCCAGATTGCCGAAACTCATTGGCTCGATGGCCGGCCGCCCCTCTAGAATGGCCGCATCGGCACTCGGCCGTCCATGCGGCGCGGCGTCGCGCAGGCGCCCCAGCCGTGCCGTGGCCGCAATATCTTAAAAATAGTCAGCGAAGCAGGAGACAGTGCATGGAGGATTTCGGCGAATACGATTACATCGTAGCCGGCGGGGGCACGGCGGGATGTGTGCTGGCGAATCGACTGTCGCGCGATCCGAACGTGAACGTGCTGTTGCTGGAAGCTGGCGGCAAAGACAACTGGATCTGGATTCACATTCCGGTCGGCTACCTGTTTTGCATCGGCAACCCTCGCACCGACTGGTGCTACCAGACCGAGCCTGAGGCGGGCTTGAACGGCCGCTCGATCAACTATGCGCGCGGCCGCGTGCTGGGCGGTTCGTCGTCGATCAACGCGATGATCTATATGCGCGGACAGTCGCATGATTACGAGCGCTGGGCGGCGCACACCGGGGACGCACGCTGGAATTGGGAAAGCGTGAGCGCTGTTTTCAGGCAATCGGAAAACCATTGGGCCGGCAAAACCGAGCACCACGGCGCGGATGGCGAATGGCGCGTCGAACGCCAGCGCTTGCGCTGGGACGTGCTGGATCGTTTCGCCGAGGCGGCGATACAGGCCGGCGTGCGACGCTCGCCCGACTTCAATGTGGGAGACAACGAAGGCGTGGGTTTGTTCGAAGTGAATCAGAAGCGCGGCGTGCGCTGGAATACCTCGAAAGCATTTTTGAAACCGGCGCGCGGGCGTCGCAATCTGCGCGTGGTAACCGGCGCGCTGATCGCGCGCGTCACGCTGCAAGGCAAGCGCGCGAGCGGCGTGGAATTCTTGCTGGAAGGCGTGCCGCGGCAGGCGCGCGCGCGTCGTGAAACCATCTTGACGGCAGGCTCGGTCGGTTCGCCGGCAATTTTGCAGCGTTCGGGGATCGGTCCGGCGCAGACGCTCGCAGCCGCGGGCATTGCGCTCGCGCACGACTTGCCCGGCGTGGGGCGCAATTTGCAGGACCACTTGCAGTTGCGCTCGGTGTTCAAGGTCGAGCGCATTCCTACCTTGAACGAGCGCGCCGGCACCTTGTTCGGCAAGGGCATGATGGCGCTTGAATACGCGCTGTTGCGCACCGGCCCGCTGACCATGGCGCCGAGTCAACTGGGCTTGTTCGCGCGCTCGCGTCCGGAGGAGATCACGCCCGATCTGCAATACCATGTGCAGCCGCTGTCGCTCGACAAGTTCGGCGACCCGCTGCATACGTTTCCGGCATTCACCGCATCGGTTTGCAATCTGCGTCCGGCGTCGCGCGGCACCATCGATATTCGAGATGGCGATCCGGCCTCGCCGCCGAAGATCGCACCGTGTTATCTGTCGGACGAAGCCGATCGGCAGACCGCCGTGCGTGCGCTGCGGCTAACGCGCAAGATCGCTCACCAGCCGGCGCTGGCACCATTCGGTGTGGATGAATATCTGCCTGGGCCATCGGTCACGACCGACGAGCAGTTCATCCAGGCGGCGGGAGATTTGGGTACCACCATCTTCCATCCGGTGGGCACCTGCGCGATGGGGCCTGCGGATAATGAGATGGCGGTGACCGATTCGGAATTGCGGGTGCGCGGCATCGACGGCTTGCGTGTGATCGATGCGTCGGTGATGCCGTTCATCACGTCAGGCAATACCAACACGCCGACGCTGATGATCGCCGAGCGTGGCGCGGCGTTGCTCCTCGACGCCGCGCGGCAACGTTGAAAACCCCCTTTAATCGCAGTCGCTCTGCGCTTGCGCTTGCGACACATTCGACTCCGGCGGCACACTGTGCGTGAGCCAGACGTTGCCGCCGATCACCGAGCCGCGGCCGATGGTGATGCGCCCGAGCACGGTTGCGCCCGCATAGATGACCACGTCGTCTTCGACGATCGGATGACGTTGATGGCCTTTGATCAGGTGTCCGTTTTCATCCGCCGGGAAGCGCTTGGCGCCCAGCGTCACCGCCTGATACAAGCGCACGTTGTCGCCGATGATGGTGGTCTCGCCGATCACCACACCCGTGCCATGGTCAATGAAGAAACTGGCGCCGATCTGCGCCGCCGGATGAATGTCGATGCTGGTGGTGGAATGCGCGATGTCGGCAATCACGCGACCCAGCAGTGGCGCGCCGAGCCCGTGCAGCGTATGCGCGATGCGGTGGTACATGACCGCGATAAAACCGGGGTAGCAGAGCATCACTTCCGACAGGCTGGCGGCCGCCGGGTCGCCGCGATAAGCGGCGTGCAGATCGCTGACCAGCAGCGCGCGGATATCCACTAGTCGCGACGCGAATTCGCGGGTCAGCGCAATCGCGCGCTTGCGCCGCACCGCATCGTCCTGCGCGTCGGCATCGGTCCCAAAAAACAGGCTGCGCCGCACTTGTTCTGCCAACGGCTTGAGCGTTTGATTCAAGGTATTGCCGACGAAATAGTCGATATCCTCGTCGCTCAGGTCGGGTTTACCGTAGTGCGTGGGAAACAGCGCGGCGCTCAGGCCTTGCAGGATTTCGCACAGCGCCGCGCGCGACGGCAGTTCGCGAATGCGTCCGCGATGCCTGACGTTATGCGTGATTTCGCGCGAGGTGCGTAGCGCACCGACCAGCTCATCGAGATTCCAGAGCAAATCGGCTTCCGGGAGAGTGCGATTTTCCATAGCGATCTTCGTTTTTCGTCATCTTGACATGGGATTCTGCCGTAATACGGCAAAGCACGTTGAAGTGCGACGAGGTGTGCGATGAATACGATGAAAAACGCCGCAGTGGCGGTACGTCGGCAGGCCATCCTGGCGTCGATTCTAGCCAAGACGGCGGTTGAGTGGTTCGGCGCTGAAAAGCGCTTGCATGGCCCTTGCGAGCAGACACGCAGCGGCGGCCGGCCGGTGTTGCACGTAGCAACGTCGAGCAAGCCGCGCGATGGCATGCGCGGCTTGCCGGCAGTGTCGAAGCGCTTCGACGATTAAGCGAATGAGGCAGCGCCTAAAGCAGCGATTCGGATTCCATGGGTAAGGCCGCGGCGCTTTCGGAAACCGTTCTGAACGCCTGGCCCGGGAATTTAGAGAAAAGCGTGTCCGACTTGTCCGAGGCATTCGACGCATCGGACGTGTAACCAGCGCCGTGCGCCTCGCTATCCACGAAGCGCGTCAGATGGTGTTCGCAGATCAGTTCGAAGCCGGCTGGGGTAAGCCGGTTGTCATAACTCAGGGCATCGCGAATCTGACCGACCGATAGACCGGCAGAGTCGGCGATATCGTTGACTACCGGTAAGCTCGGTTGAGCCAAGCTGGCCGCAGGTGCCGCTTCCCTGCCCGCGAAATTCAGGCGCTCGGTGGCGATTAATAGTGCCTTGGCCCGCGTCTGCTCTTCGTCCAGGCCCTGGTAATTGCCCCGATGTTCGGCCCCGCGAGGATTTCTGGGACACCGAACGATCACATTTTCCTGGTATCGCAATACGGCGTCGCAGAAGCTCGCAACCTGTCCGTCGCTCGCTGCCAAAACGCGACGCGCGTACCTCGACGGCGCCGCATGCATCAATTGCAGCCAGATCGTCGTGATGCCGCGCAGCGCCAGATGGCGATCTTCCCGACGCGCTTCCATCGTCGCGCGCACCGAGCCCTGTGAACCGCGATAGAACAGTCCCAGGCTCAGCGCGTCGTCACGTTCGCTTTCAATCACCGCGACGGCGCCTAGCGCGGGCGCCGCGTGTGAATCGTGCAGGCGTCCACCGCAATGCCAATCGCTAAAGCCCACCATGAACAAGCGCAGCTGCAGCCAGTTCTCAATATGAGAGACGGCAGCCTCCAGATCGTAGGCGTGATGCGCATAGAATTGTTCGGCGGCGTGATTGACGCGTCTTTGGGATTGGAAGCTTGCGCAAGGGCCCGACCATGGCGTGGGCAAGCAAGCGGTGAGAGCTGAACAGAGAGTCATTTTGCGATCAAGAAGCGTTATCGAATCAGGCGCTGGCGCGCTGGTGCTCGATTGTGCAAACTGGGCCGCGGCGGTTGCTTTTAGTTCGCCTGCTTGTCGACGATGATCTTGCGTTCACCAGGCGCCGGGGCCATGGCGCTGCGACGCCGCGCACGTTGCATTGAGTCGACCGATGCACCGTTGTCCTGGTCCGCCTGTGCCGCTTCTTGCGCACGCGAACGTGCGACGCGCGCCTGGTCGACGCTGATGTTGGCGTTGGCGTCGATGCCGGTGCCATCCGCGGCACCGGCTCGTCCACGCGCGTGATTGGCGAGTTCTTCGTACATTGCCGCCAGCCGCAGCAACTCGTCTTCCGAAGCGTCTTCGATGCCGATCATGGCGTTGTCAGCTGAGCGCAGCGCCGACAGCAACTCGTTCAATTTGAGATGTACCGCGACGCTGTCTTTGTTCTGGCTCTGCTGTATCAAAAACACCATGAGAAAGGTGATGATGGTGGTGCCCGTGTTGATGACGAGTTGCCAGGCATTGGAATAATGAAATATCGGCCCGGTCACCAGCCAGACGATTACGCTCAGCGCCGCGATACAGAAGCTGACGGGCGAGCCGGCCCAGCGCGTGACCTGGCTGGCGAAGCGGTCAAATGCCCGCATCAGCGGGTGAGCGCCCGCGTAGGCGGTACCGAACGAGGTCGGTACGGTATCGACCTCGGGCGTGGGCAGGATGATGCGAGAACGCGGCTTGTTCATGATGTCAGGCTTTCGGCTTCTCCTTGAGCTTCGTCACGCCGCCATGCGCCGGCGGATCACTCGCCGGAAATGTCATGTCAACCGAGTCGTCGACGGATTTTTCGTGCGTCTTGTCTGCCGGTTTTCCGACTTCGCGGAGATTTTTGGCCGGCGCGTTGTCAGATTTGCTCGACGCTGGGCGGTTGCCGTTGGCATTAGCCATCGTTGTTCTCCTCGCTGTGAATGTCTTCATCGAGGCAGCAATGCGCGTGCCCGTGCCGCAGCACGAGCGCGCGCATGCATCAAGGCGCCGCGGCCAGCGGCGCGCCGGGCGGCGTTCCAGCACAGCCCAATGCGAGATGGCACCGGCAGGCCCGCGTCCGCGGTGGAGGTCGACGAAGGCAGGGGCGCGACGCCCGGCGGCAGCGGTGCCAGATCCGTGGTGTCGGCGGGCAGCGCGCTGTTGGCGTTGGCATCGCCCAGCAGGGCCGCCCGTTGCGCGTCGGCTGCGCGGGCTGCCGCGGCGTCGTTCAACAGCGCCTGCACCTTGTCGCGCCGCGCCGTCAGGTCTTGCAACTGCGCGCGCGTCTTGTCCAGCGTGGCATAAGCGTCCAGCAGCGGTGTTTGGCCGCGCTGTTGCCAGAACACATCCACGCTTTTCACTTGAGCGGCTTTCAGGGCGGCTGGTGCGTCGGGCATTTGCGTCAGATCGAAACGGTAGTGGCCGTCGACCGAGGCGCGCAGGAAGTCGATGAAGCCGTGCGCGCCGTCCCAGCTATGTCGCAGCGTGGCATTGGCGAAGCGCGCTTCGAGCGTTACGCCGCCGCAACGATCGGGTGCCCAGTTGAAGGCCGTCGTGCTTGGAAAGTTCAAATTCTGCAGCGTGGTGCGCGCGTCGGCGCATTGCAGCGTCAAGGTAATTTGCTGCGGCCATTCGCGCGCGCCTGCGTTCACCTTCGAAGGCTGCGCGGTAATCTCCACGGCGCCGTGCGTGGTGGCGAGTTGCTCGGCCTGGCTGGTGAGCGTATCGATTTGTGGCTGCAGCGTGGTCAGCTCGGCGCGCTGCGCTGCCTCCGCGCTTGCGCGGCTCGCCGCGAGAGCGGCCTGTTGCTGGATGCGCGCGGCAGCGGTCATGCGCTCGTCGGCGCTGGCACCGATAAAGGCCAGGAAGGGATTAGTCAGCGGCACGGGTTGCGCAAGCACGGATAGCGCCCGGTAATGCGAGGGTTCGCGCAATAGATAAGGCGCCGCGATACTTTGAGTGAAGCTCGCGACCAAGCCCTTGTCGGCGAACAGCAGCCGCATGCGCGCCGCGTTGTCGGGCATGCCGGCGATGGGCGCCAGCACATTGCTGTCCCATTGCGCCTGCAGCTTGCAACTGACGGCGCGTGCCGCGTAGTCTGCGGCGAAGTCCAGTGCACCGCGGGCGAGCGCGCGGATCGGTGCGTCGAGGTCGCGCGAATGCGCGTCGTTGTTCGATACCTTGGTGGACATGTCGGGCACGCCGGCGACTTCGGCGTCGCCGGCACCGCCCATGTCGCCGGCGCCGCCTTGGTCGCCGTTATCGTCGCTATCGTCGCGAGGGCTCGTGCTGCCCGGATGCCTGGTGTTTTTCGCGTTTGTGATATTTGAGAAACGCCGTGCCTTGCCCATCGCTGCGGCGACACCTCCGCCGAAGCCGCTCCCGGGCACACGCACGCCCGTCGTGCCTGTCAACGTCGCAGCCCGCGCGCGCAGCGTGTCTACCCGTTGGGTCGCGCTCGACACGGCCGCAATGGCCGCTGGCGTGTGCTCGGGCATAGGCGCCCCCTGCGTCGCAGCCGGGTTACCGATACTCTCGAAAATACGCGCCGCCGTGTTCAGCGGCGTTACGTCACCGCCCGTGGTTTGCGCGAGCAGCGTTTTGTTGGCCAGCGCCGAGGCGGCGCCGGTGCCACCGCGTAGCGCTTGCAAGGCCTGATACAGCGCGGCTTGATAGTCGGCCAGACGCTGGCCGACCGCGAAGTCCGCGCCGGCGGCATCCCATAATCCGCCCACGCTGTCACTCGATTGCACAGCCGCCTGGCCGATGCTGTTCACGCGCTGCGCCCACGCCAATGAACGACCAGCCAGTCCAGTGCCCGGCGGCGCGGGTTGGGTCACCGGCATCAGGCGCGCCAGCCGGTCTACCAGCTGCGTCCAGGTGGGCGCTGAGTCGGCGTCTTGATTGGTGCTGTTCGGCGCGCCGTGCCGCAGCGCCGTGCTCATGCCGACGATCAGCCGCAGATATGGGTCGCGCGGTGTCAGCAAGTTGCCCAGCACATGATCCCAGGCAGCCTTGCCCGACAGTTGGCCGCGTGACGCGATGAAGGCTTGCGCGAAGTGATACCAGGCCACCCGCTGCGTATATTGAAAATGCGTGGCGAGAGTTGTCGCTTGGAACGCGGCGGCATCGACGGCACTACTGGCGCGCTGCAGCTCGTCGAAAAATCCGCTGATGGCCTGATAGCCTTGTGCGCCATAGGCGGCGGATAAGCGCGGCAGTTGCGGATCGTCGGGCACGTCCCACAGGCTCGCGGCCGTGACCGGCTGCAGCGAATCCTGCAGATCGGCCCAGGCGATCAACCAGTGGTCGCTGCGGTTCGGCAGTGCAAGCGCTGACAGAGCCTCGCGCAACGCCGTGCGTTCACGAAGCAGCGCGGCGAGCGGTGGATGCGCGTTCAAATAGCACAGGTACAACTCGCGAAAGCGCTCGCCGAGGCTCGGGTCGAACGGCGCGGACGGATCGAAATCGGCGACCAGGGTCGGCAGTTCGCTGCCGGGCTGCGGCAAGCCATCGAGCGGCTTGCCGGCCAGGGCGGCATCCAGCAGATTGATGCGGCGCGCGAGGTGTTGCGCGTAGGCGGCCACCAGCATGTCGCTGCCGCCGTTTGCCACGGCCGCCACGCGCGTTTGCACCATGCGCAGCAGTCCGTCGCGCACTACCTGTTGCTCGAAGGCATCGACGAAGCGTTGCTGGTCGGCATGCCGCAAGCGCGTCAGCTGTGCACTGAATGGCCAGGACAAAGCATGCCGGCCGCCGCGCAGTTGGTTCAGCGCCTGTTGACGTTGCGGGAACATCGACAGGTTGTCGAGACTATCGGCCAGTCTGC
Source organism: Janthinobacterium lividum (assembly GCA_050955105.1). Taxonomy (GTDB): domain Bacteria; phylum Pseudomonadota; class Gammaproteobacteria; order Burkholderiales; family Burkholderiaceae; genus JBPBQZ01. The sequence goes on along the minus strand of JBPBQZ010000035.1, from coordinate 24,761 downwards.
TCGGCGCGATGGGTGCAGGCATGGAGCTTGGCGCCGCCGCTGGCGCTATGGCCGCCGCCCCTTGCAGGGTGCTCAGACTGCCGTGCAGGTCGATCCAGCCGGCGCCCAGCAAGGCCGCGCAAGCGCCGTTGAACGCGTACCACGCGTATAAGGCACGGCGATAAGGCAAGACGGGGCGCGCCGCGTTCTGCGGTAGTCCAGCGGGCAACAGCCGGTCGAAGAGCTCACGCGTGAACCAGCCTGCGCCGGGCACGCTGGCGCTGAAGAACAGCCCGCAAAGATGTGGCACGCCGCCGTACGGATTGTGCGTGAAGGCCGGCATCAGGAAGCGCTGCAACGGCGCTTGCAAAGCGGCGATACGGGTGCCGATGAAGAAGCTGTCGCCAGGGCGATACGCCGGCAGCTGCTCGTCCAACAGCCGCAGATCGGCAAAGCGCTCGCCCAAGCGCGTGAACGTGCGGCTGAGGAACGCATCGAGCGCCTCGCCGTGGTCGGCGAGCAGCCCGACCGGCTGTGCGCGTGTGGCGCCATCGAGCGCTTCGGCCCACGCGCTGAACCCTGGCAGTCGATCGGCCTGCGTGATGACGACGTGCACCGGCACGCGCGCACCGAACGCCGCGCATACCTGATCCACCTGAGCACGTAGCGCCAGCCCCGCATCGGCCAACGCCTGGCCGGCGCCAGCATCGTCGCGCGCCGCCAATAAACATGGTGCCGGCAGTGTCAGCACGATGCCGTTCAGTGCGTGCTTGCCGCGCAGCTTGACGAGCCGCCGCAGCAGCATGCGCCAGGCGCCGGCGTCATGCTCAGGATGGTTCGGATCGGCTAGCGCGCCGGCCGGATCCAGCACCACGCTGCGATCGAAAAACCACCAGTTGAGGGCAGCCGTGGGCGCGATCGGCAGGTCTTGCCGCACGGGCCGCAGCGATGAGGTGAGGCGTGTGCGTGCCAGCAGCGTGCTCTTGCCGCTGCCGTGTTCGCCCAGCATCAACAGGCAGGGCAAGGCGCGCGCCGCGCGGGCGCGTCGCGCACGGCGCGCGCGGCGGAAAAGCCAGCCGGCTGCGCTGAGTTGCGAGCTGCCCAAAGCGGCGCTGCCCGTCTCCCAATCGCGCGCGAGCAGATCGGCGAGTGGGCTTGCCGGCGGCACCGCATCGCCGCGGCGCAACGCTCGGGCGGCGCGCCAGCGGCGCCAGGCGCGCCATGACAGCCTCGATAACCAAAGCGTTAGCAACGCACCCAGGAACAGCAGCGGGGCTAGCCACAGCGGCCAGGCCACACGCCAGGTGGCAATCCAACAAACAAGAGCGAGCGCGAGCAGCCCGAAGACCCAGGCAAGAGCAATGAGAAGCCGTTTCATGAAGGGAGGTTCGATACAACCGAAGCAGGCGGGGATGGCAGGGTGCGTAGCAAGGCATCGACCTGGTGTGAGAGCGATGCGTTGCCGAGTGCGTAGAGGGCAAGCGCGGCGAGCAGTGGGGCGGCGATCAACAAGAGCGCGCGCAGCGGACGCAGGAGGCGCATCAGCGGGTTGACCGACCCATAGTGCTGTCGGTGCGCGGCGCTTAGCGCGGCATCGCGTGGCAGCAATGCTTCAGTGCGTGACGGCGTTTTGCTCGCGCCGTTTTCGGTACGCACGCGTTCAAGCAAGGCTTCACGGCGTGCGGTCCATGCGTCGTGTGGGCGGTGCGTGTATTCGCCGCGAAAGCCAGCTAGCATCATCAGCGCGTATACCTCGCGCGCGGCACTCGCGTGCTCGGGCAGCGCATCCAGGCGCTCGAAAAATTGCTGGCCGGCCAAGGTGGTGCCGAAGCGCAAGCGCTGCAAGGGAGCGCGGCGCCAGGCGGCCGTACCCGCGCCGCTACTCAACATCGCGCATTCGTCGAGCCATGCCACCACCGCGAACTCGGCGGCCTCGATGAGCGCATCGTCGAAGCCCATGCCGCGCGCGTTGACGGCAGCGGCATCGAGTTGCGCGACGTACCAAGCGGTGGGTGACGCTGCGGCGGCGTCTTGTGCTTCTGCTTGCGCTGCATGGTGAGCGCCCCACTCCAGCGTCGCGCGTTCGATCAGCGGCATCCAGCATTCACATAAGCGCATGACTATTCCTTCGCGACGGTGATCTGCGCGGCGAAGTCGGCCGGCGCTTCGGGCAGGAACAAGGCCACTGCGCGTTCAGTCTCGACCGCGCGCCACGCGTCGGAACTTTGCTCGATACGGAAATACAAGGCGTCTGCGCGCTGCGGCATGCCGGGTGGCGCGCCGGCCAATCGATGTAGTGCCGCGCCGGGCACCGCATGCGCGATGCGCTGCACGATCTCGCCGGGCGCCGCCAGCTTGCCCTCGTTGATCAGCATCGCCGTCAGCGACTCGGCGTCGTGCGTGCTGTGCACAGTGAGATAGAAGCGTTGACGCCCCACGCGGAAGCTGTCCGGAAAATCGCCCAGCCATAGCTCGTCGCGCGCCACTAATTGCAGCACCGCCTCGGGTCGGAAAGAAATCTCGCCAAGCAACTCGCCGATCAGGGCGATCAGACTTGCGAAGCCTTCGCCCGGGCTGTCATGACGATAAGCCTGGATGCGGGGCGTGCCATCGGTGGTGCGCCCCAACACATCGCAGCGCTGCGAAAACAGGCTCAGCTCACCGGCTAGTCGTCTCAAAAAGCCGTAGAGGTGCCACGGATGCACGTTATCCAGCTCGAGCCAATGCGCCAATTCCGGCGCGAAGCGGTTGAGAATCATCAACGCCGCGCGACGTCGCGTCGCCGCCTGGCTTGTCTCGAAAAGGTTGGCGAGCGCGTCGCCGTGCGGCGACACGTTGACCGGCTTCAACTGGCGCACACGGCCCGCCACGTCATCGCGCAAATCGGCGAGCGCCTGTTTCAAGCCTGCGGCGGCGTCGAGCAGCAACAGCGGCGGCACGAAGTCGGCGGCAAAGCGCAGCGCATCGTCGCCGCGCTCCACCCGCGCGAGCGGTATCGTCTCGTACGCGCCGCTTTGTTCGAGTTCGTTGTCGAGAAAAAAGCGCAGCACGTAGTACATCGGCTGCAAGCGCGCTTGATCGCCGGCATGGTGATAGTCCTGCACGGCCTCGGCCTCGGCCAACGTCGCCAGACGCGTCTCGACGGTGGCCGCCTGATCAAGCGTATCCACCACGGTGGCGGCGGCTTGGTTGGGGGCGAGGCGGCGTATGCCGACATGCACGGTGCGCGCGCCTTGCGCCATGTCGCGCGGCGTGAGGGCGCGCGGTGCCAGCAGGCCGTTGCCCGGAATTTCAACGAGCGTGCCGTCTCGAAAACGCAGCGACAGGCGCTTGGCATGCAAGCGGTTGTCGTGCAATGCCTGGTGGTCGAGTTGTAGCGAGGCCACGCCCCAGCAGTGCGGCTGCGTGATTTCGGTTAGGCGGCTCAAGCGTTGCGCGTTCAACAAGTCGGTGTGTTGGAAATGCTGCGGCTGCAGAAACAGCCCCTGGTGCCAGAACAGCGGGCGAGATATGGGGTTCATGATGAGCCTGCCGTAGGCGTGCCGGACGCGGCGGTAACCGGCACGGGAAGATTGAGAATGGCTGCACGGCCGAGATGCAAGGCAATGGTGAGCGGCGCGGGTTCGGCGGTCCGATGCTTGGCCAGCCAGCCGGTGCTGTGCACGACCGTGGCGATCGCATAGGAGCGAGTGCTGTTCTTCGGATCGAGCTGGTAAAAACCGGCTACCACGCCAACGAAGCGCGCACCCGCGGCGCGTGCCAATTTAATTTGAGATTGCGCACTCGGCGCGACGAACAGGCGTTGCACGTCGAGCGCCTGGTCAGGCGTGCTGTCGTTCGACAGCAACTGGGCCAGCGCCTCGGGCGAGTCGGTGAGCTGCGCGAAGGTACTCGCATCGGCGGTCTGCACGACTGCCAGCGACACGGTATGCGGGGCGCCGTCGTGTTGATTTAGGTCAGCACTGGCGTCGAGCTGTAAGGTGATGGCGTTGGCCGCATACGACCATTGCAGCGCCTTGAGCGCGTCGTCGGCGGAGTTGCCCCCGAACATGCTGCAGCTAGTGAGCAGCAGGCTCGTGGTAATGCACGCGACGCCGCGCTCAAGCTTTGCGCGCATGTCTAGCCGCCCGCTGCCACTTTGGTCTGGCTGGGTGTCTGCGCCGAGCCCAGAGCGTTGGGCGGGGAACCGTTTTGTCCGGTGGGCAGTGTGTGCAGCGCGGCCGGCTGGCCATCCACCTTGACCTTGCCGCTGCCCATCAAAGGTTTGACTGGTCCAGAAGTCGTACCCGAAATCACGCCACCTTCGAGGCCCGGCTCGTCGCCCGTCGTGCGACTGATCTTGTCCCCAGTGTTGAGCGCGGGGCTACCGCCGACGAAAACTTTTTTAGAGAAACTGCTGGCGTCTTGGGTTGTACCGATACTGGTATAGGGAAGCGGTATCACACCGGTGGGTCCAGGCGTCTTAACGAATTGAACCGGCGCGACCGTTTTGCCGCCGTTGGTGGTCTGTAGGTAAGCCATGACAACTTCGAGTTATTTGATTGATTGAGGTGCTGAGTGCCGATCAGCCGAGTTGCACCTGCAGCGCCGCGTCGATCGAAACACGGCGTTCCGCATACACATCGGCAACGCGTGCGCTCACCGACCAGCGTCCGCTAACGCGTTGTTGCATGGCCGCGGCCACGCTGTCGTCGCAGCCAGCCACGTGGCGCGTGCTGTCACCTAATTCAGCGTGCGCGCGCAGTGCTGTGAGGCTGTGCCGTTCGCAAATACTCGATTGCTCGCGCCATAGCGACCGATGCACGCCGCCGCTGGTCTGTAACACCTGGCTTAGCAGGCTGGCTTGTTCGAATTGCGCGCTCGCGTCGACCGCGTTCAGCGTTAGGCGCGGACCGCCATCGAGTGCGATGCCGCCCTCCGCTTGCACAGTCAGCGCACCACCCACCACCGACAACTGCGTATCGCCGCTTAATTCGAGACGTATTGGCGCGCTCGTGGCGGCGGCGCGTTCCAGCACCGCCAGCAGATAGGCATGCGTGCCGCTGCGCGACACGAGTACGCGATCCCCCACGCCTGGAGTCAACAGACAACTGGCGGCGCGCAGCGCGGCGATGCGATGGCCGCCCCATGCGACCACGTGACGGGCCCCGTCGATGCGTTCGACTTGCGCATGATCGAGTTGCGCCGTGCCGAACGAAACGGCCGAAACAGACGTGCCAGACGGCGGCCCCGGCATGCGCTCGGGTAAGGGGTCAGGCAGGGGATCAGGCAGCGGTAGCGGCTGCCTGCATGCCGAGATCTTCGATGTAAGCGATGACGCCGCATCCGACCTTGCATGCGCATGCTCGATTCCATATTTGGCCGGCGCAGGTTCGGAAACGATCGGCGCGATCGGATTGATGGCGGCTACATCGGCAGCTGCCGCGAATGTTGAATATTTAGACATATTTATCGGTGACAGACAAAAAAGGGAGCAGCCATCACGCTCTGTTCAATCCGGTGGCGCGCGCCATTGCTCGGCGGCGAGAAGCTCCGGGTCGTCGCCCAATGCCAACTGCCGATTGCAATGTTCCCAACGCGCGTCGGCCAATTCGGCGCCATGAAAATGGGCGCGTGCTACGTCCGCATGACAAAAGTCGGCCCGGCAGGCATGGCTGTGTGAGAAGTCCGCATGCTGCAAGGTACTTTGTCGGAACGACGCTTGCGCCAGGTGCGCTGCGGCGAAACTGGCGGCGAACAAATCGGCATTCGAAAAATCAGCGGCATCCAGTCGCGCGCGATCGAACTTGGCGTGCTGTATGGTGGCGTGGGTGAAGCGCGTGGCGCGCAGCAAGGCGTCGGTGAAAGAGACGAAGTTCGCCAACATGCCCGAGAAATCGGCTTGTGCCGCGAGCGCGTTCCTGAAAGAACAGTTTTCGAGACGGGCGTCGACGAAGCATGCATGCGACAGGTCGCAGCGCTGCGTGTGCACGGTATGCCAGGCAACGGCGCGCAGATCGGTATCGGCCAAATTGCATTGAATCAACTGCGCGATGGCCAGCGTGGCGCGGGCCAGGGCGGCGCCACGCAGATCACAGTGGTTGAAAAAACTTCGGGTTAAGTCGGCGCCGTCGAAATGCACGCGCCGCAGGTCGCAGCTGCCGAAGTCGGTGCAGACCAGATGCGCGCCGGTTAAATCGGCGCGCTGCAGATCGCAACCGTCCAAGCTCAATTTTTCCGCCTCGATTTCGCGCAGGCCGGCCTCACCGAGCGTGCAGCCGTGCCACTGCGTACGCCGCAGGTCAGCGCCATCGAAGCGCGCACCGCGTGCGTCGACCGCTTCGAAGCGCAGGCCGCTGAGCGCCATGCCGCGGTAATCGCCTCCGGCAAGAGATACCCCGGTAATCGAACGCGAGGTCTGGCCTAACTGTAGTAACGCCGCCGGTGACAGGGCGTTCGCTTGGTCGATGGTGTTCATACGGCAGGCTCCACGAGATTGCTGCGCGTGATCAAGGCGCCTTTGCTGCGCAGTTGTTCTTTGGTTGCACCGCTAAAGTCGGTGGCAAACAGATTGGTATTCTCCAAATCGACGCGCTGCAAGGTCGTGCGTCGCAGCGATGCCTGCATCAAATCGCTGCCGCGCAGACTGATGTCGTTCATGCGCGAGCCGTGCCAGGCGCTTTGCTTGGCGCTCAGGCGCCGCGCTACGCCGCCGTCGAATTCACAGTCCGCCAACAATGCCTTGTCGAGACACGCATCATTGAAGCAACAATTCTCGAAGCTGGTCTGCATGAAACAACTTTCCGGCATGCGTGCATGACTGAATCCGCAAGCGACGAAACGGCTGTGGCTATCGATGCGAAGGTTGAAGGCGTCAGCGTGTTCGAAACTGCAGCGGCGGGCGAATAATGCCGCGCAGGTCGCCTGGCCAAGCAGGGCTCGGTCGAAACTGCAGTGCTCGAAGCTGCAGCCATCGAAGGTGGCGCGCTCCAAGGTGGCCTTGTCGAAACGTGTGTCGGAGCCTGTACAGGCGACCCATTGCGAGCGCGTTGCTCGCACGTCTGCCATCGAGGCCTGAGCCATTAGCACGTTGCTTAGTTCCGCATGTTCCAGCACGGCGTGTGACCAGTGCGTCAGGCTCAAGTCGCAATCGCTCAATCGGGCATGGCTGAAGTCGGCATTTTGTAGTTTGCCGGCCTTGAACGAACACTGGGTCCAGGTGGCATGCCTGGCTTTTGCGCGCGCCAGTGATGCGCCATCGAACTGACAGTTGTCGACTTTGACCTGATCGAAAACCGCCTCGTCAAGGTTGGCTTGCGCAAATGAACATTTCGAGACGACGCTGCCGGTGAAATCGCGAGCTCGAAGATCGAGGCCGCTCAAGTCGAGGTCTTTCAGCGTCAAGTGTTGCAACGAGGCCTTGCATTGCAGCCGCTTCAGAAAATCGTCACGCGAGAGCCCGCTGGTCGGCAGCGGACGCACGCCGCTAGCGTTGGGTGCGTGCGCCGAGAAGGGGGCGCGCTGTGGCTTGTCGGATTCAGCGCGCAGTGCTTGTTCCATCGTCTCGAATTGATCGATCTTGTCGAATAGCTGTTGCTTGCTCGCCTCGGGCATCGCCGACTGCTGCAACTGTCCGCGCAGGTGCGCTAACTGTTCGGTCAGCGTTGCTTCACAGTGAGGCTGTTGTTTCGCCTGAGCGGAATATTGATCGAGATCGACGCCTTGCTGTGCCAACGCGCCGTGCATGTCCGCAAGCATCTGGTCGCGCATTTGTGAGATATGTGCGAGCACGCCACCGACGATCGGTGCTGCGGGCGCATTTTGCGGCGTGGGCATCGGCTCCAGCGGCGGTATGTCGATCGACATTCCGTGCGACTTTTGCAGCGCTGCGGCGGCTGCCACCATCTCGGCATGCATGGCAAGCGTGTTGGCGCGCACTTTATCGTGTACGGCGCTCTTCGACGCGGCGGGATGCGGCGGGTTGGCCGCCGGTGCGCGCGGTGGCGAAGACTTTGGCGCCGGCGCGGCTGGCCTTTTTGCAGCCTCGGCGGCCTGCCATAGCGCGAGCAGTTCCGCAGCGTTCGCGGCGGGTTGCTGCAACGATTCGGTATGAACGAATAGGCCTCGCAAGGCCGCACCGTCGATTTCGCGCGCGTCGAATTGCGCGCGGTACAGCACACCCACGCAGCCATCGTTCGGCAACAGCCAAACCGTGTCGAGGTCGAGCGCCGACTCGCCGCCGCTTTGATCTTTGAAGCGATACAGCAGTCGCGGTCGCAAGCCGGGCAAGTTTCCAGCCAAGCACGCGGCGTCGGCGTTCATGCCGGTGATCGACCAACGTTCATCGCCGGTCCAATAGCCGGTTCTGCATTGGTCAGGGCTCACCGCGTCGAAGTAACGCGCATCGCTCGTGTCGGGCAAGTAGGGCGCGGTGTGCCGACGCCACGCGGCGTCGAATTCTCCGAGCCACTGTCTGCGTGCTGGCACGGTTGGCGGCCAAAGCCCAAGGGTGACCGGCTCTGGCCGGTCGTGTGGACTCAGGCTCAGCGCGTGCGGCGCTTCTACATTCGCCAGCGCTAGACCCGCTTGCGGTTCGCCTTCGACGAAGCCGCGCCCGAGCGGATTCACTGGATGCCCGGCGCCCCCATAGGCCTGCGACAAATCGATCGCTTGCTTGGCGAACGGCTGAGCCTCGGTGGCGCTCCAGCCCAGCGCGCCCCAACGCCACTGGCGCTCGCCACGCACGTGCAGCACTTTTTCGAGATCACCACAGCGCGCCCGCACTTCGATGCCGGTAACGCGTTGACCACGCGGCGCACAGGCATCGCCCGCTACCGCGAAGCCGCCCCGCGCTTTCTTCATACCTTCATCGAACACCTGATCGCCGAAGCGTGCCTTCAGCAATGCCCAAGCCTCGGGGTCGCTCAGGCGCGCGCCGTTCGTCCGCTGGAAATACGCGACCGTTACGCACAAATGCGGCCGCCCGGCGCGCATTGGGTAGCCGAGCCAGACGACGGCGTCGTCGGGTTTATTGATCAACATGCTTATCCCAGATTGATGCTGCTGCCGGTGATGCGAATAGAAAGGCCCGCACCGCCTTCGCTTTCGATGACGACAGTCGGCGCGGCCATGTGCAACTGCTTGTTTGCCGCCACGTTGACCTGGTGAGCCGCCCAGGTGCTTGATTGCGTATGCTCGTTGCCAAGTGCCAGGTTGTCGTCAGCGCTTACTTTCACATTGGTGGATTGCAATGCAATCTCGGCTTTGCCGCTGTCGCCCGCAGGGCCGAACGAAGCCCTGGTGTCAGGGCTGCTCGGATTGTCACCGACGCGGAACTCGATCCTCTGCGAGGCCAAGCGAATCCGTTCACACTCCGTGCGCGGCAGCGTCGAGCCGCCGGGTTGGTTGGCGGCGGCCTTGGGGCGGGCCGCCGCCGTCGACAATTCGATTTGATTCTTGCTGCTGTCGTCGAAAATCAAATCGCCCGCGCCGCTCTTGAGCACCGTCTGCTGTGAATTACGATCATTCACGACGTCGACGTTTTCCGCATCGGCTACCGCGCCGACGATCACCGGCAGGTGCGGATTGCCATGTTCGAACGCCACCATAACCTCGGTGCCTTTGCGCAGTGGAAAGTGCACGCCTTCGAGCGCGCCGACGCGCGCTTGTACGCGGCGCACCCAGCCTGAGGCGCGACCGTTTTCCTTGGACGTACCCACGGCGAATTTCACGCGGTAGCGGCCTTGTCCGTCGAGTTCTGGGAAGGTGTCGTCGCCTTCGCCATCGATGTGCGCGCTGCTTACGCCCAGCAGCGGCGTGCGCCTGTCGGCCAGCGGGTCACTGTAGAACTGGGTGGTTTGCGGCAACGCGCAAAAGGTGCAGCGATAGGGCGTATGCCCGCTCAGCGCGTCGACGCTTGCGCGGTGGCGATTGCCGCCGTACTCGGCGGACTCGTAGCGGTAACGATGCTTGACGGCGATCACCTGATAGGTGCCGTTCAAGTCTGGCAGCCAATGGTCGACGATCGTAGCCGGATAGCCGGCTTGCACGCCAAAGCAGTCACCCCGACCCAGATAGAGCTGGCTGCGACAGGCACGCGCAGCATTGCACAATTGCGCGAGGCGGTCGAGTTCACGTTCCATGCAGCCGGGTTTTTCGTCGCTCGGCATCGCGTAACGCGTGAGTAACGCGGCGTGCGAGTTAAGCAACGTGGCTGCGCGCCGCTCGCTGCCGAAATAGCTGAGAGTAGACATCGTCTCCCTGGCGCTGCGATCGCGATTGGCGCGGAAATGCACAGTGCAGGCGTCGGTGGGCTGTTGCGCCAGCTTGTCGCAAAATACGGCAGTGGCCGATTCCTGAGCTTGCTCGAAATAGTAATACGCGCCTTCGCAAGCCAGTCGATGTTGCAAGAATGCCAGCGCTGTTTCGTTATTTTGAAACAGGAAGGCACGGCGACTCGCGCTGGCTACCGCCGGCGCGATCTTGATGCGATAGCCGAGCGCCTCGCGATACGCCGCCGTCACCGGATTAGTTTGTTGCATGATGTGCTCGATCAATTCATCGATCGAGCTATCGATATAAATTTCGGCGCTCACGACATCGCCTAGCAAGCTGATTTCGGCCGCCAGCAATACCCGGAAGCGGCGCATGCCCAATGCAGGATTTAGCTCCATGGCGCGCCGGATCAAACCTTTGAACACGCGTGTGCGTTGCGCCGCGGGCAAACGCAAGCGCGCGCTGCGGCCGACTAGTTGATCGACGATCCAGGTCGATGTGCTGGCATACGGAATTGCAACTACCAACTCGAAACGCCACGGCGCGGAGAGCCGCTCGCTGCCCTCGAGTTCGGTCACCCAAAAAGGGCCAGCGTCGAGCCCGGTGCATTCCAACGTGACGGCATGGTCGGTCGCGCCGCGTGGGGCGGTCACGAGCGCCTGACGATTATCTGGGGAAGCTGGCATGACATCTGATCGGTTGAAGGGTTAGGAACGTGATGACGTAGCCCGGGGATCGGCGCGCGCGCCCGCTGTCGCTGGCGGCGCAGCCGGTGCTTAGCCGATCCTGATGGAGTCGCCGTTCAAGATGAGGGTCTGGGCATCGACATCGAACGAGTCACTTTTAAACGAGACCGTCTCTGCCTTGGTGTGGTTACGTGAGATATCGAACTGCACCGTGTCGCCGACCAACACAAACGTCGTCGATTGGTCCTTGCCGAGAATCAGGTGCTCCGCTACGACCCAAAACTGTTCGGATTTAATGCAAAGGACGGCGTCGCTTGGAGACAGCCCGAGGCTGCAGTTCTCTCCCGCTTCAAAATAAACGGTGTTTCCGTCTTGCGCGCGCGCTTCACCGACATAGAGCCCGCCCGTGCTGGCGGCGCCGGACATCCCGACGTAGCTGAGCGCGTCGGAAGCAGAATCGTGGCCAGATTCGCCGCCCGAGTCATCGCTGCTATGGGCGTCCATGTCGCCAGCGGTTTTGGCGCTGAGCTCAGCGTCGGCGCTGGCGAACGAAACCTTGAAATACTGCTCCACACGCTGATCGATGCTGCCAGCGTGCACGGCGTCGCTTCCGACAAAAGTGTCGCGTGTGGAGATGTTAAGCGTCTCAGAATCTGCCGAGCGCACAACCTTAGCGCCGATCTCGACTTTGTTGACGCAATCCCGGTAGTAGGTGCGGCCCTTGTTTATATCGAGCTTCACTGCCAGGCTGATGGCGGCAGATGCCGCGACCTTTACGGAGAAATCGAACATTAGTGACGCGGTGATGCTAACCGCGGTTTTCAGGACAAATACGCCGCCTACCATCGACAACGACAGGTTCGACGGTAATAAGGACTGCGCGGACATCGGTATCGACGAAGCCGGAGCATTCGACGCGGCCGGGAGAATGTGCGTTTCGTATACGCCTGGCACGCGGTGTACGTAACTGCTGGATTCGATATGCACGCGTTGCGCCGACCTCAAACCGATGCCACGCTGCGCGCCCTCGCCGATTTCGATCTTTGAATCGGCGACTGGCGAAGACATTTCGATTTTTTGCGCACCCTGCGCATCGTGCATCAACAGGCGGTTGTCACCCGGCGTATGAATCAAATTGTCGGCCGGGTTATGCGCGGTTACGACATTGGGATGCTCGGAATTGGCGAGTGCCCCGACGATGACAGGTCTATCCGGATCGTTATTCGAAAAACCTAGCAGCACTTCCGTGCCCGCGCGCAAGGGAAAGTGCGCGCGCGCGTTGATGCTCGCAAAGGGCACCCAGGCAGAACCATGAGCCACATCACGGCGCGTTCGCGCGAACGGCATCCTGACTTTGTAGCAGCCATTCTCGTTCAATTCGGCATAGGGGTTGTCGGCCTCGGCCTCGATGATGGCGGTGATATGCGCGGGTAGCCGAGGGCGCGCGCAGGCGCGCGCATCCGTTCTGAATGGCAGATCGTGCGGTAATGCTTCGAATTCATTGTAGTAAGCGCTGCAAGCGCTGCCCGGCCACGCTCCTTCGAGCGCGCAGGCTTGCTGGTCTAGCAACTGCTGCCATTGCGTATGCCTGCCATGGTGGCGTACGCGTATCACACGGTAGTCACGGTTCAACGCGGCATGCGGGTAGTGCCGCAGCGTTATCGGATGACCTGCTTGTACGGCCATCGAATCACTTTCCCCGTGATAGCGGCGACTCGCGCATTGCAGCGCTTCGGCGCGCATGCGCGCCAGGCGTCGACCCAGCCTGCCGTTATCAAAATGTTCGGCGCAGCTGTCTAGAAGTCCGCCGCTGTCCGGCATTAAATCGTGTGCCTCTACCAGGTCCAGTGCCGCTCGGGAGGTCGCGAAATCGCGCACTATCACCTGCGAGGGACGCTGTTGAAATTGATATGAAAAGCTGTAGAGCGAGTCGGCGGCGATGGCGGTTGCGGTTTCCCTGAGCGGTCGGTAATGCAAAGTGGTGGCTGTCTGCGGCAGATGCGTGATGTCGTTGCAGAAGACCGCTGATGAAGCATGCCGCGTATCGAAATAATAGTAAGCCCCGGCATCTGCAAGCCGACGCTGCACGAAGTCCAGGCAATTCTCTTCAAATTGGCAAACGAAATTGGCGTAGGTGTAAGCGTCCTCCGTGGTGGGGATGTCGATCCGATAGTGACAATGCCTGCGATGCGATTGGGCGTCGGAATCAGGCTGCGCATTGATATCAGGCGCCTCTCGCAGCCCGCAGATACGCAACACCTCACGCAGCACACCATTCAGGGTTTGACCGAGATAGACTTCGCTGAAGTGAAAATCCTGCAGGCAACCGAGTCGCGCCGCGATCTCGATCTCATAAAGCGCCAGGACTTCAGGCCCGTTTCCATACGTACTCGCGCCGAGCCACGTAATACTGCGCACCACGCCATGAAAGGCGCGGCTAGGCGAGGTGTTCGCCGCGGCGCCTTGGCCGGCGTGCATGACGAAGTCGGCCGTTGAGCCGATCAGCGTGGCATCGGCCAGCTCGAAGTCGGACGAGGCGATACGCAGCGTGAATTGCCAGGGCGCCGAGATCGCCTCTTCGCCATCAAAGCTCACCACATGCAGCACGCTCGAGGGCCGTTCGACGACCGAGAGTTCGTATGGCGGCGACGGTGCTTGCGTGGGGTTCATTGCGATGATTCCGTATGCAGCGTAGCCGGGCCATCGGCGTCGAATGCCTCAATCCGCCAGCCGTCGTGGCGAGCGGTGCTGGATTCGGCCAGATCCAGCGTGATGCGGGTTAACCGTTGACCGGCCGCGAGTGCGCGCAGCACCGTATCGGACAGCGCGGGCATCAGTTCCTTACGCAACAGAAAATTTACGTGACGCGCACCCGCGGCGCTCTGTGTGCAGCGCGCGCCGATGGCGGCGATGGCCGCTTCGCTAACATGCAGGGCGATGCCGTGCGCGCGGGCGATTCGCTCGACGAGTGCGGCGACTTTCTGCCGCGCGATTTCGCACATTGCGGCGTGATCAAGCGGTCGATATGGAACAACCGTCATGCGGGCCAGCAGCGCTGTCTTGAAATGCCGTGTTAGACCGGGCGCGATGTGGGCGGCGAGCGTTTCGAGGGTGGCGGGCGCGTTCGCGCAAGCCGCTTCTATCTCGGCGCTTCCCAGATTGGTCGTCAGGAAGATCACCGTGTTCGAGAAGTCGATAACGCGCCCCTCGCCGTCGGCCAGTACGCCTTTGTCGAATACTTGATGGAACAGGTTGACCACATCGAGATGCGCCTTTTCTACTTCGTCGAGCAAGATCGCCGAATAGGGCCGCTGGCGAATCGCCTCCGTCAGCACGCCTCCTTCTCCATAGCCAACATAACCCGGCGGCGCGCCGACCAGACGGCTGGCGGTGTGCTTCTCTTGAAATTCGCTCATGTTGATGGTGACCAGCGCCTGCTCGCCGCCGAACAATTGCTCGGCGATGGCAAGCGCCGTCTCGGTTTTACCGACGCCGCTCGGGCCGGCCAGCAAGAAGACGCCGTGCGGCTGGTGCGGATCGGTCAGGCCGCTCGATGCTGAGCGCAAGGTCGACGCGATGTTGTCGAGCGCTTCATCCTGGCCACGTACGCGTTGCTTGAGTTCGCTGGCGAGCGACAAGAAAGTGCTGCTGCGGGCCTGTTGCAGATGACCCAAGGGCACGCCGGTCCAATCTGAGACGACTTGTGCGATGGATTCGGGCGATACCTCGGTGAAGACCAGGGGCGCGATGCCGGTCTCTGCCGAACCGGGCGTGACCGCGGTCGCCGCCTTGACGTCGTCGGCGGCGGCGCCTACGCCAGCGTCAACGTTAGTGTCAGTGGCCGGCTGCGGACTCGCATCTCCCGCCCGCGCCGCGATGCGCGCGCGCGCGCTATCCAATGCCTGCTGCCAGCGCGCATGCAGGCTGGCCCGCTCGGCATCGGTGGCGGCTTGCTCGGCTTCTATGGCATCGAGCCGGCCCGTGGCGGTGCTGTGACCGTGTGCCACATCGCGCGCCAGGCTGGTGCGTTCACGTTGCAGCGCGGCCAACCGCTGCTCCAACGCTTCCAGTGCCGCGGGTTTCGCATCCAGGCCGATGCGTACGCGCGCCGCGGCCGTATCCAATAAATCGACCGCTTTGTCTGGCAATTGGCGAGCGGCAATATAGCGGCGCGACAGTTCGACGGCCGCCAGCAAGGCGTCGTCGCGCACCGTCACGCCATGCGCTGCTTCATAGCGCGGCTTTAATCCGCGCAGAATCGTCAGTGCCGTGGGCACGTCGGGCTCACCCAGGCGTACCGCCTGGAAGCGCCGTGCCAGCGCCGCATCTTTCTCGAAATACTTTTTATACTCGGCCCAGGTGGTGGCTGCAATCGTGCGTAGCTCACCGCGCGCCAAGGCGGGTTTAAGCAAGTTCGCGGCAACACCGCCCGCCCCGGCTGCACCGCCTGCGCCCACCAACATATGCGCTTCGTCGATAAACAAGATGGTCGGCACTGGCGATGCCTTCACTTCGTCGATGACCGATCGCAGCCGGCGTTCAAATTCGCCTTTCACGCTGGCGCCGGCTTCCAGCAATCCCAGGTCGAGGCCGAGCAGGCGTGTATCTCGCAAAAAGCTCGGCACCTCGCCAGCGACGATGCGCAGCGCAAGCCCCTCCACTACCGCAGTCTTGCCCACGCCCGGTTCGCCGACGCAAATCGGATTGTTTTTGCGACGCCGCGACAAGATGTCGATGATCTGCCGTATCTCGTTACCACGGCCGAACACCGGGTCGAGGCCGCCCTGTGCCGCCTTGGCGGTGAAGTTTTCGCAAAAGCTTGCGAGCGCGCCGTCGACTGCGGGCTTGCCTGTCGCATCGCCTGCCGCCGTACCGGGTGTGCCAGAGCCGCTCGACAATTCGTGCGCTTGCTCGATCGACCCCTCAGTCAACGCATCGAAGTTCTCAACGATGCGCTGGCGCGGCAACTGCGCCAGGCAATCCGCCCAAGGCGCATCCAGCGTGTAACGGGCGCCACGGTCGGTGAGCGCAAGCAGCAGCGCGCCGCCGCGAATCTGCGCGCGTCCCAAATTGATCGAAGCGATCAGCCAGGCGTCGCGCACGCAATCGATCAGGCCCGGGGCGAACATCGGGCGGCCTTGGTGCGCGGGTTCGCCTGCCGACAACTGACGTTCGAGCAAGGCGAGCAGGCGTAGCGCGTCGGCTTCAAGGCGGGTAAGCAATAGCGGCAGGTCGCTGCGCGGCTCGGCCAGTAGCGCGTGCAACAGGTGCTCGATGCCGATCTCTTGGTGGCCGCGCGACAGTGCGATGCCGGCAGCGCTTTCCAGCGCTTGGCGGCAGTGAGGGTTCAGGCGACCGAACAGCGGCTTTAAGTCGAGGGGCGTCATTAATAAACCGGCAGGTAATCGTGGAATGCGTGGCTTTGCGCAGCAGGCGACGGGTGTGTGGCCAAATGCGCATGCGCTTGCAGGTCGAGATCGAAACGCGCGGGGACGTCGTCGAGCGACGGTGATATGTGGCGTACGCGCGATCGGTCGGCAGCCAGCCAGCAATCAAAGCCCAGGCGACTACGCTGCGAAGTTGCATGATGCATACTGTTGTCGCCGATCGCGACGCCAACGTTCACGCCCCCGCTCCCAGCCCCGCTGGCACCGAGCACCGCGCCGCGCCTTGCATCGGCTTCAAGCCACAGCTCGAGCACGCACTGCAAAGACCGGTCGAGAAAGCGCGACAGGTCGCGCATGAGCTTTTTAAGGCGTGGCTGCCCCGGCAACAAGGCATCGAAAAGCGGCGCTGATACCGGCCCCACGCGCAGGGTCACGGCGCCGCGACGATCGATGATCGAGTGGCCGAGCACAGCTTGGCCCAGACACCCCGACCTCGCGCTCAGCACAGCGTGCGCTTCGGGCGTGATGGCGATGGTGCGTGGCGTGCAGGGCACCACCTCGACCGGCGCGCCGTCCAATAGTCCGCTGCACAATGCCTGCAGCGCCGCGGCCGACCGTGGGTAGCGGTTGAACAAGCCGGCGAAGCGCAGCAACTCTTGGTCGGCATCGCCCTTCAAGTCGGTGCGCGGCTGCCTGCCTGCGGCGCTGCCGGCATACCCGCCTGCGCGCCAATCCTGCCGCGAGCGCGCCGATCCATGCAGCCCGATCAGCGCATTCAAGCGATCCAGCGCATGCGCGTCGCGACGCTCGGCTACCGCCAGCCAGATGCGGTACTTCTCCCAGGCGCGAAACAACAGCGGATACAACGCCGCATGGATCACATCGAGCAGGTCGCGCATTGACGATTCGCCATTACGCGCCTCGTCCAGCAGGTCTTCAGTATAAAAATTCGGCAACGGCGAGGCCGTGCCATATAAACCAAAAAAGCTCGCGGTGAGTTGCCAGACGCCGTCTGTACGGCGCTCTACCTCGGCCACGTCGTGATCGGGAAAAGCCAGGCTGAGGTGTGGACGCACCCGTACGCCAGCGGCAAACGACGCTTCATCGTCAAAACTCAGGCGCAGCCGCCGCATCAATTGTAAGAATGCGTAATGCTTGCCGTGCCGCGCCAGTTCGTCGTTGAGGGTTGCCAGGGTCATCGCTATCTCACAATGACCGTTGCTGGCCGATTTTCGGTGGCCACTGCAACACTTCACCCGACGTCGCATCGCGAATCGTCAAGGCGCTGAAGGTGTTGATGGCGGTCAGCGCCGCGAGGAATTCATCCATCACGCAGCCGAACAGGAACAGCCCGCCTTGCCCGGCGAAATTTGCGCCACGGCAAACCAGCAAAATCTCGCTGCCGTCGATCGGTAAGCCGCGCACGAAACGTCGCGCGGGCCGCACTTCGCACGCCTCGATGCTTTCAATGCGCCGCTGGTCGCGCGTGCGAATCCGCCCTTGACGCACCTCGGGCACGTGCAGCGCCAGCAGCGCGCGCAATTGCGCAGCGTCGCGCAAGCGCTGGTGATTGGCACTCAACTGCGACAACACCCGCCACAACAAGCCTTGATCCAGCGCGGGCGGATGATAAGCGGAGACACCGCGAATATTGCGAAACTGCATGCGGATCGGCGAGTGCTGCGTGCTGTGCGAGATATCGCCCAGCTTCAACGCCTCGGGCAGAGTTCCATGCGTGCACTGCACGCGTACCGATAACGTCTGCACTTCGGCCGCGTTGCGCGCGGCGTGGCCGATATATGGAATGCCCAGATAGTGCTCGTGATCGTCGCTGACTGCCGATGCCTTCACGCGTACTTGGTATAGGTGCTCGCTGCTTGCGAATTCTTCGAACGGCCGATGCGAGATGTCACCGATCGCGGTGTGGCGAATGACGTCGCGCACATCGAAGATGCGCGCTGCCTGACCGCCGTCGCGCGCCGACATTTGCAACTTGTATTCGGTTTGGCGATGGTCGTAGCGAATCGGATGCGCGTCGGCTTCGAACAGATTCAAAGCCGGTGTGGCATTCATCAGGAAGCTGCTATCGCCGAGTTCGGGCGCCCAATCGGGCACCGTATCAAAATGAATGTGGAGCGAGAAGTGGCCGCTCTGGCCGCGCGTGGTCCAACCATCGAAGCCGCCTATATCAATAAACAGCAGCTTCTCGGCATAAGCGAAATACTCGTGCAGCAGCACGAAGGCCGGATGCGCATTGGGCGATCCGGGCAGTAGCGGCAGGTCGGTACGGAGACCGGTCATCTTGATCACGCCAGGCGGCAACCAAGTGGGCCGCGCGCCTTCGGCTTCAATACGTATCGACTGCGTGTGGCGCATCAACAATCGCAGCAGCCGGCAGGCATCGGCAAACGCGTCGCCCAGGAAGAAGCGTAGCGAAGCGGCACGCCAACGCGCCGCTTCGATCGCCACAAATTCGAAATCGAATCGCATCGAGCGCGTTTGCGCGCCGCGCGCCTCCCAACTCACGCGCCGCAGCGCGAGCGGCTCAACCGATACCGGGAAAACGCTACGAAACAGCGCGGGGGTGTTATCGACTGGCGTCGAGGCAGCCTCACTGCCAGCCGGAATTGAGATGGCTGCGCCCGGCATGTCCTTGGGCTCGTACTGCATGATCGTCATGCAGGGCAACGGTTGCAGATACTGCGGATACAAGAGACGCGCGATCTCCTGGATGAATTCGGGAAATTCATCATCCAGCCGCTGGCGCAGCAAGCCCGTAAGGAATGCGACGCCTTCGAGCAGCCGTTCGACGTCAGGGTCGGGCACCGCATTAGCGCTCAATAGCGGCGCCAGCGTGGGGTTGCGCCGCGCGAATTCAACCGACAGCGTGCGCAGATTGGCCAGCTCTTGCTCGTAGTAGGAATTGAGCATGGCTAGCGGCTTCCGCTTTGATTCAGCGAAATTTTGCCTTCGGAATTCAACTGGCTCATTAGTCTTACCGGTACCTCACGCTCGCCGGTGTCGACGGCGCCTTCAATCATGAATTGCAGCGACAAGACGTCGGTGCAGTCTTGCACGAAGGTAACGCGCGCGTGTTTCAGGCGCGGTTCATAGCGGCTGATAACGTGTTGGATTTTTTGTACCAATTCGTATGCGTCGGCGCTGCCGCCGCTGATATGCATATGTGTAAAGTCAGGAACGCCGAACTGCGGATCGATGGGGACACTTCCTTCGCGAGTATTCAAAATACGCGACAGGTGCGCCACGATGGACTCGGTGAGCGCGCCGTAGCGAGGCATACGGCTGCGCGCACTGCGCTCATTCAGTTGGCCAACACGTTCTAGCAGGCGGCGTTCGTTCATTGAGTTATCTGATTCGCCATTTGCCGTATAAGCCCCGCCGATTGAGTCGACAGGGCACTCGGCTTATCGCTGCATCAAGCCGATATTAGTTGGCCGAAGCCGCGTGGGTTTGATCCACATCGTTGATCTCTGCGGTGAACTTGCTCGCGGCGATCGCGCGTCCTTCGTCCGCCGGCGCGTCAAACTGGCTGAGGGTGCGCGCGCCAACGAAAGCGAGAGAAACGGTTAAGTCATCGCCGACTTTCATGTGGGTCGAGCAAAGGTAGGCGTCGTTAATCTCGACTTCCAGAATGGGTGCTTCTGAATTGGTCGCCCACAACTGATATTTAACGCTCTTGAGTTTCTGACCCTTCTTCGAACAGTCGATCAGCGCCAGCGTTGCGGCGTCGAATACCGCCAGAACATCGAGCGGATAAAGCACGATGTGGCCGCGACCAGTCGTCGACGTGGCGCGAGGAAAAGCGGCGCTTTGCGAGAATTCTTTGACACGAATAAGGTTCTCACCTTTGAAGACATAACTGCCTCCCTTCAGCAAGCCTTCGTCTGTTTCAATTCTGAGTACGGCATTGTGTGACATGTTTATAGTTCCGATCATTCGCGGAAAGGCCGCGCACCTAAACTCGGAAATCGCCCTCGATCAAATCGAGCGCGTACAAAGGCAAGGTTCAGGACTTGTCGAGTTTGCCCACCAGCGACAAGGTAAAGTTCGCGCCCATATATTTAAAATGCGGACGCATCGCGATGTTTACTCGATACCACCCCGCGTCGCCTTCGACATCCGCTACAGTGATCTTCGCCGCACGCAAAGGCTTGCGACTGCGCAGCTTATCGCTGGGCGCATCCATGTCGATCACATATTGATTGAGCCAAGTGTTGAGTTCGGTTTCGAGATCGGCACGCTCTTTCCATGAGCCGATGTTCTCGCGTTGAATTACTTTCACGTAATGCGCAAGTCGATTGACGATCAACATATAAGGCAGTTGCGTGCCAAGGCGAAAGTTAAGCTCAGCTTCCTTGCCGGCCGGACTGGTGCCGAAGAATTTCGGCTTCTGACACGAATTAGCCGAGAAAAATGCGGCGTTGTCGCTATTCTTGCGCATCGTGAGTGCAACGAATCCCTGTTCTGCAAGTTCGAATTCACGACGTTCGGAGATCAGTACTTCAGTCGGGATCTTGGTTTGTGTTTCGCCCATGGCTTCGAAGTTGTAGATCGGCAAATCATCGACCGTGCCGCCGCCTTTCGGCCCGATGACGTTCGCGCACCAGCGGTAATCCGCAAAGCTTTGAGAAAGCCGGCTGGCGAAGGCGAATGCTGTATTGCCCCACAGGAACTTGCGGTTATCGTGCGCTACGGATTCTTCATAGCAAAACTTTTTAGCCGGAACGGTAGCGTCTCCGTAGGGCACGCGCAGCAAAAAATGCGGCAACGTCAGACCCACATAGCGCGCGTCCTCGCTTTGTCGGAAGGCATTCCATTTTGTGTACTGCGGCATTTCAAATACCGCTGACAGATCTTTCAGGTTCGGCAATTCGGCGAACGAGTCGATGCCGAAGAAGCTGGCATGCGCGGCGGCAATGAACGGTGCATGCGCCATGGCCGAGACGCTGGCGATCGATTGCAATAACTTAATGTCTTGCGCGCCGGGGCTGAACTCATAGTTGCCGATGATCGTGCCAAAAGGCTGACCACCGAACTGTCCATATTCAGCGGTGTAGACGGCTTTATAGAGGCCAGAACGCGTGGTGTCCGGGGCGTCCTCGAAATCTTGCAGCAGCGTATCTTTGCTGACGTCGAGAATGGCCAGACGATTGTTCTCGCGGAAATCGGTGCGATCTACCAGAAATTTAAGCGAGCGCCATGAAGATTCAAGCCTTTGAAATAATTCGTTATGCAAAATTTCGTCAACCTGGCGACACAATTTTCGGTCGATGTCCGAAATCATATCGTCGATCATCATCGGACTGACCTTCTCGCGCGAGCGATGCGTATCGAGCAATTCGCTGACGAAGGCGTGCAAACCCATGCGTGTGACCGAATAACCATCGTCACCAGGCCGCATTCGCGTAGTTTCGATCAATTGATCGAGCAGCGAGATGCTTTCGCCGTTCGCCGCCGCATCCGCCGCGCTGCTTTGCACATCGCTCATTCTGGCTCCTTGGGAGCAATCCCGAGATCAGTCAACAATTGCTCGCGTGTGCTGTCGTCGCCGACGATTTGCTGCAAGCGCTTGCGAAAGTCGGGCATATTGCCAAGCGGTCCCTTCAAGGCTTTCAACGCCTCGCGTAGTTCGATCAGGCGTTTCAATTCAGGAACGTTCTCTACGATCGAGTCAGGCTCGAAATCGCGCAGCGTTTCGAAATGCAAGGAAACGGGCAGTTGCGTTGATGTTTCGGCGATATCGGCATCCGTATCGGCGTCCAGGCGATTCGGCACGCAAAACTGCAGCGCCAGATTCGCCTCTCTGAGAACGCTGTTGAAATTGTCCTTGTTGATGTCGATCGGTTTGCGCGATTCGACCGGCACGCCAGATTCCCGCAGCGAGAAGTCACCGATTATCAATTGCTTCAGCGGCAGTTCGACTTCTTCCTGGGCATTGCCGGTGTCGGATTTATAGACGATATTGACCCGTTCTTTCGGGGCTACCGAACCATCAGCCATGACGAATCCTTTGGTTGATCTGATAAGACGCGGCGCGAGCCGTGTCGGCTGCACCACGGAGATAAGTCTTATTCGTAGCGATTATTCTGGCTAAGACGAACGAACTGCAGATCCGTAGAAATTACTTAAATTTGTTAAGTTTCTACTTACTTGAATTCACGTTTGGCCGCTCCGGGTGGTACGGGGCGCGCCGGTCAAACCTCCGTGGAGGTTGCAATCCATGTCGCTGCAACCGATAGGCCTGTTTGATCGTCGGTCAATGTACTTACAACGGCTGGCGTCTCGTTCCGATGGTGATGAGCGATGCGTAAGTCAAGAGATCGACGACGTTCCCATGAAGAAGAATCTAACGCTTGATTGTCAGGCGGGGGAGCAATAAGAAAATCGGAGCCAGGCGCCCGCATAGGGAGGGGTAAAGTCGTAGACGACTTCCCGCATGTGAGCAGGCACTTCGATCATCGATTCCACGATCTGAACTTTTTGGACGACAGCGTCGCGCAGCGTTAATACTTCTTGCAAGTTCTCACGTTGATCGAATACCCGAATGGTGAGATCCATCTTTATGCGACGCTTGCACAACTCCTGGAGCTCATCCGTCGCACTATCCTTCCGGGCGAAAATTGTGCACGTGTCTCGAAGCTCTTTCAACATCGCGAGCACCCTCTCTGGGTTGAGTACGCCGGGCTCCCACTCCGGTAAAGCCGATGCACCCGGGTCTTGATCGCCGATTTCTCCGCCAATACAGCCTGTTATATGGATACCATTGAAGACGCCGCATCCACTGTAATCGCCTTTGACGCGCCCGATTCCGGTTTCTATGGTGAGTATTCGAATTTGGCTGGGGTTCATGTCTTGTTTATTCCTGGTTGGATTCCATCAAAAGACGAGCTATTTACTCGCCACGTTGCGGCGAGGTCGATCGCGGCTAACCGATCGAGCAAATGTTGGCGATCGGCCTGATTACTCGCATTGAGCATTGCCGCAAGCGCCAGCGTACGTTGAGCCAACTCGGGCTCCCATATCTCGAGCCGGTGCTCGTCCACCTGTCGCAGCAGAGGCGCGACCAAGCGCGACAAGTCTCCGCTTACGTCAAAGCGCTGTATCAACTCGCATTGCGCGAGTCGCAGATGAAAGCGCTCGCGCGGCGCGGTCTGCGCGACCACGCTTTTTTGCAGCAGAGACAGCGCGGTACTCAATTGCCCCGCTGCAGCCAATGCCTGTGCTTGACCGAGCAGGGCGTCGCGCGCGGCCCCGGGCGAGCTGCCCGCCAGCGCGCCGGGTCTGGCCACGAGCGGTGCCACGAAGCCCGAGTGCGCCTCACGCGCGGCCGCATCGCTGGCGCGGGCCTGACGGATCAACTCGGTGCTGATGTCGATGTCTGCGTGGCTTGAAGGATCACCTGCGCTGGTTTCTGTCTGCCCAGCACGGATGTCGGTAGCGCCGTCCCGATCGGCCAGCGTGTAGTCATGCGTTGCCGATGCGTCGACAGGCGACGCTGCCGCGCAGCGCAGCGCCGCGAAGCGGTTCGTCAAGCGTTGGAACGGCGGCGGGGTAGGGTCTTGACTCGACCAGAATTCGGTCAGCGCGCGCCAATCGTCGACCAGCGTCGCGTGTGTGGCATGAGCCAGCGGCGCCAGCTCTGACAGCAGGTTCTCGGACATCGCGTCGCCCAGGCGCTCGATTAGCCAGAGCATCAGATTGCGCCGACCGGCCATGCGCTCGGGCGGCGGGTTCATCAACGGCCAATGGTCGACCACGGTGCGCTTCATGCGGGGCATGTGCTCGCACAGCCCCGCAACACGATTGAGTTCGAATGCTGCAGCGATCAACCATACGGCGGCGCTGAGATCGGGGCCTTCGTGGTCTAGCAAGGCTACGGCCATTGTTTCGACGGCCCCCCAGTCCACTGGTTCGCGGGCGTGAATATCTGTTAGCTTACCGATTTCGCCCTGCAAGGCGGCATATCGTTCACCTTCGCGGATTCTGGCGTTGCGCAATAAATCCAGCGGCGCTGGCTTTGTACATTCAGAAGGCTCATCTTCCGAAATCGCGCTGCTGGCGGAGTCTGAGTCGCGACAGGTTATGCCCGGCATATTTGTCCATGAATAAAGTCAGAGGCGCGCGATATTCGTGAATGTGCTTTCAAGCGGATTAAAAAATCCATTTAGTGTTCTGTCTCAAGTGTCGTGCCTTCTTGCCAATCCATGTGGATCAGTAAGAGCTGAAAATGGCACGTGAAATCACGGGAACGCAAGTGCCTATCCAGGTCATTGATCATGCGGTCTGTAGCGACGATGAACTCGTGCTCGAAGCTGGACCTCCGGACTCGATAAGGGACGCTGACGACGCAACTTACATCGTTGTGACCGGCAAAGTTATAGCCGCCACGAATTTGGAAACCATCGAGAGTACTAACTTTATTAAGAGCTGCTGT
>JBPBQZ010000034.1:0-58694 GCA_050955105.1 Janthinobacterium lividum | reverse complement strand
GACCGCAGCCGCGCCGGCTTCGTCGTCGCCGGCCGCGCGTTGCAAGTCGCTGCCCAGTTGCGAGAACAGTTGCACCACGACGCGTTCGTCGTCCATATCGCGCGAGATCACCTCGCGCGCGCGAATGATCTGGTCGAGGCCGCGCCAGCACAGCACCGCGATCACCGCCAGGATGGTGATGGCGATCAGCAGTTCGATCAGCGTGAAGCCGCGCACCCTGGCAGGCCACGCGCGCGGCGCGATAAGCGACGCGCTTCGCGGCGTGGCCAGCCGGCGCTGCGGCGGCAGCGCACGCAGCCTAGGTGGCGAAAGGTTAAAGCGGCCGTTGCGTTTCATTGGGCACAACGGTAACGAGGTCGGCGAGCACGTCGTGGCCGCCCTTGCTGCGCACGGCCACTTCCACCTTCCTGAAAATCGGATTGGCGGTGGTCGTCACGGTCTGCACGCAAACCAGTTCGAGATTGCCCTGCGAACAGTCGCTCGACTGCTGGCCCACTTCCGGCCAGCGATGCGATAGGCGCATCTGCGCCAGCGCATTATCGGCGCTCCAGCCGGCCACCAGACGCTGATGCAAGGCGCCGCTGGTCGACGCGAGGCTGCCGACCGCGCGCAGCGCCGCGGCCAGCGCAATCGCGACAATGGCCAGCGCTACCAACACTTCGATCATGGTGAAGCCGCGCGCCGGGCGGCGCGCCGACCTCGGCGGCGGCGACTTTAGAAGCGGCATGCGGCTCACCTGGCTTCGTAGCGACCGTTGCCGGTGCCGACGATATTGACGCGGCCGTCGGCCGATATCAGCGTGACATCAACCGGCGTGTCGACGCTTTCCGTGCCGAACTCGAGCGCCGGCGAATCGTGGTCGGCACCCGCGTAGTGAATGATCACGCTTTGCACCCCCGTTTTCCATTGTTGTGGGCGCAGCAATTCATCGGACAGGGGCTGCCAGGCGTCGCCGAGACGCACAAAGAAGCGATAGCCGCCCGGCACCGGCCGCCACTGCACCGGCCGCGACAACACTTGCGCTTCATCGGCAGCGCTTTCGAGCATCAGCGCCAGATGCCGCCCCTCTTCCAGCAACTCGCTGCGCGGGTTACGCGACAGGCTGAGCGACGCCAGGCCCGTCAGCAGACCCGCGATAACCAGCACCACTAACATTTCCAACAGCGTGAAGCCGGCACGGCGCGACGCGCCAGATCGGTACGGTCTGGGCGAGCGCTCGAGAGCGGATGACACGGCAAGCACCAACGGTAGGCAGCGCGTGCTACTGCCAGGAGCCGATATCAGCGTCGTTGCCTTCGCCGCCCGCCTTGCCATCGGCGCCATAGCTGAAGACGTCGATTTCGCCATGCACACCCGGATTCAGATACTGATAAGGATTGCCCCAGGGATCATTCGGCAGGCGTTCCAGATAGCCGCCGTCTTTCCAGTTGTTCGGCACCGGGTCGGCGGTGGGCCGCTCGATCAAGGCGCGCAGCCCTTGTTCGGTAGTCGGATAACGGCCATTGTCGAGCCGATACAACTTGAGCGCCTGCATCACGGTGGCGATATCCTGCGTCGCCGCCACGCGTCGCGCCTGGTCCGGACGGCTCATGATCTTGGGCACGATCAGCGCGGCCAGGATGCCGATAATGGCAATCACCACCATGATCTCGATCAGCGTAAAACCACGCGCCAAACGCGATGGCCGGCCGCCCGAGGCGCGCGGCCCACGGCGCGCGATCAGGGCGGCACTGCTTGGAAAAGCTTGCATCGATTCACCTCATTGCATAAAAATCTTGAGCATGCGCGTGCGCATCGTCTCTTTTTTTCACATAACGCGCCGTACAATCGCTCGCATGACACGCCTTCAATTCCGCCTCGCTACCTTCGCCCTCTTCGCCGTGTTCTGCGTCACGCTGACCTATTGGGTCGTGACGCTGTCGACGGTTCGCTCGACCATCCCGGTAGGCGCTGCCGCCGCGTCGAGCAATCCGGTCTCCATTGCCGCGGCCGGACGCCTGTTCGGCGGCCGCGACATGGGACGCGACCAGAGCGTGCACTTGTCAGGCATCCTCTCGCTGGGTGACGGCCGCGGTGCGGCAGCCATCGTCAGCTTTGCCGGCGAACCCTCGCGCACGGTGACGCTCGGTCAGTCCATCAGCGACAACGCCGTGCTGACCCAGGTGCGCGCCCGCTCCATCGTGATCGATCGTCATGGCACGCACTCCGAGGTGTTTCTGCCCAGCAACGTGCAAGGCCCGACCATCTACATGCATTGAACCGGCGGCGCACCGATGCGCTTGCAGCCGCGGTGCTGCCGTTCCTGCCATGGCTGCTGGGGCTGCCGTTGCCGACCTTGCCACCGCTACCGCGCCGTCAATTCACCAGCTGATTCAATTCGATAATCGGCATCATCACCGCCAGCACGATCAACAGCACGATGCCACCCATCGCCAGAATCAGCAACGGTTCGAGCAAGCTGGTCAGAAACATCGTGCGGCGTTCCAGTTCCATCGCTTCGCCCTGTGCCGCGCGATCCAGCATCGCCGTCACGTCGCCGGTAGCCTCGCCCGAGCGAATCAAATGCACGAGCACCGGCGGAAACGTATGCGTGCCTGCGAGAGCACGCGATAGCGACGTGCCCTCGCGCACGCGCACGATCGCGTCGTCGATGTTGTCGCGCATCGCCGCATTGTTCAGCGTTTCGCCGGCCGCTTGCAGCGCCCGCAGGATCGGCACGCCGGCGCTGCTGAGAATCGCCAGCGTGCTCGCAAAGCGCACCGTGTTGTAGCCGCGCACCAGCTTGCCCAGCAACGGCGCGGTCAGCAGCCAGCGATGAAAAGCCAGCCGCGGCCCCGGCGTCTTGAGCGTGCGCCGCGCGATATAAGCGAGCAAGGCCAGGCTCAGCAACACGAGCCACCACCATTGCCGGACGAAATTCGACAGCGCGAGCATCGCCGTGGTGAGGAAAGGCAACTGCTGTTTGGTGCTGATAAAGACATTCACCACCTGCGGCACGACGTAGCTCAACAGGAAGGTAACAATGCCGAATGCCACCAGCGTGACGATCGCGGGATAAGTGAACGCCAGCGTAATCTT
The DNA here is from genome assembly GCA_050955105.1 of Janthinobacterium lividum. Taxonomy (GTDB): domain Bacteria; phylum Pseudomonadota; class Gammaproteobacteria; order Burkholderiales; family Burkholderiaceae; genus JBPBQZ01. The sequence continues at coordinate 55,616 of JBPBQZ010000034.1, read as the reverse complement.
TTGCCGCAATGCGTTGCGTTGCTCGATGTAGTCGGCCAGCCGCGTCAGCACCAGCCCCAGCTTGCCCGTATGTTCGCCGGCCGATACCAAGGCCCGGTAGATATCCGGGAAATCTTTCGGATGTTGCGTCAGCGCACCGGCGAGCGACTGGCCGCCGATCACTTCACCGCGGATCGCCGCGACCAATTCGCGCAGATAGTCACGCTCGGCTTGATCGGCGAGCACCGACAGCGCTTCGTTCAATGGCAGTCCGGCCACCAGCAAGCTGGCCAGCTGCCGCGTGAACAGCGCCTGCTCGCGCAGCGACATCTTGCGGCCAAACGACAGGCGCTGGCGCCGCGCGTCGCGCGAGCGGCTGCCGGCCGGCTCGACGCCGAGCGGTGTCAGGCCCTGCGCGCGCAGGCTGGCCCGCGCCGCACGCGCGCTGTCGGCTTCGAGCACACCGTAGTGCGTCTTGCCGGAAGCATCGATCGCATCGAAACGAAAAGCAGGCATGGTGGTATCAGGCGGATTTAAGCGAATTCATAGAGCGATGCACCGCAACCGGCGGCGCGCTGGCGCTCAATAACCCGTGACGCGAATCACTTCCTCGAGCGAGGTGGTGCCGCGCGAGAGCCAGCGTTCCGCATCTTCACGCAGCGTGCGCATACCCGCGGCGCGCGCGGCAGCCAACAGCTCGGCATCGGCCACCTGGCGGTGCACCAGCGCATGCATGGCCTCGTCCAGCACCAGCAGTTCATACACGCCGCGGCGTCCTTTATAGCCGGTGTGCTGGCAGCGCTCGCAGCCCACCGGATGCCAGACACCGTCGCGCTCTTCGCGGCAGGCTTCGCACAATTGCCGCACCAGCCGTTGCGCCAGCACGCCCAACAGGCTCGACGCCAGCAGATAAGGCTCGACGCCCATGTCGGTCAGACGCGTCACGGCAGACGCCGCATCGTTGGTGTGCAGCGTCGCCAACACCAGGTGACCGGTCAGCGAGGCCTGCACGGCGATCTGCGCGGTTTCCAGATCGCGAATTTCGCCGATCATGATGATGTCCGGATCCTGCCGCAGAATCGAGCGCAGCGCGCGCGCGAAACTCATGCCGATGCGGTCGTTCACTTGGGTCTGGCCGATGCCGCCCAGATCGTATTCGATCGGGTCTTCGACCGTCATGATGTTGCTGGACGACGTTTCAAGACGCGCCAGCGACGCATACAAAGTAGTAGTTTTGCCCGAGCCGGTGGGGCCGGTTACCAGCACGATGCCGTAAGGCCGCGCGATCAGCTTGTCGAACTCGTGCAGAGTATCGCGCGCCATGCCCAAGGCTTCGAGGTTGAGCCGTTGCGCGTCTTTCTCCAACATGCGCAGCACCGCGCGCTCACCGTGACCCGTCGGCAGCGTCGATACCCGCACGTCGACCGCACGCCCGCCCACGCGCAGCGTGATACGGCCATCTTGCGGCAAGCGTTTTTCGGCAATGTCGAGTTGCGCCATGATCTTGATGCGCGAAATCAACGCACCGTGCAGCGCTTTCTTGGGCCGCACCACGTCACGCAAGGTGCCATCGACGCGAAAGCGCACCACCGACGCCTGCTCGAATGGTTCGATGTGGATATCGGAAGCGCCTTCGCGCGCCGCTTGCGTCAGCAGCGCGTTGATCATGCGGATGATCGGTGCGTCGTCTTCCGACTCAAGCAGGTCCTCTACCTCCGGAATGTCCTGCATCAGGCGCGACAGGTCGACTTCGCCCTCGACCTCGCCTACTACCTGCGCGGCGGTGCCGTCTTGCGTCGCATAAGCACGATTGATGGCCAACGCCAGATCGTCCGGCGGCACGCTCACGGTGCGCAGCGCGCCGAAATTGCGCGCGACTTCGGCCAGCGCCGTCGGCTGCGTGCGCGTGCTGATCCATATTTCCAGGCCGTCATCGCGCTGATGCGCGACCAGGATCTGGCCGCTGCGCGAAAAGCTGTACGGCAGCATGCGCGCCGCTAATGGCGAAGGCGCTTCGCGCGGCGCGGGCTCGCTGCTCACGGTGTGCCTCCGGCCGCGGGCGCCGCGGGTGCCGCAGGCGCATAAGGCGCGCCGGCCGGGGCGGCAGGCATCGAGCCGCTCGGCACGCTCGTCGCCGGGGCGACTGGATAAGAGGTCGCGGGAGCTCGGGCCTGCGCCGCGGCGGCCGGGTCAGTCAGATCAGGTGCGTTCGGCGGCTGCTGTGCGGGATCCGGCGATATGCGCGGCTGACCTTCGCGCTGCTCGGCATGATTGAAATCGAGCAGGCTCGGCTTCTGCGCGCCGCCCTCCGCGGCAGTCGGCGGCGCCGGCGGCAACTGCGGCGCGGTACCGCGAACGATCTTGTTCTCGCTTTGGTAGTTAGCCTGCGCGGCGCGCATGTAGTCATAGCGCGACAGCGCAACATCGCGACTGGCATCCGCATCCCGCACGATCACCGGGCGCAGGAACACCATCAAATTGGTTTTGTTACGCGACTTGTTTTCGGTGCGGAACAGCGCGCCCAGCAGCGGGATGTCGCCCAGCCAGGGCACCTTGCTATTGCCGCTCTGGTATTGATCGCTGATCAGGCCGCCGAGCGCGATGATCTGTCCGTCATCGCAAAGAATCGTCGACTGGATCGAGCGCTTGTTGAAAGTCGGACCCTGTACGGCCACCACGGCCGCGTTGGTCGAAGCCACGCTCGAATCTTCCTGATACAGCTGCAGCTTGATGGTGCCGCCTTCGGTTATCTGCGGCTTCACATCGAGCACCGTGCCCACGTTCACTCGATCGTAGGTTTGATACGGCGTGGTCGCGCCGGTTGTACTCAGGCTGACCGATCCGGTTACTACCGGAACGTTCTGCCCGACGATGATCTTCGCTTCCTCGTTATCGAGCGTGATCAGGTTGGGCGTGGAGAGGATGTTCGTATCACTGCTGGAAGCCAGCGCTTGTAGCAGCGCACCAAGGCCCAGGTAATTGCCGAACTGATGCAGCACGCCGATATTCAAGCCCTGCTGCAGCGTCGGCAGGGTGCCGGTAGTCGTCGCTGTATACGCACTGGTTGTCAGATCGACGATGCTATTGCCGGTGCCTGGCAAATTGGTGCCGGTGTAGACCTTTGTATCACCGCCACCGAGCAGCGCTTGCCACTGGACCCCCAGGGCCGTGCTGCTGGTCGACGAAACTTCCGCAATGATGGCTTCGATATACACCTGCGCGCGCCGCTGGTCGAGTTGATCGATGACGTTGCGCAGATTGCGATACACGGCATCGGGCGCGGTAATGATCAGCGAATTGGTGGACGCATCGGCCTGAATCATGCCGCCTTGGCTGCTGTCGTCGCCTGAAGCGCCGCTCGACGCGCGACTGCCATTGCCGCCAGCGATGCCGCCGAGCCCCGCCGAACTGCCATACGAGCCACCGCTGCTGCCACCGGGCAACGGCGAAATGCCGGCGCCACTCGAACCCGCGCCCCCCAATCCGCCCAGGCCCGCACCACTACCGTTGCTATCGCTGCCATTGCTGTTCGACAGCGCGCTCAGGCCGCTCGAACCGTTCGATCCAGACGCCGCGGCGCTGTCCGAGCTGCCGCTGCCCTGCCCCATCATGCCGCGCAAGGTCTTGGCCAACTTGGTCGCGTCGGCGTTGCGCAAGGGCACCACATGCATATTGCCCGGCTCGCGCGTCGGCGCGTCGAGTTGCGCGATCAAGCTTTTTGCCTGGGCGATACGGCCCGCATTGCTGGCGCGCAGCAGCAGCGAATTGGTGCGCGGGTCGGCGATCACGTTAACCTTCAAGGTCGCGTCGCTGCTGCCGATCTGGCCCGGGTCAAGCAGCTTTTGCAGGGCTGTGGCAACGTCGAGCGCATTCGCATTCTTCAGTTGCACGACCCCCACTTCGCGGCCCGCGGCACCATCGATACCCGCGATGATCGACGCCAGGCGCCGCACGTTGTCGGCGTAGTCGGTAATCACCAAGGTGTTATTGGCCGAATAAGCGGCGATCGAATTGTTCGGTGAAATAAGCGGTCGCAACACCGGCAGCAGGTTATTGGCCGACTCGTTATGCAGTTCGAACACCTGCGTAATCACCTGGTCGCCGCGCGCTTGTGGGGCATTGCCGATAAAAGTCGGCACCCCTTGCAATTTGGCGTCGGCCTCGGGAACGACCTTCAGCACGCCGTGATCTTGCAGGAGTGCAAAGCCTTGCATGCGCAGCGCCGACTGCAAGGTTTTAAGCGCTTGCTCGTCGGGAACCGGTGCTTCAGATACCAGGTTCAATTGCCCTTTCACGCGTGGATCGACGATGATCGTGCGATTCGTCGCGGCGCCGATTGCGCGCGCCACTTGGTCGATGTCCGCGTTGGCAAAATTGAGCGTCACGTCCGCGTAGACACCAGGCGCGAACAGCGTTGCCAGCAACCCCGCGATGAGCGTCAAGCCAACTTGTCTGGGCAGGTCGCGGCGTTTCTTGGTCATGAATTTAGCGTAAGGGGGCTGTAAGAGGATTCGCGTGCAGGCGGCTTTGGGAAATTTTTCCAGCGGCCTCGGCGCGCGTATCATAACGCCGGAATCGCGACGCCAGTATGGCAGAGCGTCGCTGGCCACTATTTTTGAAGATTCGGATGAAACTTGTCGTTACGGCGCTGCTGCTCGCCGGCATCAGCCTCACTACCGCGGCGCGGGCCGACTGCTTCATGGAAGCAGCGCAGTACCATCACGTCAATCCGCTGATCCTGAAAGCCATCGCCTGGCGCGAATCACGCGGTGACGCCGATGCGCTGCACATTAATCAAAATGGCAGCACCGATTATGGGATGATGCAGATCAACTCGGTGCACCTGCCGGTTCTTTCGCAATGGGGAATTTCTACCGATACCTTGATGCAACCCTGCGCGAGCGTTTACATCGCCGCCTGGCACTTGCACAACCAAATGGAAAAGTACGGGAATACCTGGGAAGCGGTTGGCGCCTACCACTCCGAAACGCCGACGCTGCGCGACAACTATGCGCGGCAGATCATCAAGGTATTGATGAGCTGGGGTGAAATTACTTCGGTCAACTGGACGGCCAGCACAGCGCAGCCGAGGCGTCTGAAAAACGCGAGTCGCGCCTATCGCATACGGCTGTCTTCCGGAAAAATCCACCGCTGAATCGAAAATCCAGCGTTAAAACGCCGCCTCGAAGGCGGCGTTGACGCAGTACGACCGTCCGTGCCCTAGCTCATTAAACCCGTACGAACACACAGTTCAGCAAACTGTTGCTCGTTGGCCGAAGCAGCTCGCAAAGCGCTGAGGCCGCTTGCCGCTTCAGCCAATCTGGCCAGGACGGCCAACTACGATTACTTCTTGGAAGTCGCCTTCGCGCCTTCGGCTGCCTTCGGGTTCAACAACTGCTTGAACGCCAAAGCTGGCGAAAACTTCACGGCCTTGGAAGCGCTGATCTTGATGGTTTCGCCGGTTTGCGGATTGCGTCCGTCGCGCGCCGCGCGTTCGCTCGCCGCGAACTTGCCGAAGCCGGGCATGCTGAAGTCGTTGCCCTCAACCACACTCTTCGTGATCGCCTTGAACACTTCGTCGACAAGTTTGCCTGCCTCCGCCTTTGTCAACGTCGAGCTGATTTCGGCCTCTAAGATATGCTCGACAAGTTCCGTTTTGTTCATAAGTTTCCTGTCTCGGTTGAAATTGGGAACGAAAGCGCCCGAGCGCCAATTATAAGACGCGAATCGCCAACGAGACGATTCACCGGACCGCACGTCGATAGGGTTCCCTGCACCGGCGCATCATACACGCCCAAGAAACCGTCGATGCCGCTGCTATGATAGCGCAGGCTTAAGCCGCTGCTTTGGCGCAACAAGTCGAAAGATTATTGGCCACTGTCAACCATGAATCCATCCGTCGCGCGTATCACACCCGCGCAGCTTGCATTTGCGGCGGACGGCACCCCCCGCTCGCGCGAATTCGACGACATCTATCATAGCGCTACGGGTGCTTTCAGCCAGGCGGCGCATGTGTTTTTGGCGGGTAATGGCCTGCCGGCGCGATGGACCGCGCGCCGCCATTTCGTGATCCTCGAAACCGGCTTCGGACTCGGTATCAACTTCCTTGCAAGCTGGTCGGCCTGGCGCGAAGATGCCGCGCGCTGCACGCGTCTGCACTTCGTTTCAATCGAAAAACATCCACCATGTGCGGCGGATTTACAACGGGTGCACGCGGCAATGAGCGCTGCGCCCAGCGCGCTGAGCGCCCAGTTGATCGACGCATGGCCATTGCTGACCCCCGGTTGTCACCGTCTCGAATTCGAAGGCGGACGGGTCGTGCTCACGCTGTTCTTCGGCGATGCACTGACTACCCTGGCCGGCTTGTCATTACGCGCCGATGCCTTTTTTCTCGATGGTTTTGCGCCCTCTCGCAATCCAGAAATGTGGCAGCCGGCGCTTTGCCGTGCTTTGGCCAAGCTGGCCGACGAGGACGCGCACTGTGCGACCTACACCGCCGCGGGCGACGTGCGACGCGCGCTGATCGGCGCGGGCTTCGACGTAAAACGACAACCCGGCTTCGGCAGTAAGCGCGAAATGCTGGCGGGACCTTTCGCGCCGCGCTGGAAAATTCGCCGCCATGAACCCCCGCGAGCCTTGCCTGTAGCCACCCGCACTGCCATGGTCATCGGTGCTGGTCTGGCCGGCTGCGCGCTGGCCGAACGGCTAGCTGCACGCGGCTGGCAAGTCAGCTTGATCGATGCCAGTAGCGCGCCCGCCCAACAAGCATCGGGCAATCCGGCCGGTATCTTCCATCCACTGCTGTCGCGCGACGACAACCTCGGCGCACGCCTGAGTCGCGCCGCGTTCTTTTATCTTCTCCAGGTATTGAAGTCGCTGGCCGGCGCGCAACCGTTGGCATTTGGCGCGAACCACGGGCTGCTGCAGATCGCCGAGAGCGACGCCGCATTCGAGGATCTGCGTCGCATGCTGGCGGAGTTCGACTGGCCCGCAGAGTTCGTTCAAAGCATTGGCGTGGACGATGCGGTCCGACTAGCGCACTGCCGGCCAGCACGCGGTGGTCTGCTTTTTCCACAAGGCGGATGGCTTGAACCAGCACGCCTTTGTGAGCATCTGCTTGCCCGCGCGGCGGCTTGCCGGGGTCTGGAAAGCCGTTTCGACACCACCGTGGCGCGTCTGCTTCGCGTCGACGAACAATGGCAAGCGCTAGACCAGGCCGGTCATGAAATCGCGCGTGCGCCGCTCGTGGTGGTGGCCAATTCGCTCGACGCCGCACGCCTGACCGGTCTGGCGCATCTGCCGCTCGAGCCCGTACGCGGTCAACTTACACGCTTGCCGGCAGCACTAGCGCCCGGTGTGCCGATCGTCGGTGACGGCTACCTGAGTCCCTGTGCGGACGGTGCTATCACCGGAGCCAGCTATGACATCGGCGAAACCGATCTTCAGCCGCGCCCGCAAAGCGATATTGAAAATTTGGCGCGGCTGGACGCACTGATCCCCGGCTTATCCGTCGCGACCCGTTTAAAAGACATGCCGCTCGGCGCACGCGTTGGCCTGCGATGCGTAACGCCCGATCGCCTGCCGATGATCGGCGCATTGCCCGATGAAACCGCCGCGCTGGCCGACCCAACGTTGCGCGGCGCGCACCTGCGCGACTTGCCGCGGACACCGGGCCTCTACGGTGCCTTCGGTTTTGGGTCACGCGGCTTGCTATGGGCAACGCTCGGCGCCGAACTGCTGGCCAGCCTGATCGAAGGCGAGCCCGCGCCGGTAGAACGCGCGTTGACGGACGCCGTAGACCCTGCACGATTCCTGCTGCGCCATCTCAGGTGCTCGCCGAACTGACCCTCGCTACGTCATTCCGAGGTCGCACTGTTCGGCCAGGATGCACCCTCTGTTAATAACTCTGTTGATAGACCAGGGACAGCCGGTGGAGCGATTGAGGACAACTCGGCCGGCGCGCCGAATCGCGAAAAGTTATCCTTTGTTATCCACCTGGTCCAGCCCTCTTTCCGCACAGTTGCTGCCTCTGCAAGTCACTGTTCCACTTGATGTTTACGCGGTTGCCCACACAAAAGCGGCTGTTTACTACCTATTACTATGTATACAAAGAACATAAGAAAGGTAAACCATAACCCGCTATCAGCGAGCCACGCTGCGCGATAACCCCGCTCTCGCGATCGGAGATAATGCGAGGCCGTACTGCAGTCGAAACCCGTCACGGGGCCCTTGCCAACTCAGGAGATGTCGCGACGATGCCCGCCGCTTTTACTTTTTTGCCTCAGTGGCCCTGGCAACCGGACCTGGTCCTGTGGGCCGGTCTGGTACTGACTGCCGCAGGCCTTTGCGGTGAATTCGGCTGGCGCGTGTGGCGCGTGCCGCGCGTGACGGGCTTTACGGTGATCGGGCTGATCGCGGGGCAAGCGGGTTTTCATCTGATCAGCGCTGAACTGGCTTCGCAGGCACGCTTGCTGATGGACATGGCGCTGGGCTTGCTGCTGTTCGAGCTGGGCAGCCGTTTGTCCTTGAGATGGATCCGCACCAATCCGTGGATCATTGCGACCAGTCTTGCGGAATCGCTATTGACCTTCGTAGCGGTACTGATCGTGCTGCGCTTATTGGGCGTCGCGACGATGACCTCGGTGGTCATCGCCGGTATCGTCATGTCGACGTCGCCCGCGATGGTGATCCAGCTCAAAACCGATTTGAAAAGCGAGGGACAGGTAACCGAACGGCTGGTTGCACTCTCGGTAATGAACAGCATGCTGGCAGTGGTGATCGTCAAGCTCGCCGGTGCCTGGGCGCATCAAGAGTTCTATGGCAACCTATTGGCCACCGTGATCGAGCCGATCTATCTGATCGTCGGTTCCTTGGTCTTGGCTTTTTTGCTGGCGCGTGCCTGTTCCTGGCTTTATCGAGCCATCCCGTTCCAGGACGAGCATTCATTCGTTGCTTTGCTGGGAATCGTGCTGCTGGCCATCGCGGTGGCACATTTGCTGAAACTGTCGACCATCCTGGCACTGCTGGCGGCCGGCATTCTGTTCAAAAATTTGAATGCCCGGCCGCAGGTGTGGCCGCCGCATTTTGGTTCGGCAGGGTGGGTGCTTACCGTCACCCTATTCGTGCTGACGATGATTTCCTTCGATTGGCATTACATAGGCATCGGCGCGGTCGCCGCGCTGGCGTTGCTGGTGGTGCGCCTCTTGACCAAGTTGGCCGGCGTGCTGGTATTCGCGAAGCCGAGCGGCATTAATTTCAAACAGGGCGTAGCCCTGGGCTTGTCGCTGTCACCGATATCGGCACTGGCCTATGTGCTGGTCGACGATGTGTACGCGCTTTATCCGGGCTTCGATCCAGCTTTGCGAGCAATCATGATGTGCGCGATCGTTGTCATGCAACTGTTGGCACCATTGCTGGTCTATCGCGCTTTGTCGGCGGTGAGTGAGCGTAGCTAAGTCGCATCGGCCCGACTTACATTGAGGCTTCATGTCTTTAGAACCATTCGTTTATTCGAATCCTTTCACCTTCGGCGTCGAACTGGAAATCCAGATCGTCAATCGGCACGATTACGATCTGACCAAGGCGGCTTCGGATTTAATGCGTCTGGTGAAGGATGCCGATATTCCCGGCACTATCGTTCCGGAAATTACTGAAAGCATGATCGAGCTTTCTACGGGCATCTGTACGCATTATGAACAGGCGCTTGATCAGCTCGGCAAAACCCGCGATGTGTTGGTAGCCGCTGCCGATCAATTGAACGTCGGCCTGTGCGGCGGCGGTACGCATGCATTCCAGCAATGGCATGCGCGGCAGATCTACGACGCGCCGCGTTTCCAGTTTCTTTCGGAGTTGTATGGCTACCTAGCCAAGCAATTCACGGTTTTTGGACAGCACGTGCATATCGGCTGTGATGATCCCGACAAGGCGCTCTATCTACTGCATGCGCTGTCGCGATATATTCCGCACTTCATCGCACTGTCTGCTTCCTCGCCTTTCGTGCAAGGTTTCGATACCGGTTTCCATTCGGCGCGTCTGAATTCAGTGACGGCCTTTCCGCTGAGCGGCCGCGCGCCGTTCACGCTGACCTGGGCAGGTTTTAACGAGTACTTCGACAAAATGGCGAGTACCGGCGTGATTGAAAGCATGAAAGATTTCTATTGGGACATCCGCCCGAAGCCTGGATTCGGCACGATCGAGGTGCGTGTGATGGATACCCCGTGCACCATCGAGCGCGCTGCGGCGATCGCCTGCTATATCCAGACTCTTGCGCGTTATCTGTTGACCGAACGCAAAGTCAGCCCGCGCGAGGACGATTATTTGGTTTATAGCTTCAATCGCTTCGAGGCCTGCCGTTTTGGGCTCGATGGTGCATTGGTCGATCCGCAGACTGGCGAACGCCGCACGGTGGCCGAAGATATTCTTGCCACGCTCGAGCATCTGGCCCCGCACGCGGCGCCATTAAGGTCGGAGAAAGCCTTGCAGATCATAGGCGAAGCCGCGCTCGGTCGCCGTAACGACGCCGTTTGGTTTCGCGACATATTCGAGCAGGAAAACTCGCTGAGTGAAGCGGTCAGACAGCAATGCGATCTGTGGCGCAATTAATTAGTCGATATATTCAAAAGTCATCGGTGAATGTTTTTTCGGTCTCGCTTAGAATGACGGCGGTCAGGACAAATCCGATGAATGTCTTAACTCTGCCGAAAAGTGCGATGCTGACCTCACATTTATTTTGGCAAGGGTACGTGTTTTGCGTGTTTGAGCGAATAGTGACCCGTAGCAAGCAGTAGCGACGGACAGGACATCAAACTTCCGTGGCACTAGCGACGATCGCCGAGCTTTTCTGCGAAACGTTTTCTTTGTCTTTTTTTTAAGATGGCGAGAATCCGTGCGCAGCAATTCGAGCCGGCAGTCCAGGAGATCCAGGGGGCGGGCGACGTGTGCAAGCGGTCAGGCCACGACGTCGACCGCGGGCAGATGCTATGGAGCTGCTGAACAATGATAAATCTGAGTGAGAGGCGATGACCGAGGGCGTATACGGCGACGAGGTCATGGGGCGCATCACCCATGGCCTGCTGAGACTGAGTACCGCGATGCGCAGCCGCGCTTGGGGTTGGGCGGAAAGTGCCGGATTGACACCGACCCAAGGCGAGATCTTAGTGCTACTGATGCAGCGCAAAGGTCCGTTGCGGCTGGGCGAAATTGCACGACAGACGGCATTGACCGCCGCCACGACCAGTGATGCGGTGAGCACGCTGGAAAGCAAACAATTGTTGGAAAAGCGCCGGGCCCTCGATGATGGGCGGGCGTTGGCGGTACGCTTGACCGCGAAGGGCCGCACGGCGGCACGCAAGGCGGCGCAATGGCCGACTTTCCTGCACGCTGCGGCGGGCACTTTGCCGGCGGAAGAGCAGGCGGCGCTATATCGGTCGCTGATCAAGATGATTCGCGAACTCGAAACGAAATCCAGCATTCCGACGCATCGCATGTGCGTCACGTGCGTGCATTTCGAGCCGTTCGCCGAGTTGCAAGATGGCGCGCGCAAGGCGTCCAAACGGGCGCAGCGCGCGACCGCGCCGGTGCACCACTGCGCATTGCTGAATTTTTCCATGCCGGATACGGGCGTACGACTCGATTGTCCGGTGTATGAAGAGGCCAGCGAAGCGACGCGCCGAAAGACATGGAAATTATTCACCCAGGCGGGTTGAGATGAACGAGTCGAGTATCCTGTTTTCCAGTTTCGCCCTACGTAGCCTGACTTTGCGCAATCGCATCGTGGTTGCCCCCATGTGTCAGTACTCGGCAAACGAAGGCGCCGCGACCGACTGGCATGTGATGCATCTCGGCAATCTCGGGATGTCGGGCGCATCGTTGTTGTGCATCGAGGCCACGGCGGTGGAGCCGGCCGGGCGCATCACGCCGGGTTGTCTGGGACTATGGGATGGCCACACGGAAGCGGCGCTCGAGCGGGTGGTGAAATCGGTGATCGCCCAGACCGGGGTGCCGGTAGCAATTCAACTGGCGCATGCGGGCCGCAAGGCGTCGACGTCGGTTCCCTGGCAAGGCAACGGGCGCGCACTGAGCGTAGCCGAAGGCGGTTGGCAGACCTATGCGCCATCGGACGTGCCGTTTCGCGAAACCGATCCGACACCGTTGGCGCTCGACGAGGCCGGTTTGATCCGCGTTCGCGACGCTTTCGTGGCGACGGCGCGGCGTGCGGTGCGGATTGGCATCACTGCCTTCGAACTGCATGCGGCGCACGGTTACCTGATGCATCAATTCCTATCGCCGCTGTCGAACCAGCGCACCGATGCCTATGGCGGTTCGCTGGAAAATCGCATGCGTTTCCCGCTGGAGATATTCGATGCGGTGCGTGCGGCAGTGCCCGACAATCTGCCAGTAGGCGTGCGCGTATCGGCCAGTGACTGGGTCGACGGTGGCTGGGACCTGCAGCAAACCATCGCGTTTGCAGCAGCGTTGAAGCAGCGCGGCTGCGACTGGATCGATGCCAGCTCGGGCGGTACGTCGGAAAGCCAGAAGATTCCGTTGGCACCGGGTTATCAAGTGCCGTTCGCCGAAGCGATCAAGCGCGAGACGTCGATCAATACGATCGCCGTCGGGCTCATCACTGATCCGCGTCACGCCGAACAGATCGTGGCTTCTGGACAAGCGGATCTGGTCGCACTTGCGCGCGGTTTGCTTTATGATCCGCGCTGGCCCTGGCACGCGGCAGCGGAGCTTGGCGCCACGATCGAGGCTCCGCCACAGTACTGGCGTGCGCCGCCATCCACCGCAAGGCATCTTTTCGACGTCGCGTCGCGTTCATAACATGACATCTCGCAGGATCGCTGTGCGCCGATCCGGCATCCATGGCCGCGGCGTGTTCGCCGTGCGCCGGCTCAAGGCCGATGAAGCGCTAGTGGAATATAAGGGCGAGCGGATTTCTTGGAAGGAAGCCTTGCGCCGCCATCCGCACGATCCCGAGCAACCGAATCATACGTTCTACTTTTCACTGGAAGACGGGCGTGTGATCGACGGCAAGCACGGCGGCAATAGTGCGCGCTGGATCAACCATTCGTGCGCACCGAATTGCCGTGCCGAGGAAGATGATGGCCGCGTATTCATCTATGCGGCGCGCGATATCGCCGCGGGCGAAGAATTGTTCTTCGACTATGGGCTGGTGCTTGAGGGCCGGCACACCAAGAAGGTCAAGAAGGAATACGAGTGTCGCTGCGGCGCGGCGTCATGCCGGGGCACGATGCTCGCGCCGAAGGAAAAACGCGCCAAGTAGCGAGTCCATCGGCTCCTGAGCTAGCTATCGGCGGGTGAGATGGCCCGGTCCAGGCGATGTCGGCAGCAACGTCGATGGCTGCTGTTGCTGTGTAGCTTTCAGACCTTGAGCGGCAAGCTGACGATGAAGCGCGAACCGCCGCCGGCCGCGTCCGCATAGCGCACCGAGCCGCCGTGCAATACGGCGATGTCGTGCACGATAGCCAGGCCGAGGCCGGCGCCGCCCGAACCGCCGTCCAGTTGCCCTGCGGCGTCCCCACGGAAGAAACGTTTGAACAGATCGGCGGCCACGTTTGCCGGCACGCCCGGTCCGTTATCTTCGACGGACAGCTCGACCGCGTTGAGGGTGCTGCAGCCGACAAAAATCGTGACCTTGCCATCGCCGGCGCGATGCGGCGGCACGTATTTCAGGGCGTTATCCACCAAATTGGCCAGCATCTCGCGCAATAGCAAGGGATTGCCGCGCACCGTGAGCGTGCGTTCACGCGGCCCGGAGGCCTCAAGCGGCTCGGTGATTTCACTTAGCGCATCATCGTCTTGGCGCAGCGCGACCGGCGCGGCCGATGGCGCATCGATGCTGCTGGCCGCCAAGGGTTGTGTATGACCGGCGTCGCGTCGTGCGAAGCCTAGGTCTACCCCGGCCACGAGTGCACGCGGTACCCACTCGGCGCCGGTTTCGAACGCCAGCGTCGCCAGGTCGACATCGATGAAATGCGCCGCCTGTTCCGCAGGGTCGGCGCGCGCTAGGGATAACAATTGATTGGATAAGCGTACTGCCCGGTCCGCCGAGCCGCGCAACTCGTCGATCGCCTGGCGCATCTTTTCCGGGTCTTGCGCGCGCGCGGCTTGCTCGGCATACAGCTTGAGGGCGGTCAACGGTGTGCGCAGTTGGTGTGCGGCGTCGGCGATGAATTTGCGCTGTGCATCCAACGCCATCTCGAGCCGGCCGAGCAATGCGTTCAATGCGGCCGTGAGCGGGCGAATTTCGGTGGGTACATAGGTTTCATCGACCGGGTCGAGCGACGTATGGGTGCGTCGATTCAAGCTGTCGGCCAGCCGCGTCAATGGATCGAGTTGGCGATTGACGACTTGCCAGACGATGCCCCAGCCGGCCACCAGGAGTAACAGCAGCGGTGCCATGATGGCCGCGAGGAATTCGATGGCGAGCTTGCGTCGCCGCTTCAGGCGTTGGCCGACTTCCACCACGGCGTTGCGGCCGCCGGGCAACGCCAGGCGCAACTGGGCGACGCGCACCTCGCCTGAGTCATAGGAGGCATCGAACAAGCTGACCTGCCGCAGTAACAAGGGATTCTCGCCCTCGTAGGGCAGATCGGGTTCACCCGCCACTTCCGTGCCGTCGACCGTGATGCGATAGACCAGTTGTTCGACTGGATCGGAGAACATCGCCTCGGCCACGCGCGGCACGATCACTGGCGCGTTGCTTCCGGACAACTTGATTTGTTGTCCGACCGCGTTGGCCAGGTCGACCAGCGAGCGATCTACCACGTGTTCGGTGTACTGCCAGGCTAGCCAGTAGGCCATCAGGCCGCTGGCGAGCGCCAGCATTGACAAGGGCGCCGCCAGCCGGCGCAGCATCGAGCTCCGCAGGCTCGGCGCGGTGGCGGTGTTTCGCATCGAGCGGATATTGACGATCAGCTAGCCTGGCGAATTTCCTGCAGCAGATAACCGAAGCCGCGCACGGTGACGATTTCGGCACGGCAGTTTTCCAGTTTCTTGCGGACCCGGTGCACATACACTTCGATCGCGGTATCGCCCAAATCGCCGCCAAAATGTGTCAGGTGGTCTTGCAATTGGCTCTTGCTGACGACGCGTCCATGGCGCAGCAACAGCAATTCGAGCACGGCGAATTCACGCGGCGACAGTTCCAGCGGACGCTCTTCGTTGAAGATGCGGCGATCCACGCCGGACAATCGCAATCCTCCCAGCTTCACTTCGGGGCGCGGCACGTCGCCGCGTTCGCCGCTGCGGCGCATGACCGCGCGGATGCGTGCTTCCAGTTCGGTGGGCTCGAAGGGCTTGATCATGTAATCGTCGGCACCGCTGTTCAGACCCTGTACGCGATCGTTCAATTCGTCGCGGGCCGTCAACACGATCACGGGCGTGTGCCGATTGCCCTGGCGAAAGCGCGATAACAGCGTCATGCCGTCGATGCCGGGCAGGCCCAGATCGAGAATCACGAGCTCGTGGCGATTTTGCGCCAGCGCCTGTTCGGCGAAGATGCCGTCGTGAACCATATCGACAGTGAATCCGGACTGTTCGAGACTGCTTTGGATGCCGCGCGCGATGGGGCGGTCGTCTTCGATCAGGAGAATTGGCATTTCATCCCTCAAGTACAATGACTAGGGCCGCGAGCCATTCCGGCCGCGGACGGGCGCTCGAGGATTGGTTTCATTAGAAACACGCAATCGGCGCCGCAGTGTTCAGTCTCGACGAGCCGTATGCCCGACATCACCATCCATCAACTGGAAGCCGCCATCAACTACTGGCGCACGCGCGCGCCGGCGGTAGGCGAAGAGTTGCGCTTGTGTCGTGAAGCGGGCGCTTTGTCGAAACCGTATGCACTGATGATTTTACAGCGCCAAACGACGCTCGCGCTCGAAGAACTCGAGCCCGCGGCCGCCGCGGCCTATGCGGCCTTTGTCCAGGACGCGGGCGGATGACGCTGGCGGTGCTTCGCCGTTCGGCCGTCGCGCGCGCGGAAACCCCTATTTATGCGGCTCTACGCGCATCAGGACATTTTTTTGGCCGCACCCATTGGGCATTTGGCGCAGTATTAATTGGTAATGATCTCGGCGCCGGCGGTCCAGCGCCAATGAGGCTCTGCGCATCCGAATCGGCGCTTTCAGCGGTTCGTATCTTAGAACGTCCCAAGGAAAAGTCATGATCGAACTCGATCACTTCGATCTCGAGTTGTTGAATGTTTTGCAGCACTCCGGCCGCGCGACACATCAGCAATTGGGCGAGCGCATTCCGCTTTCGCCTTCACAAATCGGCCGACGCCTGCAACGCCTCGAGGCGCAGGGCGTGATAGATGGCTATCAAGTGGTGCTCAGGCCAGAAGCGCTCGGCCTTGGCGTAATCGCTTTCACGATGCTCAAGTTGAAGCACCATGGTGATTCGGTGATCGAAACATTTCAGAAACAGATCGATTCACTGTCTGAAGTACTCGAGTGCCATGCGGTGGTGGGTGATGCCGATTATTTGCTGCGCATCGTGGCACCTGACCTGAATGCGCTGTCGACGTTCGTCATGAAAAAGCTGATGCAGGTGCCTGGCGTAGACAGCGTGCGTTCGAATATCGTGTTGACGACTTTCAAGCGGGGCGGGGCATTACCGCTGACGCACCTGGCGCCGCGCGAGCGCGGATAAGAGTTTGTATAGGGATGCGAATTAATTTATTCGAGAGGGTAACAGGTGCTTGTGATGAGTGTCGACACATGCTCGCGACACTGATCCGGTTTGACGTATAGTCACGCCCGTGTGCTGTTTGCGACCGCAGCGTTGCAGGGTGGAAGACCCTTTGGGCCTTAGGGTAAATGCTACTTGTCCGCTCATGCGTCGATTAGTAACCTCGTGTCTGTTCGCTGCACCGAATTTGAGGTGGAGAACGAGGAGACATATAAAAGCACAAAGTGCTGCATAGAGCGCTGTCGGGTCATTCCGACAGCGCTTTATTTTTGCTCTGGCGTTCATGCCAGAGCAGTTTCCCTCAGGGCAACTTGGCCCGACTGCAAGGGCGTTGATCAACGCCGAATGATTCTCCGATGCGTGCTTGTAGGGTCGTCGCCCACGCACTGGCGCGCGCTCCCGATCAAGGTGATTGCGCCATCGAGTCGCCCGTTTTCCTCCTTGCTGCGCGCTGTCGCAGTCGTTAAACTCCGCAAGTTTGCATAGCGTGTCGCGCATTGCGCCGACACGTTATTTTATTTTTGAGACAAGGCATTGCCGAACGGCTTGGCCGTCGCGGCGGATGACCTTGCGTCGTCACAATCGCAAGCGCCGCATGTTTCGCAAGAGATGTCGCAGGCGCGATGGAGACCGTGGGATGGGCAAGATTTCAAGATTGATGGCGGCGACGCTCGCCTGCACCGTGCTGGGCGCGACCGGATCGGCGCTGGCGCAGGTGAAGATCGGCGTATCGCTATCGACCACCGGGCCAGGCGCGTCGCTTGGCATCCCGGAGAAGAACACTATCGCTTTATTGCCGCGTGAAATTGGCGGCAAATCCGTGCAATACATCGTGCTGGACGACGCTTCGGACGCGTCCAAGGCTGTGCAGAACACGCGCAAATTGATCAGCGAAGATCATGTGGATGCGGTGATTGGCTCGACTATTACGCCCACCTCGCTGGCAATGATCGATGTGGTGGCCGAAGCTTCCACGCCGTTGATTTCGCTGGCGGCGTCGACGGTGATCATCGCGCCGCCGGGCGGCAAGCATATCTGGTCGTTCAAGACGCCGCAGAACGACAGCCTGATGGCCGACGCGTTGGCCGAGCATATGCAAAAGCGCGGCCTGACAAAGGTGGCGTTCATCGGCTTCGCCGACGCATATGGCGATAGCTGGATCAAGGAATTCGGTACCGCGGCGAAGGCGCATGGCTTGACCATCACCGTCGACGAGCGCTTCAACCGAACCGATACCAGCGTGACCGGCCAGGTGCTGCGCGCGATGGCGAGCAATCCGCAGGCGGTGTTGATCGCCGGGGCCGGCACGCCCGCGGCGCTTCCCGAGAAGACACTGAAAGAACGCGGCTATGCCGGGGCGATCTATCAAACACATGGCGTGGCGAACAACGATTTCCTGCGGGTGTGCGGCAAGGACTGCAATGGCACCTTCCTTCCTGCCGGCCCGTTGCTAGTGGCCGACCAGCTGCCGGCGTCCAATCCGGTGAAGGCCAGCGCGATGACTTACAAGAGCGCCTATGAAAAGGCCAATGGCGTAGGCTCGCTGTCGACCTTTGGCGGCCACGCCTGGGATGCTGGACAAATGCTTAGCCGCGCGATTCCGGTAGCTCTGACGAAGGCTCAGCCGGGCACGCAGGCGTTCCGCGAAGCACTGCGCGCGGCGCTGGAAAACATCAAGGACGCGCCGGTTTCACAAGGCATCATGAACACCACGCCCGACGATCACAACGGTTTCGACCGCCGCGCGCGCGTGATGGTGGAAATTGTCGACGAGAAGTGGAAGCTGCAGCCCGATTGATCGATGCGTCGGCCGGCGCGCGCGAACGGCATGCGCACGCCGCGCGCGACGCCAGCGATGCATTGCGCACCGTGGCGTTACCGGAAGAGTAGGTATGGATTTATCGATTTTCGCCATCCTGGCGCAGGATGGCGTGACGACCGGCGCAATCTACGTGCTGCTCGCCCTGGCGCTGGTGTTGGTCTTTTCGGTGACGCGGGCGATCTTCATCCCGCAAGGCGAATTCGTCTCCTACGCGGCACTGACCCTGGCGGCGATTCAAACGCATAAATTCCCGACGGTGTGCTGGCTGCTGCTGGTGCTTGGGGCCGGCTGTTTCCTGGTCGAATGCGGGTCGCTGCTCGGCGACCGGCCGCAGCGCCGGGCAGGGCTGCGGCGCCTGACAATGGCCGCCGTCAAGAACTTGTTGTTTCCCGTTCTAGTGTTTTTGCTGAGTCGCTATGCCACTGGTTTGAGCTTGCCGATGCTCGCGCAAATCGCCTTGGCCTTGTTGATCGTGATTCCCCTTGGACCGATGTTGTACCGCCTGGCTTACCAGCCTTTGGCCGAAGCCAGCACGCTATTGCTGCTGATCGTCTCGGTCGCTGTACATTTCGCGATGGTAGGGCTGGGGCTGCTGATGTTCGGCGCCGAGGGTTCGCGCACCACCGCGTTTTCCGACGCATCGTATGTGGTGGGCGGCTTGAGCATTTCCGGCCAGAGCCTTTACGTGATCGGCAGCGCGGTGGCGCTGATAGTAGTGCTCTATCTGTACTTCGATCGCACGCTCAACGGCAAGGCATTGCGCGCCACCTCGATCAATCGACTGGGTGCGCGCTTGATGGGAATCAGCACCGTGCAGGCCGGCAAGCTGGCGTTCACGCTGGCGGCGGCAATCGGCGCGCTGAGCGGCATCCTGGTGGCGCCGCTGACGACCATTTACTACGATTCCGGTTTCCTGATTGGCCTGAAGGGCTTCGTCGGCGCCATCGTCGGTGCGTTGGCCAGCTACCCCGTGGCGGCGGCGGGCGCATTGCTGGTCGGGCTGCTCGAGTCCTATTCGTCGTTCTGGGCCAGCGCTTATAAGGAAGTGATCGTCTTCACCTTGATCATCCCGGTGCTGTTATGGCGCTCGCTTGCGGCGCCGCGGCTCGATGACGATGACGAGGCATGAGGCGCGACATGAAAAACAAACTTTTCGTGGCCTTCCTGGTGCTGATATTCGTGCTGCCGATCTTGCCGGCACCGCTACACGTGTCCGAATACTGGGTCACGCTGCTTAACTATATCGGGCTGTATTCCATCGTTACGGTCGGTTTGGTGCTGCTTACTGGCGTGGCCGGCGTCACCTCGTTCGGTCAGGCGGCGTTTGTCGGCATCGGCGCTTATAGCACCGCGTATCTCACTACCCACTATGGCGCGTCGCCGTGGCTGGGCCTGTTGGTGGGCGTCGTGTTGACCGCGCTGATCGCCTTGGTACTGGGCGCCGTGACAATGCGACTCTCCGGACATTTCCTGCCCCTTGGCACGATCGCCTGGGGCCTGGCCTTCTATTTCTTGTTCGGTAATCTCGAGTTTCTCGGCAAATACGATGGTTTGAACGGCATTCCGGTGCTCAATGTGTTTGGCGTGGAACTGGAATCCGGGCGGCACATCTTTTATCTGATCTGGGTGCTGGCGCTACTGGCCGTCCTGTCCGCGCAAAACCTGCTGAATTCCCGGCCTGGACGCGCGGTGCGCGCGCTGCGGGGCGGACGCATCATGGCCGAGGCCATGGGCATCAATACGGCCTGGATGCGTGTCGCGGTATTTGTCTACGCCGCGGTGCTGGCGGCCATTTCGGGGTTCCTCTACGCGCATTTGCAACGGTCCGTTAATCCGACGCCATTTGGATTGAATCACGGCATCGAGTTCCTCTTCATGGCAGTGGTGGGTGGTGCCGCGCATGTGTGGGGCGCCTTGGTCGGTGCGGCGGTGTTGACGCTGCTGCAAGATTGGCTGCAAACCTTGCTGCCGCAGTTGCTGGGCGAAAGCGGCAATTTCGAGGTGATCGTATTCGGCGTGTTGATGGTGCTGTTGCTGCAGCGCGCCCCCGAAGGCATCTGGCCGTTTGTGCGGCGGTTCTTCCCGAAAGGGCCGCGCGTGCAGGTGCCCGCCAGCGCGGCGGCGCTTGGGCTGCGGGACAAGCCGGCTGCGGGCGAGTTGCTGTTGAAGGTGGACGCAGTACGCAAGACCTTCGGCGGCCTGGTCGCCGTGAATGACGTCAGCTTCGAAGTTCGCGCAGGCGAAATCGTCGGGATGATCGGTCCGAACGGCGCGGGCAAGTCCACTACCTTTAATCTCTTGACGGGCGTGGCCAAGGCGAGCGGCGGCGCGGTCTGGTATCGCGGCGAGCGAATCGACGCCTTGCCGTCGCGCAGAATCGTCAAGCGTGGCATCGCCCGAACCTTCCAGCATGTGCGGCTACTGCCGGATATGTCGGTATTGGAAAACGTCGCGATCGGCGCGCACGCACGCGGGCGCAGCGGCATCTGGCGCAGCATCGCGCGCCTCAATGCCGCAGAAGAAGGGCGCCTGATGGCCGAAGCCGCACGCCAATTGCAGCGCGTGGGTCTGGGCGACTTTCTGCATGAGAGCGCCGGAAATCTCGCCCTCGGTCAACAACGCATACTGGAGATTGCTCGCGCACTGGCCTCGGATCCCACGCTGCTGCTGTTGGACGAGCCAGCCGCCGGGCTGCGCTTCAAAGAAAAACGCGCACTGGCGGAATTGTTGGCCAAATTGCGCGCTGAGGGCTTGAGCGTGCTCCTCGTGGAACACGATATGGATTTCGTGATGAATTTGACCGACCGCCTGGTGGTGATGGAATTCGGCACGCGCATTGCCGAAGGGCCGCCCGCGGACGTGCAGAAAGATCCTGTGGTGCTGGAAGCCTATTTGGGGGGTGTGGAATGAGCGCACCCGCTGTTCTCGAGGTCAGTTCGCTGAGGGTCCGCTACGGAAAAATCGAAGCTTTGCATGATGCCCACTTGAAGGTAGCGGCAGGCCAGATTGTTACGGTAATCGGGCCTAATGGCGCCGGCAAATCGACGCTGCTCAATTCGCTGATCGGCGCGCTGCCGACGGGCGCGCGCGCCGAAGGCAGCGTGGCGTTTGGCGGTGACGACGTACAAGCCTTGTTGCCGGAACAGCGCGTGGCGCTGGGCATGTGCCTGGTGCCTGAAAAGCGCGAACTATTCGGCTCGATGTCCGTGGAGGACAATCTGCGTCTGGGTGCTTACCGGAGGGCGCAGGCTGGCGAGCGTCAATATCTGGATCAGTTCGACTTCGTTTATGAATTGTTCGGGCGCTTGAAAGACCGCCGCAAGCAAGCGGCTGGAACGCTGTCCGGCGGGGAACGGCAAATGCTGGCGCTGGGCCGGGCGCTGATGGGCAAGCCGACGCTACTGATGCTCGATGAGCCGAGCCTGGGATTGGCGCCGCTTGTGGTGAAGGAAATCTTTCGGGTCATCAGCGCCTTGCGGTCAACGGGCGTTGCAATCTTATTAGTCGAGCAAAATGCGCGGGCCGCGCTGCAGGTGGCGGACTATGGCTACGTGATCGAGACAGGTGATATCGTCCTTGAAGGGCCCGCGAGCGATTTGGCGGTGAACCCTCGCGTGATCGAGACTTATCTCGGCCTTGGACATCGCACCCAGGAGCGCGCCGGCGAATGACTGCGGCGCCGCAGCAGGCCCGATTTGACTGAAAGGCAAATGTCAGAAAACGGTGGTCGTGTGCTAATTCATATTGGGGCCGGTGAGGGGATTCCTTGTCTCGCCCGCGAGCATTGTTCCACGTTTCACGTGGAACAATTTGATCGTGCGCCGACGTTTCACGCAAAATGACTGAGCCACGAGCCAGTATGTTTCACGTGAAACACCGCTTGCTTTGTTATTAGGCCATTCGACAGACTGCCCGCCGTCTCATCGCGGCGATATAATTCGCCCACGCTTCTATCCGAGGTACGCGCTTTCGCGCGTCGCCAGCATGCTCTATCCCACAGAATTTGACGTGATCGTCGTAGGCGGCGGCCACGCGGGCACCGAGGCCGCGTTGGCATCCGCACGCACCGGTCGCAACACTCTACTTTTGACGCACAGTATCGAAACGCTCGGGCAGATGAGTTGCAACCCTTCTATCGGCGGTATCGGTAAAGGGCATCTCGTTAAAGAAATCGATGCGCTCGGCGGTGCGATGGCGGCTGCTGCCGACGAAGCCGGCATTCAATTTCGGATCTTGAATTCGTCGAAGGGCCCAGCAGTTCGCGCGACGCGAGTACAGGCGGATCGCGTCTTGTATCGTCAGGCGATACGGCGCCGCCTCGAGAATCAGCCGAACTTGCAGTTATTCCAGCAGGCCGTAATCGACTTGATGGTCGAGGGCGATAAAGTAGTGGGCGCGGTAACCCAGGCGGGAATTCAGTTCCGCGCGCGGGCTGTGGTTCTAACCGCTGGCACCTTCCTGGATGGGAAAATCCATATCGGATTGAATAACTATTCGGGCGGCCGCGCCGGCGATCCTGCGGCGGTTGGCCTGTCTGCGCGCTTGAAAGAACTGGCTTTGCCGCAAGGAAGACTGAAAACCGGCACGCCTCCGCGGATCGATGGCCGCAGCATCGATTTCAGTCGGCTGGCCGAACAAGCTGGCGATGTCGATCCCATACCGGTCTTTTCCTTTTTGGGCCGGGCTGAGCAACATCCGGCGCAGATGTCTTGCTGGATAACGCACACCAACCAGCAAACGCACGACATTGTGCGCTCGGGCCTGGATCGTTCGCCGATGTTCACCGGCGTGATCGAAGGGGTGGGGCCTCGCTATTGCCCTTCGATCGAGGACAAGATTCATCGATTCGCCGACAAGAATTCGCATCAAGTTTTCCTTGAGCCGGAAGGGCTGACTACTAATGAGTATTACCCGAACGGCGTATCGACCAGTTTGCCCTTCGATATACAACTGAAGCTGATTCGTTCGATGCAAGGCCTGGAGAACGCACATCTGCTGCGCCCGGGCTATGCAATTGAGTACGACTATTTCGATCCGCGCAGCTTGAAACGTACGCTCGAAACTACCGCAATCGCAGGTTTGTTCTTCGCTGGGCAGATTAACGGCACCACTGGCTACGAAGAGGCCGCGGCGCAGGGCCTGCTAGCAGGGCTGAATGCCGCTCGCTTTGCTGTTGGCGAAGAAGGGTGGGTGCCCGGCCGGGAGGAGGCGTACTTGGGCGTGCTGGTCGACGATCTCGTTTCACGTGGCGTGCTGGAGCCGTATCGCATGTTCACGAGCCGCGCTGAATATCGACTCAGTCTTCGCGAAGACAACGCGGACATGAGATTGACGGCAAAGGGCCGAGAGCTGGGTCTGGTCGACGATCATCGCTGGGAGATTTTCTGCGGCAAGCGCGATTATGTTTCACGTGAAACAGAGAGACTCCGCATGACCCGGGTCAACGCTCGCACTTTTCCTGCAGAGCTTGCCTTGCCTTTGCTGGGCAAGGAACTGGAGCGGGAATATACGCTTGCCGAACTGCTGCGGCGCCCCGGCGTCAGCTACGAAGCTCTTGCCAGCGCGACTGAGAATCTGTCGGCCGACGCAGCAGAGGGTGAGCGCGCCGGCTTTGTCGGCGACAAGGAAACGGCGCGGCAAGCACGCGAACAGGTAGAGATCAGTATCAAATATGCGGGCTATATTGACCGTCAGAGCCTGGAAATTACTCGCAATCAGTCACATGAAAAGACGCGACTGCCGCGCTCGCTCGATTATGCCGACGTCGTTGGGCTGTCGTTCGAGGCGAGGCAAAAGCTGACCCAGCACCGGCCAGAGACTTTGGGACAAGCATCGCGCATGGCCGGCATTACGCCAGCTGCGATATCCCTGCTGATGGTGCACTTGAAAAAGCATGGGCAGGCATTGGCGCGCGATAGTGACGACAGCGAATTCAGCGAAAGTGAGAGCCTTGCATGACGCCTATCGCTCTGACAATACGCGGGCGATCGGTCGGAGCGGTTTGACGAATGGCCGACGCTTCTCTGGAAAAGACCCTACGTAGCGGTCTGCAAGACCTGGGTGTGAACGCCAGTCCAGGGCAGATCACACTGCTGTTGCGCTATGTCGAGGAATTGAGCAAATGGAATGCGGTTTATAACCTCACCGCCATTCGCGACCCGCTGCAAATGGTTGTGCAGCATTTGCTGGATAGCCTGAGCGTCTTGCCGGTGTTGGATACGCATCGTTCCCAGCCCAAGCTCGAGACGGTCATGGCGACGGTGGGCGATCGCAAAGGCGAGGGCACCGGCGTTCTCGCCGCTCACGACAACGGTTACGCGATACTCGATGTGGGGTCCGGCGGTGGCCTCCCTGGCGTGGTGTTGGCCATCATGCGGCCGAATTGGCAGGTTACCGTCAACGATATCGTGCAAAAGAAGATTGCATTTCTGTCTCACGTGAAAACGGTGTTGCGCCTTGAAAATCTGACGGTTATCAATGGGCGAGTCGAAACACTCAATCGCGACGTCGCGGTAGCGCGGCCGTTTGACATCATCATTTCCAGAGCCTTCGCCGAGTTGCTGGATTTCGTCGTCGCGACCAGGCATTTGCTGGCAACTGATGGACGGCTGTATGCAATGAAGGGCGTACGGCCCGATGCTGAAATCGACCGCCTACCACCCGGTGCAACGGTCACAGCACTCTTGCCACTGAAAGTGCCGCGGTTGGAAGCGCAGCGCCACATGGTGGTGATCGACGCACACTAAGTGCAGCCCGCCGCTCTGGCGTTCAGGGGGTGGCCGTGGCAACAAACACGATACGCAGCTAATAGGGATATCGACCCGGATGGTTCAAATTTTTTGCATTGCCAATCAGAAGGGCGGCGTGGGCAAGACTACGACGGCCGTGAATCTGGCGGCGAGCTTGTCGCAGCACGGCAAACGCGTACTTCTGGTCGACCTTGATCCGCAAGGCAATGCCACGATGGGCAGCGGTATCGACAAGCAGCACTGCGACAAAACCGTTTATGAAGTGCTGCTCGGCCACGCGACCGCTGCCGAGGCCATTCTGGTTGCGGAGGGCGCTGGCTATTCGGTAATTCCGTCGAACCGCGAATTGGCGGGCGCGGAAATCGATCTGGTTGAAATGCCCGAGCGTGAACGTTGCCTGCGCACGGCGTTGGCAAGCATAAGCGGTCAATTCGATTTCATCCTGATCGACTGCCTGCCGGCGCTCTCGCTGCTTACGTTGAACGGTCTATGTGCCGCACACGGCGTCATCATTCCCATGCAATGCGAGTATTTTGCGTTGGAAGGCCTGTCGGATCTGGTGAACACCATCAAGCACGTGCACGCCAATTTCAATCGTGAACTGCAAATCATAGGATTGCTAAGGGTTATGTTCGATCCGCGGATCACCCTTCAGCAGCAGGTCTCGGAGCAGTTGAAGCAGCATTTCAAAGACAAGGTATTCGACACAGTCATTCCGCGTAACGTCAGGCTTGCAGAGGCGCCCAGCTATGGCTTGCCGGGCATTGTCTTCGATCGTCAGTCGCGCGGCGCGCAGGCATATCTGGAGTTCGGCAAGGAAGTGATCGCGCGTACCGATAAATTGCGTACCGGCAAATCCGCCACGGGAGCCAAGACCAAATGAATGCCACGACGAGAAAGAAGGGTTTGGGACGCGGCCTTGAAGCGCTGCTGGGTGCGCAGCAGGCGCCGAACCCGGAGCCGGAGGAGGTCGTCTATCCGAGCGCTTTGCCGCTCGGCCGCTTGCGTCCCGGCAAATACCAACCGCGCACGCGCATGGACGAAGGCGCGCTGCAGGAGTTGGCTTCGAGCATTCGAGCGCAGGGCTTGATGCAGCCGATCCTGGTGCGGCCTATCGGCGGCGGCGACTATGAAATCATCGCGGGTGAACGCCGCTTTCGCGCGGCTGCGCTCGCGGGCCTGGCGCAGGTGCCGGTGTTGGTCAAAGATGTCGCCGACCAGGCCGCTGCAGCGATGGCGCTTATCGAGAACATCCAGCGCGAAGACTTGAATCCGCTGGAAGAGGCGCAAGGCATCCAGCGCTTGCTCGAAGAGTTCGCGTATACGCACGAACAGGCCGCCGAGGCGGTCGGACGTTCGCGCAGTGCGGTGAGTAACTTGCTGCGCCTACTGCAGCTGAGCAAGCCCGTGCAGACGATGTTGTTGGCCGGCGATCTGGATATGGGGCACGCTCGCGCGCTGCTCGCGGTCGACGCCGCCACGCAGATCACGCTGGCTAACCGCGTCGTCAACGCGCGACTCTCGGTGCGTGAGACCGAGAAGCTGGCGGCGCAGGAGAACTTGGAACCGGCTGGTGAGACGTCGGGCAAGCGCCGCGCTGGTGCGGTGCGCAGCGGCGACGTGGCGCGGCTGGAAGAGCTGTTGTCGGACAGCCTGGGAGCCACCGCCGAGATCAAACTGGGTCGAGGTGGCAAAGGCCGTCTGATGATCGATTTCGGCAGCCTCGATGCGCTGGATGGCATCTTGGCGCGCCTAGGCGTGGAGACTGACTGACTGAGGGGGACCGAGATCAGGGGGCATGTCCCGAAGCGACGGTCTCGGGCGACTATCGCGTCGCATAATGGCTTATACGAGAACGGCGCTCGGCCGGCCTACGTAACTCCCGACAATGGCGGGTGTCGAGCGCTATGGCATTTTGTCGCACCCGCCGCAACGCCTCGCAGAGCGCGCGTTATCGCAGTTCTCGAGCGCCGTCGGCGCGAATCTTAAAGGCCGCGCCGCCAGTGGCTCCTCTACAACACATTGTGCTTACGTCCGGCCGCACAGACGAGACCGATGCCGTCGATTTCGTCCCCTTTGAGCACTTCCCCAATAAATAAACCCGGCAATCATTCCAGCTTCGGTACACTGCATCCGGGCGCGCGGCAAAGCCCCTAAAAATCATCGTTTTAAAAAAAATTTGCCCGGTATCAAATGCCTTCAGACATGTGTTGAAAGGCCAGAAATAATCGCTTACAATCGCCCGGATTTGTCAGTTTGATCTCCCCGAAAGCGCGGTGTAAGCCGCGGGTTGGACAGGAACTGCGATGAAAAGCCACATGCCGGATTCTCGGCCGGGCGCGCGCGGTTCGGCTGCTGCCCCGCGACACCCATCCGACGACTGGGAAATCGATCCGGAAGAAGAAGAATTCGTTCCGCTCAGTCGGACCGAGGCGCAACAGTTGTTCGGTCCGAACGTGAGCCGCCCGTCGCGCGTCACCCCCAAGCGGGTCGTGGCAGCGCAGTTGGGTTTGACCCTCTGTTCGATGCTCGCGTGGTGGCTGCTTTCGAGCCGGCCTGGGATTGCTGCGCTGTCGGCGCTGGTGGGCGGAATGATTTGTTGGATACCGAGCGCCTTGTTCGCATGGCGAATGCGCCGGCCGGTATCCGGAGACACGCTGGGAGGCTGGGTAATAGGAGAGGGCATCAAGATCGGCATGACGATCGCGATGTTCACCGCGGTGGCGGTCTGGTTCGCCAACGTGCATTGGCTGGCAATGCTCCTCACCTACATCATTGCTTTAAAGACATATTGGATTGCGCTCGCGTGGCGGTAGTTGCCGCGTGAGGGCCCGAACAGCCGAGATCGCGCGCCGCGCGGTCGGTTTGCGGACCAACCGAATTCTATAAATTTCGAGGCATTATGGCTGCGAGTACCGAAAACGAAACCGCGCTCGATGCATCCGGTTATATCCAGCATCACCTGCAAAACTTCGCGAACAAGCACCAGACGTCGATCGTCGACTTCTCGGTCATCAACTGGGACACGCTGTTCTGGTCGATAGCGATGGGCCTGGTCGCACTGCTGGTTCTCCGGCTGGCAGCGCGCAAGGCTACCCCGGGCGTGCCGTCGCGCTTCCAGTGCGCGGTCGAAATGCTGGTGGAAATGGTCGAGGATCAATCGAAATCGATGATCCACGGCAACCGTACTTTCATCGCCCCGCTGGCCTTGCTGGTGTTCGTCTGGGTCGCGCTGATGAACGCGCTCGATCTGCTGCCAGTCGACCTGCCGGGTCGCGTGATCGGCTGGGTGGGCTTGAGCGGCATCATTTCGCATCATCGCATCGTCCCCACTGCCGACCTCAACGGCACCATCGGCATTGCGCTGGGCGTGTTCGTGCTGATGATGTACTACAACATCAAGATCAAGGGCATCGGCGGTTTCGCCCATGAATTGATCTCGGCGCCGTTCGGCAAGCATCCGGTCCTGTGGATCCCGAATCTCCTGCTCAATATCATCGAATACATCGCGCGCACGGTTTCGCTGGGCATGCGGTTGTTCGGCAACATGTACGCTGGCGAACTGCTTTTCCTGCTGATCGCCCTCCTGGGCAGCATCTGGACTTTCGGTGCCAACCTGTCGGTGCTCGGCTTCGTCGGGCATGTTCTGGCCGGTACCGTCTGGGCAATCTTCCACATCCTGATCGTGTTCCTGCAAGCGTTCATCTTCATGATGCTCACGCTCGTGTACCTCGGCCAGGCCCACGATAGTCACTGATAGCCGCAGCGTTTTCCAATTACAAACGATTTTCAAGTCTTTTACAAAGGAGTGATCATGCAAGCCTACATCGCCAACATCCAGGGTCTGACCGCCATCGGTATCGGCATCATCATCGGCCTGGGTGCAATCGGCGCCTGTATCGGTATCGGCCTGATGGGTGGTAAGTACATCGAGGCTTGTGCGCGTCAGCCCGAATTGATGAACCCCTTGCAAACCAAGATGTTCCTGTTGGCCGGTCTGATCGATGCCGCGTTCCTGATCGGCGTGGGCGTGGCCATGCTGTTCGCCTTCGCCAACCCGTTGTTGTCGCGTCTGGCCAGTTAAGACGGCGCCTTAAGGTCGTCATACGGGGGGTTGCAGTGACGGCAGGGCGGGTTGCGCAGTACCGCATTCCTTGCCGGTAAGCTACCCGCATCCGGTAAAGCCCAGAGTAAGGAAACACCGTGAATCTCAACGCAACACTGATTGCGCAAATGGTCGTGTTTCTGATCCTCGCGTGGTTCACGATGAAATTCGTGTGGCCGCCGATGATCAAGGCACTCGACGAACGCGCGAAGAAGATCGCCGACGGCCTGGCCGCCGGCGAGCAGGGCAAGGCCGAACTCGAAGCTGCGAACCGGCGTATCGAACAGGCACTCGGCGAAGCGCGCAACGAAGGTCAGCAGCGCGTGGCCGATGCCGAAAAACGTGCGCAGGACGTGGCCGACGAGATCAAGCGCAACGCGCAGGCCGAAGCGGCACGTATCGTCGCGCAAGCCAAGAACGACGCCGAGCAGCAGGCGGTGCGGGTGCGCGAAGCGTTGCGCGCCGAAGTCGCCGCATTGGCCGTCAAGGGCGCAGAACAGATTCTGCGTCGCGAAGTGGACCAAAAAGTGCACGCCGATCTGTTGAATCAACTGAAGGCCGAGCTCTGATATGGCCGAACTCGCGACCATCGCCCGTCCGTACGCGGAAGCGTTGTTCGAGCTCGCGCGCGGCGGCGATCTGAATGCCGCGGCGGCGCGCCTCGATGCGCTGGCCACGTTGACGCAAAACCCCGAGCTGCTGTCGCTCGCTTCGAGTCCGAAGGTCAGCCGCGGCGCGGTGATTGACCTGGTGTTGTCGGCGCTCGACGCGAGTGGCGACGCAGCGTTCACGAACTTCGTGCAGATGCTGGTAGAAAATCATCGCCTTGAACTCGGCCCGCAGATCGCCGAGCAGTTCAATGCGTTGAAGAATGCGCAGGAAGGCGCGGCGGACGTGGAGATCGCCAGCGCGTTCCCGCTGGAAGGCGCGCCGCTGGCCGAGCTGGTGCAAACGCTCGAACGCAAGTTCGGCCGCAAGCTCAAGCCGCATGTGACGGTCGATCCGTCGTTGATCGGCGGCGTGTGCGCGACGGTTGGCGACGAAGTGCTGGACGTCTCGGTGCGTGCCCGCCTGGCGCGGATGCAAACGGCTTTGACGACGTAAGCGGCGGAAGCGACGTAGCCACGATAAGCGCGACGCGTCGGCGCAACGGTGCGCGACAGGTTAATGTCTATCAGGATCAGGAGCATCTATGCAACTCAACCCCTCTGAGATCAGCGAGCTGATCAAAAGCCGAATTCAGGGACTGGACAACGGCGCCGACGTCCGCAATCAGGGCACGGTCATCTCCGTGACCGACGGCATCGTGCGAGTCCACGGCTTGTCCGAAGTGATGCAGGGCGAAATGCTCGAATTCCCGGGCAACACCTTCGGCCTCGCGCTGAATCTCGAGCGCGACTCGGTCGGCGCGGTGATTCTGGGCGAATACGAACACATTTCCGAAGGCGATACGGTCAAGTGCACGGGCCGCGTGCTGCAAGTGCCGGTCGGTCCGGCGTTGCTGGGCCGCGTGGTCGACGCGCTGGGCGTGCCGATCGACGGCAAGGGTCCGATCCAGACCGACGAATTCGATCTGATCGAAAAGATCGCGCCGGGCGTGATTTCGCGTAAGTCGGTGTCGCAGCCGGTGCAAACCGGCCTGAAGGCTATCGATGCGATGGTGCCGATCGGTCGTGGACAGCGCGAGCTGATCATCGGCGATCGCCAGACCGGCAAGACCGCGGTGGCGATCGACGCGATCATCAACCAGAAGGGTAAGGGCGTCACGTGTATCTACGTCGCGATCGGCCAGAAGGCTTCGTCGATCATGAACGTGGTGCGCAAGCTGGAAGAAACCGGCGCGCTGGCCTACACCATCGTGGTGGTCGCCACGGCTTCCGATTCGGCCGCGATGCAGTTCATCGCGCCCTACGCCGGCTGCACGATGGGCGAATACTTCCGCGATCGCGGCGAAGACGCGCTCATCATCTATGACGATTTGACCAAGCAAGCCTGGGCATATCGTCAGATTTCGCTGTTGCTGCGTCGGCCGCCGGGTCGCGAAGCGTATCCGGGGGACGTGTTCTATCTGCACTCGCGTTTGCTGGAACGCGCGGCGCGCGTCTCGGAAGACTACGTCGAGAAATTCACGAAGGGCAAGATCACCGGTCGCAGCGGCTCGCTGACGGCACTGCCCATCATCGAAACGCAAGCCGGTGACGTGACCGCCTTCGTGCCGACCAACGTGATTTCGATTACCGACGGCCAGATCTTCCTGGAAACCGACTTGTTCAACGCGGGCATCCGTCCGGCTATCAACGCCGGCGTGTCGGTGTCACGGGTCGGTGGCGCAGCGCAAACCAAGGTCATCAAGAAGCTGTCCGGCGGTATCCGTACCGACTTGGCGCAATACCGTGAACTGGCCGCTTTCGCGCAATTCGCTTCCGATCTGGACGAAGCGACCCGCAAGCAGCTGGAACGCGGCCGCCGCGTCACCGAACTGTTGAAGCAGCCGCAGTATCGGCCGCTGCAGGTGTGGGAACTGGCCGCATCGCTGTTCGCTGCCAACAACGGCTATCTGGACGACCTCGAGATCGACCAGGTGCTGCCGTTCGAGCATGGCCTGCACGAAGCGCTGAAGTCGAAGTACGCGGACCTGGTCGGACGCATCGAAGACACCAAAGACCTGTCGAAAGACGACGAAGCCGCGCTGCACAAGGCCGTCGCCGATTTCAAGAAATCTGGCGCGTTCTAAGCGGTTTCGCGGGCAGGGTGTCGAACGAGGAGTAGGCAATGGCTGGAATGAAGGAAATTCGCGGCAAGATCAAGAGCGTGCAAAACACGCGCAAGATCACCAAGGCCATGGAAATGGTAGCCGCCTCGAAGATGCGCCGGGCTCAGGAGCGTATGCGCGCCGCACGTCCGTATGCGGACAAGGTGCGCGAGATCGCTTCGCACATGAGCCATGCGAATCCCGAATATCGGCATCCGTTCATGGCGCGGCCGGCTGCGGCGAAAAAGGCCGGCATTATCGTCGTCACTACCGACAAGGGCCTGTGCGGCGGCATGAATACCAATGTGCTGCGCGCCACGCTGCTGAAGTTTCGCGAGCTGGAGCAACGCGGCATCACGCCGCAGACCACCGCGATCGGCGGCAAGGGCCTGGGCTTCCTGTCGCGCTTCGGCGCACAGGTGGTGTCGCAGGTGACGCAGTTGGGCGACACGCCGCATCTGGACAAGTTGATCGGCGTCATCAAGGTGCAGCTCGACGCGTATGCGGCGGGTGAACTCGATGCCGTGTATCTGGGCTATACGCGTTTCGTCAACACGATGAAGCAAGAGCCGGTATTCGAGCAATTGCTGCCGTTGGCCGATTTCAACGCGGGTCGCCGCGATGACACCGGCGTGGCCGCGCATAGCTGGGATTACATCTACGAGCCGGATCCGCAAGCGGTGGTCGACGATCTGCTGGTGCGTTACGTGGAAGCGCTGGTGTTCCAGGCGGTCGCCGAGAATATGGCGTCCGAGCAGTCGGCCCGCATGGTGGCGATGAAGGCGGCGTCCGACAACGCAAAGACCGTCATCAACGAAATGCAGCTGGTCTACAACAAGAGCCGGCAGGCCGCGATTACGAAAGAACTGTCGGAAATCGTTGGCGGCGCGGCAGCCGTCTGACGCATCCGTCGGCCACGTTGGCCGCTAACGCATAGCGCATGCGCCGCACGGGCGGCCAGCGTGTGACGAATCAGGGTAATTAAAGGAAAAGCGATGAGTACTGCGATAGCAGAAGGCAAGATCGTACAGTGCATCGGCGCGGTGGTTGACGTCGAGTTCCACAGCTCGAACATGCCGAAGATCTATGACGCGCTGACGTTGGACAACTCGGAGTTGGTGCTCGAAGTGCAGCAGCAACTGGGCGACGGCGTCGTGCGTACCATTTGTCTCGGGTCGTCCGAGGGACTGCGCCGTGGGCTCACCGTGAAGAATACCGGTGCGCCGATCAGCGTGCCCGTCGGTGCGCCGACGCTGGGTCGCATCATGGACGTGTTGGGCCGGCCGATCGACGAAGCCGGTGACATCGACCGCGGCACGCTGCGGGCGATTCACCAGAAAGCACCGCGTTTCGACGAGCTGTCGCCGTCGACCGATCTGCTGGAAACCGGCATCAAGGTTATCGACTTGATCTGCCCGTTCGCGAAGGGCGGCAAGGTCGGCCTGTTCGGCGGCGCCGGCGTGGGCAAGACCGTGAACATGATGGAACTCATCAACAACATCGCGAAGGCGCACGGTGGTTTCTCCGTGTTCGCGGGGGTTGGCGAGCGTACCCGCGAGGGCAACGACTTCTATCATGAAATGAAAGACTCGAACGTCCTGGACAAGGTCGCGCTGGTCTATGGCCAGATGAACGAACCGCCGGGCAACCGCCTGCGCGTGGCGCTCACCGGCCTGACGATGGCCGAGCATTTCCGGGATGAAGGGCGCGACGTGCTGTTCTTCGTCGACAATATCTATCGCTTCACGCTGGCCGGCACGGAAGTGTCGGCACTGCTCGGCCGGATGCCTTCCGCGGTGGGCTACCAGCCGACGTTGGCCGAAGAAATGGGCAAGCTGCAAGAGCGCATTACTTCGACCAAGGGCGGTTCGATCACCTCGGTGCAGGCCGTCTACGTGCCAGCCGATGACTTGACCGATCCGTCGCCGGCCACCACCTTCGGTCACTTGGACGCCACCGTCGTGTTGTCGCGCGATATCGCCTCGCTCGGTATCTACCCGGCGGTCGATCCGCTCGATTCGACCTCGCGTCAGATCGATCCGAACGTCATCGGCGAGGAGCATTACGACACCACGCGTCGCGTGCAGCAAACGCTGCAACGCTACAAGGAATTGCGCGACATCATCGCGATTCTGGGCATGGACGAACTGTCGCCGGATGATAAGCTGGCGGTGGGCCGTGCGCGCAAGATCCAGCGCTTCCTGTCGCAACCGTTCCACGTCGCGGAAGTGTTCACCGGTTCGCCAGGTAAATACGTGCCGTTGAAGGAAACGATTCGCGGCTTCAAGATGATCGTCGATGGCGAATGCGATCACCTGCCCGAACAAGCCTTCTACATGGTCGGTACCATCGACGAGGCGTTCGAAAAGGCCAAGAAGCAGTAACGCGCACAGCCTAAAGGAATCGACATGGCAAGCACCATCAAGGTGGACGTGGTCAGTGCCGAAGCGCAGATCTTCTCGGGTCAGGCGCGCTTCGTCGCCCTGCCCGGCGAGGCCGGTGAACTGGGCATTCTGCCTGGCCACACGCCGCTGATCACGCGGATACGCCCGGGCGCCGTGCGTATCGAGCAGGAAAATGGCGACGAAGAGTTCGTGTTCGTGGCTGGCGGCATCCTCGAGATTCAACCGGGCTCGGTCACCGTGCTCGCCGACACGGCGATCCGCGGCCAGGATCTGGACGAAGCGAAGGCCGAGCAGGCACGGCGAGCCGCCGAAGAGGCGCTGAGCAATACCAGCGCCGATTTCGACTACGCTGCGGCCCAGGCCGAGTTGACTTACGCGGTGGCGCAGTTGCAAGCCATTCGCCGTTTGCGCGATCGGCATCGTTAAGTAAGACGGTCGTGCTAGCTACAGTGCTTAGTTGCCGCACTGTCTGCTAGCCGACCTTTCGCCCCGCGGCCTCCATGCTGGAGCGCCGCGTGCGGCGACACCTCTCCCTTGTTGTGAACCTGCCAGCGACGCGCTGCGGCCTTTGTGCGGCTCGGCTGTAGCGCGCTTGGCAATCAGTCGTGGTGATTCTCGCCGCCGCCGGGCGCTCGCTCGTGCGGCGCTTCGTGTGGCGTCGGGTGGGGCGCCGCATGCGGTGCTTCGCGTTGCGGCTCGTGCTGCTGCGGTGCGGGCCGCGCTTCCTGTTGAGGCGCCGCTCGCGATTCGCGCTGCGCGGGCGGTTCACGCACCTCAGGTCGCGCTTGGGGCGCTTCACGTGCCGGTGCCGCCGCTTGAGGGCGCGGTTGTTCGCGTTCCGGTGCGCGTGGTGCTGGCGCCGCACGCTGCGGCGCTTCCGGCGGACGGGCCGCTTGATTCGGCTGCGGCGCACGCTCCGCTTGAGGCGGTCGATTAGCTTGGGGAGCGCGCTCGGTCTCGGCCGGACGACCCGCCTGCGGTGCTTGCTGGCCCGGCGCCGCATGGCCGACCTGTGGTTCACGCGGCGGCTGCTGCGGCCGCTGGGGCTCGCCTACATTCGCGGGCTGACCCGCGCCGCCGGGACGTTGCCCCGGCGCACCGGCTGGCAAGCCACCGGCCGCCGCTGGCGGCGCGCCATGCGCTCCGGGCGCAGCGCCAGCACGCGTCGGTGCCGGTGCCGGCCGCGAGTGATTGGAGACGACGTGGAATCCATTGCCACCGTTCGCTGCGGCGGGCGCGCGGGAGCCTGGCGCGTTAGCTGCCACACCGGGCCGATTGGCGAATCCTGGCGGCTTGCCTTGTCGCACCACCGCCGGTCCGGCGCCCGGCAGTGTGCCGTGTGGCGCATAGCGCTGCGCCAGCGTGTCGTGAAAAGCCGGTGGAACGACGGGCGCGCGCGTCGCCAGTACCTGGCGATTGCCAAGTGCCGCCGGTGGTCGTACGTTCACCGGTCGCAGGCCCGCGCCGAAGCTCTCGCGTACGGGGGCCAGCGCCGGTCCGCCCGCATCGAAGTGCCCGTGACCCAGTTGATCGGGTCGCAAGGAATGGGCGATCGGCCCAACCGCCGCGCCGCGCACGAAGCCGTGCGCATCGACCGCTGTGATGCCATTGGGCGCGCGTTGGTTGATGTAGACGTTGTTGATGACGGTCGTGCGGTTGTTCGTGGTGTAGTTATTCACGCGCGAGTAGTAGCCGGCGCTGTAGTGATACGGCGGATGCCAGGGCTCGCCCGGGCCCAGCGGCAGCCAGGCTACCGCTGCCACGGCCGCGGCGCCGAGCGCCAGGTTCACACTCCAGTTGGCGCCGTCGTTGCGGTCGCCCACGAAGGCCACCAGGGCCGGCGCGTACACCGGCGGCTGGCTAACCGCCACCGGCCCCGGCACCCAGCCCCAACTATTGTCCACGTACGCCCAACGTCCGTAGTGGGTGGTGGCGAAACCCCACGGCGCGTCGTCGATCCAGGTCCAGCCCCACGGCGCGATCCACGACCAGTGTCCGCTACGATAGGGGGCCCAACCGGCCGGCACGGCGCGCGGTATCCAAACATTGCCGTAGTTGGGCACGCTGCGCCAGCTACCGTTGGCGTCGAGATCCTCATAGCCTGGCACTTCGCGTGAGACGTAGCGCGCCGCGACGATATTGTCCTCGGCCCGGTCACGCCCGGCCACCCACTGGTCGAACGCGTCGAGTCCCGGCGCGTCGGTTGCGGCCGAGCTGGCGAGCGCGGTGCCGCTAAAGCGCAATTGCTCGGGCGATGCCAATTGCAATGAACTGGTATCGCCATAGACGACGGCGTTGCCGCCTCGCAGCGTCACCGTGGTGGCGCTGCCATCGGCCGCCACGTCCACGCGCACCGCACCCGGGCTGTTGAGTTGCAGTGCAACGTTGGGGGTGTCGATCTCATACATGCCGCCTGCCGGCACCGCACGCACATGCAGTTCGAGCGTGCCTTGCGCCACGCGCAATTGCGCGGACTGGTCGTCGAGCGACACCACGTCGAGGCTGGTTTGCGCGCCGAGCCGCAGTGCCGCCGAACCGATGTGCAGTTCGGCGCGTGCATCGTTGTCGGCCCAGACTTGATCGCCGGTCGTCAGCGGCCGATTGAGCTCGCCAGAAGACCAATCGGTGGCGCCGGCGGGCAAGATGCTGACCGCGCCTGAGAGGTAGTTGAGACGCACGACGCGTCCCGGCGGATCAGCACTCTGTGCGTAAGCAGGCATCTGTACCACCGCGCCCGCCAATAGCGCGCCCATAAGCGCGATCACTTTCAAATGTGTGGTCTTACTGTGCCGCGACATGAGCGCCCATCCTTTGTCTCATCGTTGACTGTTTTTGAGAGACTCGAATCTAATGCAGGCCGCCGCGTGCAGGTGTGCACGGTTTGTAAGTAATGCGGGAGCTTGTAACGAGGTGTCGCAGTGGCTGAGGGCGCTGCTCGAGAGGGCAGCGGCCGGCTATGCAAGGACACGCGCAGAACACGACACTCACACGCCAACAGCTATCCGCACGCATGACATCTGTGCAAGGACCATTGAAATGCAGGGAAAATGAGGGCAAAAAAAAGCGGGCTTCGAGAGCCCGCTGAAAACCACACGCTACGGGGTTAGCGCGAGGAGACCAATGATGGATTCAAGCATTGCTGCAACGATTCCAACGCTGAGACTCGCTAGCTACTGCAAGCATCTGCGTTGCAACCGTTGAATGCATTCTGGTCGAATCGCGGACGGCACTGGGTAACAAAGTGTTTCGGTTTGTAACGCCTATCGGAGTTCTTTGCCTCGGAACGGGCATTCATCGTGTCGACAAACCGATCTAAAAAGCCCGCAAGCTCCGGCTGTTGCGCGGTCTTCGTCGATAACCGCTCGGAAGCTTCACGCGTGACAAGGAAATTATCCGATACGCATGGCGCTCTGCAAGTCGGCGATGAAATGATTGCAGAGGGGCTCTTGAAGAAGTTCCGCGGGGCCCTATCTTGGATGCAACGCGGTCTGCCTTGCAAGGCTGTCCGCTTCAACTATCCCAGGAGAAAAAAGTCATGGCTTATCTGGCTCCCCGTTCTGTATTCGACGATCTGTTCACCGATTTTGCTTCAGGCTTCTTCATTAAGCCCGTGCGCGCTCAGCAAGCCGAAAAGACCGTTAATTTCGGTATCCGAACCGAAGTGCGCGAAGACGACAATGCCTACACTATCGCCGCTGAGTTGCCCGGCGTTGCCAAGGAAGATATTCACGTGTCGATCGAGGGCAAGGTGGTCACCATCACGGCTGAAGTGAAGCGCGATGAATCCGCAGTCAAGCAAGCGGCTCCGACCACCGAGACGGCTCAAGCGGGCGCCGGTGCCGATGCGGTCGTCCCGGCCACGGCTTCTACCGAAGTGACCAAACCTGGCCGCGTGCTGCACAGCGAGCGAGTTTATGGTCAAGCGCGTCGCGCCTTCTCCTTCCCGGCCGAAGTAGATTCGGCGAGCGCCCGTGCAAAACATGAAAACGGTGTGTTGACGCTCACGCTGCCCAAGCAACGCGTCGCGGCCGCCCATCAGTTGACGGTGGAATAAGTTGGCGGACTGAGTTGTTGTACCGGTGGCGCCCCGCGGGGCGCCATTTTTGTATAACAGGTAATAGAATGCGGCTTTACTTCCAGACGGTTCAGACGTGGCTCAATTCGAAGATGGAAGCGCGGTCAGCGTATCAGCGGCCGATCCGACGCCGGCGCAGCCGCTCGCCAATGATTCGTTCCTGCGCGCGCTGGCAGGCGAGCCCACGTCTCATACGCCGATCTGGCTGATGCGGCAGGCAGGGCGCTATCTGCCCGAATACAAGGCAACGCGTGAGCTTGCCGGCAGCTTTATGGGGCTGGCGACCCATCCCGAACTAGCCACCGAAGTGACCTTGCAGCCGCTCGAGCGTTTTCCGCTCGACGCCGCGATCCTGTTTTCCGACATTTTGACGATTCCCGATGCCATGGGTCTCGGACTCAGTTTCGTCGAGGGCGAGGGGCCGCGTTTTGCACGACCGATTCGCGACGAAAGCGACGTGGCCAAGCTGCGCGTGCCCGACATCGGCGAAACGCTGGGCTACGTCACCGCGGCGGTCAGCGAGATCCGACGCGCGCTGACGCGCGGGGACGGCGTGCAGCGAGTGCCTTTGATCGGCTTCTCGGGAAGTCCCTGGACGCTCGCCTGCTATATGGTGGAAGGGCGCGGCTCGAGTGATTTCCGCTTGGTTAAGACCATGGCGTACTCGCGTCCCGACCTGATGCATCGCATTCTGGACATCAATGCGCGCGCCGTCGCCGACTATCTGAATGCGCAAATCGCCGCGGGCGCGCAAGCCGTCATGATTTTCGATACCTGGGGCGGCACTTTGGCGGACGACGCGTTCCAGACCTACTCGCTGGCCTATATCCAGCAGATAGCGAGCCGCCTGACGCGTACCCACGAAGGCCGGCATGTGCCGCTGATCAGCTTTACGAAAGGCGGCGGTCCCTGGCTCGAACGTATCGCGCAGATCGGCGTAGACGGGGTAGGGCTGGACTGGACGGCGGACCTGGCGGCAGCGCGCGCGCGCGTCGGCGGCCGGGTGGCGCTGCAGGGGAATCTCGATCCGAACATCCTGTTTGCCCCGCCTGCGGTGATTCGTGCCGAAGCGCGGGCCGTGCTCGATCGTTACGGTGCGCACCCCGGGCACGTGTTCAATTTGGGGCACGGCATCTCGCAGTTCACGCCGCCCGAGCATGTGGCGGAGTTGGTCGACGAGGTGCACGTTTACAGTGCCAGCGGTCGTGCTGCGGAACACAACTGAAAAAGCCAGCAAGCGCCTGCGGTACGATGGCTGGCTGCTGCAATGCGTCAGCAGAGCGATCGGTCGTGCTAATCCGCCGATGTCCGAAATACGCGTTTTGAGCGAGTTTTATGCTTGTCAAGACTTGACTTATGCACACCGGCGGCTTTGCATTGCAAAACCTTTCGTCTGTTACAGAGGCACTTGTCGTAAGCCATAGTCATTTATGTAAGTGTATGATTTTAAAGGATTGTGTGTGGCTGCTCGCTAAGTGGGCAAAGTAACCAAAAGCTCACAAACCCTGACGGTTTATGGCCTCCTCCGAGGCTTTTCAACAGACTTATCCACAGGACATGTGGACAGATAAAAAAGCGCTCTGGAATCCGCTGCTTAGCGCTAAACATAAAGTGACACATTAAGTTTGGATTCGCTCTTCGCCAACCGTCTGGTTGGGCCCTTACGCTCGCCATGACCGATCTTCCTGTCCCCTCGATTGCTCGTGTTGCCCTCGATCTTCCGGGGAGTGCTCTCTATGACTATCGTTGCCCGGAGTCTTTGGCCGTCGCGGCGGGTAGCGTGGTGCGCGTGCCGTTCGGCAAGGCCTGGCGCGTCGGCGTGGTCTGGGAGTTGGCGTTCACCAGCGAGGTGCCCACGGCGCGGCTGCGTGAAGTGGAGGGTGTGTGTGAAGAAATAGGGGTTTTGTCGCCGGCGTGGCAGGCATTGATTGCCTTCGCGGCCGATTACTATCAGCGGGCGCTGGGCGAAGTGGCGCTGCCCGCGTTGCCGCAGGCCTTGCGTGACCCGGCGCGCTGGAGCCGGCTGGCCCCGCCCGCACTCTTCAGCCTGTCGCCGGATCCAGAAAAGCGCGCGGCGCTGCGCGCCTCGATCGGCGCCCGCGCCATCGCCATTCAGCGGCTTGCCGCGGCCTTCGAAGCGGGGCCGCTGACTGTCAGTGCCGCGCGCACCCTGCATGGCCGTGCCGCGGCACTGCTTGCCGAATGGCAGGATGCCGGTTGGCTGCTGCACGAAGCGCGAGCGCCGGCACAGCCGACACCGCTGGCCATCGATCCGTCAGCGGCTTCGGCAATCGACGTCGCGCCGCAATTGAATGACCAGCAAGCAAGCGCCGTGGCCGCCATCGCCGAGCGCATCGGCCAGGGATTCAAAACGTTTCTGCTGTTTGGCGTAACCGGTAGCGGCAAGACGGAGGTGTACCTGCGCGCGGTCGAGGCCCTGTTCGCTCGCGATCCTACCGCGCAGGTATTGCTGCTCGTGCCGGAAATCAACCTGGCGCCGCAACTCGAGGTACAGCTTGCGCGCCGCTTTCCGCAACTTGGTCCGGAAGGTTTGGTGACGCTGCATAGCGGACTGGCCGAGGGCGCCCGAGCGCGCAATTGGCTGGCAGCGCATCGAGGACAGGCGCGCATCGTGTTGGGAACGCGCCTGGCGGTGCTGGCGTCGCTGCCCGCGCTCTCGATGATCATCGTCGACGAAGAGCACGAAGCGTCTTACAAGCAGCAGGAAGGCTTGCGCTATTCGGCGCGCGATCTGGCGGTGTGGCGGGCCAAGCAGCTCGATATTCCCGTGGTGCTCGGCTCCGCCACGCCGGCGCTGGAAACTTGGGAACATGCGGAAAGCGGCCGTTATACGCGTCTGACACTGACGCAACGCGCGCGCGCGGCAGCGGTCTTGCCGCGTCTCATCTTGATCAATCCCGACGATGAAAAGCGGCGCGGCCGCGCGGTGCACGAGGGGCTGACGGCGCCTTTGCTGGCGGCCCTCGGCGAGCGCCTGGCGCGCGGTGAGCAAAGCCTGGTGTTTCTGAACCGGCGCG
Source organism: Janthinobacterium lividum (assembly GCA_050955105.1). GTDB lineage: Bacteria > Pseudomonadota > Gammaproteobacteria > Burkholderiales > Burkholderiaceae > JBPBQZ01. The sequence continues at coordinate 13,975 of JBPBQZ010000034.1, read as the reverse complement.
GCTACGCGCCGTCGCTGGCGTGCAATGCCTGCGAGTGGGTGTCGGGGTGCCCGCGCTGCAGCGCTTTTCTGGTATTGCACAAAACCGAACGCGCGTTGCGCTGCCACCATTGCGGATGGGCCGAGCGTATCCCGCGCGCCTGTCCGCAATGCGGCAATGTCGATCTCGCACCGATTGGCCGCGGCACCCAGCGCGTCGAAGAGACCTTGGCGCAACGCTTGCCCGCCGCGCGGCTCCTGCGCATCGACGCCGATTCGACGCGGCGGCGCGGCAGTGCGCAGGCGATGTTTTCGGAGGTGCACGGGGGCCGCGTCGACGTGCTGGTCGGCACGCACATGATTGCCAAAGGTCATGACTTCGGCCGGGTGTCGCTGGTTTGCGTGGTGAATGCCGACGCGGCGCTGTTCTCGCACGACTTTCGGGCCGGCGAACGTTTATTCGCGCAGTTGATGCAGGTCAGCGGCCGCGCTGGCCGGGCCGGTCTGGCCGGTGAAGTGATGATCCAGACCCGGCATCCGCATCACCCGATATTCGGCGCCCTCGGCCGCCACGACTATGCCGGGTTTGCCGCCACTGCGCTGGACGAGCGTCGCGACGCGCAGTTGCCGCCGTTCGGGCATCAGGCGGTGCTGCGCGCGGAGGCCGGCAAGCTCGAAGATGCATTGAGCTTTCTGGGCGCGGCCGCGCGCTGCTTCGACGAGTTGCCCGAGGCCGCAGCCGTGCGTCGTTACGATCCGGTGCCCACCACCATGGAAAAGCTCGCCAATCGCTTTCGTGCGCAGATGCTGGTGGAGGGCGATTCGCGGCGTGCATTGCAAGCGGCGCTGAACGCCTGGCGACAGCCGCTGGCGGGCCTGCGTGGGGCGCGCTACGCGGTTGAGGTCGATCCCCTCGAAATCTAATAAAGAGGTGCAACCACTTGCGCCTGGCTGGTTGCACCTGCCAATTCGGTTGAGTACGATGCGCGTGAGTCGGGCCTGTACGGCGTTGAGTGTGACGCTTGCAACGGCTCGACTCAGATCTCGCGCGACGCGGGATTTCAGACAGATCAGCGCAGACCAACGACGGGCATCCCCATGGCAAGTACAACCCTCGGCGTCAAAGTAGACGACCGCCTGCGCGCGCGCCTGCGCGATGCAGCGCAGCGCGTGGAGCGCACGCCCCACTGGCTGATCAAGCAGGCCATCTTCGCCTATCTCGAACGCATCGAGGCCGGCGAACGACCGCTCGAACTGGGCGGCACGGCAGCCTTTGGCGAGACCCCAGCCGATCTGCCAGCGCCGCTCGACGTCGAACGCGACACGCCGCCGCGGCCATTTCTCGACTTCGCGCAGAACGTGCAGCCGCAATCGGTGCTGCGCGCGGCGATCACCGCGGCTTACCGACGCGCCGAGCCGGAATGCGTGCCCTACCTGATCGAGCAGGCGCGTCTTACCGACGCGCAGCGCACGCACGCCCACGAGCTGGCACTGCGCCTGGCGACGCATTTGCGCGCCAAGGGTGCGGCCAACGGCGTTGAAGGGCTGATCCAGGAGTTTTCATTGTCGAGCCAGGAGGGCGTGGCGCTGATGTGCCTGGCGGAAGCATTGCTGCGCATTCCCGACCGCGCCACCCGCGATGCGCTGATCCGCGACAAGATCGGCAAAGGTGACTGGAAATCCCATCTCGGCCACGCGCCGTCGCTGTTCGTCAACGCGGCGGCCTGGGGCTTGATGTTGACCGGCAAGCTGGTCGCCACCAGCAGCGAGACCGGGCTTTCGGCGGCGCTCGGCCGGCTGCTGGGCAAAGGCGGCGAGCCGCTGGTGCGCAAGGGCGTCGATATGGCCATGCGGCTGATGGGCGAGCAGTTCGTTTGCGGCGAGAATGTCTCCGAGGCGCTGGCCAACAGCCGTGCTTTCGAAGCCAGAGGCTTTCGTTATTCCTACGACATGCTGGGCGAGGCGGCGGTCACGCAGGACGATGCCGTGCGCTATTACGCTGCCTACGAACAGGCCATCCACGCCATCGGCAACGCGGCCGCGGGGCGCGGCATCTACGAAGGTCCGGGCATCTCGATCAAGCTGTCGGCGCTGCATCCACGCTATGCGCGCGCGCAGCAGGAGCGTGTGATGGCGGAGTTGTCGCCGCGCTTGCGCGAGTTGGCGTTGGTGGCGCGCCGCTACGATATCGGGCTCAACATCGATGCCGAAGAGGCCGATCGCCTCGAACTGTCGCTCGACCTGCTCGAAGCGTTGTGCTTCGACGAGGCGCTGCAAGGCTGGCATGGCATCGGCTTCGTCGTGCAGGCGTATCAGAAGCGCTGTCCGTTCGTCATCGACTATCTGCTCGACCTGGCGCGCCGCAGCGGTCACCGGCTGATGGTGCGCCTGGTGAAAGGCGCTTATTGGGATAGCGAGATCAAGCGCGCGCAGGTCGATGGCCTCGAGGGCTATCCGGTCTATACGCGCAAGGTCTACACCGACGTCGCCTACCTGGCGTGCGCGAAAAAACTGCTGGCCGCACCGCAGGCGGTGTTTCCGCAGTTCGCCACGCACAACGCGCAGACGTTGGCAGCGATTCATGCAGTGGCCGGCGGCAACTACTATCCCGGCCAATACGAATTCCAGTGCCTGCATGGCATGGGCGAGCCCTTGTACGAGCAAGTCACGCGGCCCGCGTCGGCGGGCGGGCTGCAGCGCCCGTGCCGCATCTACGCGCCCGTGGGCACGCATGAAACCCTGTTGGCCTATCTGGTGCGACGGCTGCTCGAAAACGGCGCCAATACCTCGTTCGTCAACCTGATCGCCAATGCATCGCTCGAACTGGAAACGCTGGTCGCCGATCCGATCGAGCAGGCGGCGCGCATCCAGCCGCTCGGCGCGCCGCACCCGGCGATCCCGCTGCCGCGCAATTTGTACGCGGCCGAGCGCGCGAATTCATTCGGGCTCGATCTGAGCAACGAACAACGGCTTGCCTCGCTCTCGGCGGCGCTGCTGGTCAGCGCGGCGCAGTCGTGGAGCGCCGCGCCCATGTTGGGCGAGCGTGCGCAAGCGGCCGAGGCGAATCTGGAAGCCTGCCGTCAGCCGGTGTTCAACCCCGCCGACCGGCGCGATCTGGTGGGCGGTGTAACGGTGGCCTCACGCGCCGACGTCGACGCGGCGCTTGCGCTGGCAGCGGCGGCCGCACCGATATGGCAGGCCACGCCGGTGGACGCGCGCGCCGATTGCCTGGCTCGTGCGGCCGACGCGCTCGAGGCGCAGATGCCGGTGCTGATGGGCCTGATCGTGCGCGAAGCCGGCAAGTCATTGCCCAATGCCATTGCCGAGGTGCGCGAGGCGGTCGATTTCCTGCGCTATTACGGCCAGCAGATCCGCGCGACGTTTTCCAACGATACGCATCGGCCCTTGGGTACGGTGGTATGCATCAGTCCATGGAATTTTCCGTTGGCGATTTTCACCGGGCAGGTGGCCGCGGCGCTCGCCGCCGGCAACGTGGTGATCGCCAAGCCGGCCGAGCAGACGCCATTGATTGCGGCGCAAGCCGTGCGCATTTTGCGTGAGGCCGGTGTGCCGCTGGCCGCCGTGCAACTGCTGCCCGGCGATGGCAGCATCGGCGCCGCGCTGGTGGCCGACGCGCGTACGCGCGGTGTGATGTTCACCGGGTCGACCGAAGTGGCGCGCGGCATTGCCCGCACCCTCGCCGATCGCCTCGACGCGCGCGGCAAGCCGCTGCCCTTCATTGCGGAAACGGGCGGCCAGAACGCGATGATCGTCGACTCGTCGGCGCTGGCCGAGCAAGTCGTGGCTGACGTGCTGCAGTCTTCATTCGATTCAGCCGGCCAGCGCTGTTCAGCGCTGCGCATTCTGTGCCTGCAAGAAGACGTCGCTGAACGCACGCTGGCGATGCTGACGGGCGCCATGCGCGAGCTGAGTGTCGGCAATCCCGATCGTCTGTCGGTCGACGTCGGCCCGGTTATCGACGCCGCCGCGCGCGATGCCATCGCCGCACATATCGCCCGCTTCGATGAACGTGGCCGCGTGCTGTGCGCGGGCGAATTGACGCAAGCCTGCGCAGAAGGCACGTTCATCGCGCCTACGTTGATTCATCTGGACCATATCAGCGAGCTGCGGCACGAAGTGTTCGGACCAGTGCTGCATATCGTCCGTTATGCGCGCAGCGGCCTGGGCAAATTACTCGAAGACATTACGGCAACCGGTTACGGGCTGACCCTGGGTGTGCATAGCCGCATCGACGAAACGATCGCTTTCGTTGCCGAGCGGGCGCACGTCGGCAACGTCTACGTCAATCGCAACGTCATCGGCGCGGTGGTCGGCGTGCAGCCTTTCGGTGGCGAGGGCTTGTCCGGCACCGGTCCGAAGGCCGGCGGACCGCTGTATCTGCTGCGCTTGCTGAGTTCGCATCCCGTCGATGCGGCGTGCGCGCAAAGCCGACTCAACGGTGAGCAGGCGCCGGTTCCCGTCGTCGCATCGCATGCCCCTGGCCACAAAGCCTCTGGCACGGCGGCGGCCCACCGATCGGCGGCGCGTGCAGCCGCCCCATTGTCGATTTCGTCGAACACGTTTGTCGCGCTCGAAAGCTTCCAGCAATGGTTGACGCAACAAGGCGACCAGCCTTCGGCGCTGCGTTGCGAGCGCTATGCGCGGCGCTCGCTGTTGAACGAGCGGCGATTGCTGCCAGGACCCACAGGGGAGAAAAATGCTTATACGTTTGCGCCGCGCGGCAGAGTACTATGCCTGGCCGCGACCCAGACGGGAGCGCGCGCGCAATGGGCAGCAGTCCTAGCTACCGGTAACCATGCCTGTTTCGCTGGGGCGGCGGGGCGTGCGTTGGCCGCGTCGCTGCCCGCGGAGCTTGCGAAACAGATCGAATTGGATGACGAATGGCTGACAAGCGTCGATGCGCGATCAGCGCCGAATGCCGGCAGTGGCTTCAATGCCGTGCTGTTCGAAGGTGACAGCGATGCCTTGCAGGCGCTGGCGCGTCGACTTGCCGACGACAGTGAAGCGCGAGGCGGCCCGATTGTGTCGCCGCAGGGCTTGTCCACCGCCGCGCTCGAGCGCGGCGACGACGACTACGCGTTGGAACGACTGCTGGTCGAACGTTCGTTGAGCGTGAACACCGCCGCTGCCGGCGGCAACGCCAGCTTGATGACTATTGGTTGAGATGCCTTGAAAGGCGGATTTGAAAGGAGAGAAGTATGCAGCACAAGGCCAGAGGCTACGTTACATCTTTGTTAGCCATATTGGCCATCGGCGGCACGGGCAGTGCCTATGCCGACGATGTATTGATCGGTTTTTCCGCGCCGATGACCGGCCCGCAGGCGCACTACGGCCGCGATTTCCAGAATGGCGTGATTCTGGCAGTGGAAGAGTTCAATGCGTCCAAGCCAGTCGTCGACGGCAAGCCCTTGCGCATCGTGCTGTCGTCGCAAGACGATCAGGGCGACCCGCGCATGGCCACCACGGTCGCGCAAAAGCTGGTCGACAGCGGCATCCAGGGCATGCTCGGCCCGTTCAACTCGGGCACGACGATTCCCGCATCGCGTATTTTCGCGCAGGCGGGCATTCCCGAAGTGGCGATGGCGACCGCGGCGGAATATACGCGCCAAGGCTTCAAGACAGCGTTCCGGATGATGACTTCGGATACGCAGCAAGGCTCGGTGATGGGTCACTTCGCCGTGACGCAATTGCATTACAAGCGCATTGCCATCGTCGATGACCGGACCGCCTATGGCCAGGGTCTGGCGGACGAATTCGAGAAGGCCGCCAAGAGCGCCGGCGCGAAAATCATCGATCGCGAATTCGCCAGCGATCGTTCGCTGGACTTCAAGGCGATCCTGACCAAGCTGAAGTCGGTGCATCCCGATGCGATCTACTACGGTGGCGCCGATGCGCAGGCCGCACCGATGGTCAAGCAGATGCGCTCGCTCGGCATGAAAGCGGTGTTGATTGCCGGCGAAATGGTCAAGACCGAGACCTTCCTGAAGCTGGCCGGGCCGGCCGCCGAAGGCAGCGTGGCCTCGCTGGCGGGCTTGCCCCTGACCGAGATGCCAGGCGGCAACGACTATATCGCGCGCTACAAGAAACGCTTCGGTACCGACGTCGATCTGTATTCGCCCTATGGCTATGACGGCGCGATGTCGATGTTCAAGGCGATGACGAAGGCGAACTCGACGGATCCCGCCAAGTATCTGCCGGCGCTTGCCGACAGCCATCTGCCGGGCGTGACGTCCAGCGATATTGCCTACGATGCGCGGGGCGACCTCAAGCACGGTGGCATCACGGTCTACAAGGTCGTGGCCGGCGTGTGGACGCCTGTGAAAAGTATCGAAGCGCAGGGCAGTTGAGCGCGGTGCTTCAGGCGCGTTAGCGAGGTGACGGGTGACAGACGGCACGGCACGGCGTTAAGCCGTGGCCGTCGTCCATCCCGAGCACGCGGACTCAGCTCAGCATTCGACGATGTTCACCGCCAAACCGCCGCGCGAAGTCTCTTTGTACTTGGTCTTCATGTCGGCGCCGGTTTCGCGCATCGTCTTGATGACTGAATCGAGCGACACCACGTGAAAGCCGTTGCCGCGCAGGGCCATTCGAGCGGCATTGACGGCCTTCACCGCGCCCATCGCATTGCGTTCGATGCAGGGGATCTGCACCATGCCGCCGACCGGATCGCAGGTGAGTCCGAGGTTGTGTTCCATGCCGATCTCGGCGGCGTTTTCGACCTGCTCCGGCGTGCCGCCCATCACTGCCGCCAGTCCAGCCGCGGCCATCGAGCAGGCAACCCCCACCTCGCCCTGGCAGCCGACCTCAGCGCCTGAAATCGACGCGTTGAGCTGATACAACATGCCGATCGCCGCCGCCGTCAGCAGGAAGTCGCGAATCGCTTCGTCCGAGGCCCCAGGCACGAAGCGCTCGTAGTAGTGCAGCACGGCCGGCAGTACGCCCGCCGCGCCATTGGTCGGCGCGGTCACCACGCGCCCGCCCGCGGCATTCTCTTCATTCACCGCCATCGCAAATACGTTGAGCCAGTCGACGGCGGCCAGCGGATCCGGCGGCGATTGCCGGTCGCGTTCGATAAGCGCGCGCGACAACTCGGCTGCGCGTCGCTTGACGCCGAGCGGGCCGGGCAGCTTGCCTTCCGCGGCCGGGTTGTCCAGGCCGCAGCCACGCTTCACACACGCTTGCATGACCCGCCAGATCGCCATCAGGCCCGCGTCGATCGCCGCATCGTCACGCACGCATCGTTCATTGCCGCGGACTACTGCGGCGATGCTCAAGCCGTGCTCACGGCATACCGCAAGCAGTTCGTCGCCGCTGGTAAATGGATAGGGTGGGGGCGGCGCGTCATTCACCACGCCGCCGCGCGCCGCGCCTGCTTCGCCGCCGTTCGCAGCACTGTCCGCGCTTAATCGGATGAACCCGCCGCCGATCGATAAGTAAGTGGCCTCGAACAAGGGCTGCGCGTCGGCATCGCGGGCGATCAACTTCAATGCATTCGGATGTTCGCGCAGTGCTTGCCGATAGAAGACGATATCGGTCTTCGCCGCAAAGGCGATCGGATAACGGCCCAGCAAGGCCAACTGCCCGCTGTCGCGCACGGCGGATAGCCGCGCCTCGATCTGCGTGGGGTCCACCGTTTCGGGGGCCTCGCCCAGCAGCCCGAGCATCACGCCGCGATCGGTGCCATGGCCTTTGCCGGTGGCACCAAGCGAACCATATAGTTCCACGCGAACCCTCGCGCAGCGCTCGAGCAAGCCTTGCGCGGCCAGCGATGCCACGAAGCGTTGCGCGGCGCGCATCGGTCCGACCGTGTGAGAACTGGAGGGACCGATGCCGATTTTGAAGAGATCGAAAACGCTGACTGTCATGCAAACGCTCAAAGATATTCGTCGAGCGGCGGGCACGAGCAAATGAGATTGCGGTCACCATAGGCATTGTCCGCGCGGCCCACCGGCGACCAGTATTTGCGATCGCGCAGGGCTGGCAGCGGATAGGCGGCCTGGGTGCGCGAGTAAGCGTGCGGCCAGTCGTCGCCGCACACGGTGTAGGCCGTGTGCGGCGCGTGCTTCAGGGGATTGTCTTCACGGTCCAGACGTCCCTCGGCCACCGCGGTGATCTCGCCACGGATGGCGATCATCGCGTCGATGAATCGGTCGAGCTCGAGCTTCGATTCGGATTCGGTCGGCTCTACCATCAGCGTGCCCGGCACTGGAAAGCTCATCGTCGGCGCATGAAAGCCATAGTCGATGAGCCGCTTGGCAACGTCTTCGACGCCGATGCCGCTCTGTTCCTTCAGCGGGCGCAAATCCAGGATGCACTCATGTGCCACCCAGCCGCCGGTTCCGCTGTACAGCACCGGGTAGTGCGCATTCAAGCGGTGCGCGATGTAGTTGGCCGCCAGGATGGCGTTTTCGGTGGCGGCCAACAGGCCGTCGGCACCCATCATCGCGACATACATCCACGAGATGGGCAGAATGCCAGCCGAGCCGAACGGTGCCGCGGAAACCGGACCCGGGGCGAACTGGTCGACTGCACGCTGGTCGGGTGTCGGCTGCGCGGCGCCCGGGACGGACGAGGCCGCATGCGCGGTCACGCTGCCTGGCAGACGCGGCAGGTAGGGCGCCAAATGCTCGCGCACCGCCAGCGGGCCCACGCCCGGGCCACCGCCGCCATGCGGGATGCAAAAGGTTTTATGCAGATTCAAATGCGAGACATCGCCGCCGAATTCGCCAGGCGCCGCCAGTCCGACCATGGCGTTCATGTTGGCACCGTCGATGTACACCTGGCCGCCGTGCGCGTGCACGATTTCACAGATCTCGCGTACCCGCGTTTCGAACACACCGTGCGTGGACGGATAGGTGATCATGATTGCCGCGAGGTCCTCCGCATGCTGCTCGGCCTTGACGCGCAGATCGTCGATATCGACATTGCCTTGCGTGTCGCAGGCGACCACCACCACACGCATGCCGGCCATCTGCGCCGAAGCCGGATTGGTGCCGTGCGCGGACGCCGGGATCAGGCAGACGTTGCGCGACGCCTGGCCGCGCGATGCATGCCAGCCACGAATCGCCAGCAGCCCCGCATATTCACCTTGCGAACCCGCGTTCGGTTGCAGAGACACCGCCGCGTAGCCGGTGCATGCCGCCAGCATGCGTTCGAGCTGGCCGATCATTTCGCGATAGCCGGTGGTTTGCGCGGCCGGCGCGAAGGGATGCATGTCGGCGAATTCGGGCCAGCTGATCGGCAACATCTCGGCGGTGGCATTGAGCTTCATGGTGCACGAGCCGAGCGGAATCATGGTGCGATCGAGCGCCAGATCCTTGTCGGCCAATGCGCGCAGATAGCGCAGCATCGCGGTTTCGCTGCGGTGCCGATGGAATACCGGGTGCGTAAGGAAGGCGCTGCTGCGGCTGAGGCTCGCCGGGAAGCTGCTGCTCGAACCCAGCGCGCGATCGATAGCTTCGATGTCGTCGAGGCCCGGACGGTTCGCGGTGGCGTCCGGTCGAATGCTCGCGAAGATTTCCCAAAGCAGATGGAGGTCTTCGCGGCGTGTGGTTTCGTCCAGCGAAACGCCTACCAGGCCGTTAGCGTTGGGTTGGCCTGCGGTGCTAGCCAGCGCGGGCGTCGCTGCGCTGATGGCGGCGGCGCCGCAGGCATTGGCGGCATATGCGGCATCGTCCGCACCGATCACACGCAAGTTCACGCCTCGCGCATAAGCGGCGGCGTGCAGCGCATCGGCCTGACTGCCGACACACACGGTCAAGGTATCGAAATGGCTGTCGTTGGCGATGGTGAAACCCAACTGCCGCAAGCCCGCTGCCAGAATGCGCGTTAGCCGATTGATGCGGGCGGCGATGGCGCGCAGGCCGTCCGGTCCGTGGTAGACCGCATACATGCTGGCCATGATGGCCAGCAGCGCCTGCGCGGTACAGATGTTCGAGGTGGCCTTCTCGCGGCGAATGTGTTGCTCGCGGGTTTGCAGCGCCAGTCGCAATGCCGGTTGATGATGCGCGTCTTCCGTAACGCCGACCAGGCGGCCCGGCATTTGTCGTTTCAGGTGGTCGCGCACGGCCATATAGGCTGCGTGCGGGCCGCCGAAGCCCAGCGGCACGCCGAAGCGCTGCGTGTTGCCGATGGCCACGTCCGCGCCCCATTCCCCGGGCGGCGTAAGCAGCGTCAGCGCCAGCGGATCGGCGGCCACCACCACGGCGGCGCCGAGCGCATGAGCGCGCTCGGTCAGCGCGCGGTAGTCGCGTACGTCACCGCCGACGCCCGGGTATTGCAGTAACACGCCGAAGGGCACGTCGGCGCCGGCACCCGTCGCACCCGTCGCACCCGTCGCACCCGTCGCACCCGTCGCACCCGTCGCACCCGTCGACGAATCGAACGCGCGTAACGCCGGCCCGACGACAATCCGCAGCCCCAGCGGCTCGGCGCGCGTGCGCAAGACCTCGATGGTTTGCGGCAGCACGTCGTCGGCGACATAGAAGCACTTGGACGATGACTTGCCAACGCGTTGCAACAACGTCATCGCTTCGGCGGCCGCCGTGGCTTCGTCGAGCAAGGACGCATTGGCGATATCCAGCCCGGTCAGGTCGCACACCATTTGCTGGAAATTCAGCAAGGCTTCCAGCCGGCCCTGCGAAATCTCGGGCTGGTAAGGCGTGTAGGCCGTGTACCAGGCCGGATTTTCCAGCACGTTGCGCAAGATCACCGGTGGCGTCTGCGTGCCGTAATACCCTTGGCCGATGAAATTGCGAAACACTTGATTCTTCGATGCCAGCCGGCGCAGCGCCGCCAGCGCATCCTGTTCGCCGCGCGCCGTGGTGAACTCACCCAGCGGCAGCGTGCCGCGTCGCCGTACCGTGCCAGGAATTACCGCGTCGATCAGCACATCCATCGACGCCACGCCGATCGCCGCCAGCATCTTCTGGCGGTCACTGGCGGCCAGGCCGATATGCCGATCAGCGAACGGGCTGGCACTTTCCAATTCGCCAAGCGTTGACGACGCGATAGCGCGCTCGGCATCGCCGAGGGTTGCGCTGGCACTGGCGCCGTCGCGCGCGCCGAGGATCGAAGCATCAAGTTTCATCAGATTCACGCGCCGATGGATTTTGCGTAGGCGTCGGACGAGAGCAGGGACGCGGTGTCCACGTCGCCCGACGGTTTCAGTTTGTATAGCCACGACTCATACGGACTGCTGTTGACGCGCTCCGGGCTGCTGCTCAGCTCGTCATTGGCGGCCACGATCTCGCCCGATACCGGCGCGTAGATGTCCGACGCCGCTTTCACCGACTCGACCACCGCTACCGTGTCGCCGGCGCTCACTTGCTTGCCCGCCGCCGGCAATTCGAGGAAGACGATATCGCCGAGCGCTTCCTGCGCATGGTCGGTGATGCCGATGGTGAGGCTGCCGTCGGCTTCCACGCGAATCCATTCGTGCGATTCGGTGTATTTCAAGTCGGCTGGAATATTCATGTTGGCTCCTGAGCGAGGGCTTTGTTTTAGAGGCGTATCGGATGGACCGGCTTATCCAAGCTAGCGCGCGCGACGGCTGTTGGCGGTTATCAATCCACCAGCGACTTGCCGTTGCGCACGAATGGAAGTTTTACCACGGTGGCCGCCAGCGGTTTGTCCCGCACCAGCACATTCACCGACTGGCCGAGCGTGACCGTCGGCGCCAGCCGTGCAAACGCAATCGATGCACGCAAGCTTGGCGAAAACGTGCCGCTGGTGACTTCGCCGCAAGGCGTACCCGCCGCATCGACGATGGCTTGATGCGCGCGCAGGATGCCCTTGCCGTCGCGCACGATCAGGCCGGCGAACAGCGCTTGGCGGCCGGCGGCTTCCAACGCCGCGCGACCCACGAAATCGCGCGCGCTCGACAGGTCGACAGTCCAGCCGAGACCGGCGTCGAGCGGCGACACCGTGTCGTCCATGTCCTGGCCGTACAGATTCATCCCTGCCTCAAGGCGCAGCGTGTCGCGCGCACCGAGTCCGCAGGGGCGCACGCCGGCTTTCGCCAGCGCGCTCCAGAGGCGTGACGCCTGCGCGGCGGGAACGATCAGCTCGAAGCCGTCCTCGCCGGTATAGCCGGTACGCGCCACCATGATTTCACCGAAGCCGGTGACCTCGACGCTGGCTGCGTGGAACGGCCGCAGCGGCGCGCTGTCGGCCTGCACTTCGGGCAATACCTGCCAAACGAGTTCGCGCGCCTGCGGGCCTTGCACGGCGATGATGGCCAGGTCTTCGCGCGGCTCGATCGTCACATCGGCAGCCGTTGCCGCAGCCAGTTCGCGCAGCCAGCCGATATCTTTCTCCGCCGTGGCGGCATTCACCACCAGTCGGAAAAAATCCTCGCGGAAGAAATAGGCGATCAGGTCGTCGATGACGCCGCCGGCCGGATTCAGCAGGCATGAATACAGCGCGCGCCCTGGCGTTTGCAGTTTTTGCACGTCGTTCGCCAGCGCATGACGCAGGAAGCTGCGCGGTGCACCGCCGAGATCGACCACCCGCATATGCGAAACGTCGAACATGCCGGCATGCGTGCGCACCGCGTGGTGTTCTTCGAGCTGGGAGCCATAGTTGACGGGCATGTCCCAGCCGCCGAAGTCGACCATGCGCGCGCCGGACGCGACATGCGTGGCGTGAAGAGAAGTTTTCTTGAGTGCAGTCATCGGAGCGGCGCCAGGCGGATATCGAGGTCTCGAAAATGCAAAGGGGTCATGCCGACGCACCGCGCGTTTTACCTTGCGCGATATGCCGGCATGACCCCTCTGTCCTCGATACCTGAGAGATAACGCAAGGTGATGCGGCCGTGGCCACGCCTTGCGAGCGCCCCTTCGGTGGGCGGGCATCGTGCACAGGCACGGCCGCCGCTCTCCAGAGATACGGACCGAAAATCATCCGTGCGGTCGGTCCATTTTGCCTGAGAGTTTACGGGTGTTACCCCTTCGGCGGCGCTCATTGTGTTGCCATGAGCGCGCTCTCCCGACGCGCCGATCGACTTTAAGCGAGGCGGCGCGAGCTTGTCAACGGCGCCGATAAAATGACGTCGTAACGCGTCGCCCGATGCGCCGTTCGCACGCCGGGATGCGTGTTAGCATCGCGCGTTTGTTGCTGTGTTTGCTGCTGGATTTCCCTCTGCGTTTGGCCAGCGTTTGCCCCCACGCGCCATGTCTCCCTGCCCTTAGCGACACCCGAATCATGTCAGCCGGACTCAATCCCGCCCAGCGCGAAGCAGTGCGCTATCTCGACGGACCCTGCCTGGTACTGGCCGGCGCCGGTAGTGGCAAAACGCGCGTTATCACGCAAAAAATCGCCTATTTGGTCGAGGAACGCGGCTTCGAGCCACGCCACATCGCGGCGGTGACATTTACCAACAAAGCGGCCGCCGAAATGCGCGAGCGCATTGGCAAGTTGCTGGAAGGCAAGACCCTCAGCGCGCCAGGCAAGGAAGGGCGCCGCGTGCCGGTCAGCCAATTGACCGTCTGTACGTTCCACTCGCTGGGCGTGCAGATATTGCGCCAGGAAGCAGCGCACGTTGGCCTGAAACCGCAATTTTCGATTCTCGATTCGGCGGATTGCTTTTCGATGATCCAGGAGCAACTGGCGACCACCGACAAGGGCATGATCCGGCGCGTGCAAACCGCGATCTCGCTGTGGAAAAACAACCAGATCAGTCCGGAACAGGCGCTCACGATCGCCGACACGCCCGATTTGCAGCAGGCCGCGCTGGTATTTCGAAACTACTCGGCCACGCTGAATGCCTACCAGGCGCTCGACTTCGACGACCTGATTCGCGTGCCGACCGAGCTGTTCGCCAGCAACGAAGCGGTGCGCGAAAAATGGCAGGCGCGGCTGCGCTATTTGCTGATCGACGAATACCAGGACACCAACGCCTGCCAATATCAGTTGCTCAAGCTGCTGGCCGGCCCGCGCGCGGCCTTCACGGCGGTGGGCGACGACGACCAGGCCAT
>JBPBQZ010000033.1:0-91746 GCA_050955105.1 Janthinobacterium lividum | reverse complement strand
ATATCGAGACTCTGCGCGATCAGGCGCTGCCGATCGACGTGCAACGGCTGATGCACACCGCCCTGCCGTGTGTGCCGGTGATTTCGCTCGATACCGATCATTCACCGTTCTATTCGGCGCCCAAGGCATTGGTAACGCAATTGGCGCGAATCGCGGCACTGTAGACCGCGCATTCCGTGAATTTCCTAAGTTTTCAGGTTATTTCGCGCCGACACTCTGGCCGAATGGCCAGCCGCCGCCTCGCCGCCGCGATTTCTCCTAAAATGGTTCAGCGCATCGAGGCCGGCGAGCCCTACGCCGAATGACATCGATGCGGTCCGCCTCAGGAGCGACCGAGTGTTCAGTGAATTTTTGTTTGGCTGGCTTGTTTCATATGTCCCGCGGCAACGCTCTCCACAACCTGCGGGCAGTTTTCACCGCAGCGTGTCCCAAATAGCTATTGCGCCGCGCCGCCTGATCGTCGCGGCGCTTTGCTTGGCGCTCACTGCCTGCGCAAGCATGAACGCTCCGACCGCACATCGGCACACGTCCACCGCGTTGCCCGCCGATTCGAGCACACCGCTGCGGGCAGCACTGGCCGCTGGCGAGACCGCGCATCCACAACAATCCGCGTTCCGCCTGCTGTCTACCGGTTCCGCGGCGCTCAGCATGCGCATTGCGCTGGCCCAGGCGGCACAGCGCACACTGGATTTGCAGTACTACATTGCCGAGGAAGACAACACCGGCAAGTTACTGCTTGAATCAGTGCTGCGCGCTGCCGACCGCGGCGTACGCGTGCGGCTGCTGCTGGACGATTTCAATTTCAAGGACATCGATTCAGTCATCGCGACCTTGAATTCGCATCCGCATATCGAGGTGCGGGTATTCAATCCGTTCGCACCGGCCCATGAAAATTTCGGCACGCGCGCAAGTGACTTTCTTACGCGCCTCGACACGCTCACGCGCCGCATGCACAACAAGGCGATGATTGCCGACAACCAGGTCGCGATTGTCGGCGGGCGTAATATCGGCGACGAGTATTTCGACGCGAGTCCGTCGATCTTGTTTCGCGACCTCGACGTGCTGGCTGCCGGACCGATTGTCCCGGAGGTATCGCAGAGCTTCGACACGTTCTGGAATAGCGACCTGTCCTACCCGCTGACTGATCTCAACCGGCAGCATTTCGATGCGGCGGAGCTGCAACGGGTGCGTGCCGATCTACGCGCGCATTGGCAGCAAGATCGCGATGTCACCGAGCGCGGCCCGCTCACCCGCGCACCGCTCGCCGAGCAGATCCGCACGGCAAATCTCGCATTGATTTGGGCGCCCGCCGCGTTCTGGGCCGACACGCCGGAGAAGATCACCGCTCCCACGCAAGATTATTCCAGCCCGCCGGCCAACCGTATCCGCGCGCTGGCAGAACAGGCGCAAAAAGAGCTATTGATCATCTCGGCGTATTTCGTACCGGGTAAGGAAGGCGTTACCGTGTTGACTGGACTGGCTGCGCGCGGCGTCACCGTGAAGGCGCTGACCAACTCACTGGCCTCGACCGATGCGCCGGCGTCCATGGCCGGCTATATTCCCTATCGTGTGGGCCTGCTGCGCGGCGGCGTGCAGCTATACGAATTCAAGCCTGTACCAGGACAACCGCGCAATGCCGATATCGTCGGTTCACGTTCGCGCGCCAGCCTGCACACCAAGGCTTTGGTAATAGACCGTCGGACGCTTCTTACCGGATCGATCAATCTCGATCCGCGCTCGTTCCGCTTGAATACCGAGATCGCACTGGAGATCAATAGTCCCGAGATCGCTCAGCAGGCGGCCGACCTGTTCGTCAGCGCCGCCTCACTCCAGTCGAGTTATCAAGTGTCTCTGGCCGACGCGCAAACGCTTGCCCAACTCCAGATGAACGGCGTGCCGCGCTCACCGCTGATCTGGACCACCGACAATCAACAAGGTCGCGAGGTAAGCTACAACTTCGATCCAGAGGCAGGCCTCTGGCGCAACACATTAACCGGTCTGTTCCGCATTCTGCCGATACAGAGTCAGCTTTAAGCCGGACGTCTCGCCCATACGGTGCGGCGTCGGTTTTCCCAGATGGAGCCGATATGCAAAGCGATACCCGCAACGATACGAGAAGTGAACGCGATACTTTTGGCGAGATCGCGGTGCCCGCCCACCAGCTATGGGGCGCCCAAACGCAGCGATCGCTGGAGAATTTCAAGATATCCAGCGAGAAGCAATCCCCGGAACTGATCCGCGCACTGGCGGTGGTGAAACGTGCCGCGGCAGCCGTCAATCAGGCACTGGGCCTGCTGCCCAATGACAAAGCACAAGCCATCATCGCCGCTGCCGACGAAATCATCGAGGGTCGGCATGCGACAGAGTTTCCGCTCGCGGTCTGGCAAACCGGTTCGGGCACGCAGACCAATATGAATCTGAACGAGGTGATCGCCAACCGGGCCAGCGAGCTGCTGGGCGGCGAGCGCGGCATGGCGCGGAAGATTCATCCGAACGACGAAGTCAATCTCGGCCAATCGTCGAATGACGTTTTTCCCACCGCCATGCACGTCGCCGGCGCCGAAGCAATCGTCAAGCATCTGGTGCCCTCATTGAGGCTGCTGCGCGATACCTTGCATGCCAAGGCGACGGCCTTCACTGATATCGTCAAGATCGGCCGCACGCATTTACAGGATGCGACGCCGCTTACGCTGGGGCAGGAATTCTCAGGCTATGTCGCGCAATTGGACCAGGGCATCAAACACCTGGAGGCGGCGCTACCCCACCTTTACGAACTGGCGCTGGGCGGCACGGCGGTAGGCACTGGTTTGAACAGTCACCCGGAATTCGCTGCGCGTGTGGCCGACGAGATTGCGCATCTGACCGAGTTGCCGTTCGTCACCGCGCCTAATAAATTCGAAGTGATGGCCGGCGCCGACGCCCTCGTGCATGCCCATGGCGCGCTCAAGACCGTGGCGGCGAGCCTGATGAAGATCGCCAATGACATACGCTGGCTGGCCAGTGGACCGCGCTGCGGGCTCGGCGAACTGACCATTCCAGAAAACGAACCGGGCAGTTCGATCATGCCGGGCAAGGTCAATCCCACGCAGTCCGAAGCGGTTACCATGCTGTGCGCACAGGTATTCGGTAACGATGTTGCGATCAACTTCGGTGGCGCCAGTGGCAACTTTGAGCTGAACGTGTTTCGGCCGATGATCGCTCACAATTTTTTGCAGTCGGCGCGGCTGCTGGCTGACGGCGCGCGCAGTTTCAACGACAACTGCGCGGTCGGCATCGAGCCGAACCGCCCTCGCATCGACACCCTACTGAATGAATCGCTGATGCTGGTAACTGCGCTGAACCCGCATATCGGCTATGACAAATCCGCGCAGATTGCCAAGAAAGCCTACAAAGATGGCTCGACGCTGAAAGCTGCGGCGCTCGCGCTGGGTTTCGTCACCAGCGAGCAATTCGATCAATGGGTGCTGCCCGAAGATATGGTGGGACGGCGATAGACGTACCATTTATCTCATTTTTCAGCTAACGCCTTATATCGCTGGATCATGCGCTGACATACCCTGGCCGGTTCCCTCTTTAAGAGGCCATACCGGTCCTGGTTATGAAGAATTTCTTGCAGAACCCTTGGGTGACGCTTTTCACCCTTTCCACGGCGCTGCTGCTCATCAGCATCGACCTGACGATCATGTACACCGCATTACCCACGCTGACCCGCGAATTACAGGCGGGCCCGATGGAGAAAATGTGGATCATGAACGCTTACACGCTGATGATGACCGGCTTGCTGCCGTGCACCGGTCCCATCAGCGACCGGTTCGGACATAAGCGCATCTTCATCGGTGGACTGCTCGTATTCGGCATCGCGTCGGGTGCCGCCGCGTTGGCAACCGGGCCTGGTGGGCTGATCGCCGCGCGCGCGGCGTTGGGGGTTGGCGGCGCGATGATGATGCCGGCCACGCTGGCCATCGTGAACCAGACCTTTCCCGAGCCGAGCCGGCATGCGACGGCCATCAGCATCTGGACGGCGGTAGCGTCGGCTGGCGCGGCAATCGGTCCGCTGGTGGGCGGCGTGCTGCTCGAACATTTCTGGTGGGGCGCGATTTTCCTCGTGCATATTCCGGTCGTGCTGATTGCGCTGCCCTTCGCGCTCGGCATGCCGCAGCCGCGAGAACGCGCGCGCCGCTTGTATCCCGTCAACCTGGGCGCCGCCGCGCTGGCCATCACCGGCCTGGTGGGGGCGGTGCTCACCATCAAAATGGCGGCGCAACCGGGTGTCTGGTTGCCGGCGCTGTTGGCCGTCGCGCTCGGCAGCAGTCTGCTGCTTTGGTATTTCGTACGCTGGCAGCGCGCGCATCCGAGCCCGCTGATCGATTTCCATCTATTCGCGCACCGGCCGTTTGCCGCCAGCATTGCCGCGATCCTCATCACCAGCATGACGATGACCGGCATGGAACTGGTGTTTTCCCAATATCTGCAACTGGCGCGCGACATGCCGCCGGCGAGCGCGGCGCTGCGTTTGATGCCGCTGATGGTTACCAGCTTGGTCGCGGGCCTCGTCGCGGGACGGCTGATCCGCTGGTTCTCGATACGATCGCTGATCTGTACCGGGCTGGTGCTGCAGGCTGGTGGGCTGACTTTGATGGGACAACTGACTCTGGCGTCCGCGCATGCGCTGCAATGGAGTGTCGCGCTCGGCCTGATCTGCATCGGCGCGGGCTGCGCGCTGACGGTCAATACCGCCTGCACCGCAATCATGCGCTCGGCGCCACCAGACCGCGCCGGCATGGCCGCATCCATTCAGGAAATTTCGTTTGAGATGGGCAGCGTGCTGGGCGTTACGCTCTTCGGCAGCCTCGTGTCTTTCCTGTTCGCGCGCAGCCTGCAAGGCGACGTGCTTGCCATGCTGCCAGGCGGCTCGCTGCCGGTGGCGGCCAGCGAAACCCTCGAGGGCACACTGGCTGTCGCACAAACGCTGGGCGTACAGGGAATGGCGCTGGCCGACAGCGCGAAGCTCGCGTTCGAACAGGCATTCCATTCGGCACTGCTGGCCACGGCGCTGTTGTTGTTGCTAGCCTCGGGATGGGTATTCGTTTCGTTGAAAGCCTTGGCGCCGTCGTCTGCACCCGTGCCGCGCTAGCGTGGGATCAGTGCTTCTCAAGCGCTCTCAAAGGCAAGCCCGCAGCGCCCTCAAGCGCAAATCCTCGCCGGGGTCGCTGGCGAAGCTACGCAGGAAATAATCCACTCGCGTCGCACCTCCAGCCTCGTAGAGCTCGACGTATGACCGTGCCCGCGCGTCGGTGGGCGCGCGCGCGTCGACAATCAGCCCGCGAAAGCTCGGGTGCAGCGTGACCGTGGAGGCCTCAGTTAGCGGTGCCAGATTCTGCCATTTATCGGCAATGCACTGCGCAGCATCGTCCATCTGCCGAGCAGTGACGAAGCGTGCGACGGGCAGCACGTCGAGCGGATCGCCGGTCGGCGCACGCGGCTGGCTGCCGCAGCCAACCAGCAGCACGACGGCCAGTACGCTCAATATCGCGAACGCACGCGGCAGTGCGAGGATTTGCATGGCTGGCGGGAGCAGGCGGCGTGGGGCTAACGGGAAATCGTAACGCCGGTGTCGATCGTGCCATACATGGTGATAGAGCCACCACGCGAGCCCGATGCGCTGCCGGCGGGCTGCGCGCAACCCGTCACCAAGGCAAGCCAGGCGAAGCTGAACAGGATAATAAGGTGCTTTTTCAAGTCGGCTCCCATGCCGGAACAGGCGCTGCATGCAGTTTGGCACCGCGAGGCGATTCTATCCGACCGCTGCGCTGAAGTCCGCGTGCATCGGCCAGAATTACCTTTTCGGCGCGCCAGGCCGCGACGCTGGCGCCGCCGAAAAGCGCTTAAGCACGCTGCTACAATCGAGGCAGCGCCGCAGCAAAACGTGCCAAACTCCTCACTCAGCCTGTCCGACCGTTCGACGAACCTACTCCGCCGATGAAGCCCTATCACGATCTGCTCAAGGATATTCTCGCCGCCGGCGCTACCAAAGCCGACCGCACCGGCACCGGTACCATCAGCGTCTTCGGTCGCCAGATGCGCTTCGATTTGGCCGAGGGCTTCCCCGTGGTCACGACCAAGCGCATTCATATGAAGAGCGTGATTCACGAACTTCTATGGTTTCTCAACGGCGAAACCAACACCCGCTATCTGCGCGAAAACGGCGTCACGATCTGGGACGAATGGGCCGACGAAAACGGCAATCTCGGCCCCATCTACGGCTATCAATGGCGTTTCTGGCCGCGCAGCGACGGCACCACGGTCGACCAGATCGCACAATTGATCGCGCAGATTCGCGCCAAACCGCATTCGCGCCGCTTGATCTTGACCGCGCTCAATATGGCGGATTTCCCTGACGAGACGCGCTCGCCGCAGGAAAACGTCGCGGCCGGCAAGATGGCGCTGGCGCCCTGCCACTGCTTTGCGCAATTTTATGTGAACGAAGGCAAGCTCAGTTGCCTGCTGTATTGCCGCAGCCAGGACGTATTCCTCGGCACGCCCTTCAATATCGCCAGCTATGCGCTGCTTACGCATATGATCGCGCAGCAATGTGATCTGCAAGTCGGCGAACTCGTCTGGACTGCCGGCGATTGCCATATCTACCTGAATCATCTCGAGCAAGTGCAAGAGCTGCTTTCGCGTGAACCGTATCCGCTGCCGGCGCTGCAAATCAAGCGGCATCCGGCCAGCATCCTCGACTATCGCTACGAAGACTTCGCGCTGCCCGATTACCGGCATCATCCCGCAATCGCCGCTCCCATAGCAGTCTGATCACCATAGCTTCGAAGCACACGCCGGCGCGCCACTCGGCCGCTCGGCGCACCGCCCCTTCCGACATTTGCGCCGCACCTGGCGAGTCTCGCTAGCGCCTATTGTCCGTTGTAAAAATGCCTCAACGGCCCTCATGGGCATCGATGCCTGACGCTTCTGCTCACGCTTCGGACAATCTCGGCTCAGGAGAAAAAATTCAGGCAAAGCAAGGTTCTAGGCCCGGACCAGCGCGACCGCCAACGCTTTATCTCAAAAAGTTAGTTCTGCGAATAAGTAGTGTTACGGGTTAATTCAGCCTGATCCTATGTTTCGCGGGAAGCCCCAAAGATAAGGTTCGACGTTCGCCATCAAGCGCCGCTGCGCCGGTGGCCATGAACGCCTAGTGCAGGCGAGCGCCCTTATCTACTCATCACGAAAAAACTCGCTATGAAAAAATCTCTCGTTTTTCTCGCAATGTTTGGCGTCGGCGCGGCCGCGCAAGCGCAAAGCAGTGTGACCTTGTACGGCGCAATCGATGCCGGCGTGACCTACACCAGCAATCAACAAGTCGCGCATCCCGGCGGAAATATGGGTGGCCGTTCCGCGGTGCAAGCCACCAGCGGCAACACCGCTGCCTCGGTCTTCGGTCTCAAGGGCAGCGAAGATCTGGGCGGCGGCAACCAGGTCGTCTTCCAGTTGGAAAACGGCTTCAACGCCACGACTGGACGCCTGGGCCGCAACAACACGCTGTTCGATCGGATCGCCACGGTCGGCCTCGCATCGAAACACCTCGGCACGCTGCAGGTGGGTCGTCTGTACGACTCCGCCACCGACTTCGTTTCGCCTTTTTCGTTCAGCAACACCCTGGGCACGCAGTTCGCCTCGCATCCCGGTGACGTCGACAACTTGAATCAATCGTTCAATCTGAGCAATGCGATCAAGTACACGAGCCCCGACTACTACGGCCTGCAATTCGGCGGCACCTATTCGCTGGGCGGCCAGCCCGGCTCGTTCTCGCGGAACAGCGCGTACTCGCTCGGCGCCAACTACTCGCTCGGCGGCTTCTCGGCCGGCATCGGCTACCTGAGCGTGAACAACCCGATGAGCGCGGTTTATAGCGTGAGCAAGCAAGGTGACAGCAACGACTACACCGGCGCATTTGACTGTACGAGCGGGCCCGGCTGCGCTTTGCAAAACGTTCGGCATATGCACATGGCCGCGTTGGGCGCCGCGTACGACTTCGGCGCCATCAAGCTCGGCGGCGTTGTCTCGCGTACGGCGCTGAACGGCAACGAGAGCACCGACCAGCCATACGCCGGCACCGACTCGCGCTACGACAACTATGAAGTCAACGCAGTCTATACGGCCAATGATCAGCTGAAGGTCGGCGTGGCCTACACCTTCACGCACGCCAAGATGGCTAACAAAAACGGGAACATCAACCAAGTCAATTTGGGCGGAGAGTATGCATTGTCCAAACGCACGGCGCTGTATAGCTCCCTGATTTATCAAGCAGGTCAACGTGGTTCGTTCGCCCAGATCGCGAACCTGCCGGCTTCCAGCGAAGACAAGCAGGTTGCGGCGACAGTTGGCGTGCGTCACGTGTTCTGAGCAGTTCCAACAGGTTTCAAGCGGTAAAGCGTTTCAGGGCAGAGGCGGCCCCGCCCAGCAAGGGGCATACAGTAACGGCAGCGTCTTTGCGTCGATGACGCTGCATTTGCCGACGGCGTTCCGTTTCGCGGAATCCGTCGGCTTTTTTACGCGCGCCGGGTAGAATCGCCGGACTTACCGCCCTCATCCGCTTCGTCACAGCGAAATCATGTCCTGCTCTCTTACCCTCATTGTTGCCCGCGCCGCCAACGGCGTCATCGGCCGCGACAACCAACTCCCGTGGCGCTTGCCGGAAGATCTCGCGTTCTTCAAAAAAACCACGATGGGCGCGCCGGTCATCATGGGGCGCAAGACGCACGAATCGATCGGTAGGCCCTTGCCGGGACGTTTCAACGTCGTGGTCACTCGAGACGCTGCGCGACGCTTCGAAGGATGCGCTAGCGCGACCAGCCTGGTCGAGGCACGGCAGTTATGCGAAGCAAAGGGGGCAACGGAGGCTTTCGTGATCGGCGGCGCCGAACTGTATGCACAGGCGATCAGCCAAGCCGACAAGCTTATCGTGACCGAGATCGATCAAGCGTTCGAAGGCGATACGCACTTTCCGCAGTTCGACTCGACGATTTGGCGAGAGACCGCACGCGAAACGCATCAGGCGAACCTGCCCAATGCGTTTTCATATGCCTTTGTGACCTACGTTGCAAACAGGGATATGCGCTAACCAGCTTACTGGCCGGCGATGGTCATTTCTTCGATCAACACCGAACCGATCTCTTTCGTGCCACGCACCAGCGTATCGGCACCGACGGCGACGATACGTTCGAACATCTCCTGCAAGGTGCTGGCGACCGTGATTTCCTCAACCGGATACTGGATTTCACCGCCTTCGACCCAGAAACCCGAAGCGCCGCGCGAATAGTCGCCGGTCACATAATTCACGCCCTGCCCCATCAGCTCCGTCAGCAGCAGCCCCGTGCCCAGCTTGCGCAGCATTGCCTTGAAGTCATCGTCAGGTGCGGTCAGCTTGCTGTGCAGGGACAGATTGTGCGAGCCGCCGGCATTGCCGGTGGTGCTCATGCCGAGCTTGCGGGCCGAATAGGTGGAAAGGAAGTAACCCTTCACAACGCCGTCTTCAACCACCGCGCGCCGATGCGTACGCACGCCCTCTTCATCGAACGGCGCGCTGCCCATGGCGCCGCGCACGTGCGGGTCTTCGATAATCTGGATATGCGGCGCGAATACCCGCTTATCGAGACTGTTCGTGAGGAACGACGTGCCGCGATAGAGCGCGCCACCGCTGGTGGCCTGAACGAAAGCGCCCAACAGGCCGGCTGCCAGCGGCGCCTCGAACAAGACCGGGCACTTGCGCGTATCCAGCGACCGGGCGCCCAGTCGCGCCAAGGCGCGCTGCGCCGCATACCGGCCGATTTCTTCGGGCGCGGCGATTTCCAGTGAACTACGCTTCGACGAATACCAGTCGTCCCGCTGCATCGCTCGGCCAGCCGCGGCGATTGGCGCGCACGACAGAAAATGTCGTGAATAGGGATAACCGCCGACGAAGCCCTGGCTGGTCGCCAGCACGAACTGCGAATGCTGCGCCGACACCATCGCGCCTTCCGAATTGCTCACGCGCGGATCGGTATCGAACGCTGCCTGCTCGGCCCGCCGCGCCAATTCCACGGCGGCTGGCGCCTTCAACTGCCACGGATGAAACAACTCGAGATCGACCGGTGCAGTTTCCAGCAGATCCGGCTCGGCCAGGCCCGCGCAGTCGTCATCAGCGGTAAAGCGGGCGATGTTGTAGGCGGCCGCCACCGTGTCGCGCAACGCCTTGGGTGAGAAATCGGAGGTGCTGGCATTGCCGCGCTTTTGCCCGACGAATACCGTGACGCCGACCATCTTGTCGCGATTGTGCTCGATGGTCTCGACATCGCCGCAGCGAACCGTAACCGAAATGCCATCGCCTTCAGATATTTCGGTAGCCGCATCGCTGGCGCCGAGCTCTCGGGCGTGCTGAAGAATGTCTGCAGCGATCTCCCTCAATTCAGCTTGGGAATGAGGGAAAAGGCGTTCCGTTGCGACCATGTATTTCAGCTCCTGCTGCATGCTTGACCGTTGCGATCATAACAAGGGTTGAAGGGGCACGCTTGCGATTCAGGAATCAAATTACACGCTAGCCGAAGGACCAGGGGCCCGAGCGGGCGAGCGCAGGCTAGAATTACGCCCATGAAGCGCAAACCCACTTTTTCCACTTTCGATCCATTTCCGGGCGACCCCGACGAGGTCATCGATCCCGACGCGCCGGTACGTCCCAGCAAAAGCCAAATGAAGCGCGAAATGCATGCGCTGCAAGATATCGGCGTGGAACTGGTCGGCCTGCCGCGCGATGCGCTGAAGCGTCTGCCGATGCCGGACAAACTTGCCGACGCCGTACGCGACGCACGGCGCATCACCGACCACGAGGGGCGGCGTCGGCAATTGCAATACGTCGGCCGCGTCATGCGCGGCTTGCTGGAACCGGAGGTCGCCGCGCTCAAAAAAGGCCTCGATGCGCTGCAGGGCAGCGATCGCGATGAAACCGCGCGCTTCCATCGCCTCGAACAGTGGCGCGCGCGTTTGCTGTCCGAAGACGTGGCGTTGACCGAATTCCTGAAAGCGTTTCCTGCAGCCGATGCGCAACGCGGGCATCTGCTGATCAGGCTTGCGCGCAAAGAACTGGCCACCAGCCGCCCACCGCGCTATTTCCGCGAATTGTTCCAATGGGTCAAGGAGGCCGGTGCGTCGGGCGCCGACGAGGCGCTCGCGCCACCAACCGACGTGAACGAAGACGAGGATGACACGTGACAGCCTCGCTTGACACTGCGGTTGCGCGCTTGCCGCGAATCGGCCTGGTTTCGATCAGTGATCGGGCCAGTCGAGGCGACTATCAGGACGCGGGCCTGCCCGCTCTGGAAAGCTGGCTGAACAGCGCCATCGCCGGGGCCTGGCAATGCGAAAAGCGCTTGATTCCAGATGAAGCCGCGACTATTTCGGCGACACTGATCGAACTCGTCGACCAGCGCACCTGCGATCTGGTGCTGACCACCGGCGGCACTGGTCCGGCGCGACGCGACGTCACGCCTGAGGCGACGCTCGCCGTAGGCACGCGCACCATGCCGGGCTTCGGCGAGCAGATGCGGCAGATCAGCCTGTCGTTCGTGCCGACCGCCATCCTGTCGAGGCAAGTGGCGGTAATTCGCGAAGTAGCCGACCATGCCGCGCTGATCATCAATCTGCCCGGCCAGCCGAAGGCCATTCGCGAAACGCTTGAAGGCTTGCGCGATAACGATACGGTGAAGGTA
The DNA here is from genome assembly GCA_050955105.1 of Janthinobacterium lividum. Taxonomy (GTDB): domain Bacteria; phylum Pseudomonadota; class Gammaproteobacteria; order Burkholderiales; family Burkholderiaceae; genus JBPBQZ01. Next base: position 80,005 of record JBPBQZ010000033.1, on the reverse strand, counting down.
CCGGGCATCTTTGCCGCGGTGCCCTACTGCATCGATTTGATCGGCGGTCCGTACATCGAGACGCAACCGGCGGTGGTAAAAGCGTTTCGTCCCAAAAGCGCGCTCAAACCAGCGGCGGCGGGCTGACGCCAGGTCTCGCAGGCAGTCGTCGTACGACGCTACTTACTATCGGTCCGCAGGAAGTGCTGACGATAAAACTTGAGTTCGCCTATCGAATCGCGGATATCGACCAACGCCGTGTGGTTGGCGCTTTTTGCATAGCTGGGCGAACCGGACGGCGCCCAGCGGCGCCATAGTTCCTTGAGGGTACTGACATCGAGATTGCGGTAGTGAAAGTACTCTTCCAGTGCAGGCATCCAACGCGCCATGAAGCGGCGATCCTGGCAAATCGAATTGCCGCACATTGGCGACTTGCCCGGCGACGTGTATTGCTTGAGAAAAGTGATCAACTGCTCCGCGGCGTCAGCCTCGCTGACAGTCGACGCGCGTACCCGATCGATCAGTCCCGATCCGCCATGCGTGCGCTTGTTCCATTGGTCCATGCCATCCAGCGCGGCATCCGATTGGTGAATCGCGAAGACCGGGCCTTCCACCACGCGTTCGAGGTTGCGGTCGGTCACGATCACCGCGACCTCCAGGACCCGATCGGTATCGGGAGAAAGCCCGGTCATCTCCATATCGACCCAGATCAGGTTGAGTTCGCTGCGACTCAGCGCCTCGCCGGTCGAAGCAGCGCTCGGCGCGGTATGGGATACGTCGGGCAATGCGTTGGAAGTCATGCGATCTACCGAAAGGGAAGACAAACAGCAAACTATAATTGTCGCATAGACGAAACGGAATCTTTCCATGTTCACTTACCTGTTCACTGTGGCCCTGCTGGCAATGGTTGCAACCAAACTCTGGTTGGCCACCCGGCAGATCCGTTACGTCAGCAACCACCGCTTCCAGGTGCCCGAACGTTTTGCCGAACGCGTCACCCTCGAAGCGCACCAGACGGCGGCCCGCTATACGGTGGCGCGCACCCGCCTGGCGGTGCTGGAGATCGTCGTCAGCGCCGTGGTGCTGGTCGGCTTCACCCTGCTCGGCGGCCTGAACGCGATCGACGTCGCCCTCACAAGCTGGCTGGGACGCGGATATATCGAACAGATCGCGCTGATCGGCAGCGTGGCGCTGATCAGCAGCCTGATCGAATTGCCGTTCGAATACATCAAGCACTTCGTGATCGAAGCGCGCTTCGGCTTCAATCGCATGACGCCGCGGCTGTTCATATCGGATTTGCTCAAAAGCACTGGCGTCGGTGTGGTGCTGGGCGTGCCGCTGATTCTCGCTGTGCTGTGGATCATGCAGCGGGCCGGCACGCAGTGGTGGTGGTACGCCTGGGTTTTTTGGATCGCCTTCAATGTGCTGATATTGGTACTGTTTCCAACTTTCATCGCGCCGCTGTTCAATAAATTCGAGCCACTGCGCGACGTCGCGCTGCGGCAGCGCATCGAGGCGCTGCTGGCGCGCTGCGGATTCGCCGCCAAGGGCCTGTTCGTGATGGACGGCAGCCGGCGATCCGCCCATGGCAACGCCTATTTCACCGGCTTTGGCGCGGCCAAGCGCATCGTTTTCTTCGATACCCTGATCACCCGTCTCAGCGGCGACGAGGTGGAAGCGGTGCTGGCTCACGAACTCGGCCACTTCAAACGTCGTCATGTCATGAAGCGGCTGATCGCTACCTTCCTGATCAGCCTGGCGTTGCTGGCGCTGCTGGGTTGGCTGGCGCGCAAGACCTGGTTCTATACGGATTTGGGCGTAATGCCCTCACCCGCTGGTTTCAACGATGGCCTGGCGCTCGCCCTGTTCTTCTTGGTAGCTCCAGTTTTCCTGTTCTTCGCCAGTCCGCTCAATAGCCTCGCTTCGCGGCGCCACGAGTTCGAGGCGGACGCTTTCGCGGCCGCTCAGACTCATGCCCAGCACTTGGTCAGCGCGCTCGTGAAGCTTTATCAGGACAATGCCTCGACCTTGACTCCCGATCCGCTCTACACCGCCTTCTACTACTCGCATCCGCCCGCTTCAGAGCGCATAGGTCGACTGTTGGGCAGCCCATGACCTCTCGTGCGTCGGCAAACCTGCTGACCGGGCGCGTAGTGGCGTCCCATGGCCGCCACTACGTCGTAGCACCCAGTTCGGGCGAACGATCGCTGCATTGCTTCCCGCGCGGCAAGAAAAGCGAGCTAGCGGTGGGCGACCAGGTGAAGTACGAGCAGACATCGGCGGATCAAGGTGTGATTGCCGAAGTGGTAGAGCGACGCAACTTGTTGTATCGGTCGGATTTCTTCAAAACCAAGCTGTTTGCCGCGAATCTCGATCAGATATTGATCGTGCTCGCAACCGCGCCGCACTTCAGCGAAGACTTGCTGGGACGAGCACTGATCGCCGCTGAATCGCTGGATATCCCCGCGCGCATTGTGCTGAACAAAGCCGATCTCGACGATCTGTTGCCGCAAGCTCGCAAGCGCCTGGCGCTGTACACCGAGCTCGGCTACGAAATCATCGAGCTTTCCGCTCGGCAAGCACCAACGGAGGTGGTGTCGGTGCTCGCCGAATACTTGACGGCACGCACCACGCTGCTGGTCGGCCAATCGGGAATGGGCAAATCGACCTTGCTCAATCTGTTGGTGCCGGGCACCGACGCACGCACTCGCGAGATTTCCACCGCGCTCAATTCCGGACGCCATACAACCACCTTCACGCGCCTCTATTCCTTACCGCAAGGTGGAGATCTGATCGACTCGCCGGGTTTCCAGGAATTCGGCCTCCACCATCTGACCGAAGGCAAGCTGGAGCGTGCATTTCCGGAATTTCGTCCGCACCTGGGCAAATGTCGATTTACCAACTGTCGCCATTTGAAGGAACCGGGATGTGCGGTCCTGAATGCAGTGGCAGACGGCCAGATCACGCCGGCCCGCCATCTGCTCTATGCACAGCTTGTGCAGGAATCGGAAAAGCGCGGTTGGTAAGGCGATTGATGGGCTTGTGACAGCCCAGTACTGACGACGGGGCGCTTAACCGACCCAGACCGCTGCGGTCAGCATCAGCAGCAAGATCATCCATAGCACGACCGCACGCCACACCAGCCCAATGGCGGACTGCAGTGTACGCGGCGTGCATTCGTCACCGACCGGCAGCGGCTCTGCCTCGGGTGACCCCAAGGCATCGGCACCGATGGGCTCCGCGCGCGGACTGGCGAGCCGCGCTCCCAACGCTCCGCTGCCGGCCGCGAGCAACACTTCGTCGTTGTGATCAGACCAGCGATGCGCGGTCTGGCGCCACGCGTGAATCGCCTCTTCGAAGTTGCCGACAATCGCAAAGCCCAATGCCGTGAGACGCACTGGCAACCAATCGATAACGTGGAACGCGCGCAGGGCAAATGGCCGCAACGTGCCGTCGCCGATGTCGAATGGCGTTTCCGCGCGGCGCGCCAACTGCTCGGCCACCCGATACAAGACCGCGCCGGCAGGACCGATCGGTATCAGAAACCAGAAAAACACTCCGAATACATAGCGGTGTGATTCGATCACCGCGTGCACCAGCGTATGCCGAACGATTTCGCTGACCGGCATATCGACTGTATCGATGCCGCTCCATTGACGCAGCACTTCACGGGCACCGCCGACATCGTCGTTACCGAGTGCCAGATGGATGTCTGTGAAATAGTGGCTGAATTGGCGGAATCCTAGCGTGAAATACAGCACCAGCACATTCAACGCGAAAGCCAGCACGATGCTGACCTTCAGAAACAGGAAGTAGACCAGCGCCGTCACCAGCGTCCAGGGCAGCACGACTGCCAGCCACGCAAGCACATCATGCCGCGACCGGCCGGCTTCGAAGCGATGGTCGACGTCGATCGCGTGTTGGCGCAACAACGTGGCAACCGGATTGCGGGGACTGAGCGCGCGTAATTGTTCGGCAATCAGGGCGAGCAGTACAGAAAAGAAAGTCATGCGGTACGCAATGCCAGATCAGATGTGGCGTAACGATAGCATAGCGAGGCGGCAGTCCCGTGCCGTTGCATTCAAGCGGCAAGGAAGTGATAGAGGTTTCGCAACATGGCCGCGGTCGCGCCCCAGACGAAATGCGCGCCCGCGCCGTCCGCACGCGGATAAGGCATGGAAAAGAAGGTGCGCGCGCCGCCTTCCCAGCGAAATGAGCGAGTTTCGTGATTCGCGGGATTCATCAGGAATGCCAGCGGCACTTCGAAAGCTTCGGCCACCTCGGAGGGGTCGATGGTCAGCTCGAACGGCGGATGCACCAGCGCGGCGACCGGCGTGACCGCGAAGCCCGTACCGGTGACAAACTCGGGCAGCACGCCCAGCACTTCGACACGATCGAGCGCCAATCCTACCTCTTCCTCGGCCTCGCGCAGCGCAGTGGCCACTGCGTCGACATCGAAAGCCTCCTGGCGACCGCCTGGAAATGCGATCTGCCCGGCATGATTGCTCAGATCCGGCGAGCGCTCCGTCAGCAGCACCGTCAAGCCATCCGCACGGTCGACAAGCGGGATCAATACCGAGGCCTTGCGCGGATCACCGCTGAAACGCCCACTCAGATCGACAGGGGGCTCCGGCGTCCAGACGCGTGTTTCCGCGAAGCGCTGGCGCAAGCCATCGGCCGTGAGTCGCGACGCGTCGAGGCGCGGCAAGCCAGCGCCCGTCGATTCAACGGGCAGCTCAACAGGATCGAAAGAAGGACGAGTGCTCAAGCGACGGATCGTAACGGAAAGATAGCGTGGGAGTAGTTAGGCGACCAACCGCAAAGGCGCATCGCGGCCGAGCGCGCCAACAAAAAAGCACCCTTGCGGATGCTTCTTTGACCAACAGCTTAAGTGCGCGCTGAACGATCGCGGAACTTAAGCTTTTCTTTGATTCGAGCCGATTTGCCCGAACGTTCGCGCAGGTAGTACAGCTTTGCACGACGCACGTCGCCACGACGCTTGACTTCGATGCTCGCCAACAACGGCGAGTAGGTCTGGAAAGTACGCTCGACGCCTTCGCCGGAGGAAATCTTCCGCACGATGAACGACGAATTCAGGCCTTTGTTACGCTTGGCGATTACCACGCCTTCGTAGGCCTGCACGCGCTTGCGCGTACCTTCGACAACGCTGACGCTGACAACCACCGTGTCGCCCGGCGCGAAAGACGGAATCGTCTTGCCACCCAGAACGCGTTCGACTTCTTCCTGCTCGAGTTGATCGATCAGATTCATGCTTACTCCACAAACCATCGTACCGGAGTTTCAAGCCCGTTCGGCATGCTGCCGGGGCCCCGGAAGAGGATGGGGTTCTTCGATCGGCACCGCTTTCAGGCGGCGCCCCTTTTTATCTGTCCGCAGCGTTTCCGCGTACGGCCAGATCGGCAAGCCATGCCTCATCAGCACGGCTCAACATTCCCTTACTTCGCGCGGCTTCGATCAAGTCGGGCCGCTTGCGCCAAGTGTTCGTCAGCGATTGTCGCCGCCGCCATTCGACGATCTGCGCATGGTGACCGCCCAGCAACACGTCGGGCACCCGCTCACCTTCATAATCTTCCGGCCGTGTGTAATGCGGACAGTCGAGCAAACCGTCGACGAAGCTGTCTTGCTCGGCGGATTGCGCGTCGTTCAGCACACCCGGCAATTGACGGATCATCGCATCCATCAACGCCATGGCGGCAATTTCACCGCCAGATAGCACGAAATCACCCATGCTCAATTCTTCATCGACACGCTTGTCGAGCAAGCGCTGGTCAATCGCCTCATAGCGACCGCACAGCAGAATCAGCGCGCGATGCTGCCCCAGTCGCAACACGCCCGCATGGTCAAGACGCGCACCTTGCGGCGACAACATCACGACATGCGGCTGCGCCACGCCATCGGCACGCTGCGCCGCTTCGACCGCATCGAGGGTCGCGTCGAGCGGCTTCGCCAGCATTACCATTCCCGGGCCACCGCCATACGGGCGGTCATCGACGGTGCGGTGATTATCAGTCGTGAAATCGCGTGGATTCCAGGTATGCAATGCATACCGTCCCTGCTTGGCCGCGCGGGCAGTAATGCCCCAATCGGTCAGCGCACGGAACATCTCCGGAAATAGCGACACGACATCGAACCGCATCGCCCTCTCCCCTTCAAGGTTCGCGTCCACCCCTCAATACTCACTCGACCAGTCGACGGTGATACGGCGTTGCGCCAGATCGACTGCCTGAACGTAGACGCCGACAAACGGGATCAAGCGTTCGCCAACTGCCGCGACACCTTTTTCATCCGTCGTCGGATACTCGATGCGCAATACGGAATGCGCACCGTTGTCGAGCAGGTCGACCACTTTGCCAAGCGCCTCGCCACCGATCGACACCACATCGAGGCCGATCAGGTCCACCCAGTAATACTCGTCGTCGTCCAGACCGGGAAAATCCGTGCGTCGCACGCTGATTCGCGTGCCGCGCATGCGTTCCGCCGCGTCGCGGTCAGACAAACCTTCCAATCGCGCGACAATCGAACCGCTGTGCCAACGCGCCTCCAGAACTCGGTAGCGGCGCGGTTCAGTCGACGTAATGCCGGCCGCCGACAGCCACCAGAATGAAGCGGTCGGCAGCGCGTCGCCGCCGCGCCCGGCCGACGCGTGCGGTGCGATTTTCACGCCACCCTTCACCCCATACGCCTGCACGATGATACCGAGCTCGATCAGATCATCGGGCAAGGGATCAGCGTTCGAACCCGGTACTGACGCCAGCTTCGCGCTTGCCTGCTGCGCTACTTGCTGAGGTACTGCCGCTACCGACTCGGCCGTCTTGGCCTTGGGAGGCTGCGAGCGAGCGCGTCGTGCAACGAAAGGACCGGTAATTTTCGATTCAGCCATCGATCAGACACCTTGCCGGCCGCCAATCGACGTCATTTCGACTGACGCTCGACCTCAAGCTGCCGGCTGTTCGGCCGCTGCCGCAGGCGCTGCAACAGCGGCGCCTTGCGACTGCTTGACCAGACGGGCAACGGTGGGCGACAGTTGCGCGCCAACACCAGTCCAGTAGCTCAGACGATCGTGCGCTACGCGCAATGCTTCGCCCTTGCTTGCCACCGGATTGTAGAAGCCGATCCGTTCGATGAAGCGACCGTCGCGACGATTTCGCGAATCGGTAGCAACGATGTTATAAAACGGGCGCTTCTTAGCGCCGCCGCGCGCAAGGCGGATAATGACCATTGAGAAGACCCTCGGAAGTACGGCTTATTTCACCGAAACCCGAAAGTATACCGGAAACGGCCCCCCTTACAAACACTTCGATGCAGATCGCCTCTACAGCCTTCAAATCCAAAACCCTCGCGGCGTTGCTCGCCTTCCTGTTCGGCACGCTCGGCGCCCATCGTTTTTATCTGCATGGACGGCGCGATCCCTTTGCCTATCTGCATTTTTTCGCTAGTTGCGCCGGTGTCGCGGGCGCTCTGCTACTACTGCGCTCGACCGCATCCGGCATCGGCTGGGTCTGCGCGATCGCTGGCGGAATATCGCTGACTGCGGCGTTCCTGACCGCGATTGTCTACGGCCTGCGTCCCGACGATAAATGGGACCGCCGCTTCAATGCGCAAAATGGCCGGCATAACCACTCCCGTTGGGGCGCCATTTTCGTCGTCATTTTCTCGCTGTTCGTCGGTACTTCGCTGCTGATGGGCGGGCTGGCCTTCGCGTTCCAGACCTATTTCGAGTCGCATCCCACGGCGAACGACATCAACAACTGAATAGTCCCAACCGCCTGAAAGCGCATAGCGGTGGTGGCGACGACGTCCTAGAACAACGACATTTGCGAGTGGTTCACCCGCTCCATTGCGCCGCCCGCATCGCTTTCAAGACTTTGCGGTACGCGAAATAGATCGGTGCGCAACGGCCGGCGTTCGCGGTCCAGCGATAGCTTGCGTGCCGCCAGGCCGAAACGCTGCGCGATCAGCTCCGCAAACTTGCCGGTACCGCGCATACGCTCGCCAAAGCGCGCGCTGTTGTGCCGACCGTCACGCATCTGCTCCACCAGGCTCATCACATGGCGCGCACGCAGCGGATAGCGCTCTTCCAGCCATTCGACGAATAGATCGCGCACCTCGAGAGGCAAGCGCAGCATCACGTAACCGGCATACTGCGCACCGGCCTCCGCGGCGCTCGTCAGCACATTTTCGATATCGAAATCGGTCAGCGCAGGAATGATCGGCGCGACGATCACGCCGACAGGAACGCCCGCGGCACTCAAGCGACGGATGGCCTCGATGCGCCGCGCTGGCGTGTTGGCGCGCGGTTCGACTTGCCGGGCAATGCCAGCGTCGAGCGTTGCCACCGATATGTAGACGCGCGCCAGGTCACGACGGGCCATGCGTTCGAGGATGTCGATATCGCGTACTACCAACGCCGACTTGGTGGTAATGCCGACCGGATGACCGAAACGCTCCAGCACCTCGAGCACGCGCCGGGTGATGCCGCGTTCGCGCTCGATCGGCTGATAAGGATCGGTATTGGCACCCAGGGCGATCAGCGAAGGTTTATAGCCAGCGCGGCGCAACTCGCTTTCCAGGACTTCCGGGGCATTGTCCTTGGCGGAGATTTTCGTTTCGAAATCCAGCCCGGGCGACAAGCCGAGATAAGCGTGGGTCGGCCGCGCAAAGCAATAAATGCAGCCATGCTCGCAGCCGCGATAGGGATTGATCGATTGATCGAACAAGACGTCGGGCGACTGATTGCGCGAGATGATGCGGCGTGCCCGTTCGCTGCTGACCTCAGTACGAAAATGCACGACGTGTTCGTGCGCCGCCTCCGCCTCGCCACGCTCGACGTCGTGTTCGCGTCGCAGTGCGGAGAAACGCGTTTCTTCGTTGCTGACAGCGCCTCGCCCGCGGCGGGCATCAGACGGCGCATACGATGACGCCATGGCAACAGGCCTCCTGGACACTGACGAGTAAGCGACGTAGCGAACCGCGGGCGGCCGCGCGTCGAAGAGCGGAACACTGTATTAATGTACAGTATTCCGCTGCCGGTGGACAGCTGTCGTCGTCCGGCCGAATTCCGCATTCTGCAAAGGCGTGGCGCGCCACCGCGGTTCGCCCCTACGATAGAGCCTGTCGCCAAAGGAGTGCTGTATGAAGATCATCGTGTTGGGAGCCGGCATCATCGGTATCACCAGCGCCTACTATCTGGCTCGCGACGGCCACGATGTGCTGGTCATCGACCGGCAGCCCGGCCCGGCGCTTGGCACCAGCTTCGCGAATGCCGGTCAGATATCGCCAGGCTATTCGGCGCCGTGGGCCGCGCCGGGCGTCCCGCTCAAAGCGCTCAAATGGATGTTTTCCAGACATGCGCCATTGAGTATTCGCCCCGACGGCACGCTCACGCAGCTGCGTTGGATGGCGGCAATGCTGCGCAACTGCACGCAGGCGCGCTACGAAATCAACAAGGCGCGCATGATGCGCCTGGCCGAATACAGTCGCGACTGCCTCGATGCGCTGCGCGAACAAACCGGCATTCAGTACGAAGGTCGCACCGGCGGCACCTTGCAGGTATTTCGAACCGCGGCGCAGCTCGCGGCGTCCGCGCGCGACGTGGCGGTATTGGAGCGTGCCGGCGTGCCCTACGAGCGCTTGTCGGCCGCGGCACTCACCGCTGCGGAACCGGCGCTTGCCTGGCGCGCGGCCGGGCTGGTGGGCGGTTTGCGGCTGCCGCACGACGAAACCGGCGATTGCCGCTTGTTCGCCGTGGGCCTCGCGGCACTGGCGGAACAGTTGGGCGCGAAATTTCAATATCAGACAGAGATCAACGCCTTGGCATTGACCGGCGACCAGGTCACGGCAGTACGCTGCGGCGACGTGCTGCATACCGCCGACGCCTTCGTGCTGGCGCTCGGCGTGTATTCGCCGCCGCTGCTTGCCGGCATCGGGCAACTACCGGTTTATCCGGTAAAAGGCTACTCGATCACGGCACCGATCGTCGATGCCAACCTTGCGCCGGTCTCCACGGTGCTCGACGAAACCTTCAAGATCGCCGTCACGCGCTTCGACACGCGCATTCGCGTGGGCGGCATGGCGGAGTTGGGCGGCTTCGATCTGCGGCTGAAACCAGCGCGACGCGAGACCCTGGCGATCTGCGTCGACACGCTGTTTCCCGGTGCCGCCGACACCCGCGCCGCATCATTCTGGACCGGCCTGCGTCCGATGACGCCGGACGGCACGCCGGTAGTGGGCGGCACGCGCATGCAGAACCTGTTCGTGAACACCGGTCACGGCACCTTGGGATGGACGATGTGCTGCGGTTCGGCGCAATTGCTGGCCGATCTGGTCGGTCAGCGCACGCCGGCGATCGTGGCCGACGATCTGGCCTTGTCGCGCTATCAGACTGCCCCGTCGCGCCTGCCGACTTTGGCTGATACAAGGAAATCGACGCCTAGCTAAGGCGCCAAGCGCGACGCGAGGCGACGCGACGCGCTAGAGCGTTGCCGGGTTCAGCGCCAGCACCCCTTGGTCGCCGCGCGCACTGGTAATGGCGATGCACAGGCCGGGCGCCTGCGACAGCACGTGCTCGGCAAAGAAGCGCGCGGTCGCAATCTTGGCGGAATGAAAATCCCCGTCTTGCTCAGTGCGCGCCCGCGACAGCAGCGCGGCACGTGCCATTTGCCAGCCGCCAAGCACGATACCCGCGAGCTTCAGATAAGGCACGGCACCGGCGAACACCGCGTTCGGATCGCTGCTGGCGCGTTCGAGCACGAAGCTAACGACACTCTCGAACGCCTGCCGAGCCGCGCGCAGCTGCGGCAATATCGCTGACAGATCGTCGTCTTGCGCATGGCCGGCCAACTCGCGCTCGGTCTCACCGACGCGCTGCAACAGCGCCCGGACGACCTTGCCGCCATCGCGCAGTGTCTTGCGGCCCACCAGGTCATTCGCCTGGATCGCCGTGGTGCCTTCGTAGATCGTCAGGATGCGTGCGTCGCGGTAGTGTTGCGCGGCGCCCGTCTCTTCGATGTATCCCGCACCGCCATGCACCTGCACGCCCAGGCTGGTCACTTCGACTGCCATCTCGGTGCTCCAGCCCTTGACGATCGGCACGAGAAATTCGTATTCGGCCTGATAGCGTTCACGCATGGCCAGCTCGCCGGCGCCACGTGCCAGGTCGCTGGCCGCCGCGGCCACATACGCGAGCGCGCGCGCTGCCTCGGTCTGCGCACGCATGCTCGACAACATGCGAATCACGTCGGGATGGTGAACGATGGTCACCGACTGTTTGGCCGACCCATCTACCGGACGGCTTTGCACGCGTTCGCGCGCATACGCCAGCGCGCGCTGATAGGCCCGGTCGGCGAGTGCGATACCTTGTACACCTACGGCGAAGCGGGCGGCATTCATCATGACGAACATGTATTCGAGGCCGTGGTGCGCCTCGCCCACCAGATAGCCGGTCGCGCCACCCTGGTCGCCGTATTGCAGCACCGCCGTCGGGCTCGCCTTGATGCCCAGTTTGTGCTCGAGCGACAGGCACCGCACGTCGTTGCGTGCGCCCAGCGATCCATCGGCCGCGCTTAGATACTTGGGAACGACGAACAGGGAAATGCCTTTGACGCCCGCTGGCGCATCAGGCAGGCGCGCGAGCACCAAATGCACGATGTTCTCAGCCAGGTCGTGCTCGCCGTAAGTAATGTAGATTTTCGTGCCGAATAGTTTGAACGCGCCGTCTTCCGCGGGCACCGCACGGGTATTCAGCAATGCGAGATCCGAGCCGGCTTGCGGCTCGGTCAAATTCATCGTGCCGGTCCACGCCCCGCTCACCAGCTTGGGCACATAGCGCTGTTGCAGCGCCGGCGAGCCGGCCGTCAACAGCGCCTCGATCGCGCCATCGGTCAACAGCGGGCACAGCGCGAACGACAGATTGGCCGCATTCAGCATTTCTATGCAGGGCGTGGCGATGAGCTTGGGCAGACCCTGGCCGCCGTAGGCCTGCGGATGCTGCACGCCCTGCCAGCCGCCCGTGACGAACTGCGCGAAGGCCGCGGCGAAGCCGGGCGTGGTGGTCACGGCACCGTCGCGCCACTCGGCCGGGCTCTTGTCCCCGGTCTGATTCAAGGGCGCGACGACGTTCTCAGCGAAGCGCGCCGCTTCCTCGAGCACCGCCTGGGCCAACTCGGGCGTGGCTTCCTCGCAGGTAGGCAGTTCGCAAACCTCCGACAGTCTGGCTAACTCGTTCATGACGAACAGCATGTCCTTGAGCGGCGCGCGATAGCTCATCTCTGCTCCTGCGGGGTAACGTGAATAAAGCCGCGGATAAAAAAAGGGGCGTCATCAACGCCCCTTCTCCATGCGAACCGGTCAAATCGTCATGCCGACCGTGCGCGTAACCGCAACCAGACTAGCCCAGCGCCGCCACCAGTTCCGGCACCAGCGTGAACAGATCGCCGACCACACCGTAGTCGGCCACGCTGAAGATCGGCGCCTCGTCATCCTTGTTGATGGCGACGATGACCTTCGAATCTTTCATGCCGGCCAGATGCTGGATCGCGCCCGAGATACCCACCGCGATGTAGAGGGTTGGCGCCACGATCTTGCCGGTCTGACCGACCTGGTAGTCGTTCGGCACATAGCCCGCGTCGACCGCCGCACGCGATGCGCCGAGCGCCGCGTTGAGCTTGTCGGCCAGGGGCTCGAGCACTTTCATATAGTTTTCGCCACTGCCCAGACCGCGGCCACCCGAAACGATGATTTGCGCCGAGGTCAATTCCGGACGGTCGAGCTTGGTGATTTCGCGGCCGACAAATTGCGATAGGCCTGAATCCGCCGCGGCAGCGATGCTTTCGATGGAAGCTGAGCCGCCTTCGGTCGCCGCCGCATCGAAGCCCGTGGTACGCACGGTGATCACCTTGATCGGATCGCTCGATTGAATGGTTGCGATCGCATTGCCCGCGTAGATCGGACGTTCGAACGTATTCGCATCGATGATGGCCGTCAGATCGGAGATTTGCGCCACGTCCAGCTTCGCCGCAATCCGCGGTGCGACGTTTTTGCCGTAGGCGGTAGCGCCCACGACAATGTGCGAATACTGCTGGGCAATCGCCACCACCGTCGCTTCGATGTTTTCGGCCAGGCCGCCAGCCAGTTGCGGCGCATCGGCCAACAGTACCTTTGCCACGCCGGGCAGCTTGGCCGCGGCATCCGCCGCCGCCTGCGCGCCATGGCCGGCCACCAGCACATGCACGTCGCCGCCCAGTTGCTGTGCTGCCGTCAGCGCGTTCAGCGTCGCGCCCTTGATTTCCGCGTTGTCGTGTTCCGCGATCAGAAGAATCGTCATTTTATTGGCCTCTTACAACACTTTCGCTTCGGTTTTCAGTTTGCTCACCAGGGTCGCCACATCCGGCACCTTGATGCCCGCTCCGCGCGCTGGCGGCTCGACCACTTTGAGAGTCTTCAGGCGCGGCGTGACGTCAACGCCCAGATCGGCCGGCTTCAGCACTTCCATCGGCTTTTTCTTGGCCTTCATGATGTTCGGCAAGGTCACGTAGCGCGGCTCGTTCAAGCGCAGGTCGGCGGTGATCACGGCCGGCAGCGACAGCGAGAGGGTTTCCATGCCGCCATCGACTTCGCGCGCCACCGTGGCACGGCCACCTTCGACAGTCAGCTTGGCGGCGAACGTCGCCTGCGGCAAGCCAGCCAACGCGGCCAGCATCTGGCCGGTCTGGTTCGAATCGTCGTCGATTGCCTGCTTGCCCAGAATCGTCAGTTGCGGCTGTTCCTTGTCGATCAGCGCCTTGAGGATCTTGGCGACGGCGAGCGGTTGCAGTTCTTCGGTGGTTTCGACCAGGATCGCCCGATCGGCACCGATGGCCAAGGCCGTGCGCAGGGTTTCCTGGCACTGCGTCACGCCGCACGAAACGGCGATCACTTCGGTCGCAACGCCGGCTTCTTTCAGGCGCACCGCTTCTTCCACGGCGATTTCATCGAAGGGATTCATCGACATCTTGACGTTGGCGATATCGACGCCCGTACCGTCCGATTTCACGCGGACTTTAACGTTGTAGTCGACCACGCGCTTGACGGGAACCAGAACTTTCATACCTTCACTCCACGGTTTCGATCATTTTCAAATTTTCAATTTGCGACATTATAAGACAGCCAGCGCCCTGGGGTTAGCCCTAAGTAGAACGAGCGTACTATTAACCATCGCGATTCAAACATCGGCCAGCACGCGCACGTGCGCCACCACGCTGCGACCCAGCGCCGACAGGTTGTAGCCCCCTTCCAGACAACTGACTATGCGGCCGCCGGCATGCCGCTCGGCCACTTCGACAATGCGCGTGGTAAGCCACGCATAGTCTTGCTCGACCAGACGCATGCCGCCCAGATCGTCTTCGCGATGGGCATCGAAGCCCGCGGAGATGAACACCATCTGTGGCGCGAAAGCGTTCAGCCGCGGTAACCAGCTGCGCAATACCGCGTCGCGCATCGTTGCCCCATCTGTGAAAGCGGGCAGCGGCAGGTTCAACATATTGGCCGCGGGATGCTCGGTGCCGCTGTATGGATAGAACGGGTGCTGGAAGAAGCCGCACATCAGCACACGCGTATCGCCGGCGAATGCGGCCTCCGTGCCATTGCCGTGATGAACGTCGAAGTCGATGATGGCCACGCGCTGCAGGCCGTGCACGTCCAGCGCACGCCGCACGGCGATCGCCAGGTTATTGAAGAGACAGAAGCCCATCGAGCGATCCGGCTCGGCATGATGACCGGGTGGACGCACACTGCAGAAGGCATTGGCGAAGCGTCCGCTGATTACCGCGTCGGTTGCGGCAACCGCCGCACCTGCGCTGCGCATGGCGGCTTGCCAGGAATGCGCATTGACGGCCGTGTCGCCATCGATCGATACCAGACCCGTGCGCGGAATCAACGAGCGAATGAAGTCGACGTGTTCGACGGTATGCACGCGCAGCACATCCGCTGCATCGGCCAGCGGCGCGGTTTCATGCGTAAGCGCCTCGTCGATCCGGCTTGCGATCAACTGGTCGTCGATGGCCTGCAGACGGCTCGGGCTTTCGGGATGCCAAGCGCCCATTTCATGCAGCAAGCAGTCGGAATGTGTATAAAACCCGGTCGCCATGCTGGGCCTCGGCGAGATGTTGAAGAGCAGCGGGAACGGACAATTCAATGGCTAACTTACCATAGCCAGAATGCCGTCAGCGTTCGGTTATACTGGCCACACTCCCTGTCATCGTGCGCCCTTCATGGCTGTGCCGCCGTTTCTGTCGGTGCTCGCGCAAGAACGCCAAGCCGTTTCTTTGAAAGCTAACCGAACGCTCCGCTCCGTCTCCGCCATCGCCGCCCTTCCGCTGTGCTTCGCCGCGTGGTTCGGCGTCGTGACAGCGGCGCATGCACAAGGCGCGCCGCAAGCACCGCCCCCCGGCGGCCAGGAATTCGAAGAAGAGATCGTGCCGCAGCGCTATGTCAGCAACCCGGCAGTCGATGCGTTCATCGACTCGATGGTCGCGCGCTACGACTTCGACAGTCAGGCCTTGCACGCGCTGTTCGACCAGGTGAATTATTCGGCTACCGCGGCCAGGCTGGTTACGCCGGCGCCAAATCCCGCCACCAAAAACTGGCGTTCATATCAGGCCCGTTTTCTTGATGCCGTACGTGTCAATGCGGGTGTGAGTTTCTGGCGTGACAACCAGGCCACCCTGTCGCGCGCGCAAGCCGACTATGGTGTACCGCCAGAAATCATCGTCGGCATCATCGGCGTCGAAACCATGTACGGCCGCTACATGGGCAACTTCCGTACGATCGATGCGCTGACGACCTTGGCGTTCAATTACCCGAACACCCCCAACCGCGCCGATCGCCAGACGCTGTTTCGCAAGAATCTAGAAGACTTCCTGCTGTGGACGCGTGATGCGGGTCTCGATCCGACCAGCGTGCAGGGCTCTTATGCCGGCGCCATCGGCTTGCCGCAATTCATGCCGAGCAGCATCGTCCAGTACGCAGTGGACTATGACGGCTCGCAGAATATCGATCTGCGCAATAGTCCCGCCGATGCAATTGGCAGCGTGGCGAATTACTTGAAGCAATATGGCTGGGAAGCAGGACGACCCGTGGTGTGGAATATTGCCGGCGACACTGGCAGCCTCGGCATCGCGCAGGCGGCCGCCGATGGACAGCCGGAGCCGCGCTGGGCGCTCGGCCAATTGCTCAAGGCGGGCATGCTGCTCGATCCGCCGCTGGCCGACGAGTCGGCCGAGCGCAGCACGCCGGTTACCGTCATCGACCTGCCCACGCCCGGCCAGCCCACTCAATATGCGCTGGGCTTGCGGAATTTCTATGTGCTCACGCGCTATAACCGCAGCTTCTTCTATGCGCTCGCCGTGTATCAGCTTGGCCAGAAGATCAAGGCTCGCCTGCAGGCGAGCGGCGAAATCAGCGCGCAATAACTTTTACCCCGGGTCGCGGCGCTCTCGGCGCTCTCGGCTGGCTCAGGCCGGGAACACGCCCGTGGACAGATAGCGATCGCCCCGGTCGCAGACTACGAACACGATCGTGGCATTCTCCACTTCACGCGCCACGCGTAGCGCCACCTCGCACGATCCGCCTGCTGAAATACCGCAAAAGATGCCTTCCTCGGCCGCCAGCCGGCGTGCCATGATTTCGGCGGCACTTTGGCTGACCGGTTCGATCCGATCGACGCGGCTCAGGTCGTAAATGCCCGGACGATACTTTTCCGGCCATTTGCGGATGCCTGGAATGCGCGAGCCTTCGGACGGCTCGGCACCGACGATCTGGATTGCGCTGTCCTTTTCCTTCAGAAACTGCGAAACACCCATGATGGTGCCCGTGGTGCCCATCGCCGATACGAAGTGCGTAATGCGGCCTTCCGTGTCACGCCATATCTCCGGACCGGTGGTCTCGTAATGCGCCAGCGGATTATCTGGATTGCCGAATTGATCCAGGATGAAGCCCTCGCCCTTCGCGCGCTTTTCCTCCGCCAGATCGCGAGCGTATTCCATGCCGCCGGAAGCCGGCGTCAGCACGATCTGCGCACCGTAGGCCGCCATGCTCTGCTGCCGCTCGACCGACAGATCTTCCGGCATGATGAGCATCATTCGATAGCCGCGCAGTGCCGCAGCCATGGCCAAGGCGATTCCGGTATTGCCGCTGGTTGCTTCGATCAGCGTGTCGCCCGGTTTGATGTCGCCGCGCGCTTCCGCGCGCTTGATCATCGACAGCGCCGGACGATCCTTGACTGAGCCCGCCGGGTTATTGCCCTCCAGCTTGCCGAGGATCACATTGTTTCTCTGCCGGATTTCATCGTCCGGCAAACGGACCAGCCGAACGAGCGGCGTATTACCGATCGTGTCTTCAATTGTTTTATAGGCCATGGCGTTGCGCAGGTATTCGCAATGAGGGAATCCCGGCGATTTTAGTCGATCCGGCGATTGCCCACATTGGGCGTGCGCCGGCCTTATTTCTTCGGCGGCGGAGCACCGGCCTTGCTGGCTTTGGGCGGTTGCGCGGCGCGCGCTTTTCGTGCCGGCGCCTTACGGGTGCCTTTTACGGGTGCCGGCGCCGTGATTTCCAGGCCGTGCTCCTGCAGCCGCTTTACCGATTTTTCGCCAAGCCCTTTGATTCTGGCGGCCAGGTCGTCGGCATCCTTGAACGGCCCATGCGCATTGCGCTCGGCAACGATGGTTTCGGCTTTACTGGCGCCGAGGCCGCTTACGGATTGCAGCGCCGCCTCGTCCGCGGTATTGACGTTCGTGCCCGCCAACGCCGCACGACCAATAAATAGGATAACGAATAAAACAATCCAATTGATGCGGTACATATCGAATCTCCTCTATTGACGGCTACCGACCGCACTAGCAGTCGGCAGCAGGAGATGCGAATTTAGCCGCTCGGCGCAGCGCTTTGCAGCTAGCCGATTAGCCAACCTACATAACGCTCCACACCTTGTTGCACCGTCAGGAACGGCTCGGCATAGCCGGCGCGGCGCAATGCGCCGATGTCCGCCTGGGTAAAGCATTGGTACTTGCCGCGCAGTGCATCCGGGAACGGCACATATTCGATCAGGCCCGCGGCGACCAATTGTTCCAATGACAGTGTCGATTCTCCCGCCGTCCGTCGCAAGGCGTTGACCACCGTCGAGGCGATGTCGTTGAACGGCTGGGCGACGCCCGTGCCCAGATTGAAAATGCCCGACTGTTCAGGGTGATCGAGAAAATGCAGATTCACGCGCACGACGTCTTCGACGGATACGAAATCACGCATCTGCTGACCGGCGCCATAGCCGCTGTATTCGCCGAATAGCTTGACGCGTCCGGTGCTGCGAAACTCGTGGAAGTTATGCATCGCCACCGACGCCATGCGTCCTTTGTGCGTTTCGCGTGCGCCATAGACGTTGAAATAGCGGAAGCCGACGATCTGGCTCGAAGCACGCGGCATCTCGCGGCGCACGATCTGGTCGAACAGGAACTTGGAATAACCGTAGACGTTCAGCGGCTTTTCGTACTGCCGCTCTTCGACGAAGCGCTCGGAGCCGCCATACACGGCGGCGGACGATGCATAGAACAGCGGCACGCGCTTGGCCAGGCAATACTCGAGCACGGCACGGCTGAAGCGGAAGTTGTTTTCCATCATGTAGCGACCGTCGCTTTCCATCGTATCGGAGCAGGCTCCTTCATGGAAAATGGCGCGCACATTGCCGAACTCACCGCGTTGCAGGCGTTCGATGAAGGCCCGTTTATCCACGTAATCCGATAGGTCGCAGTCGACCAGATTATGGAATTTGTCGGCACGACTGAGATTGTCGACGGCGACCACATCCGCTTCGCCGTGATCGTTCAATGCCTTGACGAGATTACTGCCGATGAATCCGGCGGCGCCGGTAACGATGATGGTCATTTGGGAGAGCAGCAGCAATCGACGGCGCTCAAGCGCAGCCGAATAGTTCTTTGTAGGAAACGCTCGCCGTGCCGAGTTTACCGACGACGATACCGGCTGCGCGATTCGCGCAATCGACGGCATCGACCAGCGACAAGCCCGCGCCGAGCATGGCGGCCAGCGTTGCAATAACCGTGTCGCCAGCGCCGGACACATCATACACTTCGCGTGCTTGCGCCGGCGCATGGTGGATTTCGCCATCGGTGAACAGGCTCATGCCCTCTTCGGAACGCGTCAGCAACAGCGCGCCGATGCCGTATTCCTGACGCAAGGCGTTGACGCGCGCGGCCAGATCTTCCTCTGATCTCCACCGACCGACGACCTGGGTCAACTCCGCGCGGTTCGGCGTGATGAGATCGGCCCCACGATAACGCGCCCAATCGTCGCCCTTCGGATCGACGAGGATGCGCTTGCCCGCGGCACGCGCGTGATCGACCATCTGCGAGACGTGCGTCAGGCCACCTTTCGCATAGTCCGACAGCAACACGATCTGGTAATCGTCGAGCAGCGCGTCGAAACGCGTCTGGCAGGCGGCCAGCACCTCATGCGCTGGACTATTTTCAAAATCGATGCGCAGCAGTTGTTGCTGGCGCGACAGGATGCGCAGCTTGATGGTGGTAGGCAGGTTCGGATCGCGCTCGATATACGCCTGCACGCCACTATGCTCAAGCAATTCGATGATGCGCTCGCCTGGCTCGTCATCACCCACTACACATAGCAGACCGGCGCCCGCGCCCAGCGATGCCACGTTCAAGGCCACGTTCGCCGCACCGCCCAAACGCTCTTCGCGGCGCTGCACATGCACTACCGGCACTGGCGCTTCCGGCGAAATACGATTGACGTCGCCGAACCAGTATCGATCGAGCATGACATCGCCGACCACCAGTATCCGTCCGGCGGCCATACGCTCGGGTGTGACCACCTCGGCGGCCCTTGTTGCAGCTTGTGCGCCTTGCTGCGGCTGTTGTGCCTGCCCTGCCATGAAAGCTCCGTTATACAAAACCAGACTTGCCCATCGATTAACTGCTTGGCATCGCCTCGATGCGCCGCGGCGCGTACGTTTCCCAATTGCCGCAGCCCGGACATTGCCAATAAAACAGGCGCGCGCGGAAGCCGCAATGTTGGCACGTGTAGCGCGGCAGGTTTTTGGTGCGCTGTACGATCAATGCGTGAATCAATTTGAGTTCACTGCGCCGCGGTTCTTCGGCGCTCGCCGTTTGCGCCTCCAGCAGACGCGTCATGCCGCTCAGACTCGGCGAGCGCTCCATCTGATGTCGGGCAAACGCATGGGCGGATTCGATACCGCTGTTCTTCTCCAGATACCGAAACGCGATGTCCAGCAGATCGCTGGACGGATGCCGCTCGGAATACTCGACCAATTGCGCAATGCCTTCGTCCTGACGGCCCAGCGCGGCGTAGGCGGCAATCAACTTCTCACCGACCAGGGAAAGATAGGCCGGGTTTTGCGACTCGATACCGGTCCAGTGACGCAGCGCAGCCGCCGCATTGCCGCCGGCCATTTCGACGTCGCCGAGCAACACGGCCGCACGCGTACTTTGCGGATTCACCGCCAACGCCGCCTGCAGCGCGCGGCGCGCGGCTACTGCATCCTTGCGCTGCAGCGCCTCGCTGGCCAGCTCGCAATGGAATTGCGCCACTTCCTTGCGCAGATCGCGTGCGCCGATTTCCTCGAGCCGCTGCGCGGTCTCGATCGCGCGCTGCCATTCTTTCTCGATCTCATAGATCGTCAGCAGCGACGCCTGCGCGTCATTGGCAAAGGCACCTTCTTGAATCGATTGCAGCGTTTGCTCGGCCCGGTCGAGCAAACCGGCCTTGAGGAAATCGAGGCCCAGTTCATAGAGCGCATGATCGCGCTCGCTGGTCGGCAGGTCGGCGCGGTTCAACAGATTCTGATGCACGCGTATCGCGCGTTCGGTTTCACCGCGACGGCGGAACAGACTCCCCAGCGCGAAATGCAATTCGGTGGTTTCCGGGTCGAGCTTGACGACTTCGATGAAGGCGTCGATGGCCTTGTCCTGCTGTTCATTCAGCAAAAAATTCAGGCCGCGGAAATAAGAGCGCGGCAAGGCGGCGCTCTCCGACAGCAAATGCTTCAAATCAAAGCGCGCCGCGACCCAGCCGAGGCCGAATACGATCGGTATGACAAGCAGCCACCAGTAATCAAGATCCATGAACGCGGTCGAAAAGTATTAGTCGCGCACCCGCCGCGGCGCGCGGCGCATGCAGACGGAGTATGCGCGGTGACGACGCACGTAGTGTCAGATCATCGGCGGCATGATCGGTACGACGGGCTCGGTGCTCTGCGTCGCGCGCAGCACTTTCAACTCGCGACGCAGCCGGCCGATCTCGCGACGTTGCCGGAACAGCTTGGGCAACACCGCCAGGGCGCCCGCGAGCAGGCCGACCACGAAGAAGGCCAGGCCGATCAGAATCAGCGGCGCCGTCCATGCGCGGTTGGCAAGCAAATTCAGCGAAGCGTCTTGAGTATTGGCGAGCGCCAGAATCAGCAACACGACGAATACCATCGCACGGATCAGCCAGACAAAGAACTTCATACGGTCAACCCAATTGAATGAGGATAGATCGGCGCATCCGCTAGCGGCCACCGATGTCGAGCGTATTGTAAAGGATGCCGCCGGGGCGGCTGCGCCGCGCCGCGCAAGCTTGCCGCGCGCGAAAAAAAAGCGCCCGAAGGCGCTTTCTTTTGCTGCGGAGTTCGTGCCGGGCCAGTTGGCTCGACACGGCTCGCATCACCGCTTATTGCTTACGGCTCGGCAGCGCCATCTTGCGAGGCTTGGCGCTTGCCCTTACCGGCCGTCTCGCGGGAAGGCATGGCATTGACCCGGTCACGCAACTCCTTGCCCGGCTTGAAATGCGGCACCGACTTTTCCTGCACCATGACCTTCACGCCGGACTTCGGATTGCGTCCGATGCGCGAAGGACGATGGTTCAGGCCAAAGCTGCCGAAACCCCGTATTTCGATACGCTGACCGTTCGCCAGGGCGGCGGCCATCGTATCGAGCATCGTCTTCACCGCCAGATCGGCATCTTTCAATACCAGTTGCGGGAAGCGCGATGCCAAGCGTGCGACGAGTTCGGATTTGGTCATGCCGGGCCGACTCCCCTCAACCGTTCTGACCGTCCAGCTTCGCCTTCAGCAAGGCACCCAGATTGGTCGTGCCGGTAGCGGCCGACGTTTCCGACTGGAACTTGCTGACCGCTTCCTGCTGCTCGGCCGAATCCTTGGCCTTCAGCGACAGGTTGATGCCGCGCGACTTGCGATCGATGTTGATGATCATCGCGGTGACTTCCTCGCCTTCCTTCAACACGTTGCGAGCATCTTCCACGCGATCCTGCGTGAGTTCGGAGGCACGCAGATAGCCTTCGACTTCGCCGGACAAGGTGATGATGGCGCCCTTCGGATCGACCGTCTTGATCGTGCCGCGGACCATCGAACCCTTGTCGTTCATCGCCACATAGTTGCTGAACGGATCGCCTTCGAGCTGCTTGATACCCAGCGAAATGCGTTCCTTCTCGACGTCGATGCCCAACACGATGGCCTCGACTTCGTCGCCCTTCTTGTGCCGACGCACGGCCTCTTCGCCGGTTTCGTTCCACGACAGGTCGGACAGGTGCACCAGACCGTCGATGCCGCCCGGCAGACCGATGAACACGCCGAAGTCGGTGATCGACTTGATGGCGCCGCTGAGGCGATCGCCCTTCTTGTAGTTGCGGCTGAACTCGTCCCAGGGATTCGGCTTGCACTGCTTCATGCCGAGGCTGATACGGCGACGATCTTCGTCGATCTCGAGCACCATCACTTCGACTTCGTCACCCAGTTGGGCAACCTTGCTCGGCGCGACGTTCTTGTTGGTCCAGTCCATTTCGGAAACGTGCACCAGGCCTTCGATACCCGACTCGACTTCGACGAATGCGCCGTAGTCGGTGATGTTCGTGACCTTGCCGAACAGGCGCGTGCCCGACGGGTAGCGACGCGAAATGCCTTCCCACGGATCGTCGCCCAACTGCTTGATGCCGAGCGAGACGCGATTCTTTTCCTGATCGAACTTGAGGATCTTGGCGGTGACTTCCTGACCGACCGACAACACTTCGCTCGGGTGACGCACGCGACGCCAGGCGATGTCGGTGATGTGCAGCAGGCCGTCGATGCCGCCCAGGTCGACGAACGCACCGTAGTCGGTGATGTTCTTCACGACGCCATTGACGATGACGCCTTCGCGCAGCGTTTCCAGCAGCTTCGCGCGCTCTTCGCCTTGCGTCGCTTCGATCACGGCGCGGCGCGACAGCACCACGTTGTTACGCTTGCGATCGAGCTTGATGACGCGGAATTCCAGCGTCTTGCCTTCGTACGGCGTGGTGTCCTTCACGGGGCGCGTGTCGACCAGCGAACCCGGCAGGAAGGCACGAATGCCGTTGACCATCACCGTCATGCCGCCCTTCACCTTGCCGGTGATCGTGCCCACGACGAGGTCGTTGTTGTCCAGCGCCTTTTCCAACGACAGCCACGAAGCCAGGCGCTTGGCCTTGTCGCGCGACAGGATGGTATCGCCGTAACCGTTCTCGAGTGCGTCGATCGCCACGGAAACGAAATCGCCGGCGGCGACTTCGACTTCACCTTGGTCGTTCAAGAACTCTTCGAGGGGAATGTAGGCTTCGGACTTGAGACCAGCGTTGACAACGACGAAGTTGTGATCGATGCGCACGACTTCTGCGGAGATCACCTCGCCGGCACGCATGTCCTGGTGAGTCAGCGACTCTTCGAAAAGCGCCGCGAAAGATTCGTTTGAAGGAGTAGAAGTTTGAAGGTCGGACATAAAAGGAGTGGGGGTGACCATGACCGGCGATTGCAGTTTTAGCGCACTGATCGGCGCCTACACCGGTAGAGACACTGGGTAAAAGGTTGGACAAAGCCCGGCAATCTCTGCAAAGATTTACCGGGACGGTTGATGCTCGACTACGATTGCTACGACGACAAATTCACCCGCCTGCACCATCGACTTGTGCCGGCGTCGCCGCAGGCGGCTGCCGGTACCAATCGATGATGATGTCGACCGCTTGCTCGATGGTGAGCGCCGAAGTGTCGAGCGCATGAGCATCGGGAGCGGGCTTCAACGGCGCCGCGGCACGCCCGCTGTCGCGCGCGTCGCGTTGCTGCAGGTCTGCCGAAAGGTTTTGAATATTAGCAGAAATGCCTTTTTCCTTCAATTGCTTATAGCGTCGCTGGGCACGCGCATCGACGCTGGCCGTGAGAAATACCTTGAGCCGCGCATCGGGAAAAATGACCGTGCCCATGTCGCGGCCGTCGGCCACCAGGCCCGGCGCCATGCGAAATGCCCGCTGCCGCTCGACCAGGGCCGCGCGCAACGGCGGATGCACGGCAATCGCCGAGGCGCGATTGCCGATTTCCTCGGCGCGAATCCGCTCCGACACGTCAACGCCGTCAAGCCGCACGCAGCCTTCGGTAAAAACGATCGGCAGGCCGACAGCCAGCGCGGCCAGGCCGGCCGCATCATCGACCCGCACGTGGTGTGTCAGGCTGGCCAGCGCCGTCAAACGGTACAGCGCCCCGCTGTCCAGGTAGTGAAAACCCAGCCGCGCCGCCACACCGGTAGCCACGGTACCCTTGCCGGAGGCCGTCGGGCCGTCGATGGTAATGACCGCATGGGGCGGGTCGCTGGCGGCCGCAGCGCCGGGGCCGGGGGTCGGGTCGGCGACGTGTCGGCAATCGTCGAAGTCGTCGCTCATCGGCGCACCAATTGTTGAAAACGCTCGAAATAGTCGGGGAAGGTCTTGCCGACACAGGCGGGATCGCGGATCGTCACGGCCACGCCGCCCAGGCTCGCCAGCGAAAAGCACATGGCCATGCGGTGATCGTCGTAAGTATCGATCACCGCACCCGCGCGCAACTGCGCCGGCGGCACGATAGCGAGGAAGTCCGGGCCTTCCTCGACCACCGCACCCAGCTTGCGCAGTTCGCAGGCCATCGCGGCGATCCGGTCGGTTTCCTTGACGCGCCAACTGCCGATATTGCGCAGCCGGCTCGGACCGCTGGCAAATAATGCAGCCACCGCCAACGTCATAGCGGCGTCGGGAATCAGGTTGCAGTCGAGATCGATCGGCGCGAGCTTGCCATCCGGCGTATCGAGGCCGCGCACTTCGATCCAGTCACTGCCCATCATGACGTTCACGCCCAGCGTGCTGAGCACGTCGGCGAAGCGCACATCGCCTTGAATGCTGTCGCGACCGACGCCTTCGACGCGCACCGGCCCCACCCCCAGCGCGCCCGCGGCCAGGAAGTAGGATGCCGACGACGCATCGCCCTCGATCGCGACGCGCCCTGGCGACCGGTAAGCGGCTGGCATCGACAGCGTGAAACGCCGCCAGGCGTCGCGTTCGACCTGCACGCCGAACTGCGCCATCAGTGCGATCGTGATCTCGATATACGGTTTGGAGATCAGCTCACCGACCACGTCGATGCTGATTGCGCGAGAAGAGCCCAGCAATGGCAGGGCCATCAGCATCGAGGTGAGGAATTGACTGGAAACGTCGCCGCGTACGGACAGCGCGGGGCCGCCGTCGTCGACGCTCGCAGCGGCGGCATTTGCGGACTGCGGCTGCGCCGGATGAATCGCCAACGGCGGAAAGCCGGGATTTCCCAGATAGTCAATGTTGGCGCCCAACTGGCGCAGGCCATCGACCAGATCGCCGATCGGCCGTTCATGCATGCGCGGCACGCCGGACACCCGATATTCGCCGTCGTTCAAGGCAAGCGCCGCGGTCAGCGGACGCACGGCGGTGCCCGCGTTGCCGACGAAAATGTCGGCGTCACGCACGGGAAAACGGCCGCCCACGCCCTGCACTTGGCAATTCGATCCTTCGCGCGACAGGCTGACGCCGAGCCGTTCCAGCGCCGCCAGCATGACGCGCGTGTCGTCGGAATCCAGCAGATTCGTGATCAGCGTGCTGCCGGTCGCCAGCGCCGCCAGCAGCAGCGCGCGGTTCGACAGGCTCTTCGAGCCGGGCAAGCGCACCGCGCCCGCGGCATGCGTGTAAGGACCGAGGACGATTTCTTCCATCGCTTTCAATGACGTGCTTCCATTAATCGTTGCTCGTGTCGGGTGCGTTGCGGCGAGTGCCGCCGGGTTCGCCGCTCGGTGCGCCGCTCGGTTCGCCGCCGGGTGCGTTGCCCGGTACGCCGCTGGGTGCGTCGCTCGGTTTGCCACTCTGTTCGCCGCTCGGTTTGCCATCGGATGCGTCTCCCAGCACGCGCGGCTCTGCTAAGGCTTGCGCTGCAGTTCCGGCCGATTCCCCAGGTGCTGGCGGCATCCAGGCGCTGCGCAGCGCAGCGGCCTGGGCAAATAGTG
Source organism: Janthinobacterium lividum (assembly GCA_050955105.1). GTDB lineage: Bacteria > Pseudomonadota > Gammaproteobacteria > Burkholderiales > Burkholderiaceae > JBPBQZ01. The sequence continues at coordinate 53,648 of JBPBQZ010000033.1, read as the reverse complement.
ATTCCAGCGCATTCGCGTCGGACGTCGTCAGCGCTTGCGAGATGCGCGCGAGGCGCTGCTGGAAGGCTGCCAGTTCGGCCAGCAATGCGTCACGATTTCCCAAACAAATATCACGCCACATTTCCGGACTCGACGCAGCAATGCGCGTGAAATCGCGAAAACCACCCGCCGCCAGATCCAGCATAGGCGATACGGCAGCGGATGCAGGGGCGAGGTCAGCGCCGGCGGTGTCAGCGGCACCGTATGCATTGTCGGTTTCGCCAAAGCGCAGCATGTAAGCGGCGGCCAGCAGATGCGGCAGATGGCTGGTGGCGGCGAACGTTCGATCGTGCTCTTGCACCGAGCGCTCGACCAGATACGCGCCGGTAGCCCGCCACATCGCCTTGATGCGATCGACGGCGACGGCGCTATTTTCGGCTAACCGACACACCACCACTGGTCGATCCACGAACATCGCGGCGTTGCCGGCGCCAATGCCATGCGCTTCGCTGCCGGTCGCGGGATGCGCCGGCACGAAGCGGGCAATCGCTGGTCCCAATGCCGCACGCGCAGCCTGCTCGACATTCGCCTTCGTGCTGCCTACGTCGGTGATCAAGGTGCGTTCGCCCAGATGCGGGACGATGCGGGACAGCACGAGTGCCGTCTGCGCGACCGGTACGGCCAATACGACGATGTCGGCAGCGGCGAATGCCGTGGCACTCGCCGCATAGTCGTCCAGCGCTGCGGCTTGTTCGACGACGCCCAATGCCTGTGCTTGCGCCGCGCCGCTCGCATCGCGTTCAATGCCAATGATCTGGCCATTGCCGCTGCTGGCCTGCCGCAGCGCGCGCACCAGCGAGCTGCCGATCAGGCCCAGCCCCACCACGACCACTTTGTTGAATTGAAACCCGGGCGGCGCGCCAGCTGCTTTCATGGATGCGCTCGGTTTCACGCCGGCGCGAGGGCCGCGCGCAATGCCGCCAGAAATGCATCGTTCTCTGCCGGCAAACCGATCGTGATGCGCAGCCACTGGGGCAGGCCATAGTTGGCGACCGGACGCACGATTATTCCCTGCTTCAGCAGCGCCAGATTCACGCGTGCACCGGCAGCATCGTCGGCGCCCACCCTTACCATGACGAAGTTGCCATACGAGGGCACGAATTCGAGGCCGAGCTCGGTAAACGCGTCGGTCAATTGCACATAACCGGCGGCATTCACCTCGGCGCTGCGCGTCAGAAACGTTGGATCATTCAGTGCGGCCACGGCGGCGGCCTGCGCCAGGCTGTTCACATTGAACGGTTGTCGAACCCGGTTGAGCAGATCGATGGCTAGCGGCTGTCCGACCGCGAAGCCGATCCGCAGGCCGGCGAGCCCGTAGGCTTTCGAAAACGTCCGTGACACCAGCAGATTGGGAAATTGCCGGGTCCAGGCAATGGCGTCATAGCGCTTTTCGGCCGGCAGATATTCGGTATAAGCCTCGTCCAGCACGACCATCACCTGTGCCGGCACTTGCGTCAGGAATGCTTGCAGCGCCGGTCCTTCGATAAAGGTGCCGGTCGGGTTGTTCGGATTGGCGATAAAGATCAGGCGCGTGTCGGCCTCGATCGCCGCCAGCATCGCCTCGAGATCGTGGCCGTAGTTACGCGCCGGTGTGACGATCGCGCGCGCGCCCAAGGCCTGCGTGGCCAGCGCGTACACGGCAAATGAATACTGCGAATAAACAATGCTTTGATCGGGCGCGACAAACGCATGCGCGGCCAGTTCCAGAATATCGTTGCTGCCGTTGCCCAGTGCGATGCAGTCGTCAGACACGCCATAGCGCGCGCTGAGCGTACGCTTCAGGTCGAAACAGTTGGAATCAGGATAGCGCCCCAAGTCAGCCAGTGTGTCGTTGATGGCGCGCATTGCCGACTCCGGCATGCCCAGTGGATTCTCATTCGATGCCAGCTTGACGATGCGCGACTCGTCCAGACCGAACTCCCGCGCCACTTCCGAAATCGGCTTGCCGGCGATGTAGGGCGCAATCGCGCGGATGTAGGCGGGGCCGTAAGAAGTGGGGGACGGCATGAGCAGGTCTTCCATGAAAGCAGAATCGAATTCAGCGAGTGGTGCGGGCTGGACGTGTAGTGGCCTAATGTGCGCGCGGATAGGAACCGAGGATCTTGACGAAAGCGGCGTCGGCTTTTAATTCTTCCAACGCGGCCGCCAGTGGCGCGTCGTCGCGATGCCCTTCGACGTCGATATAGAAGAAATAACTCCAGCCACCGCTGCGCGCGGGCCGCGATTCAAAGCGCGTCATCGATACGCCGTGGCGCGCGAACGGTTCGAGCATGCGAAACACCGCACCCGCTTCATTTTTCACCGACAGAATCAATGACGTCTGGTCGGCCTCGGTAGGTGCCGGCGGGTCGCCGCCCAGCACGAAAAAGCGCGTGCGGTTATGCGGATCGTCCTGGATCGCGTCGAAGCTGATTTGCAGACCGTAATTGACTGCGGCCTTGTCACCGGCAATGGCCGCGGCTGTGGCGTCGAGCGACGCCAGTCGGGCGCCCTCCGCATTGCTCGATACGGCCAGTCGCTCGGCGCGCGGCAGATGCGTGGACAGCCATTGCTGGCACTGCGCCAAGGCCTGCGAATGCGCGTAAACCTTGAGGATACCGTCGGTGCCGCCGTTCAGTGTCAGCAGATTGTGACGAATCGGCAGAGCAATTTCGGCGGTAATCGGCAACGGCGATTGCAATAACCGATCGAGCGTGCGCGATACCGCGCCTTCGGTCGAGTTTTCGACGGCGACCACGCCGTAGTCGGCGGCACCGGCTTCTACCGCGCGAAACACTTCGTCGCTGGAGGGACTGGGCAATGCGTCGAACGATGCGCCGAAGAACTGCAACGCGGCCTGCTCGCTATAGGTGCCAACCGGCCCAAGGAAGGCCACCCGCAGGGTCTTTTCCAACGCACGGCTGCCCGACATGATTTCACGCCAGATCGCGGCGATATGTTCGCGGCGCAACGGCCCGTCGCTCAATCCCTGCAAGCGCTCGATGACCTGGCGTTCGCGCTCGGGCTTGAAGACCGGCGCCGACAACTGGTGCTTGACCTCGCCGACTTGGAGCGCCACACGCGCCCGCTCGTTGAGCAGCGCCAGCAATTGCGTGTCCAGTGCGTCGATGCGGTCTCGCAGCGGTGCGAGGCGGGCACTCAGTTCATCATCCATATCAGGCAACTCGATTGGGACAGGCCACGCGGGCCTTGGTGTTGCGGGAATCACCGCCCCGTAGGCGGCGTATTGATGGTTGCCGGCGGCGGTCACATTACGTGCAGCGTGTTGGCGCGCGTGGCCGCAACAGCTCAGGCGCGGCGTTCGAATTCTTTCATGTAGTCGGTCAAGGCTTGCACCGCCGCCAGAGGCACCGCATTGTAGATCGATGCGCGCATGCCGCCGACGCTCTTGTGTCCCTTGAGCTGCAGCAAGCCGCGCTGCTGCGCGCCTTGCAGGAAAGCATCGTTGCGACTGGCATCTTTCAGGAAGAACGGCACGTTCATCCGCGAGCGCGCCGCGAGGTCTACCTCGTTCACATATAGATCGCTGCGGTCGATGGTTTCGTACAGCAAGCGGGCTTTCTCGATATTGCGTTGCTCGATGCCCGGCAGGCCGCCTTGCCGCAGCAACCACTGGAACACCAGCCCGGCGATATAGATCGCATAAGTGGGTGGCGTGTTGTACATCGAATCGTTTTGCGCGACGGTCTTCCAGTGGAACGCGGTCGGGCAGATCAGCCGTGCGCGGTCGAGCAGATCGTCGCGTACGATTACCAGCGTCAGACCGGCCATGCCGATGTTTTTCTGCGCGCCGCCATACAGCACGCCAACCTTGGAAACATCCATGGGCCGCGACAGCAGGTGCGAAGATGCGTCCGCCACCAAGGGCACCGCGCCGGTGTCGGGGAAATCGAAATACTCGACGCCGTTGATGGTTTCGTTGCTGCAGAAGTGCACATAGGCCGGATCGACGGAAAGCTGCCAAGCCTCGATGCCAGGTGCGCTGCGAAACCCGCTGCTTTGCGTCGACGCGGCTAGATGGGGGCTGCAGTAGCGCGCCGCCTCGGCGATCGACTTGGCCGACCACGAACCGGTTACCACGTAATCGGCCACTTGGCGCTCACCCAGCAAATTCATCGGGATGAGCGCGTTTTCGGCCAGTGCGCCGCCCTGCATGAAGAGAATCTGATAGTTCGACGGCACTTCGAGCAATTGCCGCAAAGTGTCGCGCGCCTCTTCGTAAATGCCCAGATAAGCCGACGAACGATGGCTCATCTCCATCACGCTCACGCCGGTGCCGCGCCATTCGAGCATTTCCTCTGCGGCCTGACGCAGCACCTCTTCAGGCAAGGCGGCTGGACCGGCGGAAAAATTGAACTGGCGCATCTGAATCTCTGAAATTTTTCGAGGGGACAAGGTGCGGACGGCGATGCCGGTCGACGTCGACACTCAGTTCGACGCAGCCGCATTGAATCGGTCGCGCAAGAAAAAATTGCCGTCGGCGCTTTCGCGCAAACGGCAATTATCGCACTGTCGCCGCTATCGGCCAATGTCGGCTTCGGCGCTGCAGTCGCAGGTCGCTGGGCTGAACGCGGCCCGAAGACCTGTGTGAGACGCTGACTCTTTACTTGCCCGGACGCACCGCGGCAATTTCCCGATCGGCCTGGTCACGCGTGGCCTTGATCGACTCCGGCATGTATTTCTGCATCAAGCCATTGACGACGTCGCGACCAACCTGGTCTTGCACTTCGATGAACTTGCGGCCCGAAGCGCTGCGGTAGAACGTCGTCAGATCCTTGATTTCCTGGGTTGTGTAGTACTTGCTGTAGGCATCGTACTGGGCTTGCAGGGCATCTTGACGGAACTGGTCGCTGCTGAAGACCTGTCCGGCGCTGTCTACCAACTTCGGCACGGCGTTCTTTTGCAGTGCCGGTACGGCCGCTTGCTTCTGCTTGTCGGTCAATGCCTTGTTTTCGGTCAACGAATCCGAGAGGATCGCCGGAACCAACTGCTTGGCCTGCATCTGCGCGCTGCTGGCAATGGCACCTACCAGCTTGTCAGCGTCGATCGCAGCGAGGAGATCCTTGACGGCAGCCTGCTTCGCTGGATCGGCCGGGGCTGTGGCGGCGGCGGGTGCCGCGCCCTGGCTTTGCATCTGCAGCGATTGCGCCATCGCAAGCGTGGGGACGAACAATGCCAACAACGTCCACTGCTTGAATCCTTTTTGCATTATTGCTCCAATAAAATCAGTTATTCGTCAGTCAGCCGAGCGTTCAGTCCTGCGCGACGTCGTCTTCGCCGACGCCAGTGTCCAGTCCCGCGTCGCCTACGTCTGTTTCTGCCACTTGCTGCAGGCCAGAAAGGCGTGTTCCCTCATCGAGACTGATGAGTGTAACACCTTGCGTCGCGCGGCCCATCTCGCGGATTTCCGAGACGCGCGTACGGATCAGCACACCCGCTGTAGTAATCAGCATGATTTCCATCTCCGGATCGACCAGCGTCGCGGCGACAACCTTGCCGTTGCGCTCGGAAGTCTGGATCGCGATCATGCCCTTGGTACCGCGACCGTGGCGCGTATATTCACCGATCGGCGTGCGTTTGCCAAAGCCGTTCTCGGTGGCGGTCATCACCGACTGGTTTTCGTCGCCGGCCACCAGCAAGGCGATGACCTGCTGCCCTTCTTCCAGGAACATGCCGCGCACGCCGCGCGAATCGCGTCCCATCGGCCGCACGTCGTTTTCATCGAAGCGCACCGCCTTGCCCGAGTCGGAGAACAACATCACGTCGTGCTGGCCATCGGTGATGGCGGCACCGATTAGGTAATCGCCATCGTCCAGGTTGACCGCGATGATGCCCTTGCGCAGCGGTCGCGCGAATGCCTGCAGCGGGGTTTTCTTGACGGTACCGAGCGACGTGGCCATGAAGATATAGCGATCGGCGGAAAAATCAGGCACCGGCAGCACCACGTTGATCTTCTCGCCAGCCATCAACGGGAACATGTTGACGATCGGCCGGCCGCGCGAATTGCGCGAGCCCTGCGGCACTTCATACACCTTCACCCAATACACGCGTCCGCGATTCGAGAAGCAGAGAATGTGATCGTGGGTGTTGGCGATGAACAGCGTTTCTATCCAGTCGTCCTCTTTCATCGACGTGGCCTGCTTGCCACGGCCACCGCGCTTCTGCGCCCGATATTCGGACAAGGGCTGCGATTTCACATAGCCGGCATGGGACATGGTCACGACCATGTCCTGCGGCGTGATCAGATCCTCGGTGTTGAGTTCGGTGGTGTTGAGCTCGATCTGCGAACGACGTGCATCGCCGAATTCCTTGCGGATGGCGGCCAGATCGTCGGTGATGATGGCAGTTATGCGCTCTGGACGTGCCAGGATGTCGAGCAAGTCGGCGATCTGCTCCATGATCTCGCGGTACTCGGTGAGGATCTTGTCCTGTTCGAGCCCAGTGAGGCGCTGCAAGCGCATCTGCAGGATTTCCTGCGCCTGCGTTTCCGACAGCTTGTAAAGTCCATCAGCCTGCAGGCCCAGCGACATATCCAGTGTTTCGGGCCGGAAAGCGTCGACGCCGCCTGGCGTTTCTCCCTGCGCGCGCGTCAGCATCTCGCGCACCATGGTTGAATCCCAGGCGCGATCCATCAGGCCCTGGCGCGCCAGCGGCGGCGTGGGCGCCGCCTTGATGATGGCGATGAATTCGTCGATATTCGCCAGCGCCACCGCCAGGCCTTCCAGCACGTGGCCGCGTTCGCGTGCCTTGCGCAGCTCGAACACGGTGCGCCGCGTAATGACTTCGCGGCGGTGCGAGAGGAAAGCCTGGATCATCTCCTTCAGGTTCAGCAGCTTCGGCTGGCCGTCGACCAGCGCGACCATATTCATGCCGAAGGTATCTTGCAGCTGCGTCTGCTTATAGAGGTTGTTGAGCACTACCTCGGCCACTTCGCCACGCCGCAACTCGATGACGACCCGCATGCCGCTCTTGTCGGACTCGTCGCGAATGTCGGAAATGCCCTCGATCTTCTTTTCCTGCACCAATTCGGCGATGCGCTCGAGCAAGGTGCGTTTGTTCACCTGATACGGCAGTTCGTCGACGATGATCGCCTCGCGCTGGCCGCGATCGATATCTTCGAAGTGTGTACGCGCCCGCATGACGACCCGGCCGCGCCCGGTGCGGTAGCCATCCCGCACGCCGGTTACACCATATATGATGGCGGCCGTTGGAAAGTCGGGGGCCGGGATGAACTCGATCAGGTCATCGACCGTGGCGTCGGGGTTTTCCAGCAAATGCCGGCAGGCGTCGACTACTTCATTCAGGTTGTGCGGCGGGATGTTGGTGGCCATGCCGACCGCGATGCCCGACGAGCCATTGATCAGCAGATTCGGGATGCGCGCCGGCAGGATCAGCGGCTCGCGCTCGCTGCCATCGTAGTTGGGCCCGAAATCGACGGTTTCCTTGTCGATATCGATCAGCAACTCGTGGCCGATCTTGGCCATGCGGATTTCGGTGTAGCGCATGGCCGCGGCATTGTCGCCGTCGACCGAACCGAAATTGCCCTGCCCGTCCACCAGCATATAGCGCAGCGAAAAATGCTGAGCCATGCGGACGATCGTGTCGTATACAGCAGTGTCGCCGTGCGGATGGTATTTACCGATGACGTCGCCGACGATACGGGCCGATTTCTTGTAGGCCCGATTCCAGTCGTTGTTCAGCTCATGCATCGAAAACAGCGCGCGGCGATGGACCGGCTTCAACCCGTCCCTTACGTCGGGCAGCGCACGCCCGACGATGACGCTCATTGCGTAATCGAGGTACGAGCGGCGCATTTCCTCTTCGAGGGAGATGGGAAGCGTCTCTTTGGCGAATTGATCCATTGTCCGTTTCTATGAGAAAGCGGCCATAAGACCGCCTTCCGGGTGAGCATCGCGCGATTTTATCATGCGGCCTCGCCGCGACCGGGGATTCGCGGCAACCGTGGCAGGTATTTACGCGCGATCGTGGAATTGTCCGAGCCAAACTTTTTTGTGTGGGAAAGTGTGTCAGTGAACTTTTTTACGGGCACACTGTCGCAGCGCGCCGCGGGGATGTTGCAGAGGCACCACAGAAAGGCCTTAGTAGCGCGGAGACCGGCGGCTGAAGCTGATAAATGCCAGTGGTGGTATGGCAGAATGCTCTTCAGCGCACCGGCGTCTCGGCGGCCGGAGACAGGGTTTTTGCCACTCCGGTCAATGCTATACTCCGCCGACGCTAAGTTGGTGTTTCACTATCAGGCTCGCAGTAAACCTGCGGTAATCTCAATTTCGAGAGGAGAATATGAAAAATTTTTCGAAGCTTGCATTTATTGCAGCTACCGCGGTGATGGCTGTGTCCGCGTCCGCTCAGTCCGTTCCGGCGTCGAAGCAAGCCGTCAATGACAACTGGGTTAATGGCACCAGCGAATACGTGTGGATGAATGGCACGAACGAACTGTGCTGGCGCGATGCGTTCTGGACGCCCGCCACCGCCAATGCCAAGTGCGATGGCGCACTGGTCGCGCAAGCTCCGGCCCCGGTTGCTCCGCCTCCCGCTCCGGCTCCGCAGATCACGTCGCAAAAGCTCAGCTATCAAGCTGACGCGCTGTTCGACTTCGACAAGGCTGTCCTGAAGCCCGCTGGCAAGCGCGCGCTGGATGACCTGGCCGCCAAGCTGCAAGGCTTGAACCTGGAAGTCGTGGTCGCCACGGGCTACACCGACCGTATCGGTTCCGACCGCTACAACGATCGCCTGTCGCAACGTCGTGCCGCCGCTGTCAAGGCCTACCTGGTCAGCAAGGGCATCGATGGCAACCGGATCTACACGGAAGGCAAGGGCAAGCGCGATCCTGTAACGACCGATTGCAACCAGAAGAACCGCAAGGCGTTGATCGCTTGCCTGGCACCGGACCGCCGTGTGGTCGTCGAAGTTGACGCCACCGCGAACACCGCCCAGTAAGCTAGCTTCGCTGCAGCAACGCCCCGCTTCGGCGGGGCGCAAGACAAAGCCCCTGCCTCACCGCAGGGGCTTTGTCTTTGTAGGCAGCCTTATTCGGCAAGATATACTTAGGTCATGACTTCTCCACAGACCTTCATGAACGTCGATCCCAGCGAACTCAAGAAGTTCGGCGACCTCGCTCACCGTTGGTGGGATCCGGGCGCCGAATTCAAACCCCTCCACGATCTGAATCCGCTGCGCCTGCAATGGATCGATGGGCACGCCGGTCTGGCCGGTCGACGCGTGCTCGATATCGGTTGCGGCGGCGGCATCCTGTCTGAATCGATGGCGCAGCGCGGCGCGGCGGTGACCGGCATCGACCTATCGAGCGAAGCGCTCGGCGTCGCCGACCTGCATAGCCTCGAAAGCGGCGCGCAGGTGCGCTACGAGGAGATTTCCGCCGAAGCCATGGCCGCACGCGAGCCGGGCGCCTTCGATATCGTCACCTGCATGGAAATGCTCGAACACGTGCCCGACCCGGCGGCCATCGTCGGCGCCTGCGCCAGTTTGGTGCGGCCGGGCGGCTGGGTGTTTTTCTCCACGCTGAATCGGAACTTGAAGTCTTATCTATTAGGCATCGTCGCCGCCGAATACGTCGCCGGGCTGTTGCCGCGCGGCACGCACGACTACCAGCGCTTCATCCGCCCTTCCGAACTGGCCGGCTTTGTGCGCCGCGCCGGGTTGCAGCCACGTGCGATCGAGGGCATCACCTATCAGCCGTTCAGTCGTACCTTTCGGTTGAGCCGCGATACCGGCATCAACTACATGCTGGCGTGCCAGCGGCAGGTTTGAGATGAGACACGGCCGTGGGTGAGAATGACATCGCGGCAACAGAGCCGCATGCGGAAGCCGCGCGACAGCGCGATCTCGGGCTGGCGCGCGCGGTACTTTTCGATCTGGACGGCACGCTGGCCGACACCGCGCCGGATCTCGCGGCTGCCGTGAACAAAATGCGGGTCGACCGCGGACTGGAAATGGTGCCGTTCGAGCGCCTGCGGCCGCTGGCGTCGAAAGGTGCGGCCGGCCTGCTCGGCGAGGCATTCGGCATAGACCGTGACGACCCCGCGTTTGCCGCCATGCGGGTTGAATTCCTCGCCAATTATGCCGCCGACCTGTGCGTCGAGACTGAACTGTTTCCGGGAATCGAGGCGCTGCTGGCGGATTTGTCGGCGCGCGGCGTACGCTGGGGCATCGTGACCAACAAGGTCGAGAATCTGGCGCAGCCGCTGTGCCGCCAACTGGGCTTGCTGGATGCGGCAGGTTGCCTGGTCAGTGGCGACACCACGCCGTATTCGAAGCCACATCCGGCGCCCTTACTGCTGGCCGCGCAGCAGATTGGCAGCGATCCGGTGAAAACTATCTATGTCGGTGACGATCATCGCGACATCCTGGCTGGTCATGCGGCCGGCATGTTCACGATTGCTGTGAGCTACGGTTATAGCGGTGACGGATTACCGCCTGAGGCGTGGGACGCCGACCGCGTTGTGGCCAGCGGCGACGAACTGGCGGCAATTCTGTTTACGCTGGGCGTTTGATCACGCAGCCTCGAGCGGGTGGCGGCCCTGGCAAAGCGTGAGATAATCACGCTTCGTTTGGGGCCGACTTGGTTTCGACGTGGGTAGCAAAGCAATTCAGGGCATACCGAGGACCCGTCACCTCGTAAATCAATGGGATCTAAGTAACTGCGAACGATTCTACTTTCGCTCTAGCCGCTTAAAACCGGCTTGCCTCACACCGACTCGCTGACGGGTTGGGGCCGCAAGGCCATGTGAGGTCTAATACGTCAGCTCGTACCGGATGGCGTCGCGACATCCGGTCCTAAAACCAGCGAATTGCCGTTGCGCAGCGTGTTCGTCCGCGTCGTAACGGTGAAATCAAATGACTGGACTAAGTATGTAGAACTGGTTGTGGAGTGCTTGCGGACGCGGGTTCGATTCCCGCCGGCTCCACCAATATATTCTCAAAGTCTGACCAGAAAACCCCGCCGGGCTTGGCTCCGCGGGGTTTTTTGTTGCCGGAGACAGAAAGTTTACGATTGACAGCAGAGGCAGGCGGCGCTCCTGAGCCCTCGTCAGTGACTCGCATCGTCCGGTAAGATTGCGTCCGGAGGGACTCAACCAATGACTGTTTTCACCATAGGGTACGAAGGACTGAACATCGACTCGTTCATTTCGCTGCTTACTGAACACGGCATCGAGACCGTCGTGGACATTCGAGAACTACCCTTATCGCGCAAGCACGGATTTTCGAAAAAAGCGCTGGCCAACGTCCTGAATATGTCCGGCCTCGAGTACATTCATATGGTCAACCTCGGTTGTCCCAAACCGGTGCGTAACCGCTACCGCGAAGACGGGGACTGGAATCGATATACGGAAGGTTTTCTAAAGCATCTCAAGAACCAGCAAATCGCCATCACCGAGCTCTCGGAGACGGCGAATTTGTCCAATTGCGCGTTGCTCTGCTACGAGGCCGATTTCAACTTTTGCCACCGTTCTATGGTGGCCAATGCGGTGCATAACCTCTGCGGCGCCGAAGTCCGGCATATCAGAGCCGCAACCCCTAAAAAAGCGAGCGCTGCATCGCCTCGGATGGCCTTTGCTTAGGTGGATAAATCAAGCTGATGATCAACCACTGGTCTTGAAATCGGTGCTGATTGCCCATCAAGAACATCAAGTCCTTGCCGCCGAGCCGGCCCTCCAGCTGGGCTCGGAACGGCTGCTCCCAATCCATGCCATAGCTGCGGCGGCAGTTCCAAAATAATGCGCCGGCTCCCAGTCGATGATCTTGTGCCGATATTCCTTTTCGCATTCCGGGGTGTCGCACACGTATCGGTAGTGGAAGTCAAACGGTACCTTGCGCAGATCCCTGATTTGCCGCTTCACCTCTGCCTTGGAGAAGAGATCATCTTGCGTCTGCTGGTGCGTTAGCTTCTCCTTCTCATCTTCCGTCCAGTCCGGGTTTCGGGCTTTCGTAATATCAAGCCCCAGTAACCTCTTCGGTCGTAATAGCGCCATGGATAGCCCGTCGCTCAGACGCCCAGCCTCCATTGCATCAATGCTTCCGAACGCCGGGATTTTGTCTAGCCATTCCCACCGAGCTTGCCACTCTTTGTCGGTGCTGATCTTGTCCCCGCAGACAATCGTGTCGACATACAGCTTATGGCTCTCCGGGCGGTGATCTTTGTTGGCCTTCTCAACTCGAACATCGATCCACTGCCACTTCTTGAACTGCTGACCTTTCTCAATCATTCGAAACGGTACTGGATACAAGCGGCGCATAGCGCCGTCTTGACTAACTCCCGCAACACAGGAAGTTTCGACATACTGAACGCTTGGAGACGGGTACGTCTTCGCGAGAATTAGGATCCGCTCCTTGCGTCCGAGTGCCATCGCTGTGCTCCGCTCAAATGGACATTCTAATCATTCATCTAAGAACCGCATGGGCTTACGGTCGAGAGCGCTCAAAGTCAGAACATTTTCTTAAATTTTCGGGCGCCATGGCCGGCATGTCATCTATTTCGTGTTGCGCATTGAGTCGTCAGAATTGCAACTCACGTTGAGCTGTTGACCCACGTAATTTGCTGCCAGTCGAATTGGCCGGCCGGAGCGACACGAGCTGGCTCAGTTTTTGGATACGCTTGACGGTACGGCCCTTACTTCCCCGCCGCCGCGCGTTCTATCGCGGCGATATCGATCTTCTTCATCGTAAACATCGCCTCCATCGCACGCCTTGCGGCATCACGGTCGGGCCCGTTGAAGATGATGTCGAGCATGCGCCTGGGCGTGATCTGCCAGGAAAAGCCCCAGCGGTCCTTGCACCAGCCGCAAGGCGCTTCCGCTCCGCCATTGCCGACGATGGCGTTCCAATATTGGTCGGTCTCTTCCTGACTGGCAGTCTCGACCATGAAGCTCACCGCTTCGTTCGCCTTGAAGTTGGGGCCGCCGTTGAGTCCGAGGAGGCGCCGGCCGAGCACGGTGAATTCGACTGTCAGCTCCTCACCCTGCCCGACGCTGGGCGAAGGGGATGTATGGCCTGCGCCGACATGGCTATCAGGGAAGGTAGCGGCGTAAAATTCCGCCGCCTCGCGTGCTTTGCCATGATCGAACCACAGGCATGTTACAAGCTCAGCCATCGTAATCTCCTGGTCGCGAAGTCAACCGCAACTGCCCATATTCTATGAGGAATTTCTGCACCGATCTGAGCGGACAAGTACAGCCTGAGCGCGGCGGTGGCGGCCTCGTCTGTCGCGGCTTGAGCCCGAGGGAATCGAGCGATTCGGAAAAGGCGATGTGCTGGTCGCAATGCTGCGACAAACGCAGAGCATCATCGACGCAAAGGTGACGAACGATTCGAGCATCGTCGAGGTTTTAGTTGGCCAACGCCTCAACCACAAACCACCCGAGACAGCCGGCCCGAACAATCAGGCTGATCACGGCCACCAGGCGAAACTTGCGAAGGAAGGCCAGCCGCCGAGGTTCCCAATTGGTGCCTCTGATGCGCTTCGGCGCGAACTCGAGATGGATATATCGGCCGCGTCGCCAATACACCTGAAAGGCGGACCAACACGAGAAGACGATATAGAGGCGCAGCAGAACGCGAGATGCAATGTTCGCGAAATCAAGAATATACATTGGAGGCTTCCTCGGTTTCGCCGTGCGCTCACCGTAGTTGGCAAGTCTAGTACGGCCGGTCGGCATCTTACGCGCGATCGACACCGAGGAAACTGACAAATTCAGACTATGTCCGCTACGCGTTGCCCGTTGCAGCGACCTTGCCGGCGAATCCGCTTAATACATAACTCGGCATGCTCAACGCGCCATCGATTACGACGTCTTGGCCCGTGACGTAGCTGGACGCATCCGACGCGAAATACAGCGCGAGATGAGCGACTTCGTCCGCCGACCCGGCGCGCCGCATCGGCACGCTCTGCCTGAGCGCTTCGACGTAGGGCTGTTTTTCGTTGAATTCGGTCAAGATGAAACCCGGGCACAGCGTATTCACGCGGATGCCATCGGCGGCGAACTCCATGGCGGCGATTTTTCCTAAGCCCCGCATTGCCCACTTGCTCGAGCTATAAGCGGCGAACGGCGTGCCGGTCACACTGGAGGTCGAGCCGATATTGATGATCGATCCCTTGCCGGCTTTCTTCATCGCCGGCACCACTGCCTTGATGCCGAGGAACATCGACGTCGAGTTGGTCTCGAAGATCGCGTTCCAGTCTGCCAAGGTCGTGCTCATGATGGTGTTGCGGTCGTTGATGCCGACGTTGTTCACCAGCACGTCGATGGTGCCGCACCAGTTCAACAGTTCATCGACGGCGCGCGTCCAGTCGGCTTCCTTTCTTGCATCGAGATGAATGTAGCGGGCCTTTCCGCCTGCTGCGTTGATCTCTTCGACTAATTGGCTGCCTCGGTCATCGAGAATGTCGGCCACCAATACCGACGCGCCTTCGCTGGCGAATAGCCGCGCTTCGGCAGCGCCGATGCTGCGCGCCGCGCCCACATTGAGGACTGCCTTGCCGCTGAGGATATTGCCCATCGCTTGCCCCTCGAAATCGTTTGAACAGGAGGCGGTACGGTCTCGTCGAACCCCCCGCCAGACTCTCGATAATGCGCGGCCTGATCGCTAGAACCATCACGCGCGTTCGGTCAAATCATTCCGGGAAGCGCCAGGCTGCCGGTTGATCCACCGCTTGATCCAGCGTCCACTGCGGCAGGGCCATGCCCGCGCCGAGGTCAGTGAAGACCATTTTTACGCGCGAACCGATGCCCACTTTGGCCAACTCTTCAGCTGAGGCCAGTGAGCCGTCGGGCTTAACCAAGTTCGCCAGGATTCTCAAGCCTTCATGCTCGGTCGGTGTACCACGCTGGGTATCGAGCTCCACCAACAGCACCAGATAAGGCAGGTGCGGCTTGAAACCGGGCTGAATCGCGTGCGCGACCTCGTAGTAGGAATAAACGGTGCCGCGTCCCTCTACCTGCTTCCATGCATAGTCGGATGAGCCACACCACGGGCAACCAGGGCCGGGCGGGTAACGCAACAGCCCACAGCCGCCGCAAGCCTGCAGTCTGAAGTCATGCGCCGCGCAGTGTGCGAAGTATTCGCGGTTGATCTTGTCGTCGGGATTGAGCAACAGGCTCATGCCGAGGTAGTCGTATTTCTCAGTGCTCATCTTTTCATCCACGGCGCAGCACCATCGCCGACCCGGTGCCCGGCGACGCCCATCCCAAATTGGCGGCCAGTTGCGGCTGACGTACCTGCCGGCAGCCGCCTTCGCGATAGTCGTGCGTGTGTTGACGGCGGCCGTCGGCACCGATCGGGCAAGAGTCATCGACATCGTGACGCAGTTGCCGTACGTTCTCGATCACCATGCTGATGCCGTGCGTGTAGCCTTCGCACAGGTGGCCGCCGCTGGTGTTGTTCGGCCGCTTTTCGCCCAGGCGGATGTGGCCGTGGCTTACGTAGTCACCGCCCTCGCCTTTCTTGCAAAATCCATAGTCTTCCAACTGCAGCATGGTGGTGAACGTAAAAGCGTCGTAAGAGCCGGTGATGTCGATGTCTTGCGGTGTCACGCCGGCGTTCTTCCACAGAATTTCGCGCCCGTAGCGGCCGGCGGTTTCGGTGATGGGACCATGCTGATAATGCATGTCCATGCGCGGCTTGTTGCAACGGCCGACTACGGCGCTGATAAGCACCGGGTGATGCCGGCAGTCGCGCGCGCGCTCGGCACGCGTGACGATGATGGCGGTGCCGTTGTCGGATTCGGTGCAGCAATCGAGCAGGTGCAGCGGCTTGCAGATCATGCGGCTGTTCAGCACGTCGTCGACGGTAACGCGCTGCTTGTATAAGGCTTTCGGATTGTTCGACGCATGTTCGCTGTGCGCCGCCTTGACGGCGGCCACCTGCGCCGAGGTGGTGCCGTATTCGTACATATGCCGCATGAAGGTATGCGAAAACATCTGCCCGGCGCTGCGATGCCCGTATGGCCGCGTGTGCAGGAATTCGTCGACGACCGGTGTCGCCGCCACCGCCCCGGTGCCGCCGATGCGTATTCCGGAATAACCGTTCATCGCGCGGAAGATCGCCACGGTCTTGCACATGCCGGCTTCGATCGCGCCGATCGCCAGACCGACCAGGGCTTCGGTGGACGAGCCGCCGCCCATCACGTCCATATAGAAATTGAGACGCATGCCGAGGTCGCCGGCAACGAACGGCGATTGCGTGGAATCGCCCATCTGGTACGACAGCATGCCGTCGACGTCCGAGGGCTTGAGGCCGGCGTCGGCCAGCGCGCGCGTGACGGCCTCGTGCGCCATTGCGCGTGGCGTCCTGCCGGAGCCGCGCAAGTAAGCGGTCTCGCCGACGCCGACGATTGCATATTTGTCGCGCAGATAGGGCGTACTGCTTGTGTCCATATCCATCAAGCTTGTTCCTTCAACTGCGCTTCGAGCACATTGCGCATGACCTTGCCGGTGGTGCTGCGCGGCATGTCTGTGTCAAGAATGAAATGCACCGCCTTCGGCAACTTGTAGTTGGCGATTTTGCCGTGGCACAGCGCGATGACTTCGTCTGGTGTGAGGTCGGCGTCGGCGGCGATCACGAAAGCGACCGGTACTTCGCCCCATTTCGCATCCTGCTGGCGCACCACCGCGGCGTCGATGATGCGCGGCGAAGCGAGCAATAGCTGTTCGATTTCGGCCGGGTAGATATTTTCACCGCCCGACTTGATCAGGTATTTGCGACGGTCGACGAAGCGCAGCGCGCCATCGGCTTCGCGCACGAAGACATCGCCGCTATGGAACCAGCCGTCCTCGAAGGCTTCGGCGGTGGCTTCTGGCATGCCCCAATAGCCGCTGAACAGCGTCGGGCTGCGCAACAGAAGCTCGCCCGGTTCGCCAGGCGCGACGTCGCGCCCCTCGACATCCACTAAGCGCACACGGCACAGGGAACTCTGCCGCTTGCCAAGGCTTTCCGGCACGACACCCACGCCCACCAGGCCGCCGCCACCCGGCGCGGGGCCGGTTTCGGTGGAACCAAAGGTGTTGCGGTAGGGCGCGTTGAAAAGCCGCGTGACTTCCGCCAGCTGATGACGCGGGATCAGATCGGCCATGCAGCCGACGGCGTCCATCGGCTGCGGACGGATGCCGCGCTGCGTGAGCGCTTCGACGACCTTGTCGATCATGCCCGGCATCAGCACCAGCCAACCGAGGTTCTGCTCTTGCTCCACCGCGTTGCAGAGTGCGTCGAGCTGGAAGCCATCGACGACGTTGACTTGGCCGCCGTTGATCAGCGTGACCAGTACGTTGTCCGCCGACACCATATGGAACATCGGCGCCCAGGCGACAAAGGTGGAACCGCGTCGGTAGCCACGGTCCATCGCGCCCACCGCGCCGCGCGCGATCAAGGCACGGTGGCTGATCAGTGCGGCTTTGGGTTTGCCGGTGGTGCCGCTGGTGTAAAGGATGTGCAAGCCGTCTTCGGGATGCGCGTCGCCCGCATGCTCGGCCGCCGACTGCGTTTGCAACAGCGCGTCGAAGGCGTCGCCGAAGGTGAAGATGTTGTCGCGCTCGATCGCTCTGAAGAGCGGGATCTGCGGTACATAGCGCGGCGACACCAGCGCCAGTCTGGGCTGCACGAGCTGGATGCAATGATCGAGTTCGTCGGGCGATTGCCGCCAGTTGAGGCAGGCCGCAATCGCTCCCAAGCGCGCGGCCGCCAGCAGCGTCAGCACATACTCGCGGCGGTTTTCCGATAGCAGGGCCACGCGGTCACCACGCTGAACGCCGCGCGCTTGCAGCAGCGCACAGAGACGATTGACGAGTTCGTGCAGGTCCGCGTAGGTCCAGTCTCCTTCCGCTGCACGCACGGCCACCTGCGCGCCGCAAATGGACACCTGATCGATGAACAGGTCGTTGACGTTCAGGTGAGATGCCGCAAGCGGCGTGGTGGATATCGAATCGTCTCGCATTGCTTCAGCTTAATCCCCGTTTCTTACAGTTCATCCATATGACAACCGACTTCGGTCTTGTCGCCGAACAGTTGCTCGATGTCATCACCTTTGCCTGGCACGCGTTGCACCACGCTCAGCACATCCCATTTTTCGGTTTTCGGCGGATGCCCTTGCACGATCAACAGCGGATGGATGTATTGATGGTCCCAGGCGCGGTAGTAGGCAGCCGGTTCGCGGTCGGTCCACTTCAGAGTTTCCAACTGGTGCACGATGGCGGCAGGCTCGGTCGACTTGGCGGCGTTAATGGCATCGATGATGACACGCATCGACGTCCAGCCCTCCCAGACATTGATCGATGGCGGCGATCCATATTTTTTACGATACGCGGCGACCATGCGCTTTTCCGGCTCCGAGTTCTGCGGGTCGGCATATTGCCAGATGGTGGCATAGGTGCCTGTGACGTTTTCCGGCGCCAGCGACCACAGCGAAGTGTCGTTCATGAACGGATCAGCCAGCGGAATCTTGTCCTTCATTCCGTACTGCGCCCATTGCTTGAGAAAGTTGTCGGTATCGAGGCCCGTGAGGCTCAAGGCCACCACATCGGGTTTGGCATCGCGAATTTTGAGAATCACGCTGCTGTAGTCGCTGCTGCCCACCGGGATGCGGTCGTTCTCGATTTCCTGTCCGCCGCGCTTGAGCAACTCAGTCTTCATTGCCGCATAGGCGTCGGCGCCGGCTGCATAGTTGGGGGTAAGGAAATACCAACGCTTGCCGTGCGACATCATCGGCGCCACGATGGCGCGCGAGGCGATGTTGGCACTGTAGTAAGTGCGGAAGGTGTAGCGGTTGCAGTCCTTGCCAGTGATTTCCTTGGCGGAGCCGGTGAAGATCACCGTCGGTATCTTGCTGTGTTTGGCAACCGCCGCTTCGCCGAGCGATGACGCGCTGTTGGTGCCGCCGACCACGGCGACGACTTTCTCCGAGTCGATCAGCTTGCTCATGTTTTGCTGGGCGGTTTGCGGATCGGGATCGTCATACCAGGTGAGCTTGATCGGCCGCCCCAGCACTTTGCCGCCGGCCTCGTCGATCGCGATCATCGCGCCGCGCGCGCCGGAGGTGCCGACGTCGGCGAAATTGCCCTGCTTCGACAACACCATGCCGATCGGCACCGGTGCGTTGGCGTCTTGCGCATGCGCCGGCATTGCCGCCGTGAGGCATGCGGCCGATAACGCCAATGCCAACGGTGCCGCGGCTGCCCGCACAGGACTGTTGCAGTGATTTTTGGGATGGCGGCGCATGGGCGTTGCAGCGTCGCCAGGCAGTGGATGGCAATTCATTGGCGTGTGTCTCTTCGGTAAAGAATCGGGCCGGTGCGGCCGCTTGGCCGCCCGGTCTCTTATGACGGAGTGTACGGTTACAGCGCGTCCATATTGCAGCCAACTTCCGCTTGCGAGCCGAAGATCTTCTCGACGTCGGCGCTCGTCTCGGGTACTGATTTCTCAATATCCAGCAGATCGTATTTGTCGGAGGCCTTCGGCGCGCGTGCGTTCACGATCAGCAGCGGATGGATGAACTGGTGATCCCACGCACGATAGTAGCTGGGAAGCTTCGTATCATGCCATTGCAGGGTTTCGAGCTGATGCACGATCGAAGCGGGACTGGTCGACTTGCCAGTGCGAATCGAGTCGAGAATTGCGCGCATCGTCATCCAGCCCTCCCACGACACCATCGACGGCGGCAGGTTGTACTTGGCGCGATAAGCGGTCACGAATTTCTTTTCGGCAGGCGACAGATTCGGATCGGTGTATTGCCAGATCTTCGCGTAGGTACCGGTGGCGGAGTCTTTGTCCAAGGCCCACAACGACGATTCGCTCATGAACGGATCACCGACCGGGATCTTGTCTTTCATCCCATATTGCGCCCACTGCTTGAGGAAGTTGTCGATGTCCAGGCCGGCGAAGCTGAAGGCTACGACGTCTGGCTTGGCATCACGGATTTTCAAGATGAAGCTGCTGAAGTCGGTGGTACCGAGCGGCAGCTTGTCATAGCCGACTTCCGTGCCACCCATCTTGTCGAGCTGGCCCTTCATGCCGGCATAGGCGTCTTGCCCGGCCGCGTAGTTGGGTGCCAGGAAGTACCACTTCTTGCCTTTCTTGATCAGTTCCGGAACCAAGGCGCGCGCCGCCACGCCGGCGCTGAAATAGGTGCGGAAGGTATACCGGTTGCACGACTTGCCAGTAATTTCCGTGGCCGAGCCGGTCATGATGATGAGCGGGATTTTCGAGCGCTTGGCGACCGATGCTTCGGCCAGCGACGAGGCGCTGTTGGTGCCGCCCATGATCGCCACGACTTTTTCGTTGTCGATCAGTTTCTGCGTGTTTTGCTGCGCCGATTGCGGATCGGGATCGTCATACCAGATCAGCTTGACGGGGCGACCATCGATCTTCGAATCGACGTCGTCGACCGCCATCATCGCGCCGCGCGCACCGTCACGGCCTACGTCGGCGAACACGCCCTGCTTCGACATTACTATGCCGATTGGAATCGGCGAGTTGTCTTGAGCGAGCGCCGGGGCGGCGGCCACACCTGCAAGCAGCGCGCAGCTTGCAGCGGCAAGCGCGCGCAAGCGAGGGCCAGTGAATGCCTGGCGAGTACGGATGGATGGAAAAAGTGCACGCATTGATGTCTCCTCTTGTTATTCGTATGTGCTGCTGGAAAATCCCCGATTGGGTGGAAATGGCCACCGATAGTTGCCTATTCCCTATATTTCTCTTATTGGGGACTTCCCTAGCCCGCTTGCGACGCGGCGTCGAGCGGACAATTACCGCACCGGCGGACGGCCTGGAACTAGCAAAAACTGCGAGGCGACAGCGCGGAAAACGGCGAAGGAGTAAAGCGAGAAACGAGCGCAGACATTACGAGACAGCGCACGATCGCGCCCACTGAACCACTTGAAAGCGGCGGATGAACGGGAAGCCGCTCACCCGCGCAGCACAACGAGGCCGGGTCTGACGGGCCGATCGGCTAGCCGCACAGACCCATTAATTTCGGCCTTCCAGCATACGTATTACAGACTATCCATGTGGCAACCGACTTCCGCTTGCGTACCGAAAATCTTTTCGATGTCGGCGGCCGACTCAGGCACCGATTTCTCGATATCCAGCAGGTCGTATTTGTCGGAAGCCTTCGGTGCGCGTGCATTCACGATCAGCAGCGGATGGATGAATTGATGATCCCAGGCACGGTAGTAACTAGGAATCTTCGTGTCATGCCATTGCAGCGTTTCGAGCTGATGCACGATCGACGCCGGCGCGGTTGACTTGCCGGCACTGATGGCATCGAGAATGGCGCGCATCGACATCCAGCCTTCCCACGCCACCATCGACGCCGGCAGGTTGTACTTCGCGCGATAGGCGGCGGCGAATTTCTTTTCGGCCGGCGACAGGCTCGGATCGGTGTATTGCCAGATCTTCGCGTAGGTACCCGTGGCGGAGTCTTTGTCCAGCGCCCACAGCGACGATTCGCTCAGGAACGGGTCGCCGACCGGAATCTTGTCCTTCATCCCGTACTGCGCCCACTGCTTGAGGAAGTTGTCGATGTCCAGGCCGGCGAAACTGAAGCCCACGACGTCAGGATTGGCTTGGCGGATTTTCAGGATAAAGCTGCTGAAATCGGTGGTGCCGACCGGCAGCTTGTCATAGCCCACCTCGGTGCCGCCCATCTTGTCGAGCTGACCCTTCATGCCGGTATAGGCATCCAGGCCGGCCGCGTAGTTCGGCGCCAGGAAATACCACTTCTTGCCCTTCTTGATCAATTCCGGAACCAGGGCACGCGCGGCCACGCCAGCACTGTAATAGGTGCGGAAGGTGTAGCGGTTGCACGACTTGCCCGTCAGCTCAGTGGCCGAGCCGGTCATGATGACCACCGGAATCTTGGAATTCTTGGCGACCGAGCTTTCAGCCAGCGACGAGGCGCTGTTGGTGCCACCCATGATCGCCACGACTTTTTCGTTGTCGATCAGTTTCTGCGTGTTTTGCTGTGCCGATTGCGGATCGGGATCGTCGTACCAAATTAGTTTTACGGGACGGCCGTTGATCTTCGAACCGACATCGTCGATTGCCATCATCGCACCGCGCGCACCGTCACGGCCCACGTCGGCGAACACGCCCTGTTTCGACATCACCATGCCGATCGGAATCGGCGAGTTGTCCTGGGCCATCGCCGGCACAGCCGCAATGCCTGCCAGCAACGCGCAACCCGCGCCTGCCAGGGCACGCAATCGCGACCCTGAAAATGCCTGGCGCACACGGGCGGAAGTAAAGCTTGAACTCATTTGCGTCTCTCTCTTTGCCTGATATAAAACAACCCAAAATTCACACCGACCGAAGTCCGAGCTTTCCCAGGCGCGATAATAGCGCGAAATCAAACGGTCCAACCATTTTGAGATTCTGAAATTAAGACCGCCAGGCCAGGCTTGGGTAAATTCGGGATAAGCGCTCGATGCTTCGCTGCAGCATTGCGCCGCCGACGCGTCGCGGCGCGCCACCTGATTTCGAGACAGACTCTACAATGGCAGATCGCCCGGCCCTGATCCGGCGCTAGATGGACCTGCCCAGATGACCACTTTTTCCGTACTCGATCTTGTCCCGGTGCCCGAAGGCGCCACCCCGGGCGACGCCCTGCGCAATACGCTCGATCTGGCGCGCCATGCCGAGCAGTGGGGCTATCACCGCTACTGGATGGCCGAACATCACAATATGACGGGCATCGCCAGCGCCGCGACCGCCGTGGTGATCGGCTATGTGGCGGCCGGCACCAAGACGATTCGCGTGGGCTCGGGTGGCATCATGCTGCCCAACCATTCACCGCTGGTAATCGCCGAGCAGTTCGGCACGCTCGAATCGCTGTTTCCAGGCCGTATCGACTTGGGGCTGGGCCGCGCTCCGGGTACCGATCAGACGACTGTGCGCGCCTTGCGCCGCGATCCAATGACGGCCGAGCACTTTCCGCACGACGTGTTGGAGCTGCAAGGGCTGTTCGCCGATGCCACGCCAGGCCAGGCGGTGCAGGCAGTGCCCGGCAGCGGCCTGCACGTGCCGCTGTGGATTCTGGGCTCGAGCCTGTTCGGCGCGCAACTGGCTGCGGCGCTGGGATTGCCCTATGCGTTCGCCTCGCATTTCGCGCCGGATGCGCTGACGCAGGCGCTGCAGGTTTATCGCGAGCGCTTCAAGCCTTCCGCGCAATTACAAACTTCCTACGCGATGGTGGGCGCCAATGTTGTCGCGGCGGATACCGACGCCGAAGCGCAACGCTTGTTCACGACGATTCAACAGCAGTTCACGCGCATTCACCGTGGCAAGCGCGGCCAGATGCCGCCGCCGATCGACGACATCGAAACCTATTGGTCGCCCTCGGAGAAGTTCCAGGTGCAACGGATGCTGCAATGCGCGTTCGTCGGCTCGCGTGAAACCGTACGTGCCGGCCTGCGCCAGTTCATCGCCGACACCGGCGCTGAAGAATTGATGGTGACGGCGCCCATCTTCGAGCATGCCGCGCGGCTGCATTCATACGAAATCCTGGCGCAGATCAAAGACACGCTGTAGTCGGCGCCACGCCCCTGCGGTGCTGCGACAAATCGCCACAAATCGGTGGTGATGGCTCTGCTATCGTGCGTCTCTCATGAAGCGTCGGCACATCTTCCCCAGTAAGCATCCCACGGAACGATCTGATTCGTACTCCTTAGGCTGAGCCAGGCGCTTCGCTCTTGCCGAACCGGACGAGCGCGTTGCTTTCCCTGTCGTCGCGCTCGTTTCAGATCCACCGCAATGAACCGACTACGCCTCACCCGCGGCCGGCGCTTCGCCGCCGCCGCGCCTTTGCTATTGCCTGCCTGCGGTTACGCCGCCCTGGCTCCCGTTACCGTTGCTGCCGTCAGCGTCGATGCTGTGGCCAACGCAGTGCCCGCCAACGATCGGCCATTGCAGCCGGTCGTCGTCACCTCCGCCACGCCTAGCGGGCCATTGACCGTGGTTACCGATCCGAAAGCGCCGCGCCTGCCGCTGCCCGCCAGCGACGGCGCCGATTACCTGAAAACGATTCCCGGTTTCGCCGCGATCCGCAATGGCGGCACCAACGGCGATCCGGTATTGCGTGGCATGTTCGGCTCGCGCCTGAGCATTCTGACGAATGGCACGGACCTGCAGGGCGCGTGCCCTGGCCGCATGGACGCGCCCACCTCCTATATTTCGCCCACCACCTACGACAAGCTCACGGTCATCAAAGGACCGGAATCCGTGATCTATGGCCCCGGCGCGTCGGCCGGCACCATTCTGTTCGAGCGGCTCACGCCACGCTTTACCGATGGCGGCACCCGCTTCACCGGGGCGCTGACCGGCGGCTCGAATGGTCGCAATGACCAGAGCGCCGATTTCACCGCCGGCACGCCCGATGTCTATGGCCGCGTGATCGTCAATCACGCGCATGCGCAAGACTATCGCGATGGCAGCGGTACGCGGGTAGCTTCGCAATGGGACAAGTCCAGCGTGGATACCGCCTTGGGGCTCACCCCCGATGCGCGCACCTTGCTCGAACTGACGGCAGGCACCAGCGATGGCTACGCACGCTATGCAGCGCGCGGCATGGACGGCATCCATTTCCGCCGCGATAGCGTGAGCTTGAAATTCGACAAGCATTTCATCGACCAGTTGGTCGAGCGCGTGCAAGCACAGGTGTATTTCAATCGCGCCGACCATCTGATGGATAACTACACGCTGCGCCACCCCGATGCATCGAGCATGATGCCGATGGCGATGGCCTCCGACGTGCGCCGCAGCACCGCCGGCACCCGCGTGGCGGCGACCTTGAACCTGCGCGACGATCTGCGGTTGATCGCGGGCATCGATGCGCGCGCGAGCCGGCTCGACCAGCGTTCGGGAACGGCCACGCACAACTACGGCAAGCAGCCGTGGAAGTCAGCGGCGCTGCTGTCGGATATCGGCGTGTTCGGCGAGCTCACCTGGTACCTGGCGCCTCGTTACCGGTTGATAGCCGGCGTGCGGCTCGACGCGGCGCAAGCGCAGGACAAGCGTCCGAGCGGCCGCGCCAAGCCGATGGCCATGCACGGCATGCACAAGATGGGTGGTATGCACGAGATGCACGGCGGCGACCGCGGCGCTAACGTCGACCGCACTGCCGGCGACCGGCGCCGCGCGCTGCTGCCAAGCGGATTCATGCGCTACGAGCACGATCTCGCATCCTTGCCAGCCACACTGTATGTCGGCCTGGGCCACAGCGAACGCTTTCCCGACTACTGGGAGCTGTTCTCGCCCGGCAGCGGTCCGGTCGGCGCGCCGAACGCCTTCGCCGGCGTGCGCCCGGAGAAAACCACGCAGCTCGACTTCGGTGCGCAATATCGGCGTGCCGATATGAACGCCTGGGTATCGGCTTATCTAGGCGAAGTCAAAGATTTCATCCTGTTCGACTATCTCGGCGCCGGCATGCACGCGTCGACGCGTGCCAGCAATGTGAATGCGCGCATCGCCGGCGGCGAAGCCGGCGTCGCGCTGCCGCTGACGCGCCACTGGCGCATCGATACCTCGCTTGCCTATGCTTGGGCGCAAAACACCGATGCGCATCAGCCGCTGCCGCAGATTCCACCGCTGGAAGGCCGCATCACGCTGGCCTACGCGCAAGGTCCCTTCGGGGCCAGTGCTTTGTGGCGGATAGTGGCGCCGCAACACCGCTATGCGCGCAACGCCGGTAATGTAGTCGGACGCGACCTGGGCCCAAGCGGCGGCTTCGGCGTATTGGCGCTCAGCGCCAGCTATGTGATCAACAAACAGGCGCGCGTGGTGGCCGGCATCGATAATCTGCTGAACAAAACCTACGCCGAGCATCTGAATCTGGCCGGCAATGCCGGCTTCGGCTATCCAGCCGACCTGCGCATTAATGAGCCGGGCCGTACTATCTGGGCGCAAATGAACGTCGACTTCTAAGTGATTCGGCAGGCACGGCGCCTATTGCGCAGCGTGCCGCTGCTGCGTTGCCTCGTTGTTTCTACAAGCATGGAGATTGCTGCATGAGTCGACCTACATCCATCCAGTATCAAGGACCGGAGCTAACGTTTCGCGGCATTCTGCTCGGCGCCATGATCACCATCGTGTTCACGGCCGCGAATGTCTACCTTGGACTCAAGGTCGGCCTCACGTTCTCGTCGGCGATACCCTCGGCGGTCATCTCGATGGCCGCGCTGCGCATCTTTGCCGATTCCAATGTTCTCGAAAACAATATTGTGCAGACGCAGGCATCGGCGGCCGGCACGCTTTCTTCGATCATCTTCATCCTGCCCGGCCTGGTCATGCTCGGCTATTGGCAAGGCTTTCCTTATTGGCAGACTATGGCGATCGCCGCCAGCGGCGGCATGCTGGGCGTGCTGTTCACGATTCCACTGCGCCATGCGATGGTGGTAAAGAGCGCACTGCCCTATCCAGAAGGCGTCGCGGCCGCCGAGATCCTGCAGTCGGGTAGCGGCCGGCGCGCTGCCGTCGATCCGCAAAGCAGCGCCGGCGCGAGCCAGCACCGGACCACCGGCGCACTCGACATCGGCCTGGGCGCGCTCTTGTCGGCCATCATCAACTTCGCCACCGGCGGCCTGCGCGTGCTGGCCGATGGCGCCAGCGCCTGGTTCAGCGTGGGCGGCGCGGTGTTTCGGCTGCCTGCGGGCTTTTCGCTGGCGTTGCTGGGCGCGGGCTACCTGATCGGCTTGGGCGGCGGCATCGCGATGCTGGTGGGCCTGGTGATCGCCTGGGGTGTCGCGGTGCCATGGCTGACGGCCATCACGCCGACGCCCGCGGGGCAAACGCTTGCGGCATTCGCCAACGACATCTGGAGCCAGCAAGTACGTTTCCTGGGTGCCGGCGTGATCGGCGTCGCCTCGATCTGGACCCTCGCCTCGCTTTATCGATCGATCATCGACGGCGTGAAAACATCGCTGGGCGCTTTCGGTGCCGGCACGAGCCAGCAGACGTCCGAAGGCAGCGCGGTGGGCCTACCCGAACGTGATAGAGACATCTCACCCAAAGCGATTCTCAGCTTGGCTGCGGTGTTGCTGGTGCTGCTCGGTCTGACCTTCTATCACTTCGTCAGTCATGCCGATCTCAGCCCCGTCGCGCGCTGGGAATGCATTATTGGCGGCACGCTGTTTGCGTTCGGCTTCGGCTTTCTGATTGCGGCCGCCTGCGGTTACATGGCGGGCACGGTCGGTTCTTCGAGCAGCCCGATTTCCGGCATGGGCATCGTCGCGGTGATCGTGGTCGCGGGCTTGCTCGCGCTGGTAGGCCGCGGCAACGGCATGCTGGACAGCGCCGCCGGCACCCACCTCGCCGTGGCCTTCGCCATCTTCGTGACCGCGGCGGTGGTGGCGATTGCCTGCATCTCCAACGACAACCTGCAAGATCTGAAAACCGGCTGGCTGGTCGGCGCCACGCCATGGCGCCAGCAGGTAGCACTGCTGATCGGCTGCGTAGTGGGCGCTGCGGTAATTCCGCCGGTACTCAATCTGCTGTATCAAGCAAATGGCTTTGCCGGGGCGATGCCACGCGCAGGCATGGACGTCGCGGAGGCGCTCTCGGCGCCGCAGGCTACCTTGATCACCGCGATCGCCCAGGGCATCTTTACGCATCAGCTCGACTGGTCGATGTTATCGTTGGGCGCCTTGCTGGCGGTGTTGCTGATCGGCGTCGATCAATTGCTGCGCCGCTTCAGCAGCAGGGCGCGCTTGCCGGTATTGGCGGTAGGTATCGGCATCTACCTGCCGCCCACTATCTCGGTGCCGCTGGTAGTGGGCGCCGTGCTCAGCTATCTGATCGAACGAGCCGTAACCCGGCGCGCACGGCAACGCGGCGCCGATGCAGTCAGCTATCGAGAAACCGCGAAACGGCGCGGCGTGCTGTTGGCGTCGGGGCTGATCGTCGGAGAAAGCCTGATGGGGGTAATGCTGGCGGGCGCCGTGGGTATCACCGGCAACGAAACCCCGCTGGCGCTGGCCGATGCCAGCTTCGCCGGCTCGGCGCGATGGCTCGGCCTGCTGGTGTTCATGACCGTCTGTGTCAGCTTTGCACGGCGCGTAGCGCGTGCCAACGACCCAGCCGCCAAGCCGCCGCGCCGGGTGCGCTGAATCGCAATAAAGCAAAAACAACTGCACGGACGCCACGCACCGGACCCGCGTGCCGAAAAACGCCTCGTAGTTCGTCTCTCTGCGGGTCCGGGCGCGTCCGTTAAGCGATTTTAAACTTTACCAGAACATTCACCTGAATTTTCATTGGTGGGCGGCGGATTATGGCGCTAGGCTGTGTTGTTGAAGCGTCGTGATGGACGATATTTCGAAGACATGCGACTATCGTGCCGCTTGCATTCACTCGCAGGCCGGCTGACGGAATTCGTACGAGGAATTTCGAATCGGCCCGGCCATGCACCATCAATCCTCTTTAGTCACTGCGCCGGACCTGAGGATTGATATTGCACATGCGTACGAACAAGTCATGGCCCGAGGCGCACAACCAGCAATCGCCGACCACGCGCGTGACAGCGCGGGCTTGCTACGAGTGTCGACGTCGAACAGATAGATAAAAACCAGGCCAATCGAACCATGTTGACGCACGTAACGAGCGGAAGATCGAACCGGCAGCGTCATTCGATGCTGGTGCTGGCATTCGTCGTGCCGGTAGTGCTGTCATGGCTGGCGTTCACGATACTGCCGCCGCAGCAGGCGCAGCAGAAAGTTGCCGCCACCGCGACGCAATTGCAAAGCGTCGTGAGCCGCGTGCTGCGCCTGTCACTGGCACTGGGTCAACGCTATGTGTCGCTGGCAGGGCAATCATGCGACGACGCGATGCACAACACCGCGTTCACTCGCGACGCCGCGTATTCGCCGTATGTGCGGGCCATGGCACTGGTCGATCAAAGCATGCTTTATTGCTCTTCCGCACGCGGCGCCATCAAGGTGCCGCTGCCAACTTATCTTGATCACACCCCGTTACACCCCGAATACTGGTTGGTCACCGGCACGCAATTGAGCCCCTCGACGCCAGCGTTGTTTATTTATATACCGGGTGTCGGGCATCGCGCCATGCTGGTATCGCTACAAATCGATGCATTGATTGACCTGCTGTCGGCCACCGCCACGCCAGGCATGGTCGACATCGAACTGCACGACGGAAATTTGATGCTGCGTACCGATGGCAGTGCGGTACCGGCCAACGGGCGGCGGCTGCGCACCACGGCGTTCACGCGCGAACAGTCGTTGCCGGGTACGCCGTTGACCCTGCGCTTTCAGGCCAGCGAAGCGCTGATAGCGCATGAGCGACTGAGCTGGATCTGGTTATTGCCGCTCGGACTATTGGTCGGCACCGGGGCCGCCTACGGACTATGGACGTATTGGCGCAGCCGCGAACCATTGCGCCAGTCGATCGAAGCCGGTATTCGGCGCAACCAGTTCGTGCCCTACTACCAGCCGGTGATCGACTTGAAAAGCGGCCGCTGCACGGGCGCCGAGATGCTGGCGCGCTGGCAGCATCCGAGCGAAGGCCTGGTAGCACCAGACGTGTTTATTCCGTTCGCCGAGCGCACCGGCGCCATCCTGCCGCTCACGCGCAAGCTGATGGCGCAAACCGCGCGCGACTTGCGCGAGATGCCGCTGCCGCGCGACTTTCATCTGGCGGTGAATTTGTCGGCCAGCCATTTTCAGGATGCTGCGCTGGTCGAGGACATCCTGGAGTTCAAGCAGATGCTGAACAATGGCATCGTCATCGTGCTGGAAATCACTGAGCGGCAAGCGGTGCAGGTGGACGACGAGGGCGCCAAGCGCCTGAAGCAGCTGCACGAGGCGGGCATTCGCTTTGCCATCGACGACTTCGGCATTGGCTATTCGGGACTGGCTTATCTCGAGCAGTTCCCGCTCGACATTTTGAAGATCGATCGAGTATTCGCCTCAGCGTCGGATACTTCGACGGTGAACGGTCGCATTCTGCTGTCGATTATCGACCTGGCCAAACGGCTGGGTTTGAGCATGGTCGGAGAAGGCATCGAAACAGAGCGCCAACGCCAGCATCTGCGTGAATGCGGGGTCGATTTCGGCCAGGGCCACCTGCTGGCCCGGCCGATGCCATACGGCGAATTCAAGGAATGGATGGCGCAGGCGCTGTTGGCGGACACGGCCTGAGGCCGCACCGAGCCGCCGGCCGCCGGCCCGCCGCCGTGCTGCTGCGCGCCCTGCCTAGCGTGCGCCGGGCTGCTCGAAGGTCGGCAATTGGCCCTGCGACGGCGCCAACCCGCCGGGCGCTTGGCTGAAGGCTTCGCGCAAATCTTCGGCCACCAGGGCCTGGGCCTCGCGCGCCGCTGCGACCACCGCCGCCATGCCGAAGAATTCGTGCGTAGCACCGCCGAAGTTGCGATAACGCACGCGCACGCCGGCATCCTGCAGACGCTCGACCAGCGTTTCGCCTTCCGAGCGCAAGGGATCAATGCCGGCGGTAATCAAGGTCGTGGACGGCAGGTCGTGCAAATCGGCCTCGATCACGCGCAAGAGTCGGCTGCCCTTGTCACGCGGATCGGCCAATAGCTGTTGCACGAACCACAGCATCATTGGCTTGTTCAACGGCTGGGCATTGGAATTCTCGTTGTACGAGGCGCTGCCGACGTCAGTACTCGCCAACGGATAGATCAGCACCTGATAGAGCGGCGGCGGCAAGCCCTGGTCGCGCGCCCAGATCGACACATTGATCGCCAGATTTCCACCCGCGCTCTCGCCCATGACGGCAATGCGCGACGGATCGCCATTCAGACTGGAGGCGTTTTCCAACAGCCATTGATAGGCGGCGAATGCGTCGTCGTAAGCGGCGGGGAATTTGTTTTCGGGGGCGAGGCGATAGTCGAGCGAAATAATCACCGACTCGGTCAGCGCCGCCATCGAACGCGGCGTGGCATCGTAGGCGTCGAGATCGGCAATCGCGAAGCCGCCGCCGCGAAAATAGAGGATCACGGGCAGCGGATTCTCGGCCTGCTCGTTATCTGGATAGTAGACGCGGGCGCGGTTGGCACCTGCCAGCCCGGGAATCGAGATTTCCTCGGTACGCACGTCGGCCGGCATGACTGCCTCGGCGGACGCGCCCGATTCGCTCAGCAGCTTTTTCACGGCGTCCGCGGCCAGCGGCTGGCGCCGCGCCTCTTCGGCCGACATATCACCTTCAATCGGCTTCGGATGCAGGCTTTTCAATGCTTCCAGCACGCGATGCATATCGGGGTCGGCGTCGCGGGTCGGGTCCATTCCGAGTGCGGACTTCAAGCTTTGTACGATGGTCATTTCGGCAGACTCCTGTGGAGCCAGCAGTGCGGCGAGCGCCCATTCGATAGAAGCTGCGGGTGCCCGGCGTGCGCCGGCGATTCAGTCCGCGCGGCGAATGCCATGGCACCCAGTGCGGACTTCTTGGTAGATAAGTCAGCACGAAGCATGCCGCTTGGACGTTTTCGCTGGTTAACCCTAGCCGGATCTTTGATCGTCTGAGGGTCCGCTGGTAGCGCGCACGACAGTGTTGCGACGGGCGGTTGCGTCGCAATTTGATAGGGTGCCGCGCGCCGCCGCCTGTGGCCGATTATTGGCATGCTGTATGCCAAATTCCTGGGGCCCGCGCGAGGCTCAGGCGCTGTCGAAACCGGCGTCGATCTCCAGCACTTTGCCGCATTCGCGCGCGTTGTATCCCGCTAAACGGTCGATCACGCGGTGAAAGGCGGGCGTACGCAAGACCTTGAGCATGTCGGCAAGCGGCGCGGCTTCCAGCCGGCGTCGCTCGCCAACAAAGAAGTAGTCTTCTTCCAGCACGGGCAGGAAATCCAGGCCAAACTGGCGCGCAGCCGGTTCGACGCCAAAGCCGACATCCGCCATACCGCTGGCGACGAAGGCGGCGATCGCCGAATGGCTGAGTTCGGTGGTGGCGTGCCCATTGACCGTTGCAGGCTCGATGCCCTGCGCCCGCAACGCCAAGTCGAGCAATATACGTGTGCCGGACCCCGGCTGACGATTGACGAAACGCAAGGCCGGTCGCGCCAGATCGGCCAAACCGTGCACGCCCGCAGGATTGCCGGGCGGCAAAAACAGCCCCTGCTTGCGGCGCGTGAGATAGATCAGAACGTGGCGCCGTGGATCCAGCGAGGCGCGGTAGCCAGCCCCGCATGCGGCGCGGAACTCGCCAAGCGGCAGATGAAAGCCTGCCAACTCGCAGTCGCCGCGCGACATCATGCGCACCGCTTCGACGCTTTCCCGATAGCTGAAATCGATGGCGGCGCCGCTTGCTTGCAGCGCATCGAGGAGCGCCGCCACCGCATAGCCGTGCGAAGCCAATACGCGCAGGCGCGCCGGCGCCCCGCGCAAGCGCTGGATTTCGTCGCTGATCTGCTGGGTCACTTCGTCGGACAGGCGCTGCGCGAGTCCGTCGAGACGCTGCGTGCGCGTTGCTTCCGCGCGCATCAAGATCTCGCCAAGTGGTGTGACAAGCGAGCCCTTGCCGCGCGATTTAGTAATCAACGGTCCTTCAAGGGCGGCTTCGGCGCTGCGCAAGAGGCCCCAAGCATGCCGATACGACAAATTGCATTGCTCGGCGGCGCGCGCAATCGAGCCGAGCGCCAGTATTTGTGTGAGCAGTGCGACTATGTCGCGCAAGGCAACGCCCGGGCCGGCATCGCCTGCCAGAAAAAGGTCAGTACGGGGTGAGACTTGCGCCATATATGCAGTGGCATAGCCTATTGAAGCGGGAGTGAAACGCGCGTAGCTTAACAAGATTCTGCATATCTCATTTTGATGCGCCGCAATATTCGGCCGCACTGATGAGATGCTGGCGCTACCAGCGGTATCCATAACCGTCATGCGTACACTGATCGGCCTGCCGTCGATTATATGCAAGCCCTCACATATTTTGCGTCGTCAGGCGCTGGATTTCTTGCCTTGTCTGCTGACTTGCCTTTGCCGGATGTTCCCGGCTTCAATGCCCCTCCGCGCTCGCGCGCCAGTCGCCAGGCGACGCGCACCGCGCGCGAGATGGCTGATGCTGCCAAAGCGGCCGATCCGCATGCCGCCCGCTTCGGCGCCTTCGTGCGTCCGGGCCGCTCCTTGCTCGACGTGTTGCACGCGATACAGGACGAATGCCGATATGTGCCGGCGGACGCGATCGCGCCAGTAGCCGCTGCAATGAGCTTGTCGCGCGCCGAAGTCCATGGCGTGCTGACCTTCTATCACTATTTCCGCACCAGTCCGCCACCTGCGACCGTGATCCAGCTATGCCGCGCGGAGGCCTGTCGCAGCATGGGCACCGAGCAGTTGGCCAAGCATTTGGAAGACCGTACCGGCTGCCGCTTCGATGCGGGCCATGCCGCCGCAGCAGCCACGGCACCCGCTCAGCCCGGCGCGCACGCCGCGTCGGCCGTCAGCCTGGAATCGGTTTATTGCCTCGGACAGTGCGCGACCTCCCCCGCCTTGCTATTCAACGATCGGCTGTACGCGAAGGTCACGCCACAAAAGTTCGACGCCTTATGGGATGCCCGGCAGCGCGAACAAACAGCGACCGATGCCGCGCCGGCTGCGGCATTTGCAGCGGTGCCGACCTCAACGCCGCCCTCAACCTCATCAGCCTCGGGCAACGACACCGGAGCCGCGCGATGACCCGCGTATTTATTCCGCGCGACTCCGCCGCGATCGCCTTGGGCGCCGATGAGTTGGCAGCCGCGATTGCCGCGCGCGCCGCCCGCGATGCGCTGGACATCGACATCGTGCGCAATGGCTCGCGCGGCATACTATGGCTCGAACCGCTGATCGAGGTCGATACGCCAAACGGCCGGGTCGGCTACGGCAATGTTGAACTCGAAGATCTCGACTCGCTGTTCGCCGCCGGTTTTCTCGCCGGCAGTGCGCACGCGCGCCGCATCGATGCGCCCGACGGCCGCGTCGATGCGCTGCCCTGGCTTGCCACCCAGCAGCGTTTGACCTTCGCACGCATCGGCCTCACCGATCCGCTATCGACCGACGACTACCTGGCGCACGGCGGCATCGAGGGCTTGCGCCACTGCCTGACGCTCGATGCCGGCGCGGCTTGCCAATTGCTAATCGATTCCGGACTGCGCGGCCGAGGCGGCGCGGCATTTCCCGCGGGCATCAAATGGAAAACCGTGCTGGGTGCGACCGCGCCGCAAAAATACGTCGTCTGTAACGCCGACGAAGGCGATTCGGGCACCTTCGCCGACCGCCTGTCGATGGAAAGCGATCCGTTCGGCTTGATCGAAGGCATGATCATCGCTGGCGTGACGGTGGGCGCCACACGCGGCTACATCTATGTGCGCAGCGAATATCCGCACGCCATCGCCACGCTGCAAGCGGCGATCGCGGTCGCCACACGCGTCGGCTGGCTGGGAGCAAACGTGCTCGGCTCTGGACGCGCGTTCGAGCTGTCGGTGGCAAAGGGCGCGGGCGCCTATGTCTGCGGTGAAGAAACCGCGCTGCTGGAAAGCCTCGAAGGCAAGCGCGGCGTGGTGCGGGCCAAGCCGCCGATCCCCGCATTGACGGGCCTGTTCGGCAAGCCGACGGTGGTCAACAACGTGGTCACGCTGGCGACGGTGCCGATTGTTTTTGCGAAAGGCGCCGACTATTACCGTGGCTTCGGGCAAGGTCGCTCGCTCGGCACGCTGCCGATGCAGTTGGCTGGCAATGTGCGCCGCGGTGGGCTGATCGAACTGGCATTCGGCGTGACCTTGCGCACGCTGCTCGATACATATGGCCACGGCACCGCCAGCGGCCGGCCGGCGCGCGCCGTGCAGGTGGGCGGCCCGCTCGGCACCTATCTGCCCGACAGCCAGTGGGATCAACCGATCGATTACGAAGTCTACGCGGCGATGGGCGCGGTGGTAGGGCACGGCGGCATCGTGGTGCACGACGACACCTCCGACCTGGCTGCGTTGTCAGAATATGCAATGCGCTTTTGCGCCATCGAATCGTGCGGCAAGTGCACGCCCTGCCGCATCGGCTCGACGCGCGGCGTCGAAGTCATCGCACGCATGCGCCAGGGTGAGTCATCGCCCAAGCAGGTGCAATTGCTGCGTGACCTGTGCGACACGATGTTGAGCGCCTCGCTGTGTGCGATGGGCGGCATGACGCCTTATCCCGTGCTGTCGGCGCTCGAGCATTTCCCGGAGGATTTTGGATTGCCGGCCAAAGGCGCGCCGCTACCAATCAAGGAGAGCATCAATGGGTGATCGACCAATTTCGCCTGCCGGTCCGCGTTCGGCGCCCGCATGGGCCGGTGAAGCACCGATGCAGATCAACAATACCGATTACGGTACGCCAGCGCGATTAACCGAAACCCAGGTGACGCTCGAAATCGACGGCCGCCAGGTCACGGTACCGGCCGGCACATCGGTGATGCGCGCCGCGGTCGAAGGCGGCGTGAACGTGCCGAAGCTGTGCGCCACCGATTCCCTCGAACCCTTCGGTTCCTGCCGGCTCTGCCTGGTAGAAATCGAGGGCCGCCGCGGCTATCCCGCGTCGTGCACAACGCCGGCCGAAGCCGGCATGAAAGTGCGCACGCAAAGCGCCAAGCTGCAGTCGCTGCGCCGCAACGTGATGGAGCTGTACATCTCCGATCATCCGCTCGACTGCCTGACTTGCGCGGCGAACGGCGATTGCGAATTGCAGGACATGGCCGGCGTGACCGGCTTGCGCGAAGTGCGCTACGGGGTGGGCGATGCGGCAGGTCACAATCACCTGCACGATGTGAAGGATGAGTCGAATCCTTACTTCACCTACGATCCGTCGAAGTGCATCGTCTGCAATCGCTGCGTGCGCGCCTGTGAAGAAACGCAAGGCACCTTCGCGCTCACCATCGCGGGGCGCGGCTTCGAATCACGCGTGGCGCCGGGTCCGGATGGCGCCTTCATGGGCTCGGAATGCGTATCGTGCGGCGCCTGCGTCAGCGCTTGCCCGACCGCCACGCTCACGGAAAAAAGCATCATCGAACTCGGCCAGCCCGAACACTCGACCGTAACCACCTGCGCCTATTGCGGCGTGGGCTGTGCCTTCAAGGCCGAGATGAAGGGCGAGGAAGTGGTGCGCATGGTGCCGTACAAAGACGGCCGCGCCAACGATGGGCATTCATGCGTGAAGGGCCGCTTCGCCTGGGGCTATGCAACACATAAAGACCGCATCACCAAGCCGATGATCCGCGAGCGCATCACCGATCCGTGGCGCGAAGTAAGTTGGGAAGAAGCCATCGGCTACGCGGCATCGGAGTTTCGCCGCATCCAGGCCGAGCACGGCCGCGATTCGATCGGCGGCGTTACTTCGTCGCGCTGTACCAATGAAGAAACCTATCTGGTGCAGAAGCTGATACGCGCCGCGTTCGGCAACAATAACGTCGATACCTGCGCGCGGGTTTGTCATTCCCCCACCGGCTATGGACTGAAGCAAACCTTGGGCGAATCGGCCGGCACGCAGACCTTTGCCTCGGTCGATCATGCCGACGTAATCATGGTGATCGGCGCGAATCCGACCGACGGCCATCCGGTGTTCGGATCACGCTTGAAGCGGCGCGTGCGGCAAGGCGCGAAGTTGATCGTGATTGATCCGCGGCGCATCGATTTGGTCGACGGCCCGCACGTGAAAGCCGAGCATCATTTGCAGTTGCGCCCCGGCACCAATGTCGCGATGGTCAACGCACTCGCCCACGTCATCATCACCGAAGGCCTGTTCGATGCGACCTTCGTCGCCGAGCGCTGCGAAGCGCGGGCATTCGAGCAATGGCGAGACTTCGTCGCACAAGCTGAAAACTCCCCCGAAGCGACTGCCGCCGTGACGGGCGTGCCCGCCGACGCGTTGCGCGCCGCCGCGCGCCTGTATGCGCAAGGCGGCAATGCCGCGATCTACTACGGCCTGGGCGTGACCGAACATGCGCAGGGTTCCACCACCGTGATGGGCATCGCGAACCTGGCGATGGTCACCGGCAACGTGGGCCGCGAAGGCGTGGGCGTGAACCCGCTGCGCGGCCAGAATAATGTGCAGGGCTCATGCGACATGGGCTCGTTCCCGCACGAGTTGCCCGGTTACCGGCACGTTTCCGACACCATCGTGCGGCAACAGTTCGAAGAAGCGTGGCAGGTGCCGCTGCAAGCCGAGCCCGGGCTGCGCATCCCGAATATGTTCGAGGCCGCGACGCATGGCAGCTTCCTGGGCCTGTATTGCCAGGGCGAAGACATCGTGCAGTCGGATCCCGATACGCAGCATGTGGCGAAAGCGCTGTCGTCGATGCAGTGCATCGTGGTGCAGGATATCTTCCTGAACGAAACCGCCAAATATGCGCACGTGTTCTTGCCGGGCTCGTCGTTTCTCGAAAAAGACGGTACCTTCACGAATGCCGAGCGGCGTATCTCACGCGTGCGGCGCGTGATGCAGCCGATGGCAGGCTATGCCGACTGGGAAGTGACCTTGATGCTTTCGAAGGCTCTCGGCTATGGGATGGACTATGCGCATCCGTCGCAGATCATGGACGAGATCGCCAGTCTCACGCCGACCTTCTCGGGCGTGTCGTATGCGCGGCTCGACGAACTCGGCAGCATTCAATGGCCATGTAACGCAGCGGCGCCGGATGGCACGCCGATCATGCACATCGACAATTTCGTGCGCGGCAAGGGGCGCTTCATCATCACGCGTTTTGTTGCCTCAGACGAGAAGGTGACACGCAAATTCCCGTTGCTGCTGACCACCGGTCGCGTGTTGTCTCAATATAACGTGGGCGCGCAGACGCGGCGTACGCCGAACGTGGCATGGCACGAGGAAGACCGTCTCGATATTCATCCGGCCGACGCCAACGACCGCGGCATTCTTGAAGGCGACTGGGTCGGTATCGACTCGCGCGCCGGCCACACAGTGCTGCGCGCGCGCATCACCGAGAAGATGCAACCGGGCGTGGTCTACACCACCTTCCACTTCCCCGAATCGGGCGCCAACGTCATCACTACCGACAGTTCCGATTGGGCCACCAATTGTCCCGAATACAAGGTCACGGCGGTGCAAGTATTGCCGGTGGCGCAGCCAGCCGAGTGGCAATCGGAATGGCAGAAGCGTTATGAACAATTCAATCGTGCCCAGTTGAACCTGCTCGATCATCGCGAACGCGGTGAAGAGCCGGCTGCGGTCGCGCGGTAAAGCGGCACCCTCATGAACGGTGACAACCTGATCAAGATGGCCAACCGCATCGGCGACTTTTTCGAGACGATGCCAGACCGACCCGAAGCGCTGGACGGCGCGGCCGAGCATATCGGCCGCTTCTGGGCGCCGCGCATGCGGCTGCAGATTCTGGCGTCGCTCGATACCGGGGAATCGGCGGAGCTATCCCCCTTCATGCGCGAGGCCTTGTCGAATGCACGCGAACGGCTGACGCCGGCGACCGCCTG
Organism: Janthinobacterium lividum; assembly: GCA_050955105.1. Lineage (GTDB taxonomy): Bacteria > Pseudomonadota > Gammaproteobacteria > Burkholderiales > Burkholderiaceae > JBPBQZ01. The sequence goes on along the minus strand of JBPBQZ010000033.1, from coordinate 15,181 downwards.
AGCCCAGCGCGGCGGCATCGATGACTGCGCTATCATTCCCGCGACATAGATCCTGGATGGAGCGTCTCTGATGTATGCATCGATCGCCTCGGTCGCCATAGGCGGCGCATTGGGCTCGCTGTTTCGCTGGTTTCTCGGGCTGCGGCTGAATGCGCTCTTCCCCAATCTGCCGCTCGGCACGCTGGTGGCGAACCTGCTGGCCGGCTATGTGATCGGCGTGGCGATTGCCGCCTTCGGGCGCTTCAATACCGTGCCCATCGAATGGCGGCTGTTCGTCACGACCGGGCTGATGGGCGGCCTGTCGACCTTTTCCACGTTCTCGGCCGAAGTCACCAGCCATCTGCAAGCCGGCCACACCGGCTGGGCACTGACTGAAATCGCCGTGCATGTGCTGGGGTCGATCATCGCTACAGCGCTGGGCTTCGCCACGCTGACGTTGATAGCGGCTTGAGTGCTTCGGTTCCTCCTGTGTCCCCCGTGCCTTCCGACCAGTTGCATGGCTTGCTTGCGCGCGGCTATGCGCTGCATGGCGCCGGCCAACTCGAGCGCGCGGCGCACGATTACCAGTTGGTATTGACCAGCGCCCCCGCGCACGTCGACGCGCTGCAATTGCTGGGCTTGCTGCGCCATCAACAAGGCCGACATCAGGAAGCGGTAAATTGCCTGGAGCGTGCGGTGCGCGCCGACGCGGCGCACCCGTCGCACGCCGGCGCGCAACTGAATCTCGGCCATGCCCTCAAGGCGCTCGGACGCCTGGGCCAGGCCTGCGACGCCTATCGTGCCGCCATCGCGCAGCAGGGCAATTTCGCGGCCGCTCATTACGCGCTCGGCAATACGCTGCTGACCCTGGGCCGCGCCGAGTCGGCCGTCATAGCGCTGCGTGAAGCAGTGCGGCTGGCGCCGCAAGACGCCGCCGCGCACAACAATCTCGGCAATGCCCTGGCTGCGACGGGCACGCATGCGGCGGCGCTCGATGCCTATCGACAGGCCTTGGCACTGCGTCCAGGCTATGCCGGCGCCCACAATAATCTCGGCCTGAGCCTGAACGCGACCGGCGATACAGATGCCGCCATCAACCACTTCGAGCGTGCGGTAACGCTCGAGCCCAATTTCGTCGAAGCCGCCTTCAATCTGGCCCTCGCCTACGACGCGAGCGGCAAGCCAGCGCTTGCCATACCGCGCTTGCAGGCCATCACCGAACGCGCGCCGCAGTTCGCCGCCGCGCACTATGCATTAGGTAACGCCTGCGTGAACCTGGGTCATGATGCGACGGCGATTGATCACTATCGGCGGGCGCTCGAGCTCGACGCCGACTTCGCGCTCGCGCATCAAAATCTCGGCAGCGCCTATTTGCGCCTGGGTCAGTCGGCGAACGCGCTGGCGGCTCTTGAAAAGGCTCTCGATCTCAGGCCGGAACTTGCTATTGCCCGTTTCAATCGGGCATTGCTGCGTCTGGCGGCGGGTGACTATGTGGGCGGCTGGGCGGACTACGAAGCGCGCTTCTCGGTGTTCGTATCGCCGGAAAGTTCGGTGGCGCCGACGCGCACACCGGCGGTCACATCCGTCGATATGCCGCTGCCGCTGCCGCGCTGGAGCACCGCGGCGCCGTCGACTGCGAGCGTGCGCGTATTTCACGAGCAAGGGCTCGGCGATACCCTGCAATTCGTGCGTTTCGTACCGCTGCTGGCCCAACGCGTTCGAGCGGTACGGCTTGAAGTACAACCGTCATTGCGCGCGCTGCTGCAAGCGGCTGCGCTGCCAGCCAATGTTGAAGTTATTGCGGATGCAGGCATGGGCGTTGGTGCTGGTGCTGGTGCTGGTGCGCATGCAGATGCCGGCGCGAGTGGCGGCGTCGATAACGATTCCCGCGCCGCCGCGTCATCGTTTGTGCCGGATTACGAAATAGCGTTGGCCAGCCTGCCATTCGCGCTGGGCCTGGATCGGGCCGATCAACTCGCGGCCACGGAATTGACGGCGCCCTATTTGCAGGCGCCAGCCGAACGGACCGCGCGCTGGCGAAAGATACTGAACCATGGACGCGATCTGCCGCATCGCCCAATCGCCAGCCCCCACGCTCGACCAGGCAAACCGAGCATTGCCAAGCGACTCGGGCGGGCGGGATCACGCCTGCTACCCAAGCGCCGCCGTCGCATCGGCATCGTCTGGTCGGGGTCCAACCGCGCACACGATGCCCGGCGTATTGCGTTGCCGCAGCTGGCACCCCTGTTCGCGTTGGAGGGAATTGATTGGTACCTGCTGCAACCGCAGCTCGGCGCCGACGAACGACGCACGCTCGCCGTCATGCAGCGCCGTTATCCGACGCTGCGCAACCTGGGCCCGGCACTGGGTGATTTTGCCGACACCGCGGCGCTCGCCGCGCAACTCGATGGACTGATCAGCATCGACACCGCCTTTGCGCATTTAGCAGGCGCCATGGGCTTGCCGGCATGGCTGCTTTTATCGCAACCGGCCGACTGGCGCTGGTCGGCGGCCACCGATGCGGTCACCTGGTATCCACGCCTGCGCATCATCAGGCAAACCAAGCCAGGCGCCTGGCAAGACGTGATCGCGGCGCTTGCCGAGCAACTGCGATAGTCAGACCACCCGATATTGCAGGCGTGCCTCCTTCGATCGGTAAAGCACGAAGGTGGCGATCAGCCCGCACACCGCGGCGAACGACAGCCATATACCGGGCGCCGCGTTATTGCCCGTCAGGTGAATCAGGTAAGTAGAAATCGCCGGCGTGAAGCCGCCGAACAGCGCCGTTGCCAAGCTGTAGGCCAAGGAGAAGCCCGCGGTGCGCACGTCCACCGGCATCAGTTCGGTAAGCGCGACCACCATGGCACCGTTGTAGCTGCCATATAGGAATGACAGCCATAGCTCGACCCCCAACAAGCGTCCGAACGATGGCGCCTGCGTGAGCCACAGCACAGTCGGATAAGCAGTCAGCACCGTGAGAATGGTAAACACGATCAGCAAGGGGCGGCGTCCGATGCGATCGGACAGCGCGCCCATCAGGGGCAACCAGATAAGATTCGATATGCCGATACACACCGTCACGACCAACACGTCGACGTCCGACAGATGCAGTACATGCCGGCCGAAGGTCGGCGTATAAGCGGTAATCAGGTAGAAAGATACCGTGGTCATCGTCACCAGCATCATGCCGGCCAGCACCAGGCCCCAGTTCTTGCCCATCGACGCGAAAATCTGCGACACCGTCGGGCGTACCTTGCGCGCCAGGAACTCGTCGGTTTCAGTGAGCGAGCGCCGAATCAGGAACAGGAACGGCACGATCAGGCAGCCGATGATGAACGGGACGCGCCAGCCCCAGGCGCTCATCGATTCGGCCGGCAGAATGCTGTTCAACAACACGCCAAGCGCCGCCGCGAAAATCACCGCGACCTGCTGGCTGCCGGATTGCCAGGCGCAGTAAAAACCTTTGTGTCCGGGTGTCGCCATTTCAGACAGGTACACCGACACGCCACCTAGCTCCACGCCCGCCGAAAAGCCTTGCAGCAGGCGCCCCAGCAGCACGAGCAGCGGCGCGAACAGGCCGATCGTCGCATAGCCCGGTATCACCGCCACGATCAGGGTGCCGATCGCCATCAGTAACAAGGTCAGGATCAGCCCTTTGCGGCGACCGTGGTGATCGATATAGGCGCCGAGGACGATCGCCCCCAGAGGCCGCATCAGAAAGCCGGCGCCGAATACCGACAGCGACAACATCAATGAGGCAAATTCACTTCCCGAAGGAAAGTAGGTGTGCGCAATGGCCGACGCGTAATAGCCGTAGACCATGAAGTCGTACATCTCGAGGAAATTGCCGCTGGTGACGCGCACCACGGTTTTCGCCTTCGATTCCTTCAACGGCGATGCATGCTCGGAGGCAGCTGTATTCATAAATGCTCGCTTTCGCGTGCCGACGCCATTGGTAGACAAGGGCGCGGCGGGCTCTGGGGATAACCGTTGCCGATCCACATCGTCTGCGGGCGCATGGCCCGGGTGGTCGAATCTCGACGTCAAGCAGATTTGGATCGACTGCGAGCTTGATGATAAATCAGGCGGACGGCGATTGCCGGGCAGGCACTCGGCACGGGGTTAAAACCGCGTGTCGCGCGCGGCGCGCAGGAAGGCGTCAAGCAGCGGCGTGCAATCGAGCAATTCGGCGCCGCCGGCACGGTGGAATTCCGGATGCCACTGCACACCCATCACGAATGGCGCGGTACGGTGGCGCACGGCTTCGATGATGCCGTCGGCAGCGGACACGGCCTCGACCGACAAATCGCGGCCCAGCGTATGCACCGCCTGATGGTGAATCGAATTGACACGTGCCTCGGTACGACCGGCGAACAGCGCCGACATGCTGGAACCCGGCGGAAACAGAATGCCGTGCGACAACTGGTCGTAATCGTCACTCACGTGCAATGCGGCATCCGGCTTGTCGGTCGCGATGTCTTGATAGAGCGTGCCGCCGAACGCCACGTTGATCAGTTGACAGCCTCGACATACACCCAGCACCGGTTTGCCGTTTTCGATGAATTCATGCAGCAGTTCCAACTCGTACATATCGCGTACGCGATCGCCTTGCCATTCCGGGCGCGTGACTGTCTGCGCGTAAGACTGGGGCGACACGTCGGCACCGCCTTGCAGCACCAGCGCATCGAGATGCTTGGCGTAGTCGCGCAGGCGAATATTGCTTGGATGCAGCATGCCCTGCTGGCCGACCGTGGGAATCATGAAAACCAGCACGTCGCGCGACATGACCCAATGCGCGACTGACTCTTCGAGATATTGCAGGGTTTTACCGCGCAGCCCCTTAGCGCCCGGCTCGGGATGGAAAATGCGCGCTGAAATACCGATACGCAACGTACGGCGCGTGATGCGGTGGCTGGCGCGCTCGTACATGGCGCGCAGCCGCGCTGTGGCGATGCGCCCCAATACCGACAGCGCCGAGTCGCCCGGCCGCATATAGGCCGGGGCGGCGCCGTGTTCGTACGAAGGTGCAGCGCCGAATGCGGGCGCGTCGCCGACGGTGGCAGCTTCGACCGGCGATGGTTCGGCGAACGGCGGGGTGGTTGGTTCTGCGATGGCGTCGGCGCTTGGCCCGGTCGCCGCCTCCGGCAACGGCTCGGTCGAAGCTTCGATCGCGGATTCCGCGTCAGGTGCGTTGCTTGTCACGGTGGGCGGTGTAGCCGTTGCGGGTATCGGTCCAACCACCGTGGGCGCCGGCTCCTGGCTGATCGCTGCCGCCAGCGAGGTATCGGCGATATCGGAACCTGCAACGGGCACCGCGTCGGTGGCTACATCGATCACCGGGTCGACCGGTTTGCCGTCGCGTTCGGACGAGACGGGTGCCGGGTTGGCTGGACTGGGCGGTTGGGACGGGTGCAGGGGATCGCTCATAGGGCTCGATGAAGATCTGCGGCCTAGGCCTGGAAGGCACCGGCCGCGCGGCCGGTGAGTCAAATCGACGAATCGATTATGGAGGAAGCGCGTACACGCGGCAAACCACGCTGCAATTTGTTACGCATGTCGAAAACAGCAAGTAGCCTCGACAAGCGCCAGTCGGCTCAGTGGCCGTCCGCTTCCTGGTCGAGCGTGGCACGCAAGGCAATTTGCAATTTGGCATGAATCTGCACGAACCAGCGCCACATCCACCAGACCAGAATGGCCGCACCGAACAGCATGGCCATCAGCAGATCGGCGGTCGGCAGGATCGCGCCGCTCAAGGCAGCCACCAGGCCGAAGACGCCGAGCATCGCCAGCGCCGGCAGCAATTCCGCCACCAGCCTACGCAAGCCCCGCGTATAGCGGCCAGCCACCGCCTGCTGGATGCCGATCTCGGCCAGGATCAGGCTCAGTGACTTCAGTTTGCGATAAACCGCGACCAGGAACGGCATTGCCAACAACAAGGCCCCCCCCCACAACAAGGCGTCGGCCAGACGTGGGTTGTCGATCCAGCCGCGCAAGCCGCGCCGCGCCGGTTCGGCGAAATAAGAAACGACGATGAAGATGGCTGCCACCAGCGCCACATTCACCAACACTTGAAAGACGATGCGTTGTACGGCGCGCAGCAGGGTGCGCCCATCGCCTTCGGTGCTGGCCAGGCGCTCGAGCCACTGGGTGTACAAGCCGAACACATTGGCCACACGCTTCGGCACCACATTCGCCAGGCGTTCGGTAAGCGGATCGGCTGCGCGCATCAGGTATGGCGTGGTCAACGTGGTCAATGCCGAGACCGCGACGGCAATCGGATACAGGAAGTCGCTGGTGACTTTCAGCGACACGCCGAGCGAGGCGATGATGAAAGAAAATTCGCCGATCTGTGCCACGCCCATCCCCACACGCATCGAAGTGCGCCCGTTGTTGCCGGCCACGAAGGTACCTAACCCGCAGGTGACGATCTTGCCGACGATCACCAGCGCGGTGATCGCGGCGATCGGCCCCGCGTATTGCACGAGCACGCGCGGATCGAGCATCAGCCCGATGGCGACGAAGAAGATGGCGCTGAACATGTCGCGCACCGGCGCGATGATGCGTTCGATCGCATGCAGTTGCCGCGACTCGGCCATGATGGCGCCGATCAGGAACGCACCCAGCGCAATGCTGTAGCCCATGTTGACGACGATCAGGCAGAACCCGAACAATAGCCCGAGTACCGTCACCAGCAACATTTCGGTACTGTGAAAGCGTGATACGTACTCAAGCAGGCGCGGGACCAGCACAATGCCCACCACCAGCGACACCGTCATGAACAACAGCAGTTGACCGAAGGTGGTAGCAACTGCCACGGCATCTACCGAACCACTGCTGGCCACGCCCGACAGCAAGGCCAGCATGGCGATCGCCAGAATGTCTTCGACGATCAGAATGCCGAAAATCAGTTGCGCAAAACGCTCGCGCTTGAGACCCAGCTCGTCGAGCGCCTTGACGATGATGGTGGTGGAAGAAATCGCCAGCATGGCGCCGAGGAACAGCGAATCCATCGTGCTCCAGCCGAACCAGCCGCCAATTTCATAGCCCAGCCAGATCATCAACGCAATTTCTGAAAGCGCCGCGACGAACGCCGTGGCGCCGACCTTGACCAGCTTGCGCAGGCTGAATTCAAGACCAAGCGAGAACAGCAGGAACACCACGCCCAATTCGCCGAGGGTGCGAATCGTGGTTTCGTCGTGGATCAGTTCGAAGGGCGGCGTGTGCGGGCCGATGATGACACCGGCGACGATATAACCGAGCACCACCGGCTGCTTGAAGCGATGGAAGATGATCGTGACTGCGCCGGCAATCACCATGATCACCGCGAGATCCTGAATAAAACCGATGGCATGGTGCATGGCTGCTCAACCCTCCTTATCTCTGCCGACTCTGCCGGCCTGTCATCGCATGCCACACATCGCGCAAGCGCAGCGTCGGCAAAGCACCAAAGCGGGCTTGAAAGAACGATTGCATTAGACCACATGGTGCGCGTGCGACGATCTATGCCAAATGGCTAAAGCTTGGTGTTAGTCATGGACCACCCGATCGACTGCGCTTAGAATCGCTGCGCAGTGCTACGGGATCTTCCCAACGCCAGTGAACCGCCACGCCATGAAATCCTCATTGATGTCCACCATGTCAGATCTACCGCCTGCATCCCGTTACCATCCCGACGCCTTGCCGCCGCTCGCGACGCTGGCCGCGGCATTAGCCGCCGGCATACTGAGCAGTCGCGCTCTCACCGAACGCGCGCTCGAGCGCATCGAAGACACGCGGCCGGCGCTCGCGCACGTCTTCACACACGTCGATGCCGCGGGCGCACGCGCCGCGGCCGATGCCGCCGATGCACTGCGCCGCGCCGGTACGCAGTTGTCGCCGCTGGCCGGTCTGCCGGTATCCATCAAAGACTTGTTCGATATCGCAGGCCAAGTCACCCGGGCCGCGTCGGTAGCGCTGGCGGGGGTGCCGCGCGCCGTTTCTGATGCCGACGCCGTGGGCCGACTTCGCCACGCGGGCGCGGTGCTGATGGGCCGTACCAACATGAGCGAATTCGCCTGCTCGGCAACCGGCGTCAATCCACATTTCGGCACACCGGTGGCACCGTGGCGCAGCGATGAAGCGCGCATTCCGGGCGGCTCGTCGTCGGGCGCCGCCGCATCGGTGGCCCATGGCATGGCGGCACTGGGACTGGGCACCGATACCGGCGGGTCGACGCGCATTCCGGCGGCCTTCTGCGCGCTCACCGGATTCAAACCTACCGCGGCGCGCATTTCGCAGCGTGGCGTGGTGCCTTTGTCGGCATCGCTCGATAGCGTCGGGCCGATTGCCCACAGCGTCGCCTGTTGCGCTATCGCCGATCGCATCCTCGCGGGTTTGCCGCCCAGCGTGCCGCGCGCACGCGCACTGGCCGGCACACGCATCGGCATTCTCGCCAATTACGTCAGTGATGATCTCGACGCGCCGATCGCGGCCGCTTTCGATCATGCACTGCGCGCGCTGGAGGCCGCCGGCGCTACGCTCGAGGAGGTGCGCATCCCCGCGCTCGACGCGTTGTCGTCGATCAACCGCGTCGGCTTCGTGCCGATGGAGGCCTATGCATGGCATCGACAGTTGATCGCCGAGCACGGCCGCACCTACGATCCACAGGTGCTCAAACGAATCCTTCAGGGCCGCGATGCGAGCGCCGCCGACTACATCGAGCTGCTGGCCAAGCGGCAGGAGACCATCGCGGCGGCAGGCGCCACCTTGGCACAATTCGACGCGCTGGCGTTCGTGACCGTGCCGATGGTGCCGCCGCGCATCGCCGAACTGGCCGACGAAGCGCGTCTGGCACGCACCCACGGACGACTGGTACGCAACTCGTCCTGGGTCAATTTCATCGACGGCTGTGCGATATCGCTGCCTTGCCATCATCCGGACGAGGCGCCGTGCGGGCTGACGCTGAGCAGCGCGGGCGGACGCGACGACGCGCTGCTGGCAGTGGCGCTGTCGGCCGAACAGGCGCTCGCCGCGTCGTTCTGATGCGGGTCGAGCGCACCTAGCAAAACCTCATAGGCCCTACAATGGAGCCGCCCTGCCAGCCAACGTCCGGACCGGAACATGCCGATTCACCAAACCCTAGATATTGAAACGGGCATGCGGCGCGATCGCGCGCTGCTCGTGTTACTCGCCATTCTCAGTCTTGCGCTGGTCGCCGGCGCCTTATACCTGCAGTACTTCCGCGGCGAAGACCCCTGCCCGTTGTGCATCCTGCAACGCTATGGCTACATCCTCGCCGCCATCTTCGCGCTGGCCGGCGCCGTCACACGGCGGCGCGGTCCGCTAGGCCTAGCCAAGGGCCTGGTGGTGCTCGCCGGCATCGGCGGCGCCATCGCCGCGGGCCGGCACCTCTACGTACTCAGCCGCCCGATGTTCAGTTGCGGCTTCGATGTATTGCAACCCATCGTCGATGGCCTGCCGCCCGCAAAAATCCTGCCCGGCGTTTTCAAGGTGGCCGGATTGTGTGAAACGCCCTATCCGCCGCTATTGGGCTTGTCGCTGCCTGCGTGGTCGTTGATCGGATTTTTATTGATCGTGGTACTGGTAGGCGTGAGCCTGTTCCGCCGCCTGGGCTGAGCTGAGCTGGCCGATTGTCTGGAGAACTGGCGAATGGACGCGCAGCGCTGGCTGGTTGATCTGCAGCATTTGCTCGCGCGCGGCGATCCGGCGGTGCTGGTCACGGTCGCCCACGTGGAAGGCCCCGCGCCGCGCGAAAGCGGCGCGCGCATGATCGTGACGCGCGACGCCACGCGGCACACGGTGGGCGGCGGTTACCTCGAACTGCGCGCCATCGAGATCGCCCGCCAGCTATTGCGCGAAGGTGCGCGCACGCCACGGCGACTGCAGCGCCTGACACCCGAACCCGAAGACGGCGCGCTTGGCGCCAGCGTGGTGTCGTTAGCCTTCGAGCGACTGTCGATCGCCGATCTCGGCTGGGTCTCGTCGCTACTGAAACGGCTGGGCCAGGCGCAGGCCAGCCTGCGCAGCGTCGACCTGGGAAGTGCCGACCCGGTGATGCTCTCCGACACCGAAACCGGCGTCGCGGCCGCCGACTGCCTGTTATGGGATACCGCGGGGACTACCGACGGCACGGGACCCTTACTCACCGAAACCATCGCGCCGATCGATTTCCACATCATGCTGTTCGGCGCGGGCCATGTCGGCAATGCGCTGGTGCAGGTATTGGCCACCCTCGACTGTCGCGTCAGTTGGATCGATCCGCGCAAGGCGCAGTTTCCGCGACAGTTGCCGGAGAACGTCAAGGCGGTGCTGGCCGACGATCCATTGACACAGGTCGCGGCGGCACCGCCGGGCGCCTATTTCGTGGTCGCCACGTCCAGCCATATTCTGGACAACGACCTGGTCGAACGCATCGTTCTGCGTGCCGACTACGCCTACCTGGGCGTGATCGGCTCGCGGACCAAACGCGCCGGGCTCGAACACCGGCTAGCGGCGCGCGGCATCGATCCGATTCAAATTGCACGTATCCACTGTCCGATCGGCATCGACAGCATCCGCGACAAAGCGCCGCAGTCGATCGCCGTGTCAGTCGCCGCGCAATTGTTGTCGGTGCGCGATCATCCCCATCATTTTCCGCACGCCTCATGAACCCGTCTCTCGCCCAAAAGATCCAGGCCGCGCCGAAGGCCGAGCTGCACATCCACATCGAAGGCTCGCTTGAACCTGAGCTGATCTTCGCGCTGGCGGCCCGCAATCGCATCACGCTACCCTACCCGTCGGTCGAAGCGCTGCGGGACGCCTACGCCTTCAGCAACCTGCAGTCGTTCCTCGATGTCTACTATGCGGGCGCCGGCGTGCTGCAAACCGCGCAAGACTTCTACGATATGACCGCCGCCTATATCGCGCGGGCGCGCCAAGACCACGTCGTGCATGCGGAAATATTCTTCGACCCGCAAACCCACACCGAGCGCGGCGTATCGCTGCAGACCATGCTGGAGGGTATCGACGGCGCCTTGGCCGATGCCGAGCGCGACGCTGGCTTCACCAGCCGGCTGATTCTTTGTTTTCTGCGCCATCTGCCCGAGTCGGCGGCATTGGAAACGCTCGACGCGGCATTGCCTTTGCTGCCGAAATACGCTGAACGACTGGTCGGCGTGGGGCTCGATTCGTCCGAACGCGGCCATCCGCCGTCGAAGTTCGAGCGGGTGTTCGCCAAGGCCCGCGCCGCAGGGCTGCGCGCTGTCGCGCATGCGGGTGAAGAAGGACCCGCCGCCTACGTCAGCGAAGCGCTCGATCTGCTGCACGTCGAACGCATCGATCACGGCGTGCGCAGCATCGAAGATCCGCAATTGGTGGCACGCCTGGCGCGCGAGCAGATTGCGCTGACGGTTTGTCCACTGTCGAACCTGAAGCTATGCGTGTTCGACGATCTGCGCGCCCACACGCTGGGGCAATTGTTGAACGCCGGCGTGCCGGTGACGGTGAATTCAGATGACCCGGCTTACTTCGGCGGCTATATCAATGCCAACTATCTGGCCATCGCCGAAGCATTGACACTCGACGACGCCGCCTTACATACAATCGTGCGCAATGGCTTTAACGCGTCGTTCCTGCCGCCCGCCGCGCGCGACGCACGGCTCGCGCAGCTGGACGCCTACTGGAACGCCTGAGCCAAGCACCGCGCAGGCGGCAAGCGTTAAGTTTTTCCCCAATGGAATCGTTGCATGACCACGCCCCGCTCCCCCGCTGGCGACCCGGATATCGCCTTGCGCGGCCGGCTGCTGCATTTTGTCGGCGACCCCACCTATGAACCCAACGCCGCGCGCTACCACAGCGACGGCCTGCTTTATCTACGCGATGGTCATGTCGCCGTCGCCGGCGACTACGACACCTTGCGCGGCATGCTGCCGGCCGACCTGCCGATTCGCGAGTACGGCGACAAGCTGATCACCCCCGGCTTTATCGACGCGCACGTGCATATGCCGCAGATCGATATGATCGCCTCGCCCGCGCCCGGCCTGCTGCCTTGGCTTGACGACTACACCTATCCCACTGAACAACGCTTCGCCGACCCCGCCCATGCGGCTGAAGTGGCGACATTTTTCGTCGACCAACTGCTGGCTCATGGCACCACCACGGCATTAGTCTATTGCACCGTGCACCCGCAGTCGGCCGAAGCGTTCTTTCAAGCCAGCCATGCGCGCAACCTGCGAATGGTGGCTGGCAAGGTGATGATGGACCGGCACGCGCCGGAGCTGCTGCGCGACACCTCGCTGCGCGCCTTCGAAGAAAGCGAAGCCCTGATCCAGCGCTGGCATGGACGCGGGCGGCAGCACTATGCGCTCACGCCACGCTTCGCGCCCACCTCCACGCACGCGCAGCTCGAAGCCTGCGGCGCGCTGGCGGCGCAGTATCCCGATGTTTTCGTGCAAAGCCATCTGGCGGAAAGCCGTGGCGAAGTCGACTGGGTAAGCGAACTGTTTCCGGAACGCCGCAGTTATCTGGATGTGTACGAGCACTACGGCTTGCTAAGGCCGCGTGCCGTCTATGGTCACTGTCTGTGGATCGACGATACCGATCGGGAGCGGATGGCCGCAAGCTCCAGCTTGGTGGCGCACTGCCCCACCTCGAACCTGTTTCTCGGCAGTGGGCAATTCGATTGGCGTGCCGCCGACATGGCGTCGCTGCAGGTTGGGCTGGCAACCGACGTGGGTGCCGGCACCTCGTTATCGATGCTGCAAACGATGAACGAGGCACACAAGGTGGCGCGCATGAACGACAGCTATCTGAGCGCGCTGCGCATGTTCTATCTGGCCAGCGCCGGCACCGCCAGTGCGCTGGGGCTGGGCCAATCGATCGGCCACTTCGCACCGGGCGCCGAGGCCGATTTCATCGTGCTCGATCCGCGTGCGACCCCGCTGCTGGCGCGTCGCACCAGCCGTGTCGAATCGCTGGAAGAATTGCTGTTCGCCTTCGCCACGCTCGGCGACGACCGTGCGGTTTATGAAACCTGGTCGATGGGCCAGCGTGTGCACAGTCGAGACGACTGACCGAACGACGGACTCAAACGATATAGCTGTGGCCGACCACCCGCCCGCTATCGCTGGCCGCGAAACCGAGCAGCGGCCGCGCACGCAAGATGCAGCGCACGCGGCCGCTTCCAGCCACTCGAGTGTTCACGGCGTGGAGGCGGAAGCTTCGGATGGGCTTTTCGCCGCCTGCGCCGCCTCCGGCGCCAGTAGCGGCGCAACGTTCGGCGCGTCGCCAATGCGGATGTCGTTGGTTGGCAAACCGTTGCGATCCACGCGGATGCTGACGCGCCGCACGCTGCCATTCGGTAGCGGGAAGTCAGCGAGCGCGCTGCGTACCAGATAGGGCATGATGGTCGCCAGCGCGGCGCGCGTGCCGGTGTGCTGGGCGGTCACCTCATACAGTTCCCGATGCGTGGCACTGTCATAAAAGCGCAAGCGCAATTCGGCCCTGAATCCGGGATACGGTGTGTCGACGAAAGTCGGCCCCCACAGCGGTCCGGGGCCGCCCCACGGTCCAGGACCGAACCACCCTCGGCCATACGGCCAGCTATCGTAATAAACCGGCTGGGCTATCATCACCGTAGTGTCGCGCAAGCGATAGGCGAGATCGACTACGTAATGCGCGTGGCTCGCATCGGTGCGGGTGAAGCCATAGCTGGACAAAGCGTCCGCCACCCATTGCTGGTAAGTGCGCGCCTCGATAGCCGTCGGCGCGCTGGATTTCTCGGCGAAAGCGTAGGTACGCTGCGCATCGGTACCTTGCCAATCCTGGAACGCCGTGACGTCGGTCGTCACATAGCCGGCGCAACCGCCCAGCAAGCCCAGCCCCAGCACGACCAACATGGCGGTCAAACAGCCCCTGGCTCGTTTCATCATCATTCCTGTTCAGTTATTGGCGAGGATAATCCATTGACAGCACCGGTCGAGTGAGGTTCGCCCAGGCGAAATGTTTCGCGCGCCGCCTTTTGTACAATGGACTCATTCTCCGAGTCGTTAACGCTGCCCGAGTCGCCCTCGTCGCCTAAGCCACCCATTTGCGCTTCGTGCCCTGCTCTATACGGGCGCCCAGCCTCTCTTCTTCAAGCCGCCATGACCGATACCCGTTCGCAAGTCATTCACCGCGCCGACTATACGCCGCCGCCGTTCCTGATCGACACCGTGCATCTGAACTTCGACCTCGTGCCCGAGCGCACGGTGGTGACGAATCGTATGGCAATTCATCGCAACCCGCAGGCTGGGGGCGCCGCCGGCGCGCTGGCGCTGGTGGGCGAGCAAATCGAATTACTGAGCGTGGCGATCGACGGCAAGCCCACCACCAATTTCCGCCGCACCGATAGTGCTTTGGTGATTGAAAGCTTGCCGGAGCGTTGCACGCTGGAAATCGTCACGGCATCGCGCCCCGCCGACAATACGTCGTTGATGGGACTGTATGTGTCGAACGGCAACTTCTTTACGCAATGCGAGGCCGAAGGGTTTCGCAAAATCACCTACTTTCTCGATCGCCCCGATGTCATGGCGACCTATACGGTGCAGCTGAATGCCGCCCGCGCAGCCTATCCGGTGCTGCTGTCGAACGGCAATCTGGTCGAGCAAGGCGCGCTCGACGACGGGCGGCACTTCGCCGTCTGGCACGACCCCTTCGCCAAGCCCTGCTATCTGTTCGCGCTGGTCGCGGGCAAACTGGTGGCGCTGGAGGAAGAAATCACCAGCGGCTCGGGCGCGCGCAAGCTATTGCAAGTATGGGTAGAGCCGCACGACCTGCCGAAAACACGTCACGCGATGGACTCGCTGATTCGCGCGATTCGTTGGGACGAGGCGCGCTTCGGTCTGGAACTCGACCTCGACCGTTTCATGATCGTCGCGGTCGGCGATTTCAACATGGGCGCGATGGAAAACAAGGGCCTGAACATCTTCAATACCAAATATGTATTGGCCGATGCGCAGACCGCCACCGATGCCGATTTCTCGAATATCGAGGCGGTCGTCGGCCACGAGTATTTCCACAACTGGACCGGTAACCGCGTGACCTGCCGCGACTGGTTTCAATTGAGCCTGAAGGAAGGTCTGACGGTATTTCGAGATCAGGAATTCTCGGCGGACATGGCGGCCGAGGAAGAAGGCGGATCGGCCGATGGCGCGGGCAGTGCCCATGCCACCAAGCGCATCGAAGA
>JBPBQZ010000032.1:0-10397 GCA_050955105.1 Janthinobacterium lividum | reverse complement strand
AAGCAAAGCGACCAGGCGTTTCATCAAGAGTCCTTCGGCGAACAGTAAGCCGGCGCGGTCACCGCGCATCGGCTATTCGTCTGACATAAATGGTTAGGGGTTGCTCAAATAAGCCGTCGGGTTAACCGGCTTGCCTTGATACCGTAATTCAAAATGCAGCATGACACGCTCGGCCTGCGTGTCGCCCATCTCGGCAATTTGCTGCCCGGCACGTACGCTGTCGCCTTCCTTTACGGCCAGCTGGCGGTTGTGCGCATAGGCCGTGAGAAAACCGCCTTGATGCTTGATGATCAGCAGATTGCCATAACCCCGCAAACCGTTGCCTGCATAGACCACCGTGCCTGCCGCGGCGGCCACCACCGGGTCGCCCGCGTTGCCGGCAATATCGATGCCCTTGCTGCGCTGGCCGTCATAACCACGCAGCACCGCGCCGCTGGCCGGCCGCAGCAGCTTGAAGGGCGGCGCCGGTATCGGCCGCCCAGCATCGCTGGCAGCATCGCTGGTCGACGGCGCCCTGGGCGCATTGCTCGCATTGCTCGAAGAAGTAGCGCTCGGTGCACGGCGCGCAGCGCTGGCGTTTTGCGTGCGCGTGGCATTGGCGGCCCCGCTCGCGGCGCTGCCGCGCGGCGGCGTTACGCGCAAGACCTGGCCGGTGCTGATCGAGTTCGGGTTGCTCAAGCCGTTCCAGCGGGCAAGATCGCCGAGCGACTGCCGCTTGCTGCGCGCAATGCTCGACAAGGTGTCGCCGCGCTGCACACGATAAAAGCCAGGGCCCACGGGCGCTGTACCGCAGCCGGCCAGCAACGCCGCGGCGAGTACCGCCGGCGCGGCGCGGCGCCTGGCGAATGACAGAAAAGCTAACTGCATGAATTCGGAAACGATGGCGTGCAACGAAAGTAACCAGGGTTGGGCTGAAAATCGGGGGTAGATGAGCTGCAGGCATCTGGCGGGCAAAGCGTCCTTGGTGCCACTCAATTCGCATGTCCCAGACGCACCGACAGCCGACAAATCGCGCGCTCCTGCTGACCCGGCTCGAGCCACCGCAGGCCTTGCTTGTGGTGGATAGCATCGGGCAGCCCCAGCCACGGTTCGACGCAATAGAAGTCCGAGTCTTCGCGCTCGCTCCAGGTCGTCACTGCATACCAGGGCACCGAACCCGGCCGCGCCAGATCGAGCAAGAGGGTGCGTCCCAGCGTCGGCATTTCGATGGTGACTTGCGGCGACGCCGTGGTGGCGCGCAATACATGAAACGTATCTTGCAAGGCCGGATCGTTCAAGCGGTAGTGCAGCGCCGCGGGTTCGGGGTTGCCAGGCATGCCATTCGGCTGTTGCCGGCAGGCGTCGGTAGGCGGCAAGCGCAGCGTGCTGTCGGCCCGGGCTCGGTGCGGCAACGCGAAATAGAAATGATGGCCGGCGTAGTAGGGCAGCGCGGCACCCGCCGCGGCGCGATTCCTGACAATGAATTCCGCGTCGAGCGAGCCGCCTTCGACCAGCCGGTATCTCACTTCGAATTCAAAGGCAAACGGATAGGCGGCCTGTGTAGCAGGGTTGTCGCGCAAGCGCATGACGATGCCTTGGCCGTCATCGTCCACGCGAAAATCGAAAGCGGCGC
Organism: Janthinobacterium lividum; assembly: GCA_050955105.1. Classification (GTDB taxonomy): domain Bacteria; phylum Pseudomonadota; class Gammaproteobacteria; order Burkholderiales; family Burkholderiaceae; genus JBPBQZ01. The sequence goes on along the minus strand of JBPBQZ010000032.1, from coordinate 8,785 downwards.
GTCGTGCGAAGCCGTGCGTCGGCATGGCGCGCACCACGCCCTGCGCGTCGCGCCAGAAGCCGTCGTTGCCGTCGACCCGATGGCGGCCGATGAAGGGAAACAGCAGGGGATCGCCGCCGCGGATCTTTGCCACGTCCGACCAGTCGGGCTGCTGCGGCCAGGCGAGAATATCGTGGCCATCGACGATCCAGCGCATCAGCCGGCCCCCGGCCGACGGAGCAACGATCAACGATGCGGCGTCGTCGCCGACTGTGACGATGGGATAGGTGTTTTCTGGCATGAGTGACGTCCGGATAACAGCAAAATGAAGGCGCCAGGGCGGGTTTACGCGCATTTATCGCAGAAGAATGACAAGCCTATGACGAATCATTGCTCAATTGCAGGGAAAATCCCGATGCCCCGTAACACCCTATTACAGTTCAATGACCCTGTCGGACGAATCGCTTACGTCAGACAGGAAAAATCCGAAAAAGCGGTGCCCAGGTGGATTTCGCGAAGGGCGGCTGCGATGATCTGACACATGTCGTTGTAACGGCTTTCTAGGGGGCGTAATGGATCTTGCCATGTATATGGGTCTTACCATGTTCGGTATGTTCGCCGGCGGCACGGCGCTGTTTTTCTTCCGATTGATCCGCTGAGTTGCTAGCGGGGTCCAGGCGCGCACAGAACGCGTCCCGGCCCGAATTCCGATCTGCTTGCTGCTGCAAATTGCAAAACTGTTCAAAGCTTACTGACGTCGTCTGAACTGCGCGGTTGCGTACGCGCCAATCTTCGGACCACTGCTCCCAAAATCACCAATGCCACCACGGCTACCCCAATGCCGCTGGTTCTCCACGTGCGCAACGACGCTTGTTGCGAGGTCTCGGCGTCTTCGACGATCGCGCCGATCGCCCCCCAGGCGCTTGCTTCCACGCCGGCCACCGGCAGGCTCGCCAACGTCAACGACGAATCGTCGACTAGGTCCGACCAACTGCGCACATAGCCTTGTCCCAGTCCCTGGCCGACCCGCAGGGTGAACGCCGGCTGGCCCGCATCGCGAAACACCAGCCAGAGCGGTCGCTCGCCGTGGCCCAGGTCTTCCGGCGCCACCATGAAAGTGAATTTCAAGCGCTTGCCATCGCGATCGGCCAGTTCGACCAGCGTGCCGGCGTCGCGCGGTGGCAGCGTGGTGTCGGGCCAGCGCACGCGCAACCACTGCGGCGGCCCCGCCGGCACCTGCAATTCCGCGTTCACGGGGTTCTGTGAAGTCTGCCCCATGCTGCGCGCTGCAGCCGCCAAGAAGCCCGTGCTCACAACGGCTTTGCCGATCCAGGGCGTCGCCGCGGCGTTCAGCAAGCGCCCGATTGCCCGTCGACGCGTCGGTGAGTCGAACTTGATTTCTGGCATCAGCGAATTCTCGGCGAGAAGAGGAAACGAAAACCAAACGCGGCAGACGAGCGATCAGCCGTCTCGGAAACTTTCGACAGCCAGCGCATGTTGGCAGCTTCCGCAGACGAAAAAAAGCCCGCTCTTGCGAGCGGGCTCCACAATCCCCGTAGCTTATTTCCTCTGCGCCGTGCGCGACTTCTGTGTTCGCGACCGACCATCACCAAACTGCTCGAGCACCGCGCCACTCCGGGCGCATTGGTCCGATGCGGTTTGCAACCGCTTTTGAGACGGATATGACGAAAGGATTGTGCCGCTTTTTCCGATCGGTTGCATCTGTTAGGAAACATTACGTTACTGCCTGTTGCGTGCCCACAACGTCATCGGTAATTAGGTCCGCCGGGCCGCCGTAAATTCAAATTTACGGGCGACTCGTCCTTAGGCAAGGTGCCAAGGAAAGCGCCCACGCAACGCCCACGGCGCTTGGTGAATAAATGCGCAAAAGGCATAATCGGCCCTCCCTCAGCCACCTGGAATCCAATCACCGTGAGCCTCGCCTTTCTGCTCTTTCTCAGTATTCTCCAGGGAGTGACCGAGCTTTTTCCGGTCAGCAGCCTCGGTCATACCTTGCTGGTGCCGGCGGTGTTCGGCATGCATATCGACGAGCACGCGCCGCAGCTTTTGCCGTTCCTGGTGGCACTGCATCTCGGCACGGCGTTCGCGCTGCTTTGGTATTTCCGCAAACGCTGGTGCGCGGTGGTGCGCGGCTGGTTTGGCTCTCTGCGCGGCCGCCATTCGGCCGACGGTCATCTGGGTTGGGCGTTGATTGTCGGCACGATTCCGGCGGGGCTGGTCGGCCTGGCGCTGCAGAAGCCGCTTGAACGCCTGTTCCACGACATGCGTATCGTCGCGGCGGCATTGATCATCAATGGCCTGATCTTGTGGATCGGTGATCGTCTGCAGCGCCGGCGTGCCAGCGCGACGCCGGAACGGCTCAGCCAGGGCCGGGCGGCGCTGGTCGGCTTTGCACAGATCGGCGCGCTGATTCCGGGCTTTTCGCGTAGCGGCTTGACGATGATCGCCGGCGTGGGCGTGGGTTTGAGCGTTGAGAAGGCAGCGGAATTCTCCTTCTTGCTGGGAACACCGATCATCCTGGCGGCCGGCATCCTTGAGATTCCCAAGTTGCTGCACAACCATGCGCAGTTGATGGATGCCCTGCTGGGCGGCGTACTGACGGGAATTGCCGCCTATCTGAGCGTACGTTTCCTCATGCATTTCTTCGAAGGTCGCGGACGGCTGGCCGGTTTCGGCATTTATTGCGTGATTGCGGGCGCGCTGGCGCTGGGCTGGCTGCTGATGCATCCGGTCGTCGCCTGATCGGCTGAGCAAGAAAGACGCGGGCAGACTTATTCTCGTCCGGGCCGGCGAAACGCCGCCGCCGCGCCGATCGTTTGCTAGAATTGCGCCCGCGCGTCTCCCCATAGTTCAACGGATAGAACACGGGTCTTCTAAACCTGAAATCGAGGTTCGATTCCTCGTGGGGGGACCAGCGATCGACGCTTCGCCGCGATCAACTCCCAGTCCCCGTTCGCGCCCAGAACACCTCTCGCTGCAACTCCCTTAAGCTGGCCGAGAACTTGCTACCTTCGTCGAAGTGGCGATGGTGCGGTCTTTTGCATTGGTATTCCGCCATCGCGAGTAAAACCTACCGTGTACCTCAGGTAAAAAGGCAAAAGAGATTTTGCCCTGGTGCTCGTAAAGTTCGGAAACTGCCATGTCCAACATACTTGGAAGCGATAGTCGTGAAGGCGGGACCGGAATCGTATCGACGGGTATTTCCGGTCTCGACGATGTATTGAACGGTGGCCTGACAGGTAATCGCATTTACCTGGTCGAAGGCTCGCCCGGATCGGGCAAGACCACCTTGGGTTTGCAGTTCTTGCTGGAAGGGGTTCGGCTAGGAGAGCGCGTCCTATATGTCACCCTTTCCGAAACAGCAGACGAATTGACGGCAGTGGCCAAGTCACATGGCTGGTCGCTGGATCAAATTAGCGTTCATGAACTGGTGAACGAAGAGGGGCTGGATCCTGACGCCGAGCAATCTATCCTGCATCCTTCAGAGATCGAGCTAGGCGAGACCGTACGCGACGTGATGGACAAGGTGAATCGCACCGCGCCGGATCGGGTGGTGTTCGACAGCCTTTCCGAGATGCGTCTGTTATCGCAAAACGCCCTTAAATATCGACGCCAGGTGCTGGCACTCAAGCAATTCTTCGTCAGGAAGGGCTGCACGGTCCTGTTGCTTGACGACAAGACTTCGGAGGCCGGCGATCTCCAACTGCACAGCATTTGTCACGGCGTGATCAGCCTCGATCAGGAAATTCAAGACTACGGTGCGGAGCGGCGGCGCATGCGCATCGCCAAAATGCGCGGCATCGAGTTCAGGCGCGGTATTCATGACTTCGATCTGGGCCGGGGCGGCATCACGGTGTATCCGCGCCTGGTCGCCGCCGAACATCAAAGAGCCTTTTCGAGCACCGCTATATCCACTGGTGTGCCGGAGCTCGACGCACTGCTCGGTGGCGGCCTGGTGCCCGGTACCAACAGCTTGCTGATCGGACCGTCCGGCGTTGGCAAAACCACGACCGCCACGCGCTGCGTGCTGAGTGCGCTGGAGCGCGGTGAGAAAGTTGCTTACTTCCTGTTCGACGAAACGCTCGGCACCATGCTTGCGCGCTCCGCATCGCTTGGACTCGACCTGGCGCCATATATCGATAGTGGTTTGCTGCAGCTGAAGCAAATCGATCCCGCCGAGATGTCGCCGGGGCAATTCGCGAATCGCATCAGAGTGGCGGTCGAGGAGCAGGAGGTCTCGATGGTGGCTATCGATAGCTTGAACGCTTATCTGCAGGCGATGCCCGGCCAGCGCCATCTGTTGCTGCAAATGCACGAGTTGCTCAGCTATTTGAATCGGCAAGGCGTAACGACGCTGATCATTCTTGGACAGCACGGCTTGATCGGCGATATCGCGACCGATATCGATCTCAGTTATCTCAGCGACTCGATCGTTTTGTTCAAGTTCTTCGAGGCCGCGGCAAAAGTGCTTTCCGCCATCTCGGTTCTCAAAAGTCGCACCAACGCGCATGAGCGCACGGTCCGGGAGTTTCAAGTGGGCGTAAATGGCGTGCAGATAGGACCACCGCTAGCCGATTTCGATGGGGTTCTGGCAGGCCTGCCGCATTATTCGGGCAGCGTGCCGATGCTCGAATCACAAGCCGCGGCGGAGTAGCGCCTTGGAGGAACGCACACTTATATTCGCGCCGCGCGGACGGGACGGCCAGGTAATCGAGCAACTCCTCTCGCAGCACGCTTTTGAGAGCCTGGTCTGTGCGAGCGTGCGTGAATTGATCGCCCAATTGGCGCTTGGCGCGGCCGCGGCCGTGGTGACAGAAGAGGCCATCGATGCCAGCGCTTTGGCGTCTTTGGCCGGCTGGCTATCTGCGCAAGCGGTATGGTCGGATTTTCCTTTTGTAATCCTCACGGCGAAGCGTCCAGTCAAGGAATCGGCACCGCTGGCGGCGATGATCAAAGCCTTGGGTAATGTCGTGCTGCTCGAGCGTCCGGTGCATGCCGAAACATTGGCGAGTGCCGCGCGCTCTGCATTGCGCGTGCGCCGCCGGCAATACCAGGCGCGCAGCTTGTTGGCAGAGCGCGAGAAAGCCGCTGCCGACCTGTTGAATGCCGATCGACGCAAGGATCAGTTTCTGGCGATGTTGGCGCACGAGCTGCGCAATCCCTTGGCACCTATCCGTAGCGCCGCGGAAGTACTCAAGCATGTTGAAGCGGACTTGATTCCGCAAGTTCGCTGGGCCCGCGTGCTGATCGAACGACAAAGCCAGCACTTATCCAGCCTGCTCGAGGATTTGCTGGATGTTTCGCGCATCAACACGGGAAAAATAACCCTGCAACTGACCGACGTGGAACTCAATGTACTGGTAGCGGCAGCCATCGAATCGGCCAAGAGTGCTTTGGACGCGCGCCAACATACACTGGTGCTGTCGTTATCCGATCAGCCGGTTTTCGTGCGCGGCGATCCGGTGCGTCTGACGCAGGTGTTCGGAAATCTGCTCGACAACGCGGTGAAATACACGCCCGTCGGCGGCCGCATCGAAGTCGCGAGCGCCGTGCGCGACGGCTGGGCGACGGTGAGTATTCAGGACAACGGCGTGGGTGTGTCGGCAGAAGACGTACCACACATTTTCGAACTGTTCAGTCAGTCGAACCGGGCCTTGGATCGCGCTCAAGGGGGGCTGGGTATCGGCCTGTCGCTGGTGCGTTCCATATCGGCCATGCACGGTGGGAAGACAGAAGTGCGCAGCGCCGGGCTCGGCCACGGCAGTTGCTTCCTGACCCACCTGCCCGAGTTGGCGAGCTCCGCGCTAACAGTTCGGCCGGAACTTCCGGCGCTTCAGCAAGACGAGACGGCCGCGTTAAATATTCTGGTGGTAGATGACAATGTCGATGCGGCCGAGGCACTGTCGGTGCTGCTGCAAATGCAAGGGCATCACGTGCGCACTGCGGCCGACGGCGCCAGCGGCCTTGAAGCCTGCGCGCACAGCAAGCCGGACGTAGTGCTTTTGGATATTGGCTTGCCGGGCATGGATGGCTACGAGGTGGCGATGCGACTGCGCCGTCAACAATGCATGCGAGGCGTCAAGCTGATCGCCGTGACGGGCTACGGCCAGCCCGAAGATGTGCAGCATTCGATCGATGCCGGATTCGATCATCACATCGTCAAGCCGGTCGAGCCGAGCGCCTTGGCATTGCTATTCAAATCGCCCGCGTCGGGCCATTGATGTGAATTCGACGCCGCAGCTAGTGTGATCGCGGTGAGCACGGCGATTTCGCCGTCGCGTAAAGCGATCACGCGTCAACGTTCATCCCGTCACAGATCGCCCATCTGACAACCCACCTCGGCACGCGTGCCGAAGATCGCGTCGACCTGGCTGTTGTCATCGGGAATCGATTGCGACACCGACATCACGTCCCACTTGTCCGCTTTGGGCGCATGCGCCACCGCAATCGCGATCGGATGGATGAACTGATGATCCCATGGGCGGTAGTAGCTGGTGACCTTGCGGTCATGCCACTGCAGCGTCTCCAGTTGATGCACGATCGAAGCGCTGTCGGTGCTCTTGCCGGCCTCGATGGCGGCCAGCACCGCATGCATCGACATCCAGCCGGACCACACCACGGAAGAGGGCGGAATGCCGTATTTAGCGCGATAGTCAGCGGTGAATTTCTGTTCGGCGGGTGGATTCGCCGGATCTTTGTAATCCCACAACTTCACGTAAGTGCCGGTCAGCGCATTGGGCTCGAGTGCCCAGAACATGGAATCGGTAATCGACGGGTCGCCTACCGGGATCTTGCCCGCCATCCCATATTGTTGCCACTGCTTGAGAAAGCTTACGTAACCGTCGCCGACCAGCCCGACCGCCACCACATCCGGCTTGGCCTGGCGGATTTTCAGGATGAAGCTGCCGAAATCCGTGGCGCTCAATGGCACCTTGTCCATCCCCAGGTCTTGACCGCCGGCTTTGACGAGCTCCGCCTTCATGTATTTATAGGTGTCGTAGCCGGTGGCGTAGTCCGGAATCAGGAAGTACCACTTCTTGCCTTGTGCCAACAAAGGCTTGGACAGCGCACGGGACTCGACCTGAATCGGCGAGAAGGTGCGGAAGGTATAGCGGCTGCAGTTTTTCCCGGTCAGCTCGGTGGCGCCGCCCGTAACGATCATCAATGGCGTTTTTCTACGCGTGGCGAGCGCGGCTTCCGCGAGCGCCGAAGCGCTGCCGCTGCCGCCCACCACCGCCGCCACGTGCTCGTTGTCGAGCAGCTTCGAGAAGTTCTCTTGCGCGGCTTGCGGATTCGGGTCGTCGAGCCAAACCAGCTTGACCGGACGGTTCAAGGCCTTGCCGTGCACGTCGTCGAGCGCCAGCATGGCGCCGCGCGCCGAGTCTTCGCCTACCTCGCCGAGCACGCCCTGTTTCGGCAACAGCAGTCCGATCGAGATAGGTGTGGTGGCTTGAGCTTGGGCCTGCGCTTGCGCGGCCAGGGGCGCCGCACCCATTACGGCGAGCACTCCGTAGAGCGCGCTCTGCAAAAGACGATAGTTAGCGTGCAATCTATTTGCTGCCGTGGCAGGCCGCATTACTGGGATCATGCTGTCTCCATCCGTTTGTTTTAGACAATCGCGCGCTCGTGATTGGCGCTGCGTGGCTCCGAGCCTGGCTTTTGACTGCGAATGTCAACGCCAGGACCTGAAGTGCGCCAAATCATAGCATCGACGTCTAAGCGCTGGCGTGAAGGCGCGGCGCAGTTGCTGTGACGGGGATGGCCGAGGCGGATTACCGACGAACATGAGCTCGCCGACGCGTCGCTAGTCGCCGACAGGTCCGGCGATTGCTGCGGAGAAAAGGTTTTCAACCTCTTTAGAGATGCTGCCATGTCCCAGATCAACTACCCAAAGCCGCCGTTTCCCGAACAGCCCCAAAGCAAGCAGCCGGGCGAAAGTGCGCCGATGGATCCAGCGCCGGATCACGGCGAACACAGTTACAAGGGCGCGGGGCGCCTAGCTGGAAAAATCGCCTTGATCACCGGCGCAGACAGCGGCATCGGCCGCGCGGTGGCGATTGCTTATGCGCGCGAGGGCGCCGACATTGCGCTGGCATATTTGAATGAAGAGGTGGACGCCAAGGAAACTGCGAAATGGGTCGAGGCAGCCGGCCGCGACGTGCTGCTGCTGGCTGGCGACATCACCGACCGCGCACATTGTCGTGAGCTGGTAAGCAAAACCGTCGAGCGCTTCGGCCGCATCGACGTGCTGGTGAACAACGCCGCGTATCAAATGAGCTACGACACGCTTGAAGATATCAGCGACGACGAATGGGACCGCACCTTCTCGACCAATATCGGCGCGATTTTCCGTATTACGAAGGCTGCGATCCCACACATGCAGCCGGGCAGCGCCATCGTTAATACGACATCGGTGAACGCGGATATGCCAAGCCCGGGGTTGATCGCTTACGCCGCCACCAAGGGGGCGATTCAGAACTTCACCGGCGGCTTGGCGCAGTTGCTTGCCGAGAAGGGTATCCGTGCCAATGGCGTGGCACCGGGGCCGGTCTGGACGCCGCTGATTCCTTCGACCATGCCGTCCGAGAAGGTCAAGAATTTCGGTATGCAGGTGCCGATGAAACGCCCGGGCCAACCGGCGGAACTGGCAGCGGTCTACGTGCTGCTGGCATCCGATGAAGCGAGCTACATATCCGGCGCGACGGTGGCGGTGACGGGCGGTAAGCCAATCATCTGACATGCGCCGGCTGGGTTTGCGGAGATCGACCCGCGAAATTCTTTGCGG
>JBPBQZ010000031.1:0-11954 GCA_050955105.1 Janthinobacterium lividum | reverse complement strand
CGACAAGGTGGTCGACAGGCACGGTACCCGCAAGCAAGCGGAGGCTTATTTGAAGTATCTGTATAGCGACGAAGGACAACTGATCGCCGCACGCAATTTCTACCGGCCGCGTTCGAAGAACGTGCCGGCCCAATACACGAAGATCTTCCCGTCGCTGAAGCTGTCGACGATCGACGATACCTTCGGGGGCTGGACCAAGGCGCAAAAGACGTTTTTTGCGGATGGCGGTGTGTTCGATCAGCTTTATCAACCCCGCTAAACCGCCGCAAGGCATTGCATGACGATGACGATTTCGACTTGGCGCAAGCCCAGCGCGCTCCCCGGTTTCGGGATCACGCTGGGCTTTACGGTGGGCTATCTGAGCCTGGTGGTGTTGATACCCCTGGCGGCGAACTTCCTGACTACGGCGACGATGGGATGGGAGCGCTTTTTCGCCGCGGTCAGTTCGCCTCGCGTCATGGCATCGTATCGTCTGACTTTCGGCTGCGCGTTGGGCGGAGCACTGATCAATGCAGTGTTCGGCTTTTTGCTGTCGTGGGTGCTGGTGCGCTATGAGTTCCCATTCAAGCGCATCGTCGACGCGCTGGTCGACCTGCCATTCGCCTTGCCGACGGCAGTAGCCGGCATTGCGTTGGCGGCGGTGTACGCACCAAACGGCTGGATTGGACGATTATTGGCGCCATTCGGCATCAAGGTGGCGTTCACGCCGCTCGGCGTGCTGGTGGCTTTGACCTTCATCGGGCTGCCTTTCGTCGTACGCACCGTGCAGCCGGTGCTGGAAGATTTCGAACGGGAGCAGGAGGAAGCGGCGGCCTGCCTCGGCGCCACGCGCTGGCTGACGTTTCGACGTGTGATTCTGCCGTCTTTGCTGCCGGCCTTGCTCACGGGTTTCGGGCTGGCATTCGCGCGCGCCCTGGGTGAGTACGGTTCGGTGATTTTTATCGCTGGCAACGTGCCCATGCGTTCGGAAATCACCTCTTTGCTGATCATCACCAAACTCGAGCAATACGATTACGTCGGCGCGACGGCGCTGGCGACCGTCATGTTGGTCGTGTCTTTTCTGTTGCTGTTGCTGTTGAACTTGCTGCAGTGGTATTTACAGCGTCGCCACACTTCAGGCGCGCGGGGTAGGGCGCAATGACCGGGCGCGCCGAAACGACCGCGGCCAAGCGGCAAGCCGGCCTCGCGGCGGCCGGCGGCGATCCGGCCAGCGAAAGCATGCTGGTGCGCGTGGTGCTGATCGCCATTGCCCTGATATTCCTGGCGGCCTTTCTCGTGGTACCGCTGGTGGCGGTGTTCTACGAAGCGCTGAGCAAGGGCGTCGCCACCTATTTCGAGGCATTTGCCGATCCGGACGCCTGGTCGGCCATCAAATTGACATTGATCGTCGCCGTTATAGCGGTGCCGCTGAACGTGGTGTTCGGCCTGTGCGCCTCATGGGCCATTGCCAAGTTCGAATTTATCGGTAAAAGCCTGCTGACCACCTTGATCGATTTGCCGTTCTCGGTTTCGCCGGTGGTGTCGGGTTTGCTCTACGTGCTGGTATTCGGCGCGCAGGGTTGGTTCGGGCCCTGGCTCGAGGCGCACAACGTACAAATCATTTTCGCGGTGCCCGGCATTGTGCTGGCAACAATCTTCGTCACCTTTCCATTTGTGGCGCGTGAGCTGATCCCCTTGATGCAGGCGCAAGGCGCCGAGGAAGAAGAGGCCGCGCGAGTACTGGGCGCATCGGGCTGGCAGATCTTTCGCAAAGTCACGCTGCCGAATGTACGTTGGGGATTGATGTACGGGGTGATTCTCTGCAACGCCCGCGCGATGGGCGAGTTCGGCGCCGTATCGGTGGTGTCCGGGCATATCCGTGGACTGACCAATACCATCCCGCTGCACGTCGAAATTCTCTACAACGAATACAACTTCGCCGCGGCGTTCGCGGTGGCCTCGCTGCTGGCGTTGCTGGCACTCGTTACGCTGGGCCTCAAGCTGCTGGCGGAGCGCAAACTTTCCCAGGAATCGCTTGGCGCCACTGGCGACTTGCGCGTGGAGTAACGATGAGCATCACGGTCCGTAATCTCGAAAAACGTTTTGGCGACTTCGTGGCGCTCGACAAGGTTTCACTCGACTTTCCCTCCGGTGAACTGGTGGCGCTGCTTGGACCGTCCGGCTGTGGCAAGACCACGCTGCTGCGGGTGATTGCCGGCTTGGAAAGCGCGGATGGCGGGCAAGTAGTGCTGGCTGGACAGGACGTCGCGCACGTCGGTGCGCGCGAGCGGCAGGTGGGTTTTGTGTTCCAGCACTATGCGTTGTTCAGGCATATGTCGGTGTTCGAGAACGTAGCTTTCGGCCTGCGTGTCAAGCCGCGACGCGAGCGACCGTCCGAAGCGGTGATTCGCGAAAAGGTGCACGAGCTCTTGAAACTGGTGCAACTCGACTGGCTGTCCGATCGTTACCCGACCGAGTTGTCTGGCGGCCAGCGCCAACGTATCGCGCTGGCGCGAGCGCTGGCGGTCGAACCCAAGGTGCTGTTGCTGGACGAGCCGTTTGGCGCGCTCGACGCGAAGGTGCGTAAGGAGTTGCGCAGCTGGCTCAGACGGCTGCACGACGATTTGCACATTTCGACGATCTTCGTCACGCACGACCAGGAAGAGGCGCTGGAAGTGGCCGACCGCATCGTCGTGCTCAATCATGGGCACGTCGAGCAGGTGGGCGGACCCCAGCAGGTTTACGATCATCCCCAAAGTGCGTTTGTTTACGAGTTCCTGGGTGCCGCAAACCGGCTGCGCGGACGCGTGGAAAAGGGCATGTTCTATCTGGGTGATGCGCGTATGCCCTTGAGTAGCGCCAATGCCGATTTCGAGGGGCCGGCCCGCGCCTACGTGCGACCTCACGATTTGTGGTTAGATCGGCAGAACGTCGGTGGCGAAGCCGGCCAGGTGTTGCGCGTTTTGCCGCTAGGCGGCAATGTCCGCATCGATATTCAGTTGGCGGAGGGTACGCCCATCGAGGTCGAGGTCGATCGCGAAACCTGGCGCGCGCTGGATGTAACGCCGGGCGACACGGTTTATGTCCGTCCGCGCGCGCTGAAAGTATTTGCCGCCACGGATGCGCAAGACGGGCTGCTTAAACCGGAACTCGCCGCACTCTGATTTGGCTGTTCGTTGGAGCGTTCACGCCGTATCGTCGCGCGTACAATCGTGCCGATGACTAATGCGCAATCTCCTTCTTCCGATGGCGACGTCGCCGGCTTCATGGGCGATGCCGTACCTCTTTCTGCTGCCGTACTGCCGCGATTGGCCTTGCTTGCAACCGGTGGCACCATCGCTGGCGCCGGCACTGACCCGGCTGCAACCGCGCGCTATCGCGCCGGCGCGATCGGCATAGATCGCTTGCTTGCCGCCGTGCCGGCACTCGCTGAGCTCGCTGTCATCGAAGCCGAGCAGCTCGTCAATATCGACAGTAAAGATATGAGCGAGGCCGTCTGGCTGGCGCTGGCAAAGCGTGCAAACGAACTTCTGGCGCGTGCGGATATCGACGGCCTGGTGATTACGCACGGCACCGATACGCTGGAGGAAACCGCCTACTGGCTGCACCTCACGCTGAATAGCGACAAGCCAGTGGTGCTGACCGCCGCCATGCGGCCCGCGACAGCGCTGTCCGCGGATGGACCGGCCAATCTGTTCGACGCCGTGGTACTGGCGGCCAGTCCGTCGGCGATTGGCCGCGGCGTGCTCGTGACGCTCGGACATCGGATACACAGCGCGCGCGATATTGCCAAAGTGAATACTTATGCGCTCGATGCCTTGGCGTCGCCGGAGACTGGCGTGCTCGGCTGGGTGCAAGACCGCAGCGTGCGCTTCGAGCGCGCGGCGTTGCGCCGCCACACGCGCCAGAGCGAATTCGCGCGGCGGTTTGCCGGATTACCGGGCGGCCAAAGTGTGGATGTCTTGCCGGAAGTCGCGCTCGTGGTCAGTCATGCGCTGGCGTCGCGGCGTCTGGTCGATGCCTTGGTGGCAGCCGGCGTGCCGGGCATCGTCGTCGCGGGCACCGGCAACGGCTCGATCCATTCGGCCATACAGCAAGCGCTGGTCGACGCGGTGGCGCAAGGCGTGGCGGTGGTGCGCGCCAGTCGCACCGGGGCCGGACCGGTGCTGCAAGGCGCGGCCGCGGCCGACGACATTTACGGTTTCGTCGCCTCAGGTTCGCTGAATGCCTACAAAGCGCGCATTCTGCTGACATTGGCGCTGCTGAGCGGCGATGCGTCGCCTGCGCGCTTGAAGCGACTATTCGACGACTATTGACGCGCCTTCTGTGCTATCATCGCGCGCTTCCTTGCCGCACCGGTTCATGACGCTCCGGGCGGCTATCAATCCATGAGGAGAGTCCATGTCCTTGCGTCACTATGAAGTCGTCTTTATCGTCCATCCGGACCAAAGCGAACAAGTCCCCGCGATGATCGAGCGCTACAAAAGCTCCATCACCACGGGCGGCGGTCAAATCCATCGCGTCGAAGACTGGGGTCGCCGTCAACTGGCGTACATGATCCAGAAGCTCGCGAAGGCACACTACGTCTGCCTTAACATCGAGTGCGATCAGAAAACCCTGGGCGAGCTCGAGCACGCATTCAAGTTCAATGACGCGGTGCTGCGTCACTTGATCGTGCAAACGCGCAAGGCCGAAACGGCACCGTCGCCGATGATGAAGGAAGTCCAGCGCGAAGAGGCCAAGAAGGCCGGTTCGTCGCAGACTGCCGAAGCGACCGCCTGAGCGTTATCCGGAAACTGGCGTGAGCGCGCCGCCCGGCAACGATGCTCGGCGTTCGATGCGGCCGGAGCAGACAGCGGCACTGCCAGCTGTCAACCGTCTGCAACTGGAAGCCAGCATTGCCGAGCGCGATGCGATCCGTTACACGCCCGCGGGCGTACCGATCGTTTCGCTGGTTCTGCATCACCGCGGTGAAGTGTCGGAAGCAGGGGTCGTGCGGATCGTCGAAATGACTTTGCCCGCGGTGGCTGCCGGCCTGTCCAGTGGTGCGGTCGAGCGACTGGCATTTGGCCAGCTCGCCCGCTTCATCGGCTTCATGGCACCGAAAAGCAGAAATGCGCGAACGCTGGTTTTTCACATCACAGAATTGAATGAATTGGATAAGGACTGAACATGCCACGTCCCACAGGTAAAAAATTCGATCGTCGCCGTCAACAGCAAAATCCGCTGTTCAAGCGCAAGAAGTTCTGCCGCTTCACCGCGGCGGGCGTCGAACAGATCGACTACAAAGACATCGACACGCTGAAGGATTTCGTCGGCGAAAACGGCAAGATCACGCCGGCGCGCCTTACCGGCACCGCTGCGCGCTATCAGCGCCAACTGGATCAGGCGATCAAGCGCGCGCGTTTCCTGGCGCTGCTGCCGTACACCGACCTGCACAAGGGCTGACCCGGCGTCGCTTAAAGGAGAATTCGAATGGAAGTGATTTTGCTGGAAAAAGACGCGAACCTGGGCAACCTGGGTGACGTGGTCAAGGTCAAAGATGGTTTTGCCCGCAATTTCCTGATCCCTCGCAAGAAGGCGCGTCGTGCGACCGCCTCGGCGATCAAGGAATTCGAGGCGCGTCGTGCCGAGCTTGAAAAGATCGCTGCTGAAAAGCTGGCGCTGGCACAAGCCGCAGGCGAAAAACTGCAGGAATTGACGGTGCAGATCGGCCAGAAGGCTGGTGTCGACGGTCGTCTGTTCGGTTCGGTAACCAATGGCGACATCGCTGAAGTGCTGAAGAAGCAAGGCATTGCGGTCGAAAAATCGCAAGTGCGCCTGCCGGACGGTCCGCTGAAGACGGTGGGCGACCATCCAGTGCTGGTGGCCTTGCATACCGACGTCGTGATCGAAGTAACGGTGGCTGTCCGCGGCGAAGCTGCCTAAGGCTTAGCCACAGTCAGGTGGCCTGGCTGTAAGCAGGTTGCTGTAGCAAGATGAAAGCAGGGCGCGCTTCACCGCGGCCCTGCTTTTTTTATGTCCGATTTTCATCGGATCGCGGCGTTGGCAGACTCCGGGCCGGCTCGCCGCGCCGCTATAATTTAACGCCATGAATTCTCCTCCACACGATCCGCAAATCGAATCGCTGAAGGTGCCGCCGCATTCGATCGAGGCGGAACAATCGGTGCTCGGCGGCCTATTGCTCGACAACGCCGCCTGGGATCGCATCGCCGATTTCGTGCACGATGGCGATTTCTATCGCTACGATCACCGACTGATTTTCCAGCATATCGGTCGCCTCATCAGTGGCGCGCGACCGGCCGACGTCATCACGGTTTTCGAATCCTTGGGCGTGGCCGGCAAGGCCGAAGACGTTGGCGGCTTGTCCTACCTGAACGCGCTTGCGCAGAACACCCCGAGCGCCGCCAATATCCGGCGCTACGCGGAAATTGTTCGCGACCGCGCGGTATTGCGCAAATTGGTTACGGTGGCCGACGAGATTGCCGGTGACGCGTTCAATCCGCAGGGCAAGGAAGTCCGGCAATTGCTGGACGAAGCCGAGTCGAAGATTTTCGCGATTGCCGAGGAGGGAGCGCGCGGCGCGCAGGGCTTTTTCGAAATCAAGCCGCTGCTGTCGCAAGTGGTCGAGCGCATCGACACGCTGTATCACCAAGACAACCCCAGCGATGTGACGGGCACGCCCTCCGGCTTCGTCGATCTCGATCGGCTGACGTCGGGTATGCACGGCGGTGAATTGATCATTGTTGCCGGGCGGCCGTCGATGGGCAAAACCTCGCTGGCGATGAATATCGGCGAGCACGTCGCGGTCGAGTATGGGTTGCCGGTCGCCGTGTTTTCCATGGAAATGCCGGCCGCGCAGTTGGCGATGCGGATGTTGGGCTCGGTCGGTCGGCTCGATGCGCACCGGCTGCGTACCGGGAAATTGACCGATGAAGATTGGCCGAAATTGACTCATGCCGTGCAGAAAATGGGCGAGGCGCAGATCTTCATCGACGAGCAGGGCGCGCTCAACCCGATGGAATTGCGCGCCCGCGCACGCCGGCTGTCACGCCAATGCGGGCAACTGGGCCTGATCGTCATCGATTATTTGCAATTGATGTCGGCCGCCAGCAGCGGTGAAAATCGCGCGACGGAAATCTCCGAGATCTCGCGGTCGCTGAAAGCCTTGGCCAAGGAATTGAACGTGCCGGTGATCGCGCTCTCGCAGCTCAATCGTGGGCTGGAACAGCGTCCCAACAAGCGGCCGGTCATGTCCGATTTGCGCGAATCGGGCGCTATCGAACAGGATGCGGACGTTATCCTGTTCATTTATCGTGACGAAGTCTATAACCCCGACTCGCCGGACAAGGGCACCGCCGAAATCATCATCGGCAAGCAGCGCAACGGGCCGATCGGCACCGTTCGCATGACGTTCCTCGGCCAGTACACGAAGTTCGACAACTTCGCCGGCGCCAACGCGTTCTTCTCCGAATAGCGACGCACCGCCGGGCGTGGGCCACGGTGCATTCGCCAGGCAAAGCAAGCGCCAATTACGCCAGTCGCGCCCTTACCACCCTGGCCGTTCGGCGGGCTTGTACACCGTGACGACCCGGTTACAATACGGCACCCCGGCGCGGCGAGTTGTCATCATATTGTCATTACCGCAGCGTAAGCGCGCACGGGCGGCCTCCGACGGCGGGCGCCATAGGCATGCCGGTTTTTATTCGAGGACTTCATGTTCGGACGGTTCATGCCCACCGAGGGCAAGTTTTTCGAAATCTTCAACGCTCATGCGAAGTGCATGGTGGCGGCAAGCCACGAGCTCGAGGCGCTGGTCGACAATCTGGCCGAAGCTGAAGTGCACATGCAGAACGTGCAGATCAACGAAAAAGCCGCGGATCGATTGACGCACGAAACCATGGATCTGTTGCACAAAACCTTCATCACGCCGTTCGACCGCGATGAAGTGCACAAGCTCATCACCACCATGGACGACATCGTCGATCTGATGGAAGACGTGGCAACCGCCGTCTGGCTGTACGACGTGCATGCGCTGACCACCGAAGCGAGTCAGCTCGCGCACATCTGCACGTCGTGTTGCGAGCGCGTGCAAAGCGCCGTGGCACGGCTCGACAATATGAAAAGCGCACGCGAAATCCTGCAGTTCTGCTCTGAAATCGACAAGCTCGAGTCTGATGCCGACCGCGTACTGCGTGCGGCAATGTCCAAGTTGTTTCGCGAAGAAAACGATGTCAAAGCCCTGATCAAGCTCAAAGCGATTTACGAATTGCTGGAAGCGGTCACCGATAAATGCGAGGACGTTGCCAATATCATCGAAGGCATCGTGCTGGAAAACGCCTGACGGACCGCACGGATGGCTTCGATACAACTGGCTTTATGGGTGGTCGCGATGCTGGTCGCGGTCGCGCTCGTTTTCGATTTCATGAATGGCTTTCACGACGCGGCGAATTCGATCGCCACAGTGGTGTCCACTGGCGTGCTGAAGCCGCAAACAGCGGTGGCGTTCGCCGCGGTATGCAACGTCGTCGCGTATTTCATCTTTCACCTGAAGGTGGCCAGTACGGTCGGCCGCGGCACCATCGATCCGGCCATCGTCGATCAATACGTGATCTTCGGCGCATTGATCGGCGCGATCGGCTGGAACATCATCACCTGGCATTACGGCATTCCCTCGAGTTCATCGCATGCCTTGATCGGTGGCTTGGTGGGTGCGGCGCTGGCCAAATCGGGTTTTGGCTCGCTGAACGTCGACGGTTTGTTGAAAACCGTGGCGTTCATCTTTATCTCGCCGGTGCTCGGCTTTGTGCTCGGCTCCTTCTTCATGCTGGCCGTGTCGTGGATTTTCTATCGAACGCCGCCATCTCGAGTCGACCAGCATTTTCGCAAGCTGCAATTGGTGTCGGCCGCGCTTTATAGCCTCGGTCACGGCGGTAACGACGCGCAAAAAACCATCGGCGTCATCTGGATGCTGTTGATTGCCACCGGCTATGCATCGGCTACCGCGGCGGCGCCGCCGATCTGGGTAATCGGCTTTTGCTATCTGGCGATTGGCCTCGGCACCTTGTTCGGTGGATGGCGCATCGTACGCACCATGGGTCAGAAAATCACCAAGCTGAAACCGGTGGGCGGCTTTTGCGCCGAGAGCGGTGGCGCCATCACGCTTTTCACCGCGTCCTGGCTCGGTATCCCTGTATCGACTACGCACACGATCACCGGTTCGATCGTCGGTGTCGGCGCTACGCAAAAGTTCAGCGCAGTGCGCTGGGG
Organism: Janthinobacterium lividum; assembly: GCA_050955105.1. Taxonomy (GTDB): domain Bacteria; phylum Pseudomonadota; class Gammaproteobacteria; order Burkholderiales; family Burkholderiaceae; genus JBPBQZ01. The sequence goes on along the minus strand of JBPBQZ010000031.1, from coordinate 2,705 downwards.
TGTGGCGGGCAATATCGTCTGGGCGTGGATTCTGACGATTCCCGCCTCGGCGCTGCTGGCGGCGATCGCCTGGTGGCTGGGCCGCAAGTTTTTCTAAGCCCTTGCCGCTCGCTCCGAGCGAGGCTTAGAAGCTGTCGTGTGCGAATTGCGCGATCGGATCTTGCGTGGTGCCGGCTATTGCGGCGGGGAGCGGGCGCGGAGCTGGTGGTGCCACCGATGTCGTGACGCTCGGCGTCGCGTCGCCAGGGGCGGGCGCGGCGGGGAGATCTGCCTGCTGCGTGGCGGGCGTCGGCGACGCCGCGGTAATCGGTATCGCGTTGAGCGGCGTTGCTTCAGCGCCATCGGAATGGCCGACCAGCGACATCAACGGGTCATCCGCGACGGCGGCACTGTTGGTAGCAGTGGCGCTGGCGGGGGGAGGTGTCTCGGTGCTCGGCGCCTCGACAGCCGGTGCTCGAGCACTTGCCAACTGTGTCTTGGGAAGCAATTCCGGTTGAGCAGGGCGGTACGATGGTTCGACGCGCGGCAGCGCTTGAGCTGTTACGTCTGAAGGCCGCGATGGCGCAGCTTGAGGCTGTGCGTCCGCCGCCCGCGGCAACGGCGATTGCGCATAGACGGGCTGAGGCTCGCTCGGCAATGGCGCCGGCAGGTCGCGCGGCGGCGCCACGCGCCGAATGCCGTCGAAGTGCTTGGCCCAGTAGATATTGTTGATGTAATCGATGCGTACCGTGCCGCCGGTAGACGGCGCATTGACGAAGCGATTCGCTCCGACATAGATACCGACGTGGGAATGCGCGCGTCCGGTGGTGTTGAAGAACAGCAAGTCGCCTGGCGCTACTTCATCCGGATCGATGGCTTGGCCAATGTGGCCCATTTGTTCAGTCGTACGCGGCAGGTCTACATTGGCGGCGCGGCTGATGATGTATTGCACCAAGCCACTGCAATCAAAGCCGCCGGCAACGGTGTTGCCGCCCCATCGATATGGCACGCCGACCAGCCCCATGGCCTGGATTGAAATCTCTTCCTGTCCAACACTGTGATCGACGAAACGCGGCAGACCCTCCGGCCAACCGTTCGGCACCACCGCGCGCCGCGCGCCGCCATGCGTGCGCGTGTTCGATGCTGACAGCGAGGTGCGTTGCGGTGCGGACGAACAGGCCGCCAGCAGCAAGGCAAACAGAAGAGCGAAGAAAACGCGACGCATGGCGGAGCCCTTCGTCCAGCGCGGACGTGCGCTGAGACGCGGCGGAATAAGCGATTGGACATCTTATCCGGCACTTTTGCCTCGACGCAAGCGTTCTTCAGAAACTACTTTAAGAAGATGTTGGTCAATGTTGTCCAAACGTGACATTCCGACGACCAGTAAAAAAATCGGCCGGATCCCCAAAAGGAAGCCGGCCGATCGTTTTTTTGTCGCGGGCCGTGTCAGTTGCAACACGGCCCGCGATCCTCGCGTGTCGATTTACCGCTATAGAGCGTCCGACGCGTAATCCGCCAGACGTGAGCGTTCGCCGCGTGCCAAGGTGACATGACCCCCGTGCGCCCAGCCCTTGAAGCGATCTACCACATAACTCAGCCCTGAACTGCCTTCCGTCAGATAGGGCGTGTCGATCTGCGCAATGTTGCCGAGGCAGACGATCTTGGTACCCGGGCCCGCCCGCGTCACCAGTGTCTTCATCTGCTTTGGCGTCAGGTTTTGCGCTTCGTCGATGATCAAATACTTGTCGACGAAGGTTCGGCCGCGCATAAAGCTCATGCTCTTCACCTTCAGGCGAGAGCGGATCAGTTCGTGGGTGGCCGCGCGGCCCCAGTCGCCGGCCGAGTCGTCGGTTTTCTGCAGCACTTCGAGATTGTCATCGAAGGCACCCATCCACGGCTGCATTTTCTCTTCCTCGGTGCCGGGCAGGAAGCCGATGTCTTCGCCAACCGGCACCGTCGCGCGCGTCACGATGATCTCGTTGTAGCGCTTGTCGTCCAGCACTTGCGCCAGTCCGGCCGCGAGTGCCAGCAGGGTTTTGCCGGTGCCCGCCTGTCCAAGCAAGGTGACGAAATCGATTTCCGGATTCATCAGCAAACTCAGCGCGAACTTTTGCTCGCGGTTGCGTGCGGTCACTCCCCACACGGCGTTTTTGCCGTGGCCGTAGTCGCGCAGCGTTTGCAGCAGCGCCGTGCGGCCATTGAGTTCACGCACCTGCGCATGGAATGCCGGCTCGCCGTCGTGGGGCTCGAGATAGACGAACTGGTTGACCAGCAGCGACGCGCACGCCGGCCCGGTAACCCGATAGAACGTGGTGCCCGAGCGCGTGTCTTGCCAGCTTTCCATGCCTTTGGCATGGCGTGTCCAGAAGTCTGCGCCGAGCGCGCGCACGCCGGTATACAACAGGTCGCTGTCTTCCAGCACCTGGTCGTTGAAATAGTCTTCGACCGGCAGGCCCAGTGCATGAGCCTTGATGCGCATGTTGATGTCTTTCGACACCAGCACCACCTGGCGACGTTCGTCGTCGCGCGTCAGCGCGCTGACGACGCCCAGAATCTGGTTGTCGGCCTTGCCTTGAGGCAAGCCTTCGACCGGGTCGATGCGTGCCAGCGAGGTCTGGAAGAAGAGCCGTCCCGAGGCCTCGCGGCTGCCCAGCCGCGATAGCGGAATGCCCGCGGACATGTCGGCATCGGCGCCGGCCACCAGTTGGTCGAGCGTGCGGCTTACC
>JBPBQZ010000030.1:0-11995 GCA_050955105.1 Janthinobacterium lividum | reverse complement strand
GCGTGAGTGTCGCGCGTCGCCCGCGCGTCGCCATGCTGTTCACCGGCAACGAATTGACGCGACCGGGCGAGCCGCTGCGCCCGGGCGGCATCTATAACTCGAACCGTTACACCCTGGGTGCGTTGCTGGCCAATGCCGGCTGTGACGTCGACGATTGCGGTATCGTGGCCGACAATCTCGCGGCCACCCGCGCCGCCCTCGAAAATGCCGCGGCCGATCACGATCTGGTGCTGAGCTGCGGCGGTGTGTCGGTGGGCGAGGAAGATCATGTACGGCCGGCGGTCGAGGCCTGCGGCCGGCTGGACCTGTGGCGTATCGCGGTCAAGCCCGGCAAGCCGCTGGCATTCGGCGCGCTTCGCCGGCGTGCCGCGGCGCCCACGGACGACCCCGCTGCCACCTGCCATTTCATCGGCCTGCCGGGCAATCCGGTGTCGAGTTTTGTCACCTTCCTGCTGTTCGTCCGGCCGTTCCTGCTGCGTCTGCAAGGCGTGCGCGAGCTGGCGCCGCAGGCCCTGTGGGTGCGTGCCGACTTCGAACAGCGCAAGCCCGACGCACGCCATGAATTTCTGCGTGCGCGGCTCAACGCCGAGGGCGGCCTCGACCTGTTCGCCAATCAAAGTTCGGCCGTGCTGACTTCCGCTGTGTGGGCCGATGGCCTGATCGACAATCCGCCCGGGCACCGCATCACGCAAGGTGAGTTGGTACGTTTTCTGCCGTTCGGCGGCTTCTGAGCAAACCGCATAATATTGACCGATGCAGATCGAACTCAAATATTTCGCCAGTCTGCGCGAGACGGTTGGCTTGGCGCATGAAAGCGTGACGCTGCCCGCCGCGGTCGGCACGCTGGCGCAGTTGCGCCAGTGGCTGCGCCAGCGCGGACCGACCTGGCAGGCAGCATTGGGCGACGCTCGGCCGCTGCGCATGGCGCTCGACCAGCAAATGGCCGGTCCTGAGGCGCGCCTGAGCGAAGGCTGCGAAGTGGCTTTTTTTCCACCGGTAACGGGCGGCTGAAGCGCGCCCAAGGCTAGCCTGAGCTGATGATCTCGATTCGCGTGCAAACCGAGGATTTCGACCTGAACGCCGAGCTGGCGGCGCTGCGCGCGGGCGACGCGGCGATCGGCGCGGTAGTCAGTTTCGTCGGTATCGTGCGCGACTTGAACCAGGGTAGCGCCGTGCATGAGCTGGAACTCGAGCACTACCCGGGCATGACCGAGCGCGCGCTCACCGAGATCGTCGAAACCGCGATGCGACGCTGGCCTTTGTCGGGCGCGCGCGTCGTGCACCGCATCGGCCGGCTGGCCCCGACCGCGCAGATCGTGCTGGTCGCGGTGGCCTGCGCGCATCGTGGCGACGCCTTTGCCGCCTGTGAATACATCATCGATCACCTGAAGACGGTGGCGCCGTTCTGGAAGAAGGAAAACACCCCGGATGGGGCGCGCTGGCTGGAGGCTCGGGCCACCGACCAGGCGGCGCTCGACAAATGGCGGGAACCACCGCCGATTGCTTGAAACCCTCTGCTTGAAAGCCTCGATTCCGCCCTCAGTTGAGGGGCAATGATCAATTGGAGGACCGCATGAGACTCGACAAGCTCACCACCATGTTCCAGGAAGCGCTCTCCGACGCGCAAAGCCTGGCCGTGGGCCACGATAACCAGTACATCGAACCATTGCACGTGCTTGCTGCGCTGCTGGCGCAGAGCGACGGTGCGACGCGCTCCTTGCTGGCGCGCGCCGGTGCGCAGTTGCCGCCGCTCACCAGGGCGGTGACCGCAGCGATCGAACGCCTGCCGAAAGTGCAGGGTACCGATGGCAACGTGCAGGTGGGTCGCGAACTGGTGGCGCTGTTCAACCAGGCTGACAAGGAAGCCCAGAAACAAGGCGACAGTTTCATCGCCAGCGAGATGTTTCTGTTGGCCGCCGCCGACGACAAAGGCGAAACCGGCCGGCTGCTGCGCGAGCACGGCATCAAGCGCAAGACTCTGGAAACGGCCGTGCACGCGGTGCGCGGCGGCCAGCACGTCGACAACCAGGATGCCGAGAGCCAACGTGAGGCGCTCAAGAAATACACCGTCGACCTGACTGAGCGTGCGGCCGCGGACAAGCTCGACCCGGTAATCGGCCGCGACGACGAAATTCGCCGTGCGATTCAGATCTTGCAGCGCCGCACCAAGAACAACCCGGTGCTGATCGGCGAGCCGGGGGTAGGCAAGACCGCCATCGTCGAGGGGCTGGCACAGCGCATCGTCAATGGTGAAGTGCCGGAAACCCTGAAGAACAAGCGTGTGTTGTCGCTCGATATGGCCGCGCTGCTGGCGGGTGCCAAATATCGCGGCGAGTTCGAAGAGCGCCTGAAAGCGGTGCTGTCGGATATCGCCAAGGACGAAGGCCGCACCATCGTCTTCATCGACGAGCTGCACACGATGGTGGGCGCCGGCAAGGCCGAAGGCGCAATGGACGCTGGCAATATGCTGAAACCCGCGCTCGCGCGTGGCGAACTGCATTGCATCGGCGCGACCACGCTCGATGAATATCGCAAATACATCGAGAAAGACGCAGCGCTCGAACGGCGCTTTCAGAAGGTGCAGGTCGGCGAACCCTCGGTCGAAGCGACCATTGCGATCCTGCGCGGGCTGAAAGAGAAATACGAGCTGCATCACGGCGTTGAGATTACCGATCCGGCGATCGTCGCGGCGGCCGAGCTGAGCCAGCGCTACATCACCGATCGTTTCCTGCCCGATAAGGCGATCGACCTGATCGACGAGGCGGCTTCGCGCGTCAAGATGGAAATCGATTCGAAGCCGGAAGAGATGGATCGACTCGATCGGCGCCGCATCCAGCTCAAGATCGAGCGGGAAGCGGTGCGCAAGGAAAAAGACGACGCGTCGCAGCGCCGGCTGGGGCTGATCGAGGAAGAGATTGAACGGCTCGATCGCGAGTATTCGGATCTGGAGGAAATCTGGACTGCGGAAAAAGCCGCGGTGCAGGGCAGTGCCTTGTTGAAGGAAGAGATCGAACGCACGCGTGCGGATATCGTGCGTTTGCAGCGCGAAGGCCGGCTGGACAAAGTAGCCGAGCTGCAATATGGCAAGCTGCCCGGGCTGGAAGCGCGACTGAAGGAAGTGGCGCAGGCCGAGGCCAGCGGCGCGGCATCCAATAGTCGGCCGCGACTGCTGCGCACGCAGGTGGGCGCCGAGGAAATCGCTGAGGTGGTGTCACGTGCCACCGGCATTCCGGTGGCGCGCATGATGCAGGGCGAACGCGACAAGCTGTTGCAGATCGAAGCGAAATTGCACGAACGGGTGGTGGGCCAGGACGAAGCCATCGGTGCGGTAGCCGATGCGATTCGGCGCTCGCGCGCAGGCTTGGCCGATCCGAACCGGCCCTATGGTTCCTTCCTGTTCCTCGGACCGACCGGGGTGGGAAAAACCGAATTGTGCAAGGCGCTGGCAGCCTTCCTGTTCGATTCGGAAGACCATCTGATTCGCATCGACATGAGCGAATTCATGGAAAAGCACAGCGTGGCACGGCTGATCGGCGCGCCGCCCGGCTATGTCGGCTACGAGGAAGGCGGCTATCTGACCGAAGCCGTGCGCCGCAAGCCGTATAGCGTGATTCTGCTCGACGAAGTCGAGAAGGCTCACCCGGACGTCTTCAACGTGCTGCTGCAGGTGCTGGACGATGGCCGGATGACCGATGGGCAGGGCCGCACGGTGGACTTCAAGAACACCGTAATCGTCATGACCTCGAATCTCGGCTCGCACCTGATCCAGTCGATGGTGGGCGAGCCGCAAGATGCGGTGCGTGAAGCGGTGTGGGGTGAAGTCAAGCAGCACTTCCGTCCGGAATTCCTCAACCGGATCGATGAAGTGGTGGTGTTCCATGCGCTGGCGCGCGACAACATCGAGGCGATTGCGCGCATCCAGTTGGCGCGTTTGACCGAGCGCGTGGCGAAGCTCGATATGCAGCTGGATGTGACCGACGCGGCGCTCGCGCAGATCGGCAAGGTCGGCTACGACCCACTGTTCGGCGCCCGGCCACTGAAGCGGGCGATTCAGCAGGAGATCGAGAACCCGGTCGCGAAGCTGATACTGAGCGGTGCGTTTGGGCCAAAAGACGTGATACCGGTCGATTGGCGCGATGGGCACTTCAGCTTCGAGCGCGTGGTGCACTGAAATCAGCCGCGCCGCGGCGTTTGTGGCAGGCGCTCGGCGTGGCACTTGCGTGCGGACTTGCGGCGCGCTGATTCGGGTGGTTGATGCCGTCCGTTCCTTAGTCGGAGCGGACGGCGTTTTGTTTTCAGGGCGCGGGGGCGGCGGACGAGGCGGCGGCGTCCGGTGCCGCTGGACGGAAGTGCTGGTTCATCGCGCGATGGATCGGCACCTCGATGGCTTCGACCTTCAGTACCGGCGGATCGCTGGCCGGTACCGTATAGACCTTGTACGGCAAGTCACCGTTGCACGAGTGCGCGATCCAGATCTGCTGGTCGGCGTTGGCGTCGCGCGAGGTCGCGGGATCGGGCCGTTCGATATTGTCGACGCTCGCGCAGCCGGAACGGGTAGCGGCGTCGAGCCGAATGATGTTTTCGGCGGATGCGCGGGCCGGCGCTAGATCTTCCTTATGCGAAACAAAGGGAACGTACGCGCAACCGGCCGCGCTCAGGGCGGCGGCGAAGGCGGCGGCCTGCAACAGGCGGCGCTGGATAGTGCTTTGAATCATTGAATTCTCGAACGTGGAAACTGCATTGAACCGCGCAGCCAAGCGCGACGGTCGGCCGATGATAGCGCTTTTGGCGGAGGCGGCTTTTGCCGGGAGCCCGGTATAGAATGGGCGCTGCCAGGACACTTGCCGTGACAGGGGTGCCTGGCGCGCTTATTCCCCTATCCCCATGCTGCTGCGGTATGCCCGCGCCGGCAACTGTTCGACGCGGCCGCGGGCCGCGCGTTCGAAGGAGAAACCCTCATGCAACGCGAAGTCGTTATCGCGAGCGGCGTCAGAACGGCTATTGGCGGTTTTGGCGGCAGCCTCAAGGACATTCCGCCCACCGAACTGGCCGCGCGCGTTACCCGAGAGGCCTTGTCGCGAGCCTCGGTGAATGGCGACGAGGTGGGGCATGTGGTGTTCGGTCACGTCATCAACACCGAACCGCGCGATATGTATCTGGCGCGTGTGGCGGCGATCGACGGCGGCATCGGTATCGAGACGCCGGCGATGAATGTGAATCGCTTGTGCGGCTCGGGGCTGCAGGCCATCGTCAGTGCGGCGCAGGCGATCTGGCTGGGCGATGCCGACATCGCGGTCGCGGGTGGCGCCGAGAACATGAGTCGCAGCCCCTATAGTGTGCCGTCGGCGCGCTTCGGCGCGCGCATGGGCGATGCGCGGATGATCGACATGATGATCGGTGCGCTCAGCGATCCGTTCGAAGCCGTGCATATGGGCATCACGGCCGAGAACGTTGCGGCCCGCTACGAGATCACGCGCGCTCAGCAGGACGAGTTAGCGGCAGAATCGCATCGGCGCGCGGCGCAGGCCATTGCCAGCGGCCGTTTCGTCGAACAGATCTTGCCGATTACGCTGAAGTCGAAGAAGGGCGATACCGAGTTCGCCATCGACGAACATGTGCGCGCTGAAACCACCCTGGAAAGCCTGGCGAAGTTGCGCCCGGCATTTCAGAAAGACGGTTCGGTCACGGCCGGCAACGCTTCGGGCATCAATGACGCCGCGGCAGCGCTGGTACTGATGGAGCGGCAGACTGCCGAGAAGCGCGGCCTCGAGCCGTTGGCGCGCCTGGTGGCTTACGGCCATGCGGGCGTCGATCCGCGCTATATGGGGATCGGCCCGGTGCCGGCCACGCGCATCGCGCTCGAGCGCGCGAGCCTGCAAATCCAGGATATCGATGTTATCGAGGCGAACGAAGCGTTTGCCGCACAGGCCTGCGCGGTGGCCAAGCAACTGGGCTTCAATCCTGAACGCGCCAACATCAATGGCTCGGGTATTTCGCTCGGGCATCCGATCGGCGCCACTGGCGCGGTGATCACCGTGAAGGCGCTGTATGAATTGAAGCGTTCGGGCGGTCGTTATGCATTGGTGACGATGTGTATCGGTGGCGGCCAGGGCATTGCCGCAATCTTCGAACGTCTGTAGCCGCTTGTAGCCATTACGAAAGCACGATGACAGAAAAAGAGTTGAACGCTGCCGGCGAAGATGCTGGTGGCGGTGCCGATGCCGCGCGTGGCCTGCACACCGAGTTGTTGCATCCGTCAGTGCCGGTGCCGCCCGGCTTCGCGGCCTTTCCCGTGCCGGTGGCGCGCGGCTCCACGGTGCTGTTTGCCAACGTCGCCGAACTGAACGCGTATGACAGCGGCAATCACGAGCAATGGCGCTACGGCCTGCAAGGCACGCCGACCTCGGCCGCGCTGTGCCAGCGCCTGGCGCTGATCGAAGGCGGTACGCGCACGCTGTTGCAGCCATCCGGGTTGTCCGCAATCTCGAATGTGTATTTCGCGTTTGTCGAGCAGGGCGACGATGTGCTGGTGCCCATGAACGCGTATGGACCGACGCTCGACCACGCGCGCTGGATGGCCAAAAGCTACGGTATTACGGTGCGCGTCTACGACCCGATGCTGGGCGCGGGTATCGCCGCCTTGATGCAGCCGAATACGCGCTTGCTATGGGTGGAGGCGCCCGGCTCGGTCACCATGGAGGTGCCTGACATCGGCGCCCTGAGCCGTGCCGCGCGCGCGGCCAGCCAGGCGCTGCAAACGGACGCGGATGTGAACACGCGCCCGCTGATCGTGGCGATCGACAATACCTATTCGGCGGGCCTGGCTTTCAAGCCCTTCGAGCACGATTGTGACGTGTCGGTGCAGGCGCTTACCAAATATCAGTCGGGCGCCAGCGATGTACTGATGGGCGCCACCATTACGCGCGACGACGTGGTGTTCGCGCGCCTGAAGCGTGCGCGAATGCTGCTGGGGCTGGGGGTGTCGGCCGATGACTGTTCGTTGCTGCTGCGCAGTCTGCCGAGCATGGCCATCCGTCATGCCGCGCATGACCGGAGCGCGCTGGCCTTGGCGCATTGGCTGGAGCGTCGCGCCGAGGTGGCCGTGGTATTGCATCCCGCGTTGCCGGAGTGTCCTGGTCACGAAAATTTTGTGCGGGATTTCAGTGCCGCCGGGGGGCTGTTCTCAGTGGTGTTCGACGCCCGCTACACGTCGGTCCAAGTCGATGCGTTTGTCGATGGACTGAAGTTATTCAAGATCGGGTTCAGTTGGGGCGGTGCGAATAGCCTGGCCTTGCCCTACGACGTGCCGAGTATGCGGCCGCCGGGAAGCTGGCCGCATCGCGGCACCTTGGTGCGCTTTTATGTGGGTCTGGAAGATGAGGCGGATCTGCGCGCGGATATCGCGGCCAGCATGGCGCGCCATCTGCCTGCGGCTTAATGACGTAAACCCGGCGATTTGGCCTGCGGGGCACTGGCGCGGCGACACAGTGCCAGCGGTCGCACGGCGCCGAGCAGTCGCGCGGCGGCTCGATTACTGCGTTGGACGGCGGCTCGATTACCGCGTCAGACAAACAGCTTGAGAATGCCGTCGAGGCCGACGAAGTCGAGTGCGACATCGGCCTGGGCGCGCACTACCGGCTTGGCGCGAAACGCCACCGACAGTCCGGCCTGTTTCATCATCAGCAAATCATTCGAGCCATCACCCGCGGCGATCGAGCGGCTGGCTTCGACACCGTGCGCCGCACAGGTATCGAGCAGATGGCGCGCCTTCACGCTGGCGTCGACGATTTCGCCCAGCACGCGTCCCGTGAGTTTGCCGTGGTCGACTTCCAGCGTGTTGGCGTAAGCCGCGTCGAAACCGAGGCGCGCCTTCAGGCGCTCGGTGAAGAAAACGAAGCCGCCCGATACGAGCAGCGTAGCGAGACCGGCGGCTTTCACGCCAGCGAGCAAGGGCTCGGCGCCCGGCGACAGCCTCAGGCGGTCTTGATAAACCTGCTCCAGTGCGCTCACGTCCAGCCCGCGCAGCAGCGCCACGCGGCGCGTCAGGCTTTCGCGAAAATCTTTGATCTCACCGCGCATCGAGGCTTCAGTGATCGCCGCCACCTGTGCTTTCAAACCGCAGAAATCGGCGATTTCGTCGATGCATTCGATTGTGATCAGGGTCGAATCCATATCGGTCGCGAATAAGCCGAAGTCGCGCAGCGCGCGCCGTGCGACAAACGCATAGTCGACCTGGCGCGGTTGGCACCAGGCTGCCACGGCTGCCGCCGTCGATGCCTCGGCATCTTCGATGCGCCATGCTCGCGGGTCGATGCGCTGACGTGCGGCACCGCTGGACAGCATGCGCACGGTATCGGCATCGGCGTCGGACAGCGGGGCAAGACTTTGTATGACCAGATCCATGAGCGAAATAGCAAGGCGGCAAGAGTTGGAGAATCAAGCGTCGAGAACGGCGCCCGACGCCGCTCGAGCGGGCGTTCGAGCGAAAGCGCGTATTGTAAGCGTGCTGGCAGAACATCGACGCGTGGAAGCCGGTAGGATGGAGTATCCGCGCGGCAGCGTGTGACGAACAGGAGGCAATGTGAAAGCGGTAGGTTTCCATACCCATCTTCCCATCGACGATCCGCAGTCGCTGGTCGATCTCGATATCCCCACGCCGCAGCCGAGCGGGCGCGATCTGCTGGTGCGGGTCGAGGCCATTTCGGTCAACCCGGTCGACGCGAAGCAGCGCGGCGCGAGCGCCAAATTGCACAGCGCGGCCGACGGCGGACTGCGTATTCTCGGCTGGGATGCAGCGGGCATCGTCGATGCCGTGGGGCCTGACGTGACGCTCTATCGTCCCGGCGACGCGGTCTATTACGCTGGCAGCGTAACGCGCCCGGGCGCCAACAGCGAGTTCCACCTGGTAGACGAACGCATCGTCGGCACCAAGCCGGCAACGCTCGACTGGGTGCAGGCAGCGGCCTTGCCGCTTACCAGCATCACCGCGTGGGAAGGCTTGTTCGAGCGCTTGGGTATTGCCGCCGATGGCAGTGACGCGGGTCGCGGACTGTTGATCATCAACGGCGCCGGCGGTGTCGGCTCGGTAGCGATTCAATTGGCCAAGCAGTTGGCGCGCCTGCACGTGACGGCGAGCGCGTCGCGCAGCAGTTCCGCGGACTGGTGCCGCAGCCTGGGCGCCGATCGCATCATCGACCATAAAGGTGACATGGCCGCGCAGTTGCAGGATGCCGGCGGCCCGGCGATCGACTTCGTGCTGGTCTGCAGCACGGTCGACGAACACCTCGCGGCCGTGGCTGCATTGATCGCGCCGCAAGGCAAGGTTTGCGCGATTGCCGAAACAGGAGCGCCGTTACCGGTGGCGCTGTTGAAGCAGAAGAGCGTGAGCTTTACCTGGGAATATATGTTCACGCGCGCAATGTTCCAGACTGCCGACATGATCGAGCAGCAACGATTGCTGAACGAGGTGGCAAGGCTGGTGGATGCCGGCGTGTTGCGCACCACCGTTGGCGAGAATCTGGGCCGTATCGACGCGGCGAATCTGCGGCGTGCGCACGCCATGCTGGAGGGCGGACGGACGATCGGCAAGATCGTGCTGTCCGGCTTCTAGATGAACCACGACGTGCCGGACGCGGGTAACGGCGAGGCTAGTGCCAACGGCGAGCAGCGCGCCAGGACCGAGGCGCACCACGAGGCCAAGTTCGCTGCCGCGGTCGCCCGTCCGGGCGCGCGCGGTGCCGGTTGGCAAGCGTGGCGCTTTGCGGCCAACGACTGGGTGCCGAATCATCCGCGCTTGTCAGTGCTGATCTATCGAGCGGTGCTGGCCAGCGGATTGCGCGACCAGGACGACGCGCACGGCGGCTCGGACGCTGCGGCTTTGGACCTGGAAATGCTGTTCGACGCCAATGGCTGGCCGCCGCAATGGCGCGATGTCATTTTCGACTACCACCACTATCACACGACTGCGCACGAGGTGTTGGGTTGCCATGCCGGCACTGCGACGCTGGTGCTGGGCGGGCCCGGCGGCCTCGAGGTGACGCTGACCGTGGGTGACGTCGTGCTGTTGCCGGCGGGCACCGGGCATTGCATGCAAGGGGCGAGTGCCGACTTCAGCGTGGTGGGCGCCTATCCGCCGGGTCAGCGCTTCGACGTGCGTCGCGCAGCGCCGTCGGCCGAACAACTGGCGCAGATCGCTGGCTTGCCCTTTCCCGACTGCGATCCGGTGCGCGGCAACGATGGGCCGCTGCTGCAGTTGTGGCAGGCGCCGCCGGCCGCGCCCTGATCAATCCCACATACTGCGCATCTGCGCCGCGATATCGAGTTTGACGGCGGCCAGCGCCTGGCTGCCGACGGCGCTGCGCACGGCGGGCGGCCAACTGCCGCGTTCGAACAAGGCGTCGAGGCGCTGCGGAATGAAGCGCGTGCGCGCCGCATATACGTGCCGATCGCCGGCGCCGCTTTGCTGCGTCAGATAGAAACGCTGCGGCACGATGATGTCGAGCTGATCCTTAGCGCGTGTCATCGCCACATAAAGCAGCCGCCGTTCTTCCTCGATTTCTTCCGGTGCGCCGGTGGCCAGGTCGGAAGGAATGCAGCCATCGACGCCGTTCAATATATACACGCGCTGCCATTCCTGACCTTTCGCCGAGTGAATCGTCGACAGGATCAGATAGTCTTCGTCGAGCAAAGGCTTGCCCGCTTCGCCGCTGCTGGCGTGCGGCGGATCGAGCGTCAGCTCGGTGAGAAACGCCTCGCGCGAAGCAAAGGTCGCGGCGATCTGGGTGAGGGCGGACAAGTCGCCGGCACGCGTTGCGAAGTCTTCATGCATGCGCTGCAAATGCGGCGTGTACCAGCGGCAGACCAGCTCGACCTCGGTCGCGGCCCAAGCGCCGGCGCCGTGCGTGGGTGTTGCCAGTGCCGCCATCAGCTCGACCCACGCGCTCCAGCCTTCGACTGCGCGCGCCGGCGCGGCCAGCTCGTGCCATGGTTGCGCCGCCGCCAGTTGCTCCATTACGCGTTGCGCCGCTGCCGGGCCTACGCCGGGCAGTAACTGCAGTACGCGGAAGCCGGCGACACGGTTCAGCGGATTTTGCGAAAAGCGCAGCACGCCCAGCACGTCTTTCACATGACTGGCGTCGAGAAACTTCAAGCCGCCGAATTTTACGAATGGCAGGTTGCGGCGCGCCAACTCGATTTCCAGCGCCGCGCTGTGGTGCGAGGCTCGAAACAGCACGGCCTGCCCGCGCAGCGCGACACCGGCCTCGCGGCTTCCCAGCACTTGCTCGGCGACATACTGCGCCTGCGCCGCTTCGTCGCGTACGTCCACCAGCGCGGGCCGCTGCGCGCCCTCGCGATGCGACCATAGCTGCTTGGCATAGCGCCGCTGCGCCAAGGAGATGACGGCATTGGCGGCCGCCAAAATCGGCTGCGTCGACCGGTAATTGCGATCGAGCGTGACGATGGTCGCGGGCGGATCGAAGCGCGTCGGAAACTCGAGGATGTTGCTGACTTCGGCGCCGCGGAACGAATAGATCGACTGGGCGTCGTCGCCCACTACGGTCAGGCCGTGGCCGTGCGGCTTGATCGCCAGCAGGATGGCGGCTTGCAGACGGTTGGTGTCCTGGTATTCGTCGACCAGGATGTGACGGAAGCGCGCATCGAGTTCGCGTGCCACCTCCGGATGGCCGGCGAGACGTGCCCAATAGAGCAGCAAGTCATCGTAGTCGAGCACGTCCTGCGCTTGTTTGGCTGCCACGTAGCCGCGAAACAGTGCACGCAGCGGGTCGTGCCATTCGACGCACCATGGATAGTGACGCTGCAATAAGGTTTCGAGCGGCGTCATGGTGTTGACGGCGCGCGAATAGATCGCCAGGCAAGTGTGTTTGGTCGGAAAGCGTCGACCGGTATTGGACAGTCCAAGGTCGTGACGCACCAGATGCATCAAGTCGGCCGCATCGTCGCGGTCGCTGATGCTGAACGCCGGGTTGAGCCCGGC
>JBPBQZ010000029.1:0-12012 GCA_050955105.1 Janthinobacterium lividum | reverse complement strand
GTGGTCGAGAATCGCGCGTTCTACTTCACCTCGCGCGACTATGTCACCAAGAACGACGACGTGTTGCGCGTGGTGCTCGATGAAGTGAATACGATCGATGCGTGGACGGCCAGCAACCGGCAGGATGCGGGACGCGAATTTGCCGCGCTGTGGGGCCTGGATCGCAAGATTGTCGATTTGTCGCTCAGCCGTTTGACGACGGGCACACAGCGTGTGACGCGAGAAGTGATCGCCGAGCAGCAACGCACCGCCGATACTTTTTTCGATCTGCATCTGATCCCGAAAAAACTCAACGTGGCGGATGCCGCGCCGAGCTTCGCGCGCGCGTAGTCCGCCGGTGTTTTAAGCGCGGGGCGCGGGCGTGGGTGTCGGCATCGTCGGGTCGCGCCCGCCTGATCGGCGCTAAACGGCTGACAGCAGCGGAGCGTGCGGCCGGACGGTGCAACGCCGATCGCAGCCGCGCTGTTATGCATATCAAAAATCATTGGTTCGGCGTGGCGGCCGCAGCGCTTATCGTGGCGAGCGTTCTCCGTTCAGAAACGTCGTCGAGCGTCGCTCCGATGTTCCTGCCGTAATTGCACGCCCACCGCACCACGCGCGGGCGTTCGCTGCTGTGTCGGCAATTCGTTAAGTAAAGGGTCCGAGCTGATGTCGTCTTCCATTTTCATGCCGCCGCGCCTGTCGCGGCGCCGCCTGCTCGCCGGGGCAGTGGCCGGCACCGCATCATTGATGCTGCCGCGTTTCGCGCACGCCGCGCTCAGTGACCCCGCGCTCGACCGCGATACGCTGGTGGTCGGACTGGAACGCAGCTTCGCCAGCCTCGATGCGTCGGCCACAGTCACCAGCGACTCGGATCGATATGGATGGCAAATATTCGACTCGCTCTACGGCTTCGATGCGAACGGCAATCTCACGCCGCGGCTTGCCACCTCATACACGGCGAGCGCGGACGGACTGTCGTATACCTATCGTCTGCGTCCGCACGTCAAGTTCCATAACGGTCAGGTTTTCAGCGCTGCCGACGTACGCTTCAGCCTGCAGCACATTTTGAATCCGGCTACCAAGAGCACGCGGCGCCTGCAGTTCGAACCCATCTTCGATCACATCGACACGCCGGACGACCTGACGGTGGTGTTTCACCTGAAGAGCGCAGACGGCGTCTTCCCGAACAAGATTGCCGGCTATCTGCCGATTCTCGCGCAACACTACGGCAGCGCGGTGCCTGAAGTGGAGTTCTTCGCCACGACCCCGGTGTCGGCCGGCCCTTACAAGGTGAAGCAATTCAATCGCGACGGTCGCTATCTCGAATTGGAGCGCTTCGAGGATTATTGGGACGTGAAGCCACGCATCAAGAAATTGGTGTTCAAGGTTATTCCCGAAGCCAGCAGCCGTACCAATGCCTTGCTGACCGGTGAAATCGATCTGGCGGTTGGCCTGCCGTTCCAGGACATCGAACGGCTGCGTAAAGTCGGCGACATCGAAGTCGTTACGGCGCCGGTCGGCTCGCCCTTGATCGTGCGGCCGTATGCCAATATTCCCGGCTCGCCGTTCGCCAAACGCGAAGTGAGGCAAGCGCTCAACTATGCAATCGATAGCCAGGCGATTATCAAGAACGTGCTGCACGGTGCGGGTGAACCGCTGGCCAGCATGACGTCGCGCTACTACCCGTACGGCGTCGATCCGGCTCTCAAGCCCTATCCCTACGATCCTGCCAAGGCCAAGCAATTACTGGTCGCAGCGGGCTATCCTGACGGCTTTCGCGCCAAGATGTATGCCGGCAACGATCATCCGAAAGAGATCGCCGAAGCGGTAGCTGCCTACTGGAGCCAGGTAGGCATCCATATCGATATTCAGGTACTCGAATATTCCGCGTGGGCGGCACTTTCGAACGCCCATCAAGCCAAGCCGCTGACAGTTCAACAGATGGCTAACGCGATCTACGATCCGGCCCATCCGGTGATCGGCACCTTCTCGAAAAACGGCTTTGCCAGCGACTACTACAACCCCGCGGTGCAGGCATTGATCGACGAAGTGATTCCCTTGCAGGGTGCCGCGGCGCGCGGCGAGGTGTTCAAGAAAATCAATCAACTGACGCACGACGATGGCGGCGTAGTGTTCATCAGCGAGCTCTATCAGGTGTATGCCAAAAAGCGTCACGTGGCGTGGCAGCCGCAGCGCGGCAGCGCCATTCTCAATTTTCGGCAAATCGCTTGGAGTTGAGCATGTCACGTGAAATCCGTTTCAATGCCTTCATGGTCGGTCGCCCGGTGCATCAATCCCCCGGCCTGTGGCGCCACCCGCGTGATCGCTCGACCTCATATAAGACGCTGAATTATTGGGTCGACACCGCCAAGCTGCTGGAACGCGGCAAATTCGACGCGATCTTTCTGGCCGATGGCATCGGTCCGAAAGAAGTCTACGGCGGCAACCTCGACGCCGCGCTGCGTCACGGCACGATGATTCCCACCAACGACCCGTGGACCCTGATTCCGGCGATGGCGTATGCGACCGAACATCTGGGCTTCGCGGTGACTGGCAATCTGTCGTTCGAGCCGCCTTATCTGTTCACGCGCCGGCTCACCACGCTCGACCAACTGACGAACGGCCGCATCGGCTGGAACATCGTTACCGGCACCTCCAACGCTGGTGCCCGCGGCATGGGCCGCAGTGGCGTGGCGGAGCACGATACGCGCTACGACATCGCCGACGACTTTATGGAAGCCGCCTACAAATTGTGGGAGGGCAGTTGGGCCGATGACGCGGTGCAGTGGGACCGCGAAAGCGGCGTGTTCGCCGACCCCAGCAAGGTGCGAGCGGTGCATCATGACGGGCCTTATTTCAAGGTCGACGCGGTGCACTTGAGCGAGCCGTCGCCGCAACGCACGCCGGTGTTGTTTCAAGCCGGATCGTCGGACCGGGGTCGTCAATTCGCCGCCGATCATGCCGAATGCGTGTTCCTCTCGGGGCCCAGCAAAAAGGTCATAGCGCGCGTGGTTTCCGACACGCGGCGACGCGCGGCCGAAGGCGGGCGCGATCCTTCAAGGCTGCTGTTTTTCCCGATGATGACGATCATTGTCGACGCGACCGAACAGGCGGCTCAAGAGAAGCTTGCCGACTACAAGCGGTACATCAGCTACGAAGCCGCCGTCGTCTTGTTTTCGGGATTCACCGGCATCGATTATTCGCAGCACGACCCCGATGCGCCGATTGTTTATGAGAAGCGCGAGAACGGCGTGCTGTCGGCGATCGAATCGTTCACGCTGGCCGATCCCGACAAAGTGTGGACTTTGCGCGAGGTCGCCAATCATGTGGCGATCGGCGGCCGAGGGCCGTTACTGGTGGGATCGCCGAGCCAGGTGGCCGATGAGCTGCAGGCGTGGATGGAAGAAACCGATATCGATGGTTTCAATCTCGCGTATGCGGTCGCGCCGGAAACTTATGAAGACATCGTGAGATTGCTGGTGCCGGAACTGCAGCGGCGTGGCGTGTACAAGACCGCCTATGCTCCTGGCACCTTCCGCGAGAAATTATTCGGCGCGGGCCAAGCGCGGCTGTCGAGCGAGCACCGCGCCGCCGCCGCGCGCTTCGTAGCGCCGTCGTAGTCGTAGCTGCCGCCTTCAGCCCTGCGCCCGGCAGTAGCCGCCTGGTGCATTGAGGGCATTGCGAATGTAACCCATAAAATATTTATTGACAGGTTACTTTTAATGGCTATAATGAAACCGTTAAAACATGATTTGATGGTTTCACCAGATATTCCTGCTTATCGGAGCACGCCATGACCACCCTGTCTCAAGCTTCGGGCATCACCCAAATTCCGCCGGGCGCCGCTGCGTACAAGCGTGACAACCCCAATGCAGTGGTCGAGTTTCTCGATACCGGGCACTTCGCGCTCGAAACGCATGTGGACGAAATCGCCGAGCGTATCGATGAGTTGTTGCGAGCGATATCAGTCAAGTAGTGATGCCGGGCGCGCCGCATGTGGCGCGCTCGTTGCAGGGAAAGGAGATTTCAATGAATGCTGTCGATGCCGCTGCTGAATTGACCGTCGGGTCCGAAGCGGACTCCCTGGGCGGCCATCCGGCGCTTGACCTGTTGAACACCGTGCAGCAATTGGACGGCCGCGCCGTCGATCTCTGGCAAACCGACGCGGATGTCGGTCAATGGCTGGTACGTCATGGCTTCGCCGAGGCGTCCGCGCTACCCGTTATCTCGAAAACCGCGCTGCTGGACGTGGCCCGAGATCTGCGCGAAACGGCACGCGCAAACATTTTGGAACGTATGGCGGCACGCGCACCCGATGTCAGCCGGCTCAATGTTTATCTGGCTCACGCGCGGCGACATACCGAGCTGGTGACGAACGAGCAGGGCGGCTTGAGTCTTGCCGAGCGCTATGCGCGCAATACCGCTGAACAGATCCTCGCGCCGCTCGCGGAATCGGTCGCGCGACTGCTCAGCGAGCCCGATTTTTCACTGGTCAAGCAGTGCGCGAGTGCCGACTGCACGCTGTGCTTCTATGACCGCACCAAGGCGCATCGACGCCGCTGGTGCAGCATGGCACTGTGCGGCAATCGTCAGAAAGTGAAGGCGTTTCGTCAACGGCAGAGCGCTTGAGGGGCGAGATGATCAAGTGCATAGCTGCCGCGCCAGCAGGAGCACGTGGATCTGCAAGGCCTGCGCGCCCGAACGTACTGCGAAGACGAGTTCAGCCCGGCAATCGCTCATCATGCAAGACTTGCTTCGCGTAATCGGCGGCGCTGCGCGTGGCGCGATTCGGCGTGCGTGCCAGTCCCAGATGATCGCGCAGCGTATTGCCGCGGTAGGCATCTCGAAATAGGCCACGGCGCTGCAGCAGCGGTACCACCAGGCGCGCGAAGTCTTCCAGGCCCGTTGGTAGCGAAGCCGGCAACAGATTGAAGCCGTCGGCCGCGCCCGCCTCGAACCAGCTACTCAATTCGTCGGCAATCTGTGCCGCCGAGCCGACCATCACTTTATGGCCCACCGCATTGGCCGCATGGCGCGCGAGCTGTCGCACCGTCATGCGTTCTCGTGCGGCGAGTTCCAGCAACAGAAGCTGGCGGCTACGATGCGCATTGGTGCTCGGCAGCGCCGGCACCGTCTCGTCGAGCGGATAGCCGGAGAGGTCGGCGCCGATCATGGCCGACAGCAAGGCTACGCTGAGCGCGGGGTCGATGAGCGACTGCAAGGCCTCATGCTTCTCTTGCGCCTCAGCGGCGGTTTCGCCGACCACCGCGAAGATGCCCGGCATGATGCGCAACTGCGAAGCATCGCGCCCGGCGGCAGCTACGCGTTCTCTCAGGCCATGACTGAACTGCAAGGCCGTTTCCAGCGTATCGGCCGCGGTGAAAACCACTTCCGCCGTGCTGGCGGCCAGATCTTGTCCGTCGTCGGAAGCGCCAGCCTGGAAAATAACGGGATGACCCTGTGGTGCGCGCGCGATGTTCAGCGGGCCGCGTACCGAAAAATGCGCGCCCTTGTGGGCGAGCAAGTGCATCTTGCGCATGTCCGCGAACACGCCCGCCGACTTGTCGTGCACGAATGCATCGTCGTCCCAGCTATCCCAAAGACCTTGCACCACTTCCACGAATTCACTGGCCCGCGCATAGCGCTTGTCGTGATCGAGGTGGCGCGCGGCGCCGAAGTTGAAGGCTTCGGTGTCGGTGAACGACGTCACCACGTTCCAGCCCGCGCGGCCATTGCTGAGATGATCCAGCGAAGCGAATTTGCGCGCGACGTGATACGGCTCGTTGTAGGTGGTGGAGGCCGTGGCGACCAGGCCGATGTGTTCGGTCAGCACGGATAGCGCTGATAGCAGCGTCAGCGGTTCGAAATTCGCCAACTGGTGCGTGCGGCCGATGGTAGAAAGTCCGCCACGCTCGCGAATCCCGACCGAATCCGCCAGGAAAACAAGATCGAAACAGGCTCTCTCGGCGGTTTGCGCAAGCTCCTGGTAATAGCGGATGTCGTGAACGCGGTCAGGTCGCGCCGCGGGCTGGCGCCAGCCGGCAAGGTGATTGCCATTGGCGAGCAACAGTACGCCTAGCGACATTTGTCGGCGTTGTTTATTGGCCGGGATGCTCATCGTAAGAGTCAGTGCGTTTCGACATGCGCGGCTTTGATCACCGCGCGCCACTTCACCCGCTCGCCGTTGATGAAGGTGAGCGTTTCCGCCTGGGTACTCCAGCGCGGCGCGGCGCCCAGGCGATTCATTTCTTCCTTCACTTCCGGTGTTTTCAAGATGGCGACGACGGTATCGTGGAGCTTCTGCTGAATCGCCTGAGGTGTATCTTTCGGCACGACCAAGGCGAACCAGGGCGTCGAAGTCAGATAGGGAAAGCCTTGCTCAGCGACTGTCGCAACCTTGGGCAACAGTGGCTGGCGCTCTGTGGACGTGACCGCGAGCGCATGCAGACTGCCCGCCTGGATATTCGAGATGACGGCAGGCAGATTGTCGAAATGCGCATTCGTATAGCCGCCCAGCAGATCTCTGATCGCCGGGCCGCTGCCTTGATAAGGGATCAGCCCGACATTCAGTTGCTCGTTGAGCTTCAATTGTTCCGTGAGCAGATGGTGCATCGAGCCGATCACCGGAATCGCCATATTGATCTTGCCCGGCTTGCTCTTTACATAAGCCACGAACTGCTTCAGATCCTGGCTCGGCACACTTGAGTTGGCGACGAGCACGATCGGCACTTCGGCCAATAAAGAGATGGGTGCGAAGTCTTTTTCCACGTCATAGCTCGGATGGTCGACCAGGCTTTCGTTGACCGCCAGCACGCCCGAATAACTGATCAGTATCGTGTATCCATCCGGCTTTGCGCGCGCGGCATCTTGCGCGGCGATCGCGCCGTTACCGCCGCCACGATTGTCGACGAAGAACGACTGTCCCAGCACCTGGCTCAGATGCTTGCTGACGATGCGCGCAACGATGTCGTTGGTGCCGCCCGGCGGCGCCGGCACCAGCACGCGTACGGAGTGCGATGGGTAACTGTCGGCCGATTCGGCCATGGTGGGGCCGCAAGTGACGGTGGTGATTGCCGCGACCAGTGCGAGAGTCAGCCGACTGATCGAAAGCTTTTTGTAAAGTGACAATAGGCGAGGCATTGTTCGATGGAAGTCTGGTTGGTAGGCGCGAATCAGCACGCGCTCGAGCGACGGTACGGTAGGGCGTCGAACCAGTTTTGTGAACCATCCATTTGTGATTTGCATTGACGGCTTTTGACAATGCGACCGCTTGCGCAAGCCGGCGCCGCCCTGATTGCTCAGGTAATCGCCAAACGCCGAAACAGCAACTGCTTGACGGAGTCGAGGATGAAAGCGAGCAGCACGGCTGCGCCCAGCAGCGCCGCGACGATTTCGAACGACAGGGCCTTCATCAGCACGCCGTTGATCGCCAACACGCTGATGATCGCCAGGTCGGCCAGCGACGACAGCACCAGCCAATGCCCCGGCGGCGAACTCCATAGGTGTTCCCTTTCCCGCGCGACATAGAAGACCGCCTGGCCGCTGAATACCAAGGTCACGACAGCGACGGTGCGCAAGGTCTCGGTGTCCAGGCCCAGGGCAAATTTGGCAATCACGAGGCAGACGACACAAAACAGCAGATCGACCATCCCCATCGCGATGCCGGCCAGGGTCAGATTGCGGATGCGCCAGATATTGGGTCGCGGCGAAGGCCGGACGTTGTCGGTGGATGACGACATCGCAAGAAAGTCGCCGGTGACCATCATGAGCACCATAAGCGTGGGCGTTAGGATGGCATGCCCGGTGAGGATCAGGCCCGCGGCGAGGAACAGCACCTGTACGATCTTGTGGATCACCGAGCGCAGCGTGTAGGTCAGGATGCGTTGGAACGTGGTGCGGCCTTCCTTCACCAGTGCGACGATCCCGCCCAGGCCCGCTTCCGTCAGCACCACGCCGGCCGCCGATTTGGCCACGTCGGTGGCGCTGGCTACGGCGATGCCCATCTGCGCCTGCCGCAATGCCGGCGCATCGTTGGCGCCGTCGCCACACATGCCGACAATATGGCCACGCTGCTGCAGCGCCTTGACGAGCTGGTATTTATCCTCTGGCAGCACGCCCGCGAAGATTGCATAGGCGGTGGCATCGAGGTCGGCGGGCAGGGGCGTCTGGTCCCAGACCTGGCCCACGATGCCGACCGAGGCCGCCACGGTTTCGGCCGTCTTGCGCGCATCGCCTGTCACCATGATCGTGCGTACGCCCAGTTGTTTAAGCTCGCCGACCAGCGCGGCGGAGTCATCGCGGGGCGGATCGCTGAGGGCGATCAATCCCGCCAACACGAGCGCATGGCTTGGTCCGGCAGCGACGGCCAGTACCCGGAATCCCTGCGTCTCCATCTCATTGACGATCGATGCCGCGTTGGCGCACGGCGGCGTCAATGACGCAATGGTCGCGAACGCGCCCTTGAGCGCACGGCATGCGGCGCCCTGGGCATCGCTTAAGGTGGCTTCCGAACGCTTCAAGGCGGGATCGAACGGAATAAAGGTGACGAGGGTCGGACTGTTGACCGCGGGCTGGTTCGCCGATGCGCGCCGGATCGCCGTATCGACAGGGTCCTGACCGCCGTCTGAACTGGCGAGCGCGGCTAATGCCAGGACATGGGCCTCGTCGTAGGGCGGCATTGCACGGACCGACATCACCGCGAGTTCGTTGCGCGTCAGGGTGCCGGTTTTGTCGGAGCAGAGGATATCGATGCCGGCCGCTTCGTCGACGGCGGACAGGCTCGTCGGCAAGACGCCGCGGCTCGCGAGTGAGCGTGCGCCGACTGCCGCCGCCAGCGTGAACATGGAAGGCAGCGCGACCGGAATCGAAGACAGGATCGCCACCAGCAGCAGCGGCACGATCTCGCTGAACGGCATCGAGACCGACAAGGCATATGCGCCCAGCAGGATTGTCACCGCGCCGTTGAACATCACGAGATTGCGCACGACTCGCAGCACGGTCTTCTGCTGCGAGCTTGCCACCTTGGCCGTGCGCACAAGTTCTGCGGTGCGGCCGAATTTCGTGCGCTCGCCGGTGGCGACGACTTCGGCCACGGCCTCGCCGCGGCGCACCAACGCCCCGGCGAACGCTGGCGCGCCCGCGCCGGCCTCGGTCGCGTTCGATTCGCCAGTCAGCATCGACTGGTCGAGCAGCACCGTGCCGGCGCTCAGGCGCACATCGGCGGCGACCACCGTGCCGAGCGACAGCTTGACGATATCGCCCACCACCAGTTCGGCCGCGGGCACGCTGCTCCATTTGCCGTCGCGGCGCACGCTGGCGATCAGCGCAAGGCGCGACTTGAGGGCATCGACCGTCGCCTGCGCCTGACCTTCCTGGAAGAGCCCGAGGCCCGCGTTGAACAGAAGCAGCAGCAAGACGATGCCCGCGCCGATGTAGTCGCCCAGTCCCAACTGCAAGACGATGGCAGCCTCGAGCATCCACGGCACCGGCGCCCAAAGCTTGCCGAGCGCACGCCGCAGCGGATGCGGCGTGACGTCGGCAATCGCATTCGCGCCGCCTTGTGCAAGCCGGCGCGTGGCCTCGGCGGTGCTCAAGCCGCTCGGTTGCGGCACCTGCCCTTGCGTAGTACTGGCCGCGGGTGTGGCTTCGACGATCGTCGTGGCGTCAGCGAGCGGATCGGCAGTCGAACGGGACAGGGAATGGGTCAAGGCATGCTCCGGGCGTTCTTGCGCAACGCCTGACTGATGGAAGAGAAGAGGGATTGAGCTCAGCGTCATATTGGCCGTTTGCTCGGAGCGAGTCCTTGATGCAGATCAATGCCAGGCCCCGCGCTGCATAGCGAATGGGAGCGCGCCGCGTCATCGCATCATCGCGATTCGATGCCGTGGCGCTCTCGCATGACCGCTACATCGTTTCGAGTTGATGCAGATCAACGAGTCGATTCAGGCGATCCCTATGCTGAGTTCAAGCCAAACGCCCCAGGGCGCTTGCCGTCGCTATCTCAGCAGCAGGAGAACATCTCATGGACCAGGCCCGCAGTAGTCTGCCGCTCGAGCCCGTCGCCGGACCCACGGTCGTTGCCCGCCCCGCCGACCGCAAGCTCGGCTTGCCGCTTTTGACCGGCGTGGTGATCGCATCGATGATCGGCGGCGGATCATTCAACCTGCCGCAGAACATGGCGCAAGGCGCCGGGCTGGCAGCGGTCGTAATCGCGTGGCTGATCACGCTCGTCGGCATGTTCTTTTTGTCGAACACGTTCCGCACGCTTGCGGACAAGCGTCCGGATCTGAAGGCCGGCATCTACTCGTATGCGAAGGAAGGCTTCGGTTCGTTCGCGGGTTTCGAGATGGCATGGGGATACTGGCTGTCGGCGGCCTTCGGCAATGTGGCGTTCGCCGTACTGATCATGAAGACGGTGGGCTATTTCTTTCCCGTATTCGCCGCCGGCAACACCTGGCCATCGATTCTCGGTGCGTCGTTGCTGATCTGGGTGATGCACTGCGTGGTGCTGTACGGCGTAAAGCGGGCGGCTGTCCTGAGCATGATCTCGAGCGTCCTGAACGTCGGCACCATCACGGTGGCGCTGTGCGCGATGGCCGTAGCCATCAAGGGCGGCATGTTCTCCTATGACTTCTGGGGTGCGCAGGAGCATCTGGGCAGCCTGCTGAGTCAGGTCAAGAGCACGATGCTGGTGACATTGTGGGTATTCATCGGCATTGAAGGGGCGGTGGTCGTATCGGATCGGGCGAGCAACACCGCGCAGGTCGGCATGGCGACATTTCTTGGCCTGACGGTCTGCACGATTCTCTATTTCCTGTTGTCGGCCCTGCCGTTCGGCGTGATGCACCAGGCGCAGCTGGCCGGACTCGCATCGCCGTCGGCTGCTTACGTGTTGAAGGCGGCAGTAGGCGACTGGGGCGCGGTTTTCATCGTCGTGGCATTGCTGGTGTCGCTGCTGAGCTGCTGGCTCGCCTGGACCATTCTGGTTGCCGAGCTACCTTTCGAAGGCGCCAAAGGCGGCGTATTTCCGAAGTTCCTCGCGAAGGAAAACCGCCATCACGCGGCGGCGCCGTCGCTGTGGGTATCGAGCGCGGCCATGCAGCTCGTGATCTTCGTGGTGTTGTTCGCCCACGATGCCTGGATGTGGCTGATCTCGATCACCGGGATCATGATCCTGCCGCCATACCTGGCAAGCACGCTTTTCTTGTGGCGCTACGCGACGCAATCGAAGTACGCGCCCAGCAGCGGTGAAACCTCGAAGGAATCGGTCTGGACCGGGGTGCTCGCCACCATCTATGCGCTGTGGCTGATGTACGCGGCCGGCCTTCAGTTCCTGTTGATGTCCACGATTCTGTTCGCGCTCGGCTTTCCGGTGTTCTGGTGGGCGCGCCGCGAACATGCGGCCGGCGAGCGCGTGTTCACGCGACCCGAGGCAGCGGTGGCCGGCGTGCTCGTGATCGTGGCGGCGGTGGCAGTCGTCTTGTTCATGCGCGGTGTGGTGAAGATCAGTTGAATCGACGATTAACCCAGGCAAAGGATAGAAATGCTCTACGACCAGATGTTCGGTGTGCTGTTTTGCTACGCCTGTCCTTTGCCGCCGGCATTGCCATCGGCACGGCTACAGCGGCTCGTCGATGAAATCGCCCACCTGGGCTACGCCACCACCCTGACGGTGACGCCCGAGGCAGCGTCGTCGGCGATCCGCAGCGAGGCAGCGATTGGCTGCGTGATCGTGGAATGGTCGCTGACCGAGTCGGAGCAAGATGTCGAAGGGTTCGTTCGTTTCATACGCGAGCGTGGCCTCGATGTGCCGATCTTCATCCTGGTCGAGCGCCATCTGCTCGCGGAGATTCCGGTTGCGGTGCTCGGGCATGTAACGGGATATGTGTTTATCGAAGAAGACACGCCCGAGTTCGTCGCGCGCAATCTGGTGAGTCATTTGCGGACCTATGCGGACTCGCTCAAGACGCCATTTTTCGGCGCGATGGTGGATTATGCGGAGCAGGCCAACCAGATGTGGACCTGTCCTGG
>JBPBQZ010000028.1:0-12343 GCA_050955105.1 Janthinobacterium lividum | reverse complement strand
CCAGCACCACCGCCATGAAGGAGTCGATGATGTAGGTCTGGCCCAGGTCGGGCCCCACATTGCCAATTTGAGACAGCGCGCAGCCGCCCAGGCCGGCGATGCCCGCACCGAAAGCGAAGGCGTAGGTGTCGACATGCGCGGTACGCACGCCGACGCAAGCCGCCATGCGACGGTTTTGCGTTACGGCGCGCACGAACAGGCCGAGCCGCGTGCGGTTCAACACCGCCCACGCTATCGCCACCACGGCTACCGAGAAGGCCAGAATCACCAATCGGTTATAGGGAAGAATCAGGTTCGGAATGATCTCGAAGCCGCCGCTCATCCAGCTCGGGTTGCTGACCTGCACGTTCTGCGCGCCGAAAATGGTGCGTACTGCTTGCATCATCAGCAGGCTTATGCCGAAGGTGGTCAGCAGGGTTTCCAGCGGTCGGCCGTAGAGAAAGCGCAACACCAGCCGTTCCAGTGCGATGCCACACAGCGCCGCGACGGCAAACGACACCGGCACGGCCACCAGCGGATACCAGGCTATCGCGCCCGGCGCGTAATGGCCGAACAGGTTCTCTACGACATAGGTCGCATAGGCGCCCACCATCAGGAACTCGCCATGCGCCATATTGATGACGCCGATCACACCGTAGGTGATCGCCAGGCCGAGTGCCGCGAGCAACAGCACACTGCCCAGGCTCAAGCCCGCGAACAGCGTGCCGGCGATATCGCTGGCGCGACGGATACTCACCAGTTCATCGAGTCCCTTTTGCGCAGCAGCGCGTACTGCCGGGTCAGGCTCCGCGTAACTGCCATCCGCATTCTTCGTGACAAAGGGTACGAACAACTCGGTCATTTCGAGATTGCGGCGCGCGGCCACCAGCTCCACGGCTTCCAGACGCGTCGCGGCGTCGGGATCGTGCATCGCGGTCATTGCCCACAGAGTATCGAGCTGCTTCTTGAGCGTAGGGTCGGTTTCCTTGTCGCGTGCGCGGGCCACCGGTGTTTTCAGCGAGGGTTGCGGCGGCGTCTTCAGCAAGGCGGCGGTGGCCGCGCGTCGTACCGTCAGGTCGGGCGAGCTCAGTTGCAGCGCGGCGATGCCTGCGTCGATGCGCGCGCGCAGCAGGTTGTTCAGCGTGATAGCCTGCGCGCTTTGCAATGCCGGCGCCTGCGGATCGAGTTTCTTGCCCGTGGCGGCATCCAGATAATCGTCGCCTTGTTGCACGACCACTTGGCCGCTGTCGGTTGCCAGCACGTTGCCGCTTTGCAGAGCGGTCAGCAGTGCCAGCGCATCCGGACTGCCTTCGACGATAAGCTGCGATATCGCATCGGCTTTCGCATCGAAATCATCGGCACCCAGCGGCTGCACCACGTGCGCATCGAGCGCGGCCATCGCCGGCATGCTCGACAGCGCGCCGACACCTAGCAATGCCGCGAGCAGGGTCTGCGCTACCAAGCGGCGCAGCCCTGAATATCTTGAAATAACAAAGCGCGCCGCAGCATGGCGGTCGCTTCGAACCATGGCGCTACGAATGGGCGGATGCGATGACAGAGGCATGCTTGACCTTGGTCTTTCGGCTGCGCAAACGGCAGGCGAGAAGCAAACGGCACCGGCCATAAACCGGTCGGTGCCTGGCGTGATGAAAGAAGAGCGGGTGCGGCGTGCGTGCCGTCGAAGCATTAACCGAACTGAACCGCCCAGTTAAGGCCGCCGCACGCCGCTTGGCGCATACCAAAAATGCCGCGCCATGAAGCTGCCCGACAGACTTTAGGCAGCGCGTGCGGCCGGAGCCGTTTGCGTAGAGTCGAGCTGGCTGACCGTGGCAGGCTTGCTTTCGTTACCCGGGATATACGGGCTCCACGGCTGTGCACGAATCGCCGTCTTGGTCTTCCAGACCACGTTGAACTGACCATCGGCACGCACTTCGCCGATCATCACCGGCTTGTGCAGATGGTGATTGCCGTCCATCGTGAGCGTGAAGCCAGACGGTGCCGCGAAGGTCTGGCCGATCATCGCCGGACGCACCTTGTCGACATCGGTGCTATGCGCTTTTTCGACCGCCTGCTTCCACATATGGATGCCGACAAAGGTGGCTTCCATCGGATCGTTGGTGACGCGCTTGTCGCCACCCGGCAGGTTTTGCGATTTCACCCACGCCAGGAACTGTTTCTTGAAGCGGTCGTTGACCGGATTGCGCAGCGACATGAAGTAGTTCCATGCGGCCAGGTTGCCCACCAGCGGTGTGGTGTCGATGCCGCGCAGTTCTTCTTCGCCCACCGAGAACGCCACCACTGGCACGTCGGAGGCCTTCAGGCCCTGGTTGCCCAGTTCCTTGTAGAACGGCACATTGGAATCGCCATTGACGGTGGAGATCACCGCCGTCTTGCCGCCTTGCGAGAAGGTCTTGATGTTGGCGACGATGGTTTGATAGTCGCTATGGCTGAACGGCGTGTAGACCTCTTGAATATCTTCGTCTTTCACGCCCTTTGAATGCAGGAAGGCGCGCAGGATCTTATTCGTCGTACGCGGATACACATAGTCGGTGCCCAGCAGGAAGAAGCGCTTCGCGCCGCCGCCTTCCGCGCTCATCATGTATTCCACCGCCGGAATTGCCTGCTGATTCGGCGCCGCGCCGGTGTAGAACACATTGCGCGACATTTCTTCGCCTTCATACTGCACCGGGTAGAAGAGCAGCCCGTTGAGTTCTTCGTACACCGGCAGCACCGACTTGCGCGACACTGACGTCCAGC
Source organism: Janthinobacterium lividum (assembly GCA_050955105.1). Lineage (GTDB taxonomy): Bacteria > Pseudomonadota > Gammaproteobacteria > Burkholderiales > Burkholderiaceae > JBPBQZ01. The sequence continues at coordinate 9,607 of JBPBQZ010000028.1, read as the reverse complement.
AGCCGAAAGTCACGGCGACTTTATCTTGCGTAAGCAGCTGACGCGCTTTTTCCGCGAATAGCGGCCAGTTCGAAGCCGGGTCGACTACTACCGGTTGCAGCTGCCGGCCCATCACGCCGCCGCTCTTGTTGATGGAATCGATCGTCATCAACGCAACGTCCTTCAGCGACGTCTCGGAAATTGCCATGGTCCCCGACAGCGAATGCAAGATGCCGACTTTGATCGGCGCCTTGTCTTGCGCCCAAAGCATCGATGTGTGGCCAGCGGCCGCAAGCGCGCCCGACATCGAACCGAGCTTGAGCAAATTGCGTCTGTTCATCAAATCTTCCTTTTATCCAGAACCCGTTTTTTGAAATCGGTAGTGGCGCCCAGCAAATGATCGCGCGGATCGTTCAATGCAAGGCCCATGCCATTCTGGAGAAAAGCGGTAAAAAGCACGCGGCGCGCCGCTTGGCGCAAGCGCGATTTATGCCGATAACGGGACGCTCACGTCCGCAACGGTGCGCGCCGATAGGTCGATGCTTTTTCTTGGTGCACGCGCAAATCGCCGGCGCAATACGTCTTTTGACGCATTAAATCGGTGCATGAGCAGACGTGGGAGCGGTTCGAGCAGAGACGCCTCGTAGTTGCGAGGCGTGTCGTCGAGCAAGGGAAGGGCTACAGCGGGGAGCGCGGACGCGGCCCCAAGCCGCGCATGAACGCAGGCGTTACGGTAAATCCAAAGCCCGCTCAATAAACAGGTACGGACGGATCGACCTGTCGCGACCAGGCGTCCATGCCGCCTTGCAGATTGATCACATCCTCGAAACCGCGTGACGCGAGGAACATCGCCGCCTGGGCGCTGCGCGCGCCGTGATGGCAGATGCAGACGATCGGTCCATCCTGGCTCAAGGCTGAGGAACGCACCGGCACCTCGCGCAAGGGGATGGCGACGATGCCGGGCAACGCGCAGGTTTGAACTTCCCACGGTTCACGGACGTCGAGCAGCGTAGGCGCCGGGCGAGCCGGGTCGGCCAGCCAGGCGGCGAGTTCAGGAGCGGTTATCTGGAGCATTACGCGGAACCTGCTTCAGAAACGGAAACGCGTGGGCTGCAGTGCGCCGACCAGCGGTTCGACAAAGGTTTCGAAAATATCGATGATTCGATACTCGGTTTCGCTCAAGCGCGTGGCCACTTGCGCGCGCATCACCGGCGCACCGCCGACGAAGGCTGCCAGTCGGCCGCCGATTTTCAGTTGTTCGAGAATCTGTTGCGGCAGCACCGGCAGGCCGCCCGATACGACGATTGCGTCGTAAGGCGCGGCACCGGGCCAGCCCAGCGCGCCATCACCCTGAATCACCTCGGCATTCGATACGCTGTTGGTGAGCAGATTTTGTTGCGCCAGCGTCACCAGCTCGGGCAGCCGTTCCACCGTCAGAACCTGCTGTGCGCGCGCGGCCAGCAGTGCCGCCATATAGCCCGAACCGGTGCCGATTTCCAGCACCGACTCATGCTTCTTCAGGGCGATTTCCTGCAGGATGCGCGCCTCGACCTTCGGCGACAGCATCTGCTGCTTGCCCGGCAGCGGAATTTCGAGATCGGCGAAAGCGAGGTCGCGATAGGCCGACGGCACGAAGTTTTCGCGCTTGACGACCGAAAGCAGATCGAGCACGTCCTGGTCGAGCACTTCCCAGGGACGAATCTGCTGCTCGATCATATTGAAACGTGCCTGCTCGTAATTCATCATGGCTGCCATTTTGCCGTTGTGGGTGCTGAAAGGGGTGGGGGCGATTGTAGCAAACGGACGCCAACTCTTCTTCCGTTACTATCACGGCAGGCGGCTCGACCGTCGTAGTAAACGAAGGAGGCACTCAATTGAAGCAATCGCCCGCATCGCCGCGCCGTCGCGGCTTTCTGCTGGCATGGGGCGGCGGCCTTGGCGCCAGTTGGCTACTGAGCGCGCTTGTGCCGGGCGCGGTGGCCCGCGCACAAGCCAGCATATTCCCATTCATTCCTGATCAATACACGTTTTCGCGCGCGCAAGTGCAGAGCGTGGTGGCGCGCAAGTTCCCCTATCGACGTCGGATGGAAGGCTTGTTCGAGCTGGTGCTTGCCAATCCGCGCGTCTCACTATTGCCTGACACCAATCGACTGGGTATCGCCTTCGACGCCCAAGTCACCAGCACGCTGCTCGCACAGCCTTTCAATGGCAGCTTCGCGCTCGACAGCGCCTTGGTCTACGACGCAACGCGCCTGGCCGTGGTCTTGCGCGATCCACGCCTGGTGAGCGCGGACTTCAGCCAATTGGGCGGCGATCTCGCGCAACAGTTGGGTGATGCGGCAGGTGTGCTGGCCAAGCAATTGCTCGACGGCTATCCGGTGTATCAGTTCAAGCCGGACCAGCTTTCCTTCGCTGGTGTGCACTATGCGCCGGGTGCGATAACGGTGGTACCCAGTGGGGTGAAGGTACAGATCGTCGAGCAATGAGGATGATCGTGGCGCGGTATCGGTCAGTCGCGAGGAAGTCGCCTGAACACCAGGTCCCAAACCCCATGACCGAGCGCCAGCCCGCGTTTCTCGAATTTGGTCAGCGGACGATAGTCGGGTCGCGGCGCGTACGCCGCCGTGGTGTTCGCCAGCAGCGGCTCGGCGCTCAATACCTCGAGCATTTGTTCAGCGTAGTGCTGCCAGTCGGTCGCGCAGTGTAGATAGGCGCCGTCGGCCAGCTTGTCGGCCAGCAGCCGCACGAACGGTGGCTGAATCAAACGCCGCTTGTTGTGACGGGCCTTGTGCCAAGGGTCGGGAAAGAAGATATGCACGCCGGCGAGGCTGCCTGGTTCGAGCATGTTTTCCAGCACCTCCACGGCGTCGTGCTGGACAATGCGCACGTTCTGCAAGCCCGTGTCGCCTACCAATTTCAGCAATGCGCCGACGCCTGGCTCATGCACTTCCACGCCGAGGAAATTGTCGTCAGCACGCCGTGTGGCGATTTCCGCCGTGGTGCCGCCCATGCCGAAGCCTATCTCCAGTATCAGCGGGGCGTTGCGGCCGAACACGTCAGCCCAGTCGATGCGAGCCGATGTATAGGGCTGCACAAAACGCGGTCCTAGTGTCTGCATCGCACGCCGCTGTCCGTCCGATACGCGTCCGGCACGCAGCACATAGCTGCGAATCCGTCGACGGCGTGGATCGTCGGGCGCGAGCGCGGCAGCGGCTTCGGATGCAGCAATGCCGTAGGTCACATCATCTTCTTGTGGTGGGGCCGAGGGGGTGCGCGGATCGTTTGAGCTCATGCTGGAACGGCATCGGGTTCGTTGGCGCGCCGGAGGAGCCGGGCCGCGAAGCGAAGGCCGCTCGGCGCGCGGTCTGGCAGTATACCGGCGGTACATCGCGCCGGCCCACGGCTGCCATCTCACAAGATGTCGCTGCGCTCGCCACGGCGCCCGGCTGTTTGGTAGAATCGGCCTGCGTAGGCTGCTGTCAAAGCATGCTTACGCCACGGCGTTGGTTAAAAGCCAAAGCCGACGCGCCTCGATCATGCGGGTGTAGTTCAATGGTAGAACTTTTGCTTCCCAAGCAAATAGCGTGGGTTCGATTCCCATCACCCGCTCCAGTCTAGAACATCGGATGCGCCGCCGGATACAGCGCGGTTCTCAAGGCAAGTCCACCCAACACTACGAAGATGATGGCCGCCAGCACATGGACGGCCTTGGTCGGCAGGCGATCAGCGAACTTGTGCCCAAGGTAGATGACCGGCACGTTCGCCAGCATCATGCCCAATGTGGTGCCTGCCACAACACCGAAGAACTCGTGAAAGCGCGCGGCCAGCGCGATGGTGACGATCTGCGTCTTGTCACCCATCTCCGCGAGAAAGAACGTGACGGCCGTGGCGCCGAACACCCCCATCTTGTTTTTGGTAAGCGCCGCATCGGCATCGTCGAGCTTGTCCGGGACAAGAATCCACACGGCCATCACCGCAAACGAAGCCACTACTGCCCAGTTCAAAATACCGGGGCTGACGATGCTCGCGAGCCATGCTCCGAGCGCACCCGATGCAGCATGGTTGACGAGCGTTGCCGCCAGCACGCCAAGAACGATGGGAATGGGCTTGCGATATCGCGCCGCTAGCACGAGGGAGAGAAGTTGCGTTTTGTCGCCAATTTCCGCGAGCCCGACAACACTGGTGGAAACGAGGAAGGATTGCATGGAGCTGGGGTACCCGGGCCGCGCTAATAAAACGCGATGACGCGCATTCCGGCGACCCGGTCAGGTCGGAATGTGTGTCATCGGTCTTGCCAGGCATTTCGCTGCGCGCGCCACGGCAAATCTTTCGACTCGCCAAGTATGTTGACATGCGCCCTCGAAGATTGCGTTCGAGGCGGCTACTCCCCAATGAGAAGGCGCGATTCTATCGCGCAGTGTCTTGCAGAAGCAAGTCGCCAGATTGGCGGAATGCATTGCAGCAGGATATCGGTACCGCCCGGACGTCGACGCCCCTGCGGAGCGCGCGTCCGGCACCGAGCCATTCAAGCGATCGCGTCAAGCTGCGCGCGCACGGCGTCCGACAGCTTCAACTGTGCCGCCTGCAAGTTCTCTCGCAGATGTCCGAGCGATGAAGTGCCTGGAATCAGCAGGATATTCGGCGCGCGCCGCAGCAGCCAGGCGAGCGCAACTTGCATCGGCGTTGCGTCGAGGGTTTCGGCGATGTCGGAAAGTACCGACGATTGAATCGGCGTGAAGCCACCCAGCGGGAAGAACGGCACGTAAGCAATGCCTTTGCCGGCGAGCTCGTCGATCAGTGCGTCGTCTTCGCGATGCACTAGGTTGTAGTGGTTCTGCACGCAGACAATTTTCGCAATGCGCTGGCCCTCGCTGATTTGCGCCGAGGTCACGTTGCTCAAGCCGATATGGCGCACCAAACCCTCGCGTTGCAACTCGGCCAGCGCGGTCATCTGCTTTTCGATCGACCCTTCGGAGGGGCGATGAATGTCGCCCATGATGCGCAGATTGACAACATCGAGCACTTCCACACCGAGGTTACGCAAGTTGTCATGAACCCCGCGGCGGAGATCTTCCGGCTCGGACGCTGCTAGCCATCCGCCTTTGTCATCGCGCACGGCGCCGATTTTGGTAACGATCGTCAGATCATCCGGGTATGGATGCAGCGCCTCGCGAATCAACTGGTTGGTGATGTGCGGTCCGTAGAAATCGCTGGTATCGATGTGATTGACGCCCGATGCCACCGCTTCGCGGAGTACCGCAAGCGCCGTATCACGCTCCTTGGGCGGTCCGAACACGCCCGGTCCCGCGAGTTGCATAGCGCCGTAGCCGAGCCGGTGCACTGGGCGGTCGCCCAATGAAAAGGTGCTGGTAGACGTGGAATTCAACATTGCCTGCTCCTGAATGGATATTGCACGTCAGTATGGTGGCGATTGCGTTGTTCGATAATCCGCTCTAAATTGCACGGGTTGTTTAAAAATATGCACAATACCCATGGAATTCAACGATCTCGCAGCATTTGTTTCAGTCGCTCGCGCGGGCGGCTTTCGCGACGCGGCGCGCCTTGGCGACGTCTCGGCATCGAGTCTGAGTATCGCCGTGCGTCGCCTTGAGTCGAAGCTCGGCCTGCGCTTATTGAATCGCACGACCCGCAGCGTAGCCCCCACCGAGGCCGGCCAGCGGCTCATCGAAAAGCTGACGCCATTGTTCAGCGAAATGGAGGCGGCGCTGGACGTGCTCAACACGTTCAGAGACAAGCCAGCCGGCACGCTCAAGCTCAATGTGCCGCTGAGCGCTGCGCGTATCGTGTTGCCAGACCTTATCGCGCGCTTCCTGAAAGCCTATCCCGATATTCGCGTGGAAGTGGTGGTCGAGGATGGATTCGTCGACCTGCTGTCGGCGGGCTGTGACGCCGGAATTCGCTATGACGAGCGGCTCGAGCAGGACATGATCGCCATCCCTATCGGGCCTCGAGCGCAGCGTTTCGCGACCGCCGCGTCGCCAAGTTATCTCGATTTGCACGGCCGGCCCATGCACCCGCGCGAGCTGCTGTCTCATAAATGCCTGCGCGGCCAGTTCGCCAGCGGTGCGACGCCGCCGTGGGTTTTTGAACGAGCTGGAGAGGTGGTGCAACTGGATCCGAGCGGACCGCTGTTGGTCCGGCTCGGCGCGGCCATCGACTTGGCGGTGAGCGCCGCGGTGGCAGGCGTGGGAATCATCCAGCTGTTTGAGGACATGCTGCGTCCGCAGCTCGAAAGTGGCGCACTGGAGCCGATCCTCGCGCCATGGTGGCAGTACTTTTCCGGGCCCTTCCTCTACTATCCGGGACGCCGTCATCTGCCGGCGCCGTTGCGCGCGTTCGTCGATTTCGTGAAGGCTGATACCGCATCGAATATGGCGGCGACGACCCCTTGAGCCGCCGTTATCCCAACAAGCTCGCGGCAATATTGATCGAGAGCCCCAGCACCGCGAGATTGAAGAAAAACGCCAGCACCGATTGCGCAAGGCCTGCGCGCCGCATGCGCTGCGAGGCCAATCCAACGTCGGAAGTTTGCGACGCCACCGCGATCGTGAACGAGAAGTAGAGGAAATCCCAATAATCCGGATCAACATCGCGATCAGGGAACTGCAAGGCGCGTGGTGCGTGCTTATCCGAAAAATACAGGCGCGCGTAGTGCAGTGCGTAGATCGTTGGTATCAGAAACCAACCGCCGATCAGCGTCGCGCCCACGAACAGTAGATGTCCCAGCGACACATGAGACGAAGTGCCGCTCTTGGCCGTCGCCAGCACCAGCACGATGGCCGCCACACTGGCAATCGCGGCCAGACTCACGATGCTAAGCACCAGCGGCGCGCTCTCGTCTTCTTCTTCTGCCAGTTGCTGAACGTTCTTGCCTTGCGGCGTGGCCATCAAGAACCACATCATCGCCAGATACGACCAGACGCAGACGTCCCAGCCGAGCAGTACGTGCGCGCCGGCGCTTTGCTGCAGCGGCACGAACAATCCCGCCAGAATACCGATTACTACGGCCACCAACAGCCGCGGATGAAAGCGAAACAGATGCGGCACCAGCCTGGAGTTCATAAGCGACAGCGATACGTGAAGTAGGGTTGCCCCATTGTATCGACTGCCGCGCCGCAGGCTGCGCCTCCAGGTACGCTCAATGGGCGAGCGCCACGCCGAATTTCAAGTCGGCACGACGCAGGCTGACGACGCCGATGGCAGCGATGGCTGCCGCCGCGGCGGCGACTTCGAAGGCCACTTGGTAGCTGCCGGTGTGCTTGAAGATGAAACCGAACAGCGCCGGCCCGACGCCCAGGCCGAAACTGAATGCGAACAACAAACAGCCGTACACCACCCCCAGATGCCGCAAGCCAAAAGCGCGCGACGTGAGGTAGGCGAGCGCGTCTACCTCGGAGCCCAATGTGAAGCCGATCAGAATGGCGGCGATCGGCACGGTAATGGCGGAGATGCCCAGCGCCAGCGCGCCGAAGCCCAGCAACGCACCGATGAAAACCACGGCGGTGATGCGCGGCGGGTAGAAACGATCGAGCAGGGCGCCGAAGCCGAGCCGGCCGGCCATCATCGCCACGCCGACGATCGTCATGACGAATGCACCTTGCTGGGCCTTCAGTCCATAGTCGGACAGGATCACCGGCAGCACCCAGGTGCCTGCGCCGACCACGACCGAGATCAGAAAGAAGCTGATGCCCAACAACCAGAACGCGCGCATGCCCACTGCCGTACGCAAGCGTACCCCGGTGATTTCAGGCAAGGCGGCGAGCACATTGCCCGGCGCAACGGTCGCCGTGGCGGTCGATGTCAGCGCGCCTTCGCTGCGCGCCGGACGCTTGTGCATCAGCCAGGCGACCGATGGCACATTGATGACCCAGACGATCACGCCCAGCCACACGTAAGCCATGCGCCAACCCAGCGCGCCGATCAACGCCGCCGCCAGCGGTGGCAAGACGGCAACGCCAAAGCCGCTCAGCATCAGCGCGAAGCCGAGCGCCAGTCCGCGGCGCCGTTCCACCCATTCGGCCACCGATTTGACGTACACGGTGGGCACCATGCCAGCGCCCAGCACGAAGGTGAGCGCGAACAGGATCGTAAAGCTCAAAGCGCTATGCGCAAGCAGTCCCAGCATAACCAGACCCAGGCCGAACACCGGCCCGGCAATGCGCGCAACCGCTTTCGGTCCGAAGCGATCCACCGCGAGCCCGACAAATGGCCCGAGGATGGCCAGCAGGAACTGGCCTGGCAGCACTGCCGCGCTAACGGTTTCGCGCGCCCAGCCGGTCTCGGCGATGATCGGCTTGGCAAAGACACCGAAGGTGAACAAGAGGATCGGCCCGGTATTGATCAGCATATTGAGGCCGGCGCCGATCACCACCGAGCGAACTCGGCGCTTGATTAGCTGTGCGTCGCCGCCAACGACAGGGGAGCTTGCGGCCAGGCTGTGTTCGGACATCGATGGATTCCTGAGTTCGGCAATTAACTAAGCAAGTTTACGATTAATTCTGAGATAGGGAAATAGGGAGTTTTTCGGCCACGGCATGCATCGAAATACCACACCGCTTTAGTAGCGATTGCTAAATAAGATTTCTCTCATACCTTCGCCGCTAGCGATTCCGTATGCTGTGTTTTGCCAGCGTATGCTTAGCGAGCGCCTCAAATTATGGAAAGAGATATACGGATCGTTGTCGCCGACGATCATCCACTAGTCGTGTGCGCCTTGGAACAGGCTCTAACGCCTTACCCGCAGATAACTTTGATCGGGAAGGCGAGCGAGTCCGGTTCCCTCGTGGAGCTGCTCGATCGATCGCCCTGCGATGTATTGCTGACCGATTTCTCGATGCCGGGCGGCGGCTATGGCGACGGCATTTCGATGCTGCGCTTCCTGCGCGGCCGATACCCGAACATGGGCATCACCACGCTGACGATGCTGCACAACCCGGCGCTGATTCGCAATGCGTTAGGTCTGGGCATCAAGGGCTTCGTCAGCAAAAGCGACGACATCTCGCATGTCGGCGCGGCACTCATTGCCACCGCGGCGTACCAGCGTTATATCAGTCCCAAGATACAGGTGCTGCTCGACGAGGCGCGCTTGCGCTTGCCGCCGCACGTGGTCAACAAGCATCTGACGCGGCGCGAGCTCGAGGTGCTGCGCCTTTATCTTTCGGGCGAGCGCATCACGTCCATCGCCGGTGTGCTCAACCGCAGCATCAAAACCGTCAGTGCGCAAAAATCCACGGCAATGCGCAAGCTCGGCGCGGCCAACGACGCGGACTTGTTCGAATTCGCCAGCGTCAATGGCTTGGGGCCAATTTATTCGTAGCGGGCGTTGGCCTGTTACTTCCGACACTTGATGATCATCGAGCGATTCTTGATGTTGGCACCGAACAGGCCACCGAGCGTGCCGCCCGTCGTCGCGCCGTTATCGCTGTCTTTAGACACTACGTCATAACCGTAGGCACCACAGGCTTCGCCGGCCTTGTCATAGCAGTCGGCCCAGGTCGAACTGGCGTCGCTGCCGCTGCAGTTGATCGCAAAACCGGTTGCGCCACTCGGCAGGTAGGTCATATTCGAAGAATTGGCACAGCCGGCAAAAACGACCACCACCAGCGGG
>JBPBQZ010000027.1:0-14211 GCA_050955105.1 Janthinobacterium lividum | reverse complement strand
CAAGTGCAGTTCGCCGAAGATGCCGGTCCAATGGCGCATCCGGTGCGGCCCGACAGCTATGTCGAAATCAACAACTTCTACACCGTCACCATTTATGAAAAAGGCGCCGAAGTGGTGCGCCTGTACCAAACCCTGTTCGGCCGCGACGGCTTCCGCAAGGGCATGGATCTTTATTTCAAGCGCCATGATGGCCAGGCCGTTACCTGCGACGACTTCCGCCAGGCGATGGCCGACGCCAATGACCGCGACCTCGCGCAATTCGAACGCTGGTACAGCGAAGCGGGCACGCCGCGCGTTACCGTCACCACCGCTTACGATGCTGCCGCGCGCACGTTCGACCTGACGCTAGAACAGACACATGGCGACGCGACCGCGGCGCGCGCGGATGCCCCGTTGTGGATTCCCTTTGCGGTGGGATTGCTCGGTGCCGATGGGCATGACTTGCCGCTGCACCTCGACGGTGACACGGCGCGGGCGTCGACGTCCCAGCGCCCGGCGGCCGGTGCCGCCATCACGCGCGTAGTGGATCTGCGCGAGCGCAGGCAGACCTTCCGTTTTACCGATGTGCCCGAAGCGCCGCTGCCCTCCTTGCTGCGCAATTTTTCGGCACCGGTAATCGTCGACTACGACTACAGCGACGCCCAGCTGACTTTCCTGCTGGCCCACGACAGCGATCCGTTCAACCGCTGGGAAGCCGGACAGCGACTGGCAACCCGCGCGCTGCTGAACCTGGCACGGCAGGCCGCCAGCGCTGCGCCGCTGACCTTCGACACGGCGATTCCCGAGGCCTTCGGGCAGGTGTTGCGCGATACGTCGCTCGCGCCCGCCTATCGCGAACAAGTGCTGACACTGCCGTCCGAGGCCTATCTGATCGAATTGATGGATCAGGCTGATCCGGCAGCCGTACACCGCGCACGCCGCTTCATGCGCGCGCGCCTCGCGTTAGCCCTGCGCGCCGACTGGCTGGCCGTGATCGAAGCCAATGCCACGCCAGCGCCTTACCAACCAACAGCCGCGGATGCCGGCCGGCGCGGCCTGAAAAACCTCGCACTGGGCTATCTGGCCGAGTTGGCAAGCGGCCCCGGCGCCGCGGCGGCCGGCTCGAATGCCGCCGATCAAGTGAGTGATTTCAGCGACGCAATCGCCGCGACGATCGCCAGCGACCAATACCAGGTGGCCGACAATATGACGGATCGGCTGGCCGCGCTGAACACGCTGGTGCAAGCGGGCGGCGCCGCCGCGGTCGAAGCGCTCAAGGATTTCTATCACCGCTTCGAGGGCGATGCGCTGGTGATCGACAAATGGTTCGCATTGCAGGCCATGCAAGCGCCGCACAACGGTGTACCGACCATCGAAGCGGTGCGCAAGCTGATGCAGCATCCGGCGTTTCAGTTGCGCAATCCCAATCGCGCGCGCTCGCTGATCTTCAGCTTCTGCTCGGGCAACCCGTCGCAATTTCATGCGCCGGACGGTTCCGGTCACGCATTCTGGGTCGAGCAGGTGCTGGCGCTCGACGCCTTGAACCCGCAAGTGGCCGCGCGCCTGGCGCGCTCGCTCGAACGCTGGCGCAAGTTCACGCCGGCGCTGCGCGATTCGATGCATGCGGCATTGCAGCAAGTGGCCGCACAGGCGAAATCGAAAGATGTACTGGAAGTAGTGGGCAAGGCACTGGCTTGATGCGGCAACTTACTAGGCGATTACGATCTGCGAATTGATAATCCACAAATTGCGATCATCGCCTAAAATCATTCCGAGAGACAGTTGTAACCCCCGGCCCCCTACAGGATCCAAAAATGAAAATCGAGTCCCTGAAAAGCCAGGTCGACGAGCGGGAATGGCAAACCCGCGTCGACGTAGCCGCCTGCTACAGGCTGATTGCGCGCTACGGCATGAGCGACCTGGTGTACAACCACATCACCGCACGCGTGCCGGGCACCGCCGACGAATTCCTGATCAATCCCTACGGCATGCTGTATGAGGAGATCACAGCGTCGAGCCTGCACAAGATCGATCTCGACGGCAACATCCTGCAAAAGCCGGCGACCAAATACGGCATCAATCACGCCGGCTACGTGATTCACAGCGCCGTGCATGCGGCGCGGCACGATGTCGAATGCGTGATCCACACTCACACGCGCGCCAATATGGCCGTGTCGTGCCTCGAACAAGGTTTGATGCCCTTGACGCAGGCGTCGCTGCGTTTCTACGGACGCATCAGCTATCACGATTTCGAAGGCCCGGCAGTCGAGCCCGACGAGCGCGTGCGCCTGGTCGAAGATCTCGGCACCACCGACGTCATGCTGTTGCGCAACCATGGCGCGCTCACCTGCGGGCGTACCGTCGGCGAAGCATTTCTGCTGATGCAGCGCCTCGAAAACGCCTGCAAGGTGCAAGTCGACGTGCTGTCGATGCAAGCGCCGCTGCACATGCCGAGCGAAGAATCAATGCTGAAGACGGCGCGCGTGCTCGGGCCACCCACGGTCGAGCGTCAGGGCAACGAAGCCAAGATGGGTACCTGGAGCGGCGCCATGGAATGGGAAGCGTTGCTGCGTCAGCTCGACCGTACCGACTCGAGCTTCCGCGACTGAGCCAGGCTGGCCAGAAAGGGCGGCGGAGGCGCAGCATCGGCCTCCTATCCGTCGTAAATTCCCGCCGCCCGCGCCTTCAGCATCGCCAGCGTCACCAGCAAATCCAGCGTCGGCGTCGACACGCCTTTGGCGCGCCCCATCTCCAGCGGTACGCGGAACATCGCGTCCAGTTCCAGCATGCGTCCCCGCAAAACGTCTTGTGCAATGCTTGGGATGTGCGCCGAGCCTTGCGCCTGCCGCGTCGTCGCATCGACATCCACGTCCACCCTGCAACCCATCGCTTCGGCAATCGCCTGACCTTCGGCGAAGATTCGGTACCGCGCGTCCAGGCATGGCGCTTCGGCAAACAATTGCTGCAAGGGCACCGGCGCCAGCACGGCCATCGGTCCTGAGCCGAGGTTCATCAACAGCTTCGCCCAGATACGGTCGCGGATGCGCTCGGTGACTTCGGTCGGAAATCCGGCCTGGCGCAGCAGGGCGGCAATGCGTTCGACGCGTGGCGTGAGCACGCCGTTCGGCTCGCCCAGCACCATCGGTCGCTCACCGCCCTTCACCTCCACCACGCCCGGCGCCACGACCGTGCAAGCGCTCATCGCAATGCCGCCGATCGCGCGCTGCGGCCCCACGGCGTTCCACACCGCATCGCCCGGGTCGACGCGCGGCAGGCGCGTACCATCGAGCGGGCCGCCGTGCTGGTAGTAATACCACCATGGAATGCCATTGGTGACGAACAGCACCGGCGTTTCCGCGTCCAGCAGCGGCACCATCGACTGCGCGATCTGCGGCAGCGCCGGCGCCTTCACCGTTACCAGCACCAACTCTTGCGGACCCAGCTCGCGCGCATCGTCGCTGGCCGCCACCCTGCACGAGCGTTCGCCCGCCTCCGTGCGCAGGATCAGGCCATCGCGCCGTATCGCCGTGAGGTTATCGCCGCGCACCACCACCGAAACCTCGGCGCCGGCCTGCGCCAATTGGAATGCCAAATGGCCGCCGATCGCGCCGGCCCCAAAAACACAGATCTTCATCGCATCGCTCCGTTGAATGGTTGCGGCGCACCGGCGTGATCGGCGGCATAGCGCTGCGCATTGTCGACCAGCAAAGAGGGGTTGGCCTGGCGCAGGTCCGTGCAGCCCGTCAACATCATCGCCACCTGCAATTCGTGACGCACCGTGGCCAGCATCGCGCTCACGCCAGCGCCTCCACCGCCCGCCAGCGCATAAGCCCAGGCACGCCCCAGCATCACGCCCTTGGCGCCGAGCGCCAAGGCCTTCAGCAGGTCGAGCCCAGACCGCACGCCCCCGTCCAGCATTAGAGTCAGCGCATCGCCGACCGCATCGGCAATCGCCGGCAGTGCATCGATGGTGGCGGGCACACCGTCCAGTTGGCGACCCCCATGATTCGACACCACGATGCCGTCGACGCCCTCGGCCACCGCCATGCGCGCATCGTCGGCGTCGAGTATGCCCTTGATGACGATCGGGCCGTCCCAGCGCTCGCGCACCCACGCCAGGTCGCGCCAACTAACACTGGGATCGAAATTGCCGGCGATCCAGCGAATGTAGTCAGTTTCACCGCTTGCCTTCATGGCTGGTTCGACGTTGCCGAAGCTATGCGGACGACCTTTCACGCCGACGTTCCAGACCCACGACGGGTGTGCCATGGTGTCGAGGCCGATGCGCATCGAATCGACCAGCGAACGCTTGCCCGACAGGCCACTGCGAATATCGCGATAGCGCGCGCCGGTGACGGGCAAATCCACAGTAAACACCAGCACCGGTGCGGCCGCCGCCTGCGCGCGCCGCAGCATCTCGATCATAAAGCCACGATCGCGAATCATGTAGAGCTGGAACCAGGTCGGCCGCGTCACACTGGCCTGCACTTCCTCGATCGAACATACGCTCATGGTCGACAAGCACATTTGAATGCCAGCGGCTTCCGCCGCGCGCGCGCCCGCCACTTCGCCGCGCCGTCCGAACAAGCCGCTCATGCCCACCGGCGCCAGTACCACGGGCATTGCCAATTGCTGGCCGAATAATTCCGCGCCAAGCTGTAGCTGCGATACATCGGTCAGCACCCGTTGTCGCAGGGTAACGCGCTGAAACGAATCGACGTTGCGACGCAGGCTCACTTCGTCATAGGCGCCGCCATCAATGTACTCGAACAGCATTCGCGGCAGCCGCCGCCTGGCACGTTCTCGCCAGTCCGAAACCGAGGCAGCCTGCGCCATCGTGTCGTCTCCATTTTCAAGATTGCCGGCGCGCCGCAAGCAGGCATTCATCTCGATATTTGTGGTGGGCGACAGCATACTAGATTGACTAGCGCCCTGGCAGCGCGGGCCGGTCGCGCATCGCCGCGAGGATTCGCCAAGCTGCCGATCCACCCGGAACGGGAGGCACCTCCTGCTCGCCGTGCGCAATATGGCGCGCAAAAAGCCAGGGTTAACACCGCGTCCATGTAGAATTCGCTTAAGAATTGTCTCGTTGACAGATCGGCCGGCCTGCCGATTCGACTTCTCACCTGATTCCAAATGACCCGCGGAGCCATCGATGCCCCAACGCACCACTCTCACGCAATACCTGATTGAGCAGCAGCGCGCTCACAGCAACATTCCGGCCGACCTGCGGCTGCTGCTCGAAGTGGTGGCGCGCGCCTGCAAGGTGATCGGCTTCAACGTCAGCAAAGGCGCGCTGGGCGGCGTGCTGGGCAGCGCCGGCAGTGAAAACGTGCAAGGCGAAGTGCAGAAGAAACTCGACGTTATCTCGAATGAGATCCTGCTCGAAGCGAACGAATGGGGCGGCAACCTGGCAGCCATGGCGTCGGAAGAAATGGAAGAAATCCATCCGATTCCCAACCGCTATCCGAAAGGCGAATATCTGCTGTTGTTCGATCCGCTCGATGGCTCGTCCAACATCGACGTCAACGTATCGATCGGTACGATCTTTTCGGTCTTGCGTTGCCCCGACCAAACGCCCAGCGAGCAATCGTTTTTGCAACCGGGCACGCAGCAGGTAGCGGCTGGCTATGCGGTGTATGGACCACAAACTACGCTGGTGCTCACCACCGGCCATGGCGTAAACGGCTTCACGCTGGATCGCGAACTCGGCTCGTGGGTGCTCACGCAGCAAGACATCAAGATTCCGCCAGAGACGCGTGAATACGCGATCAATGCGTCGAACGCGCGGCATTGGTTTCCGCCGGTCAAGCGTTATGTCGACGAGTTGCTGGCGGGCGCTGATGGGCCGCGGCAGGCCGACTTCAATACCCGCTGGGTGGCTTCCATGGTGGCCGACGTGCACCGTATCTTGTCGCGCGGCGGCATCTTCATGTACCCGGCGGATGCGCGCGACCCGGACAAGCCAGGCAAGCTGCGGCTGATGTATGAGGCGAACCCGATGGCATTTATCGTCGAGCAGGCGGGCGGCGCGGCGACTAACGGCAAGCAGCGCATTCTCGACGTGGTGCCGCGCAAGTTGCATGAGCGGATTGCGGTGTTTCTCGGCTCGAAGAATGAAGTGGATCGGGTGACGCGGTATCACCGCGAACAGGCGTAGAGACTTGATCGACTGGCCGCGGCGGCCTGACAAATCGCGCGCACGTGGGACTTCCCTCTTCGTCCGCAATGCGGATATAATTGCGGGCTCCGTTAGGCAGTCAGACACGGATTCAACGAGTTTTTAGGTTTCGCCGCTGTAGCTCAGTTGGTAGAGCAGCGCATTCGTAATGCGAAGGTCACCAGTTCGATTCCGGTCAGCGGCACCGAAAAGTGAGAAGGGCAGCCCCATGTGGGCTGCCCTTTTTGCTTTGCGCTCAATAGCGCTATCCAGAGTCCGTGCTGCCTATTCCCGGCGACGAACACGCGCTCAAGACTACATCACCATGGGATGGTCGTATTTTCCCAGCGCGTGAAGGTCCCTGTCGGGCTGTCCGGTCCCAGCAGCGCGATGCGCACCACCTCGCGAGCACCCTCCTCGACGGTCTCGTGACCCGCGTATCCATTGAGATTCGTCTTGGTAAAGCCCGGGGACACGGCGTTGACCTTGATCCCTTCTGACTCCAGCTCGATCACCATAGCGACCGTCAAAGCGTTGAGCGCCGTCTTGGACGCCGGGTAGACGGGGCCGAAGATTGAGCGGTGGGCGAAGCCCGGGTCCAAGTTCGTCGTCAGCGACCCCACGCCACTCGACACGTTGATGATGCGAGCGGCTGGCGATTGGCGCAGCAGCGGCAGCATCGCCTGATAAACGGCAAGGACGCCGAACACGTTGGTGTCCCAAACCGCGCGCATTTCTTCGAGCGACACGTTACTCGCGCGCGTTGTGTTGGCGTACTCCTCGACTGACTGGCCAGGCTGTTTATTCGTATTCGAGATCGCTGCGTTGTTGACGAGCAAGTCGAGGCGACCAAGCTCCTTGTGGATGCGCTCCGCTGCGGCCGCGATCGAAGCCTGATCCGTCACGTCGAGCTGGAGCGCGCGGGCGTGGGGTCCAACTTCCTTTGCCGCAGCCTCGCCGCGCTCGAGATTGCGTGAACCGACCAGCACAGTGAAGCCGTGTCCCACGAGATCCTTGGCGATCTGCAGACCGATTCCTTGATTGGCCCCGGTGACCAGGGCGATGGGTTTGTCCTGCATAGCAATCTCCTTTTGGTATTGCTTGTAGCGTGGCAGACGCTATTTCCGCGAAGCTCGGCCGCCCATGCGTCGGCGTCGACGCCGGCCGGGATGCATCTGTTCACACGATAGATCGCCAAGACCGTACTTGCTACAATCAAAAATCCAAATTCCATTGGCAGGAGTCCGGCGATGATCGATCCCTTGGCCGAAGTGGTGACGCTGCTGCAGCCGGGTGCTCGGTTCTCCAAGCTGGTCCTCGCCGCGAGCCCCTGGCGCGTCAGCCGCTCGGACGCTGGCCAACCGTTTTATTGCGTGATCCTGGAAGGCGGGTGCCACATCACGATCGACGGACACGAGTCGATCGAGCTCCGCTCGGGTGACTTCGTACTGATTCCCGCGGCCTATGGCGTCGCAATGTCCAGCCTCGAGCCGGCGCCAGCGGGCGTCGAGACGCTAGCGCCGGTCGCGCTGGGCAACGGTGAGTTCAAAATCGGCGCTGCGGACAGCCCGATCGACGTGCGGATGATGGTGGGCCACTGCAGCTTCGGTTCGCCGGATGCGTCTTTGCTGGTCTCGCTGCTGCCGCAACTCGTGCATGTGCGTGGCGAACAGCGGCTGGCCACGCTCGTGCAACTCGTGCGCGAAGAATCACGCGAGCAGCGGCCCGCGCGCGAGGTCGTGCTCTTACGACTGCTGGAAGTGCTGCTGATCGAGGCGCTGCGCTGCATGACCGGAACGCACGCGTCACCGGGGCTGGTGCGTGGGCTCGCCGACGGGCGCCTCGCAGTCGCGATCCGCAGGATGCACGAACACCCGACGCGCGCGTGGACCGTTGCCGAGCTCGCGAAGGAGGCCGCGCTCTCGCGCTCGACCTTTTTTGAGCGCTTCAGCCGCGCGGTCGGCGTGGCACCAATGGAATATCTGCTCACTTGGCGCATGGCGCTCGCGAAAGACCTGCTACGCCGCAATGAAGGCCGCATCGCTGAGATCGCGGCGCGCGTCGGCTACGGCTCCGCCAGCACCTTCAGCGTCGCCTTCACGCGGCACGTCGGCCGTCCGCCTACGCAGTACGCGCGCGAGGAGCAAGCGGCAGCAGATATGTTCCCTCTGGTCCGAGCCGCGCCGACCTGAAGATGCGTGGTAGTACTAGCAGGCCGAACGTTTCAGAGCGCCTCTTTTGCGAGATGAGAAGTCCAGCTTCGGCTACGGCGTACGGTTGCCGAGCGCTTAAGTCTCCGTCCTTGGCCCCGCTCGCGAAGGAAGTCCCACAGCCGCCAGCACCGTCAGCGCATGCAGCGCGGACAGCAGCAGAAATGCCCAGGCCCACGCATTCAGACCGAGATTGCCGACGGGCGCTGCAAGTGCAAGCATCCATGCAAGAAAGACCGCACAGAGCGTAGTCAGCGTTGGCCCGCCGAGCCGTTGCATGATATTGAGCGTAGTAGTGGCCATCGGCAGATCCTCTCGCGCAACCGACGCGTACGCCACGGAAATGGCCGGAAGCCCCACGGCTCCTTGTCCCATCCCGCGAATAAACAGCGCTGGCACGAGGACCAAGAGATCGAGCCCATGGTGCGCCAACCAGACCAGCGCCAGCGTCGCGCAGAGTGCGAGCGACGCGCCTGCGCTAGCCACGGCACGCGAGCCGAAGCGGTCTGTCAGGAAGCCAAGTGACGGCAGCGTCACCATCATGCCTAGCCCCAGCGGGGCGAGCATCCATCCCATCATGGCGGGTGAACGGCCGCATGCCTGAATCAGGAACAGCGGAATCAGCATCTGTCCGGCGAACATCACGCCGTTCGATAAAAACTGCGCGATCGACGCAACGGTGAAAGCCCTGCTGCGAAATTGCTTGAGGTCGATCAGCGCCCGTCCAGGCTTGCGCCTTTCCACCCACAGGAAAGCCACAAGCAATAGCCCCCCGGCCAGCATCGCGGCAAGTCCGGCACGATGACCGATCCGCTCTGCCCCGATCAACACCAGCGCCAACGCCGGCGACAGCAAGAGAAGTCCGACCCAGTCGAGCTCACGCTGCTTGCGCTGTTCCTTGTCATCGGGCAGGAAGAGCATTGCCAGTACCAGCGCGAGCAAGCCAACCGGCAGGTTCACCAGAAACAGCCAGCGCCATGAGGCGTAGTGGAGTATCGCGCCGGCAATCACAGGACCGAGGAGCGGCCCGAGCAGGACAGGAAACGCCGCGTAGCCGGCGATACGCGTGAACTGGCTCCCCGCCGCCCTTTTCATCATCATCTGCGCCATGGGGGCAAGCAAGCCCCCGCTCACGCCCTGCAGGATGCGGAAGCCGATCAGTGAATTCGCCGACCAGGCCAAGCCGCAGAGCGCCGAACTTAGCGTGAACAAGGAAAAGCACCAGAGATAAAGGGCTCTGCCGCCAATGCGATCGATCAGCCAGCCACTCAACGGCAGAACGAAGGTGAGCGCGAGCAGGTAGCCGCTGGTGACCCATTGAATGGCGGGCAGCGTCGAATGCAGATCCAAGGCGAGGCTGGACAGCGATACGTTGACGATCGTCGCGTCCAGTTGTGCGAGTAACGATCCGAGCACCGCTACTGCCGTGATTTTCCAGACCAAAGGATCGAGCGGTTCCGCGGCGCGCGCGTCGCGCTGTCGGGCTGGCCGCTTGTCGTCGTTCATGCGTTTCCCTGAGCAGATGTTGTGTTTGTCGAGCAAAACGATTACCTCGCGCGTCGTACTGATACGCGTCGGCAGTATTTCGGTATGGGATGTGTGGAGCGCTGTTCTCGACTTCAGGAGTCGCTGAGCTGCTTGATAAGCGGAATCGCTGCGGCGAGCGTTTGCACCTGCGCCTGATCGAATTTCGCCAGCGCGTCGATAAGCCATTCTCTTTTGGCCACGGTACGCCGTCGCCGTTCTTCAAGGCCCTTCGAAGTCGGCACGAACAATATCTGGCGACCGTCGGTGGGGTGAGGCTGGCGCTCAACGCACGCCTCTTCTTCGAGGATGGCAAGAACCGCCTTCATTGACTGCGGCTTCATCGATTCCGCACGCGCCAGATCAGCCGTTGTCATAGGACCCTCGCGCTCCAGTCGCGCCAGTGCGCTCGCCTGCGACAGGTTGAGTTCGCCCGGATGGGCTTGCGAGCGAAGCCTGCGCAATAGTTGGCCAATCGCCAGCGTCAGCTCGGTGACGATGGCTTCGAGGGAAGGATCGGATGCTCGCGAACTAGTCATGAGCGGAGCATAGACAATGACAGTTAAACTTGCAAGATAGACTGTCTAAATAACATTCCGTAAAGTTCGACTGATGTGAAGATGTTCTTACCTATTCTTGCGGTACCCACCGCTCAGGGATTACTTCGCGCATGGTAAGGTTGAACCGCACTTCACCACCACGCAGCGCGGTTGAAATCAGGAGAGCATGACATGCCTTTTGTGACGACGAAGGACGGAACGGACATCTTCTACAAGGATTGGGGAAGCGGCCAACCAATCGTGTTCCATCACGGGTGGCCACTCAGTGCGGATGACTGGGACACACAGATGCTGTTTTTTCTGCGCCATGGATTCCGCGTCATCGCCCATGACCGCCGCGGTCACGGGCGCTCCACTCAGGTCGGCGACGGTCATGACATAGACCATTACGCCGCCGACGTAGCGGCCCTGGTCGAGAAGCTGGATCTCCGGAACGCCGTGCATATCGGCCATTCCACCGGCGGCGGCGAGGCGGCGGCCTACGTCGCCCGTTACGGTCAGCCGCAGGGCCGCGTCGCCAAGCTGGTTCTCGTTTCGGCGGTGCCGCCAATCATGGTCAAGACGGCGTCCAATCCTGGCGGCGTGCCGATCGAAGTACTCGACGGCTTACGCCAGGCGCTCGCCGATAACCGAGCGCAGTTCTACCTCGATCTTCCGAGTGGCCCCTTCTATAACTTCAACCGTCCCGGAGTGAAGACGATCCAGGGGGTGATCCAGAACTGGTGGCGGCAGGGCATGATCGGCGGCGCGAAAGCGCATTACGATGGCATCAAAGCTTTTTCGGAAACCGACTTCACGGACGACTTGAAGATCATCGATGTTCCGACGCTCGTTATGCACGGCACCGATGACCAGATCGTGCCTTATGACAATTCGGGACCGCTTTCCGCGAAGCTGCTGAAGCACGGTACGCTGAAGTCCTATGAAGGCTTTCCGCACGGCATGCTTACGGTTCATGCCGATGTGATCAATCCAGATCTCTTGGCTTTTATCAAGAGTTGACGTGGCCTCGGTGCGCGCGATCTTCGGAGCTTGCGAAGCACAGGAACTGAATCGACTTGTGACGCCTTCGTAGTTGGGCTAACTTTCGTCGTCAGGTTTTTACGCTATTCGGAGCTTACTCATGTTCGACGTCGCAACGCTGGCCACCTTTGTCGCCGTGGTCTTGGGGCTATTCCTGGTCCCCGGTCCCGCAGTGCTGCTGGTGCTCTCGCGAACCGTCCAGGGTGGACGCAAAACCGGCATTCTCACAGGCCTCGGCGTCGCCACCGGCGACTTCGTGCATACGCTCTGCGCAGCAATCGGCTTGTCCGCACTGCTGATGACTTCAGCGCTCGCATTCAACGTGGTGAAACTCGTGGGCGCGGGATACCTGATGTATCTGGGAATTCGCGCGCTGCGAGCGCAGCCGACCACTGGCCCGTCGCTGCCCAGGGTCCCCGCCGTCACGCCAACCAAAGCGTTCTTCCAGGCCATTCCAGCAGAGTTGCTGAACCCGAAAACCGCCCTGTTCTTCCTAGCGTTCCTGCCGCAATTCGTGCATCCGGAACGCGGATCTTCTTTGCTGCAGTTCGCTACACTCGGGTTGATTTTCGTCGCAATGAGCGCGGCCTATAGCACGCTGCTCGCAGTATCGATCCGGCCGTTGGGAAGGCTTCTGAAACGTCTTTCCTGGCTCAGTCGCTGGCAAGGCAAGATCATCGGCACGATCTTCATTTCACTGGGAGTGAAAGTAGCGGTTCAACAGCGTTGAAGCCGTTGACAATATACAACCGCCGCCGCAGCGCTCAAGACCCACCGAACCAGTTGTACCCCTGATCGACCCAATACCCGCCCGGATAAGTATTCGTCACGTACATCTCCATGATGTACTTCGGATTCTTATAGCCCAGCTTGGTAGGCATCCGCAGCTTCATCGGAAAGCCGTATTCAGTCGGCAAGGTCTGGCCGTCGTACTGAAACGTCAGCAAGGTCTGCGGATGCAGCGCGGTCGGCATGTCGATGCTTTCGTAGTAATCGTCCGCGCATTTGAAGCCGACATATTTGGCCGTGGTGTCGGCGCCGATCCGATGCAAGAAATCCCTGAACGGCGTACCGCCCCAGCGGCCGATCGCACTCCAGCCTTCCACGCAAATGTGTCGAGTGATTTGCTCGGCATGCGGCAGTGCGTATAGCTCGGGCAAAGTCCAACTGCGCTTGCCGCTCACCCGTCCGCTGATCTTCAATGTATAGCCGCTGGCATCGACTTCCGGCGCTTCGTCCACGCTGTAGAAGCCGTTGAACG
Organism: Janthinobacterium lividum; assembly: GCA_050955105.1. Taxonomy (GTDB): domain Bacteria; phylum Pseudomonadota; class Gammaproteobacteria; order Burkholderiales; family Burkholderiaceae; genus JBPBQZ01. The sequence goes on along the minus strand of JBPBQZ010000027.1, from coordinate 1,494 downwards.
GAAAGGGGCGAGTCAGATCGGCTTCGGTATAAGTCGGCGCGAGCTTGTTCGGATCGAACAGCAGGCCCTGCACGCGATCGTTCAGTCGCGACACCTGCGTCAAGAAGTTGGTGACCGACTTGTCGTTGGTCAGGTCGCAACCCGTCAACATCGTCAAGCCGCCCAGCGTCAACACACGCTTGGCGAACAAGCGACGCGTGGGTAAAGCCAATTCGCGCTTGGCGTCGGCCAGAATCAGCTTGCGATCCAACGACGCCGCCACCGGCTTGTTCTTTTTCGAGATCATCGGCGTTTCCTCAGCGGCCGCGAATCATGGTCATCAACGAGCGCGGCACGAGTGCCACCATCGCCACGTGGACAACGATGAAAGCGACGAGTACCGACATCGCGCAAAAGTGCACGATGCGTGCATTGTCATAACCGCCCATCAGCGTGCGCAAGGTGGCGAACTGCACCGGTTTCCAGATCGTCATGCCAGACACCACCAGCAACACGAGATCGAGTATGGCTACCAGATAAGCCAGCTTCTGCACGGCGTTATAGACGCGAAGATCGTCATGCGAGAGTTTGCCGGTCAGCGCACGGCCCAAATCGCGCAATACCGACATCGGCGACAACGGGAAGAATTTGCGAAAGATGCGCCGGGTAGCGAAGTTGCACAGCAAATACACCAGTCCGTTGAAGAACAGCAGCCACATGGCGGCAAAGTGCCATTGCAGCGCGCCGCCCAGCCAGCCGCCCAGCGTAATGCTTGGCGAGAAGGTGAAATTCCTGAAAAGCGGCGAGGCGTCGTAGATCTGCCAGCCCGACATGATCATCAATACCACCGCCAGTACGTTCAGCCAGTGATTGATGCGTACCCAGACCGGCTGGATGGCCAGAGGTGCCGGCTGCGGCGTAGGAGTGGGCAGAGAAGCCATGGTCGAAGTGTCGGAAAAGCAGCGGTGGGCAGCGCGCGAGCAGGCGTCGCGCCGCGCGTTTCAAGAGTATCCAAGCTGCAATATACAGCGATTGGGCCGCGCGAGACTTCAACGATTCGTGAAGATTGGCGTCAGTGGTCGGCGTTGATCTGCGACGCGGTGGCGGGCTCGGTAGCGGGCACCATTTCAGTGGCCGGCACCGGCTCGTTGGCGGGCACCTTGGGGCGGCGCAACAGAAACGCGACGGGAATGGTGCACAGCGTCAATACCAGCAATAGCTTGAAATCATCGAGATAAGCGATCATCGAAGCTTGCCGGGTGAGTTCGGCATTCAATGCCGCCAAGCCCCGCGTCGTCTCGACGTTCCAGAGATCGGGCAGCGTGCTGTTCAGCGGGTTGTAAGCGTTGATGTGCTCGACCAGCGACGCATGCACCATCTGCGTATGCCGCGTGAGCTCGGTTTGCACGTAGGAAATGCCGATGCTGCTGCCGATGTTGCGGCTCAAGCTATAAATCGAGGTGCCGTCGGGGCGCAGCCGCGGATCGAGCGTGGAGAAGGTTACCGTCGTCAGCG
>JBPBQZ010000026.1:0-15198 GCA_050955105.1 Janthinobacterium lividum | reverse complement strand
AACAGGCATATGCGGCCCAGCTGTACCCGCAGCAGCCGTACCCCCAGCAGGCGTATCAGCAGGCCTATGCACCGCAGCCCGCGCAGCCTTACGCTTCGGCCGGCTATGTGCCGAATGGCTCGTCCGCGCAGGGCGCGGCTTATCCGCAGCAGCCTGTGTATCCGCAGAACGCCTATCAGCCCAGCTATCCGCAGGCGAACCAGGCCGCCTACGCGCCACAGCCGGCGCCCAACGGCTATGCACCGGCGCAGCCGGCCGCTTATGCGCCAACCCCGGCCAACGGCTACAACGGTGGCAATCCGAACAACGGCTATGCGGCGGCGCCCGCTGGTCTGTGGCAAGCACCGGCTACCGGCTATCCACAGACCGTCGCATCGAATGATGCGTGTGACAGCGCCGGCGCCGACGTAGCCGGTAATTCGGCCGCGGGCGGTGGCAGCGCGGCGATATCGCCGCTCACCTGCGTCCCCTTGCCGGCAGCGAAAAAGGCCCCCGTGCGCCGCCGCGTCTCACCGCGGGTCGCGCGCCGTACCGCGCCATTGCCGCAACCGGCCTACGCGCAACAGCCTTACCCGAACTACCCGCCGTATCCGCAACAGCAATACGCGCCGGTCTACCAGCAAGCCGCCGCGCCGCAATATGCGCAATCGAACGTCGTGCCGGTCTGGAACGACGGCACCGCGCAGCCGGCCGCCGCAGCGAATCGCCCCTTGACGGTGGCCGAAGAGCTGAATCAAATCGACCAGCAAAACACCTCGACCATTTCCGCCGGCGTAGACATCCACAACCGGGGCGGTGAGCAAGGGCTGAGCGCGCTCACCGATATCGAGGCGCCCATCGAAGGACGTCTCGCCGTCGGCGATGGAAAACTGGTGCTGCGCGCCACGCCGGTAACGCTCGATTCGGGCACGCCGGACACCTCGTACAACGTTTCGAGTCGTTTCGGTTCAGGGCCGGTTGCTGCCTACAATCAGCAGTTGACGAACGGCACGCCGATCGGCAGCCAGTCGGCCACCGGTATCGGTGTCTCGGGTGCCTACGAAAACGACAATGTACGCATCGATGCGGGCACCACGCCGCTCGGCTTCCAGAAGACCAACATCGTCGGCGGCCTGAACCTGCGCGGCAGCCTGAACGACCAGACCACCTTCGTCATCGACGCGTCGCGGCGCGCCGTGACAGACAGCTTGCTGTCTTATGCGGGCGTCAAGGACGCGCGCACCGGCGCCCAGTGGGGCGGCGTCACGTCGTCAGGCCTGCGCGCCGACATGACCTGGGACGATGGGCTGAACGGCATCTACGGCTATGGTTCGTTCAATGTACTGACGGGCGATGGCGTCGAACAGAATACCCGCGGCGAAGGCGGCGCCGGCTTGTATCGCCGGCTCTTCAAGGATGCCGATCACGAGCTGACGGCCGGCTTCAACGTCACGTATTTCGGCTACGACAAGAACCTCAGCTACTTCACCTTCGGGCAGGGCGGCTACTTCAGTCCGCAGACCTACATCAGCCTGAGCGTGCCCGTGTCGTGGAATGCGCGATCGGGTTTGTTGTCGTATCAGGTGAAGGGGTCGTTGGGCATCCAGCATTTCCGCGAAGACGATTCGCCGTACTTTCCGACCAGCGGCACCTTGCAGGCAGCTGCCAACGCAGCACAGGCGGCCGCGGCCACAGCCGGCCTGGCAACCAGCAGCAGCGCCGTCTACCCAGGCCAATCGAAAACCGGTCTCGGCTACAACCTGCAGGCCAGCGCCGAATATCAGATCGGGCCGCAGATTTTCTTCGGCGGCCTGGCCGGGTTGGACAATGCGCGCGACTATAGCCAGTACTACGGCGGGATCTATCTGCGCTACGCGTTCGAGAAGCTGACCGGCGCGCCTGCCATGCCGCCAGTGCCCCTGCATTCCCCCTACATGCCTAACTGAGGGAGCGGCGCGTGAAGGCAATGGCACAAGGGTGGAGCGCGCTGCTGGCGAGCATCGCGCTGGCGGCTTGTTCGCAGGCGCCGGTGAATCAGGCGGCGAATGCGGCGGGCGCTGCGGGCGTGGTCAATACCGGCACTGCGGCGACGCTGCGGGATAGCAATCCACTCGAAAGTGGCCGGCAACTAATGGCGTCGGGTGACCCCGCCCAGGCAGCCGAACGCTTCCAGATGGCGGTCGACGCCGATCCCAATGACCCGGTCGCCCTGAATAACCTGGCGATTGCGCGCGCGAACCTGGGCGATTACCGCGCCGCTTACGAGTTGCTGCGGCGCGCCAGTGCCTTGGCGCCGCAGCGTGCCGACATCGCTGCCAATCGTGATCGACTGGGAAGCTGGCTGAACAGCCGTTCCAACATCGTACTGAGCCATGCGGGCACCGACGCGGATGCGCCGGTACCCGATTCGGCCGCCAGCGCGGAAGTGCCGCCGCTATGGGATCCATCGATGGCCGAACAGGTCATCGCACCCGCCGGCGGCGCGACCGACGCGGCGGTCGCGACGGCGATACCGGTGCCGCCCACCGTTTCACCGACGAGTTTGCTGGGGCCGGGCGGGACAGCGGGGACTGCGGGCGGCAATGGCGCGGCGGATGCAGATGCAAGCGGCAAAGTGCCGGCCGCGGCCACACCGGCGGGCGCAATGCCCGCCCGTCCGGCCGCGTCGCTGAAGGCTTCGGATCTTATGCTCGATCCGGGCGAATCGGTAATCGATCCGGCGACGCTGGAAGATGCGTCGTCTGTAGCGGGGGCCCATTAGGACGAAGCGGCGGGGGCGGGGCGTATAATTCGTAATAATTATGTCGCTGGCCAGCGAGCCTCAGCTTGGACTCGCTAGCGCACAGTAGGCTCCGTCCTCACTAATTCAAACGTGTTCGCGGCAAGCGGGCGTATAGGAACAGGCCGATGCTTTTTGTAACCGGCGGCGCTGGCTTTATCGGCGCCAATTTTGTTTTGGACTGGCTCAGGGATACGGACGAGTCGATTCTTAATCTTGATAAGCTGACCTACGCAGGAAATCTCAGCACACTGCATGCCGTAGCAAACGATCCACGCCACATTTTTTCCCAGACGGACATATGCGATCGCGCGGCACTCGACGCGCTGTTCGCCCAGCATCGGCCGCGTGCCGTTGTGCATTTCGCCGCGGAAAGCCATGTAGACCGGTCGATCCATGGTCCTGCCGATTTCGTGCAAACCAATGTGGTCGGCACCTTCACTCTGCTGGAAGCGGCTCGCGCCTATTGGGGTGAATTGCCGAGCGCCGAGCGCGCGGCGTTTCGCTTCCTGCATGTCTCGACCGACGAGGTCTACGGCTCACTAGGCCCGAGCGATCCGCAATTCAGCGAAACCACTGCCTATGCGCCCAACAGTCCTTATTCCGCTAGCAAGGCCTCATCGGATCATCTGGTGCGTGCGTACTTTCATACCTATGGCTTGCCGACGTTAACCACCAATTGCTCCAACAATTACGGCCCCTATCAATTCCTGGAAAAGCTGATTCCGCTGGTTATTGCCAAAGCCCTGGAAGGCGCCAGCCTGCCGATTTACGGTGACGGCAGCAATGTGCGCGACTGGCTGTATGTGCAAGACCACTGCGCGGCGATTCGCGAAGTGCTGGCGCGCGGCAGGCCGGGCGAAACCTATAACGTTGGTGGTTGGAACGAGAAAACCAATTTGCAGGTGGTGCGCACGCTCTGTGAATTGCTCGACGAGATCAAGCCTGGCCCCAGCGGCTCGTATTTCAAGCAGGTGACCTTCGTGAAAGACCGCCCCGGTCACGATCAGCGTTACGCGATCGATGCGCGCAAGATAGAACGGGAGCTTGGCTGGCGGCCCTCGCATACCTTCGAAACCGGTATGGCGGCTACGGTTCGCTGGTATCTGGATAATCAGGCGTGGAGTGCCGAAGTCGCTTCCGGCGAGTATCGGAACTGGATGCAGACCAATTATTCCGCTCGCGCGTGATGTGAGGCAAACAGCATGAAACGCAAAGGTATTATTCTCGCGGGCGGGTCTGGTAGCCGACTCTATCCGATTACGCGCGCCGTGTCGAAGCAACTGCTGCCGGTGTATGACAAGCCGATGATCTACTATCCGCTCGCGACATTGATGCTGGCAGGCTTGCGTGACGTATTGATTATCTCGACACCGACCGACACGCCGCGTTTCGCCGAGTTGATGGGCGACGGTAGCCAGTGGGGCATGAATTTGCAATATGCGGTGCAGCCGTCGCCTGACGGTTTGGCGCAGGCTTTCGTGATCGGCCGCGACTTCATCGGCAACGATCCGTCAGCGTTGATTCTTGGCGACAATATTTTCTACGGTCATGACCTGGCCAAACAGCTCGAACAGGCGGATCAACGAGCCGAGGGCGCTACGGTATTTGCTTATCATGTGCATGATCCAGAGCGTTATGGCGTGGTCGAGTTCGACGCCAAATTTCGTGCTTTGTCGATCGAGGAAAAGCCGGCCAAGCCGCGTTCCAACTATGCGGTGACAGGACTGTATTTCTATGACAATCAGGTCTGCGATATTGCCGCCGATACGCAGCCTTCGGCGCGTGGTGAACTCGAAATCACCGACGTCAATCTGCAGTATCTGAAGCAGCAACAGCTCGACGTTGAAATCATGGGGCGCGGTTTCGCGTGGCTGGATACCGGCACCTGCGATTCCCTGATCGACGCAGCCACATTCATTGCCACACTGCAGAAACGCCAGGGTCTTATGGTGGCTTGCCCCGAAGAAATCGCTTACCGCTCCGGCTGGATCGACGCCGAGAAGTTACGGCAACTCGCAGCGCCGTTGGCTAAAAACGCCTATGGCCAATATTTGATCAACATTCTTTCGGATCAGGTCGCATGGCCATCAGCGTAATCCCGACGGCATTGCCCGACGTCAAAATCATCGAGCCCAAGTCGTTCGGCGACGCCCGCGGCTTTTTCTACGAAAGCTTCAACGCGCGCGAATTCGAAGCCGCGGTGGGGGCGTCAGTCATGTTCGTGCAAGACAACCACTCGCTCTCGGCGAAGAATGTGCTGCGCGGCCTGCATTATCAGATCCAGCATCCGCAGGGCAAGCTGGTGCGGGTGGTGGCGGGTGAAGTGTTCGATGTTGCGGTGGATATTCGCCGCGCTTCGCCCGATTTCGGCAAATGGGTGGGCGTTAATTTATCCGCTGAAAATAAACGGCAGCTATGGGTGCCGGCCGGGTTTGCGCACGGCTTCGTCGTATTGTCGGAGTCCGCGGAGTTTCTGTATAAGACCACCGACTATTGGTTTCCCGAATTCGAGCGCAGCATTGCCTGGAACGATCCGACCATTGCAATCGATTGGCCTATCACTGGCGAGCCGACAGTGGCCGCAAAAGATGCGGCCGGAAAACGCCTGGCCGATGCAGAGGTGTTCGCATGAGTGCAACCGCACCGCGCACCATTTTGGTAACCGGAGTCAGCGGGCAGGTGGGATTTGAATTGTTGCGCAGCTTGCAGGGTCTTGGTCGTGTCGTTGGGCTAGATCGGCGGCAATTCGATCTGGCGAATGCAGACCAGATGCGTGCTGTGATCCGCGAGCTACGGCCGGCCTTGATCGTCAATCCTGCTGCCTACACCGCGGTCGATCAGGCTGAAAAAGATGTTGACGCCGCCATGCGCGCCAACGGCGAGGCGCCTGGAATCATTGCTGAAGAAGCGAAACGCCTGGGCGCGGCGCTAATGCATTTTTCTACTGATTATGTGTTCGATGGCAACAAGAACGGCGCCTACGTGGAGTCGGACCCGACGAATCCGCAGAACGTCTATGGCGCGAGCAAGCTGGCCGGCGAACAGGCGATTGCGGCGGTCGGTGGCAACGCTTTGGTGTTTCGGACGAGTTGGATCTATGGCCGGCGCGGCAAGAATTTTCTGCTGACGATGCTGCGTTTAGCGGCCGATAAGCCGGTGCTGCGGATCGTCGACGACCAGTTCGGTGCGCCGACCTGGAGCAAGACAATCGCTGCGTTGGTGGCTCATATTTCGGCGCAGGGTTTGGCCAGCGACGCGGGCTGGTGGACGGAAAAAGCGGGCGTTTACCATCTCAGTGCGGCAGGATCGACGTCGTGGGCAGGCTTTGCGCAAGCTATATTCGATGCTGCCGAGTTGAGCGCGAAGCCGATCGTCGAGGCGATTCCAGCCAGCGAATTCCCCGTGCCAGCGAAACGTCCGGCTAATTCCCGGCTGTCGTGCGACAAGCTGCGAGCAACATTTGGAATACAGGCGCCTGACTGGCATGGCGCGCTGCTTCAGTGTATCGGCGAGGCATGACTGGATGGCATGCGGAAATGGGCGGCGCCTATTGGATAACGGCCGTCCGATAGCGTCCGGGCAGGCTAGGGATGTGGATGATTGCGCCGCGTCCTTGCCTGGAACTTCCCGGATATGCCGCGTAGCCCATCAACGATGCCGCGACTCATCATCCTGACATCGGCCGTGCGCCGCTTGGACCGTATGGCAAATATCAAGAATTTGAGCGAAAGCCGAACGATTTCGTTTATTTTCCAGGCAAGTGGAATGTAGGGTCGGCGGCACAGCAGGATGGCATTCCGATAGTAATAGTAACGACGCAGAGGCTTGTGAATCGCCAGGCGCATACCGGCGAATTGAAGTGCGCCCTCGCCGATGCGATGCTCCATCCGGACATTGAATGCACCGTAGCTCTGGAAGCCTGCCGCGCGAGCGCGCAAGCCCCATTCGATGTCGACGTAGTCGATGAAGAGGCTTTCATCCATTTTTCCGACGGCGCGAAGCGTATTCATGGAAACCAATGCGCCGGAGGAGATAAGGTAGTCGGCGGTGGTGAAATTGGCGCTGCCAGTATCGCGCTTGCGAATCGGAAATCCGTAGCGCGACTCGATGAAGGGTAGATGGTAGCCGCGGTTATGCTCGAAGAAATACGGGCCGACCTGCGCGATCGGGCCACGGGGAGCGAGTTGGTCGTGATGCATTTCCAGTTGGTCGATCATGCCGACAGACGGTGCGCTGTCTTGGTCGAACAGAGCGCAAAAATCGAAACTGTCCTCGGCTTGAATGTGCTCGAAACCGCGATTGAGCGCGGCGGCGATGCCTTCGTTGGAAGTCAGGCTGATGATGCGAACGCCGCTGGGCAAGACGGCTTTCCATGCAGCCAAATTGGCTGAAGCGTTATCGACGAGAATAATTGCGCCGACCTGAGCTTGTAGCGCCTCGATCAGGTGCGCAAGCGTTTCCAACTGGGGCTCGAAGGTGACGATGATGGCTGCGGTGCGATGAGACAAGTGGCGCGATCCGGTCGACAGAGTGCGACCAAGCGTAATCGAATACGCGCGTAAGGGTCAATCGCAGCGATTTACAGGCAACAGGAATTAATGATTCAGGAGTTCCATGCGAGACGGCAAATTTCGGGTGTTGTTACTCGATACAAAATTCCGAAATCCGAACCACTACATCTGCATCGCACTACGCGCTGCGATCGCGCGGTCGGACAACGTAGAGTTTGTGATCAAAGCTGATCCTCTCGATGCCATAGGACTTGCACACAAGCACCGCTGTAATCTGTTCATCGCTTTCGATGGCGAGGATATGGACACGGTCCTTTGCCAGCGGCTGGCGGCTATGTGCGGACAGTCACTGTTGTGGGTGACTGAAGATCCTTACGAAGTATCGGTCAACAAGGCCAATGCCCGCATATTTGATCTCGTCTTCACCAACGATTCGTCCAGTGTGTTCGAATATGGTGACAAGGGAAGACATTTACCGCTTGCCGGCGCAATCGAATTTCACGAGAGGGCGGTGCTGGCCGCCGCAGCGCCGCTACGTTATGAACTGTTTTTCGCCGGAACGGCGTGGCCCAATCGAACCGCATTTATCCGCTCGATTTTGGGGCAGATGCCGGAATCCTGGCGCTTCAAGCTCGCACTGCCGGTCAATGAGCACTTGCCGCCGCGCAATATCGATCTGCCAGACAGCCTGATCACATGGCGTACTTCGCCCGTGGATTTTGGGCGTTTCGTCAACCGTTCTGCAATAACTTTGTTGTTGCCACGTGTGTTCTCCGCTTCTGGAAATAGACAGTTCGCCGAGACGCCGCCGCCCAGGCTGTTCGAGGCGGCTTTAGCGGGCGGCGTTCAACTGGTTCAAGAAGCGTTGGCAGAGGCGACCCAAGCGTTCGAACCTGACACTGAGATCGTGCTCTTTTCCGACACGAACGATTTCTTCGAAAAGGCGTCTGCGGTCATTGCGGACCGTCCATACAGAAACAGGATTGCTACGGCCGCACGCGCGCGCGCACTGCGTGAACATACTTACGATCAGCGTGTTTCGAGTATGTTGAGCGAAGCAATGCGGATGTCGGCTCGCCCGGAAGCGCCGCTCGCACCGCAGACCAGCAAGGTTCGCCGAACGGTGCTTTGGGTGTGCCACAACTTCGTAGGTCGCGGGGATTTCGGCGGCGTCGAGGTCTATCTCGATCGGTTGCGCGGGCCGCTCGCGGCTGATGTCGAGGTCTTGTTCCTGGTGCCGGGTGCCATTGGCGGCAACCAGGACATGCTGTTGCTCAAGCACGACTACACGGTACTCAAGCGCTATACATTCGCCGATGCCTACACCATCGGTATGTTGTTATCGTCCGAGCGTGAGAAGGCTTTCCATTCATTGCTGGTTGACTATAACGTTGACCTGGTTCACTTTCATCACTTCATAGGCCATCCGCCATCCTACGTATATGTCGCCAAGGCACTGGGTATTCCGACGGCATTCACTGTGCATGACTACGCTTCGGTATGTCACGAATATCAATTGATTTCGTTTAAAGGCGCGTTCTGCGGTGCTCCGGACGTCTCGCTTGCGCAATGCGACATCTGTTTATGGAACAAGCATCAGATTGCTCCAGGCTCTCAGGCGGCGCGCCGTGATTTCTGGAATGGCGTTCTCGCGGCCACCGATTTATTGATATTCAACACAGCAGGGGCGCGCGATTTGCTGCGTGGCGTGTATCCCGCGGTGCGCCAGCATGCAGGGGTTCAGGTGATGCCTGTTCCCATTCTCGACGACGATCCAAGCGCAACAGCACGTGCGCATGCAATCAAATCAGATTCCGCTACACATGGTGTGTTGAAGATCGCGGTGCCCGGCAACCTCAGCGCCGCTAAGGGTGGCGATCTGATTCCTCCGGTTGCAGCAGCATTCGCCCACATGGCTATCGAGTTTCATGTGTTCGGGCACCTGGGCCCGGGGTTTCTATCACTGAAGAATCGCCAGCAGTTTCCGAACATCATCGTGCACGGCCCCTACAAGCCGGAGCAATTGCCCTCCGCATTGCGGGAATTCGATGTTTCACTGCATCTCTCGATATGGCCAGAAACCTATTGCCTCACTTTGTCTGAGTGTTGGCAGAACGGCATAGTGCCGATCGTGACCGATATTGGCGCTCTCGGTGAGCGGGTAGAACACGGTGTTAACGGTTTGAAAATCCGCGTCGGCGAGGAAGGCGATCTGATTAACGCTATTCGTCTGCTCGCCGAAGACAGACATTTTTTAGCGCGATTGCGCTTGAACCTTGCCCAGGCGGCTTACTCGACGCTAACTCCGCACGCGCAAGCGATGCTGGCGCGCTACCGCGAGCTCTTCCGCAACGTGCCACACGGCGCCGCCCCAGGTGGTAGCCGGGTGCGCGACGTGGCGGATCTTGGCATCGTACGTCAGTCGACAGTCTGGTTGCAGCCGAGCAATCTAGCTTATGTTCGAGTCGATCAACGACCCGATGCGGCAGGCGTTGTCGCACCCCTCGGCATGCCTGGTGGTTTCACGGCACGCTTAAGACTCAGGGTAGGCTTGACGCGCGCTTATTACATTAATCACGGCGCCTTGCAAACGGCTCGGCTGCTGGCCGGATTCGCAAAAAGGACCATATGGAAGCGATAGCCGTGAAGCGCATTCTGGTGTGCGGCGCGTCGCCGGATTCGATCAACCACAATGCACGCCTGCGTACCCTGGTCGGGGAGGGCTTTAGCGAGCTATTGGGCACTGAGGCCGTGCGCACTTGTTCGCTCGAAGTAGCCGAGTATTGCGCTGCCGAGTTCGCGCCGCAGCTTATTCTCGTGTTTGGCTCTTGCATGCCGGCCGTCAGCGTTTATCACGGGCTGAAGAATTATTGCCTAAAGCAAGATGCGGTGCTGGCTTTCTGGCTGCACGACGATCCCTACGAGTTCGATTTCAATTACAAGATTCTCGACATCGCGGACGTCATTTTCTCCAATGACCGTTGGGCGGTGACGCACTATCAACATCCGCATACTTACCATGTGCCGCTTGCGGCTAGCGCGGCGGCGCATTTGCGCCCCGCTTGTTCGAACAAGGAGCGTGAGGTTTTCTTCTGTGGCGTGGGCTTCGCCAACCGCATCAACCTGTTGCGCGATTGCAGAACCGCCTTGAAGGACGTCCGCACCGAAGTGCTGGGCGCTGATTGGCCGTCAGATCTGAGCTTTGCGTCGAATGAGCGGGTCGAGCATGAGATGCTGCCCGATTACTATTCGAGATCGCTGATCACGCTGAATATCGGGCGCCGCTTCGATCTGGCAAACGCACGATTCAATTTGGATGCATCTACGCCGGGGCCGCGCACCTTCGAGGCCGCTATGGCTGGCACCGTCCAATGCATGTTTGTGGAAGGGCTGGAGATTTACGATTACTTTGATCCCGACGCGGGCGAGATATTGCTGTTCGATTCGCCATCCGAGCTACGACGGCATGTAGACATGTTGCGCTCCGATCCGCGAGCAGCGCAACGCATCTCGTTCGCGGCCCAGCAGCGGGCGCTCAGCGATCACACATATACGCATCGTGCAATGCGCATCCTTTCTCTAGTAAATGATGCGCAAGTCCTCGGATGAGCGTTGCGTCGATCAAAGAGCGCTCGTACTGATGCGTGAAGGCTCGGCGGCTTCGCTCGATCCGATGAAGGAGACATCGCGTCGCACATCGTCCGCGCATCGCATTATGGCCGTGGTGGTCACCTATAATGCCGACCCCGCGACGTTCGAACAGTTACTCGCCAGTACAACGCCTCAAGTGGAGCGAGTTTTCGTGCTCGACAACGGGTCTCTGGCGAGCACGGCGGATCGACTCGAACGGCTTTGCGCAAAGACCGTGGAGTTTCATCGTCTAGGACACAATCTCGGCATCGCCCGTGCTCAGAATCAAGGAGCCGCGTTGGCTAGACTAGCGGGCGCGAGCGACATCCTCTTTCTCGATCACGATAGCGATCCGGCGCCAGACATGGTCGCGATGCTGTGCGATGCGGCCGACGCCTTGCGGGCTGAAAGCCAACCGGTAGCCGCGGTCGGTCCACTGATTGTCGATCGGCGTACCGGGATCGCGGCGCCGCTCCCCCGCGTCATCGGGAGTGTCGTTGTCTTCGAGGCGGCGGATAGCGTCGCGCCGAGTCGCTGCGAATATCTGATTGCGTCGGGGATGCTCGTTGCTGTGGCGGCGTTCGAGCGCGTCGGTCCGATGAATGAGGCGTTTTTCATCGATCAGGTGGATGTCGAATGGTGTTTGCGTGCTGGCGCCGCCGCGATGCATGTTTTCAGCATTCCGGCTGCGCGCTTGCGCCATGCAATCGGCGACGCGCGTGTCAGGTTCTGGGCCTTCGGCTGGCGAGAATTGGCCGTGCATTCGCCGGTGCGCGACTATTTCTATTTCCGCAATTCGATGCGCTTGATCTTGTCGAGCCAGACGCCGGTGCCATGGCGCCGTTTCTGGCGTAGGCGCCTGATAAGACTGTTTGTGTTGCAAGCGCTATTTGTAGCGCCGCGTTTGCGACGCTGTAAGGCGATGTTGAGCGGCCTATGGGTCACCGTGAGCGAACAGCGCCGCACCCGTGATTTCTAAAAATTCGATGGATAGATCGGCGCCGCGAACAGCGAACGCATGTCATGAACCGTAAGCACGATGCTGTCGGTCATCGAATCTCGATCAGATACAATTCTGGAATATCCATTGCAAAGTTTATGAATAAAAAGTCAAGTCAGCATTGGGCAGGTCTGCGCGAACTCAGCGCCGCCCTTGCCAATCCCCACCTGTGGGCGCTTTTGGCATGGTACGACATCCGGCAGCGATACCGCCGCTCGGTCCTCGGTCCCTTCTGGGTCACCATATCGACCGGCGTCATGATCGGAACCATGGGAATACTCTGGTCCTATCTGTTCAAGAACGACGTCAAGTCTTATCTGCCATTCTTCGCCATCGGCAATATCGTCTGGACCTTCTACTCGTCGCAGATCAACGAGGCTTGCATCGGCTTTACCCAGTTCGAGTCTACGATCAAGCAGATACGCTTCCCGATGGGGGTTTATCTGCTGCGCATCCTGATGCGCAATCTGATTATCCTCGGCCACAATTGCGTCATCATTGCCGCCGTATTGATCTTTATCGGACCGCATCTCACCTGGCATGCGTGGTTGGCATTGCCTGGCCTACTGTTGGGCAGCATCGCGATGTTCGGCATTTCCATGATCGTTAGCGTGTTCTGCACCCGCTATCGCGATATGCCGATGATCATTCAGAACGGCATGACGGTGCTGTTCTACGTAACGCCCATCATCTGGCGCCCCGATGCGTTGGGCACCAAGCACGCCTGGATCGCTCACTACAATCCCTTTGCTCATTTGATCGAGATTGTTCGCGCGCCCATCGTCAACGCATATTTTCCGATGCAATCCTGGATCTGGTCGTTGATCACGACGTTCATTCTGTTGGTTGTCGGCATCGCGCTGCAAGGGCGCTTCCGCAACCGAATCGCCTATTGGCTTTGAGACCGAACCATGAGTGAATCTTATATTCGGGCAAAAGACGTCGTTGTTGAATTTCCAATTTACAACGCGTCACACCGCTCGCTGCGCAATTCGCTGATACGTGCGACAACCGGCGGTCGAGTGGCCGCCGACGCGAACAAACGCGTGACGGTGCGAGCGCTCGACGGTGTGAGCTTCGAGTTCAAGCCGGGAGACCGAGTGGGGCTGGTCGGACATAACGGTGCCGGCAAAACCACCTTGCTGCGAGTGCTCGCCGGTGTCTATCCGCCGGTATCCGGGTCGCTCGAAGTCTCGGGTCGGATCGTTTCGTTAATCGATTTGTCCCTTGGCATGGATCAGGAAGCAACCGGTTACGAGAACATTTTCTTGCGCGGCATCATGATGGGTATCAAGCCCAAGGAAATCGAGAAGAAGCTTCCCGAGATCGCCGAGTTCAGCGAACTGGGTGAGGACTTCCTGAATATGCCGGTGCGGACCTACTCGAGCGGCATGCTGCTGCGGCTCGCTTTTGCCGTGTCGACCTCGATTCATGCCGACATCGTGCTGATGGACGAATGGCTGTCGGTGGGCGACGCCTCATTCAATGAAAAGGCAATGAAGCGGCTCGATCAGGTCGTTGAAAATTCATCCATACTGGTGCTGGCCTCGCATTCGATGTCACTCGTCGAAAATCTTTGCAACCGCATCATCACCTTTCAGCATGGCCAAATGACGGAAAGAGTTTCCGAGTCTGACGTCCCGAACTGAATGTCGCTAGTCGTCATGTCCTGGGTGCCACCGTCGTGCGCGCTCGGCCGGATCGAGGAACCGTTGCGCAGTCAGTCTCAGATTCTCAATCCGGTTTTCGTGGATATCGCAAGATGAACGAATTGCAACAGCTCTATCTTGATCATCACGGCAAGGTGTCGGACAAGTGGTCTATCTATCTTGCCGAGTATGAGCGCCAGTTTGCTCCCTACCGCAACCATCGACTGAACCTGCTGGAAATTGGTATTCAGAACGGCGGTTCGCTCGAAATCTGGGCCAAATACTTTGGCAACGCAGCGAACATAGTCGGCTGCGATATCGATCTTCGCTGCCTGGATCTCGAATACACCGATCCGAGGATTTCCGTGGTTGTCGGCGATGCCAATCTCGATCTGATCGAGCACCGTATCGCGGAACACGCTGCCGACTTCGACATCATCATCGATGATGGTTCACATCAGTCGCGAGATATCGTCAATTCATTTTTACGCTATTTTCCGCGAGTTCGTGACGGTGGCTTGTACGTAGCTGAAGATTTGCACTCCAGCTATTGGCAACAGTTCGAAGGCGGCCTGTACCACCCCCATTCATCGATCGCTTTCTTCAAGCTTCTGGCAGATGTGGTCAATCAGGAGCACTGGGGGGTCGATCGAAGCGTCGACGACGTGTTGCGCGGGTTCTATGAGCAATTCCAGTTTAGACCGACTAGCGACGCGTTCGCCAGCATCCACTCGGTCGAGTTCGCGAATTCGCTTTGCATCGTGAGAAAGATGCCCGCGCAAAACAATAGAATCGGTCTTCGAATGGTCGTCGGTCAAGACGCCATGGTGGCTACGGAGGCGTTTGCCGCGGCCGGCCAATCCGCGGCGCAAGCGACTCCGCAACAAAGTGAGAATCCGTGGTCTACGGCGAATCCGGCGGGGCTCGACGAGTGGCAAACGCATCGAGAAAGTCTCGGACGATTAACGCGCCAGGCCGATGCCTATCGGGACCAGCTCGCCGAGCGGGCGCATCAAACGTCAGTGCTGGAAGAGAAGCTGATGCGCACCGAGACACAGCTCTGGCATGCGATGGATGAGTCGAGCGCGCAGCGGCGAGAAGTGATACGCCTGGGACGAGAGTTGGCCATCAGTGAAGGCAGCGTTGCGCTTTATCGACAGCAATTGTCGTCCACGCTCGATTCGACCAGTTGGCGCCTCACGGCGCCAATACGGTGGGGCAAACAGCAACTGTCTCGCACGCGGCGCCTGGTGGCACACGCGGCGGATATCCGCCGGCAGCGCGGCGTACGCAGCTTGACGCGGAGCGTGGTCGGAGCATACAGGTCGGGCGGTTGGGCGCTGCTGCGAGACAAGCTGGCCCAGCCGGCGCCCGTTGCGTCGACCGAGCAAAGCGGCGGTTACGTGCAATGGATCGATTCATATGACCGCCTGAATGATACGCAGCGCAATGCGGTAGCGGCGCGCATACAAGCTTTTTCCAATGCGCCGTTGATTTCGATAATTCTGCCGCTACACGGGGCTACCAGCGAGTGGCTGCCGCAGACTATCGATTCAGTGCGACGGCAACTGTATCCGCATTGGCAGCTTTGCATTGTTGGCTCTGCATTGACGCCGGCTGAAAGCCGCTCTTGGCTGGAGAGACTTG
>JBPBQZ010000025.1:0-15628 GCA_050955105.1 Janthinobacterium lividum | reverse complement strand
AGCAAGGCGATTTTCTTGACCATTTGCATTTCTCCTTTCGAGCTTGAGCCAATGCGACATCGCGCGGCGTGCATGGCACGCTCCATCGATGCCGCGGGTACGGGCGCCGGATGCTTCGTCTGAGGGCCGCGCGATGCCGTTCAAGCCATCCACCAGCGCTTATTACGAAGGCTCCGGTCGCCCGGGGTTTTTAATATATCTCGATATCCTGATGCAATGCCGGCCGTTCGCCACATTGTCGACCAAGATTGCCCGCGCACGCGGCCAAGACCAGCCCGTCCTTTATCCGCACGCACTGCCGGGCCTCGACCTGCTGCTGTGCGCGGTGCCCGGCGCACATCCGCCCTACGCCGCGCTCGATGAACTGGTGCATCGCTGCGTCGAACATATCGACGATGCGCTCGAGCAGCCGCTGGAAGGCCTGTGCAACGGCGGCTTCTGGTATGAATCGAATGGCTTCGGCGTATTGATCTTTGCCACGGCCGCGCGCCAACGCGTGCTCGATGACCTCGGCCTGTCGCAATTGAACGGTCTGCCGCGCGGGTAAGCTCACAGCGCGACGGCGCTATCCCGGTTACCATGGTCTTGCCTTATCTTGAAATCATCGCCACGAGACACCAGGAGGAATGCGAATGAATGATCATGTCTATAAGCAGATCGAGTTGACCGGCTCATCGAAGATTTCGGTAGAAGACGCAGTTCGCAACGCCATCACCAAGGCATCCAAGACACTGCATGCGATGCATTGGTTCGAAGTGACCGAAACGCGCGGCCATATCGAGAACGGTACGATTGCGCACTGGCAAGTCACCATCAAAGTTGGCGTAACGCTCGACGATTAAGCGCTCGCGAGCGCACGACGAAAAGGAGGGGCTACACGCCCCTCTTTTTTTATGCCTGATCAATTGCCTTTATAGATCGAACTGGGCGCGTTCGAGGCCGGGCTCGCGTCGACACGGCGCTTGCGGTCGGCCGTCAGCGGCGCGTTGGACTTTGCAGGAGGCGCACCAGCGGTCGCGGGAGCCGACGCCGCGGCGGCTACATTGTTGCCCACGCTCGCGGATTGCTTCTGGCCAGGCGGCGGCGCGCTCGGTGCACTCTTCATCTGCGTGAGCATACTGCCGCAAGGCGCCTCCTCGTTACGTCCCGGTGACATCAGCGGGATCAGGGCCGCCAGCGGATTCAACAAGCCCAGCGCGATCGCGCCACCGCCCTTCAAGATCAACGGCAAGGCCTGGACGCCCACGTGCGGGTCTTTGAAGGTACCTTTCACATACAAGGGTGAGCGCAGCGAAAAGATGCGGAAGCCCTTGGTGTGCGGCTTGACCGACAAGTCCATCGCCTCGCTGCTGAGATTGACATTGCCGCTGATATCGATGATCGCGTCATCGGTATCGAACACGAACACCTTGGAGTCGAGCAGGCCATTGGTGACCACGAAGTCCGCCGCCGCGCAATTGATCTTCACGTTGCGGTTGCCGAATAAGCGCTCGAGCACGATGTTGCCGACGTTCAGGCCTGCCGCTTCCATCAAGAAGCGGCTGATTGCGCCGTCATTCACCAGCAGCTTGACTTCGCCATTCGACGAACCCAACAGTGCCGCTACCGAGTTGCCGGTGGCCGACAAGGCACTGTCGCCGTTCACTTCACCAAGACTGGTCTTCATCGGATTGAAGGTGGGAAACAACTGCTTCAATTTCAGATGTCGCGCCGACAGCTTGAGTCGACCCTTCAACGGCGTGGTGCTGCCATCGAGGCCGATATCGGAGCTGATATTGCCGCCCGCCACGCCGAAACGCAGCGGCTCGAGCGTCAATACACCGCCCTTCATGATTACATGTGTGTACAGATCGGTGAAAGGCAGCGCCGGGTCTTTGACGATACGGCGACCGGTGAATTTCACGTCGGCGTCGAGGGCTTTCCAGCGATCGGTGCGGAACTGTTCGGTCGGCAGGGCTTTGTTCGACGGTTGCGTCGGGGCGGCGCCGCGCTTCTCCTTCGATGCGTTGGAATCGGCACCGATGACGGGCGCCAAATCGGAGAATTGCAGCAGATTCGACACCAGCGTGCCGGTGAGACGCGGCCGCGGCTGACGTTGCTCGAAGGTCAAGGTACCGTTCAGATCGCTGCCACCCACGCGTCCCGTGAAGCGCTGGTAAGTAAACACGCTGGCGTTCTCGCGGAACTGGCCCAGCAGCCGCCCTTCGGTGGCATAAGGCGGGGTGTCGGGCAGTGTCACGCCGGTCAGCGAATACAGGTGCGACATGCTCACGCCCGACAACCAGAGGCGCAAATCGATCGCCGACAAGTGCGTCGGATCGGTCAAGGTACCGACCAGCGCGATGCGCGTGTCGCCGATCTTCACGTCAGCCTGCACCGGGAATGGCTTCGCCGCATTTTGCAGCGACAGGATGCCACCCAGCTTACCCACCCCATTGACTCGGGTCTTGTTGTAGCTGCCGCTCAGCGTCCAGCCGATGGCATAAGGATCGGGCAGTCCGCGCGTGCCGTTGCTGGCCACCGCCGACGGTGCCTTCTGTTCGACTTCGGCAATCGCCTCGCTGGCATGGGCATCCGCCCGGGCAGCGCTCGAACTCACATCGGCGGTCGCGGAAGCGGCACTGCTCGGGGTGGTCGGTGTCGCACTCGAGGCTGGAGCGTTGCCGGCAGCCGTAACGGACGCGCCCGATGCCGCCGAGGTCGCGCTATCAGCCGAGGCGGCCAATGCGGCGGATGCCGCCGATGCCTGCGAAGCCGCTTCGGTGGCCACGGCAGCCGACGCCGCGCGCGTGAGTTGTGCGGCACCGCGCTGGCCCACGGCTTCCGCCGATTCCTTGCGCGCGTTGTCCGATTGTTGTTTCAAGGCCTCGCCGAACGGGATCGGCTGCCCCAATGTATCGACCACCAAGTGCAGATCGGCCTTCTTCTGCGCATCCAGCAAGCTGATGTCGCCCTTGGCGAAAACGATATCGCGCAGGTCGAGGTTCCATTGGCTGGGCTGGTCGGAATGCTGCAGCTTGAAGGTCCAGGTGTTGCGGCCATCGGCCGTGCGTTCGAGGTCCACGGCGGGGTTCACCAAACGCACCGAGGGAATCAGAATGTTCTTGGCCAACAAGGGCAGCACCCCGATATCGAAATCAATCTCGTCCAGCGTCGCAAAGTACCGGTTCTTTGCCCAGTCGGGGTTGGCGATTGTAATTTTTTCTGCAGAGAAGTGCGGCCACGGCACCAGCGCGCGCCAGCCGGTCTCACCGGGGGGGCGATGCCAATGCACGCGCAGGTCGCCGTTGATCACAAAAGTGCGGCCGATAGCTTGTGAAACCTTGTCGTCGACCCACGGACGCATGCGGTTCCAGTCGAAGGTGACGATGAATATGATGATCGCCACGATCAAAATGACAATGATGCCAACCACCCAGGCGACTACCTTCCGGCTTCTTTTCATGCGACAGCTCCGCTAGACGTTGGCAGCGACTGTGCAAGAAGCATTCCGGTTCGACTTGTGGGCAGCAAAAAGCTGCCGAGCAGGTGCAATCAAGCGCCGGTCTTTCGCAACGCCACGTCCGCAAGCAGTTGCTCCAGGCGATCGAAATCCAGGGGTTTGGTGAGATGATCGGCAAAGCCCGCGGCCTCGCAGCGACGGATATCGTCATCCATGCCATAGCCGGTAATGGCGAATGCGGGCGCCTGAGGCTGCAGCGCGCGCCAGGCTTTGACTACGTCGAGTCCGCTGCCGTCCGGCAGGCCGATATCGCTGATCAACACATCGAAGCTTTCGGCGCGCGCCAGTTTCTCGGCTTCCGCGACCGTGGCCGCCACGCGTACCGCGTGGCCGGATAGGTCCAGCAATTCGGCGAGCGCCGTCGACGTATAGTGATTGTCTTCCACCAACATCACGCGCAGCGGGGTGCCGGACCGCACACGCGGCGCCGCATGGGTGCCCGTTCCCAAATCAGCGATTTGCGTCGACAACAATGGCAAGGTCAGGTCGAAGCGCGCGCCCTGATCCCGTCCGCGACTGCTGGCGCTGAGCGTACCGCCATGCTTCTGCGCCAAGGTATTGGCAATCGCCAAGCCCAAGCCCAGGCCGCCGAAAGCGCGCGTGATCGAATCATCCGCTTGTTCGAAGGCGGAGAAAATGCGTGGCAGTGCCTCGACACTGATACCGATGCCGCTATCCTCGATCGACACGCACACCTGGTCGGCGCGCGGATTGCGCGTAGTAACAACGATCTCGCCGCCAGCCGGCGTGAATTTCACGGCGTTCTTGATGACGTTCCAGATGATCTGCTGCAGCCGCGCGGCATCGCCTGACACCACCGTCGATGCCGCGCGGTAATGCGTAATCAGTTTCAACTGCTTCGCATGCATGTCGCTCGCCGACATATCCAGCGCACTGGCCAGCAAGGCGGTCAGGTCCACGGGCTGCAGCCGCAGACTCAACTTGCCGCGCGCAATGCTGGTGAGGTCGAGCAGATCGTCGATCAGTCGCGCCTCCAGCTCGACGTTGCGACGAATCACATCGAGGTTTGACGCCAGCTCAGGCGACAGACGCGTCTTCAACTCGATCAGTCGCGCCGCCGCGAGAATCGGCGTCAGCGGCGTGCGCAGCTCGTGCGACAACACCGCCAGGAAATGATCTTTGGCGCGATTGGCGGTTTCGGCCTGTTCCTTTGCCATGCGCAACGCGTCGGCGGCGATGCGTGCCTCGGTGGCATCCCGAATAATCTTCGAGAAGCCCAGCAACGCGCCATGCTCGTCGCGGATCGCCGTCGTCACGGCCGCGGCGAAGAATGGCTCGCCACCGCGTGCCAGCAGCCAGCGGTCATCGGAACAGCTGCCACTCGTACGCGCCATCTCGAGTTCGCGCTCGAACACGCCCGCGGCACGCTCTTCGCGGTTGAGGAATACGCGCGCCGAACGGCCCACCACGTCCTGCGCCGCATAGCCCAGAATGCGCTCGGAGGCGGCATTCCAGGTGCGGATCATGCCGGCTGGATCGAGCGTGACCACGGCGTAGTCTTTCAAGGCATCGACCACCAGCCGGAAGTGCGACTCGGTCTCGCGCAGCGTGCGTTCGGCCAGAATGCGCTGGCGCCGCTCCTCGCGTTCGGCCAGCGCGCGGCTCACTACTGCCGGCAAGCGCTGCAAGCGTTGCTTGAGCACATAGTCGGTGGCGCCCATTTTCAGCATCTCTACCGCGTGCTCTTCGCCCAGCACACCCGAGACGAATACAAATGGCAGATCGGGCATCGCGGCGCGCGCCATTGCCAGCGCCTCGGTGCCTGAAAATCCCGGCAGCACGAAGTCGGCCAGCACGATGTCGAGATCTTCGCGCGTGATGGCCTGCGCAAAAGCGGCCTCGCTGTCGACAATGGTGGTCTCGCAGGCATAGCCGCCGAATTCCAGCCGGGCGAGCGTGAGCTCCGCGTCCATCGGACTGTCTTCGAGCAACAGCAAGCGCAGCGTTCGTTTCACGGGAGGCGCCTTATTCGCTGGAAGGCCGGCGCACGGCTTTGGCCGAGCCCGGCGGCGGTTCGTTGAGCACCGCCCAGAAGATGCCGAGGTCGGCAATCGCCGCAACAAACTCGCTGAATTCCACCGGCTTCACGACATAGGCGTTCACATTCAATTGGTAAGCGCGCAACAAGTCGGGTTCTTCGCGCGACGACGTCAGCATCACCACCGGCACGCTCTTCAGCGACTCGGTGTTGCGGATCGTCTGCAATACCTCCAGCCCATTCATGCGCGGCATCTTGAGGTCGAGCAAGATCACGGCCGGATTACCTTCGATGCGATCAGCCCACTGCTCGCGTGCCAGCAGGTAATCGAGCGCTTCCACACCGTCACGGGCAATCACCACTTCATTGGCCAATTGACTTCTTTCCAGCGCGACCAGTGTCAACTCCAGATCTGACGGGTCATCTTCCACTAACAGAATCGGTTTCAGCATATTCAATCCGACTGGCCCGGGTCCCGGGGTAAGGAGAAATAGAAGGTGGCGCCGACGTCCGGTTCGCCCTCTGCCCAAGTGCGGCCACCGTGGCGCTCAATGATGCGCTGCACGTTGGCGAGCCCGATGCCGGTGCCTTCGAAGTCCTCGAAGCGATGCAGCCGCTGGAACACGCCGAACAGCTTGTGGACATATTTCATATTGAAGCCCACGCCGTTATCGCGCACGAGAATCACATGCTGCGCATCGCCTGGCGTGCTGTCGACGGTGATGCGCGCCGGATCGCGGCCACGCGAATATTTGACAGCGTTCGCCAGTAAATTGCGCAACACCAGTTGCAGGAAAGTCGCATCACCGCACACCGTGGGTAGATCGCCCACGGTCCATTCGATGCGGCGCGTGCCCGTTTCGGCCTGCAGCTCGACAATCAATCCGTCGACCAATTTACGCAAGTCCACATCGACCGGATGCAAGGCCGCGCGACCCATCTGGGAAAACGTCAAGAGCTCGTCAACCAGCGTGCCCGCGAGGCGCGCCGCGTCGATCATATTTTGCAAATAACGGCCGCCACGCTCGGATAGATTGTCGCCTTCGTTATCGCGCAGCAGGTCGCCATAGCCCGCGACATGGCGCAACGGCGCCCGCAGATCATGCGAGACAGAGTAGGAAAACGATTCCAGTTCCTTATTGGCGCGGCCCAGCTCAGTGGCCAGCGCGGCCATTTCTTCGGCGCGCCGCAGCACGGTTCCCAACACCGCGGCGCGGAATTCGAGTGCCATTTCGGTTTCGCTGGCGCGCCATGCCGGCGCATAGCCACGTACCGTTTCCACCCAGGTGTCGAAACTCTTGCGCGGCGACATGTGTGCCTGGGCGCCTTCATAAATCACGTTCTTGCGCGGATCGCCCGCCCATTCGATCGAGCGCACTACCTCGGGTCGGAACCAGATCACGAAGTTGCGATGCAGCTTGGAGATCGCCACCGCCAGAATTCCGCTGGCAGTAGCCCCCCAATCCGCTGCTGCCGGGATGTGCGCCTGCAGCGAGTCGGTGGCGAACACCTCGTCCGCGCGATGCGCGCCCAGCCACTCGGCGATGCGTGCGACGTCCTCGCACGGCGGGGTAGCGCCCAATAATGTGATGCGTTCCTCGTAGACAATCGCAGCGCCCGCGGCGCTCATGAAGCGCAGCAGCTGTTCCGGTTCGGCGCGCAGCCCTTCTACCAGATCGTTGCGATCGGCCATCGCCGCCAGCAGCGTCACCAGGCTGCGGCGCAGTTCGAGCTTGTGGTCGGTAACGACGCTGTCTTCCTTGGCCTCGATTTGCAGCGACAGGATCTGGCCGAGGTGCTCACACGCCATGCGCACCTCGAACGGCGCCACGCGTGGCGAGTGGTGGTGGCAGGAGATCAGGCCCCACAGCTGCCCGCGCACGATGATCGAGATGGACATCGATGCCGGCGTACCCATATTGCGCATGTATTCAAGATGCACGGGCGAAACGCTGCGCAGCGCCGCGAACGACAGATCGGTCGGCGCGCCGGTGAGCGGATGCAAGCTCGGCACCAGGCGGGCCGGCTGGTAGTCGGCGTCGGCGATCAGTCGCAGACGATGCGCCAGATATAGCTCACGCGCCTGCTTGGGAATATCGGATGCAGGAAATTGATGATGCA
This sequence comes from Janthinobacterium lividum, assembly GCA_050955105.1. Lineage (GTDB taxonomy): Bacteria > Pseudomonadota > Gammaproteobacteria > Burkholderiales > Burkholderiaceae > JBPBQZ01. The sequence goes on along the minus strand of JBPBQZ010000025.1, from coordinate 8,006 downwards.
GATACGACGGGTAGTCGTCCTGCCGATCTTCCGCCAGCACGCGGCCATGACCCGCGGCTTCGAAGTGATAGACCAGCGTGCGACCAAAGCCCGTTATACGTCGCACTTCGCGCGCCGCCAACTGCGCGGCCTCGATCACGCTACGGGTATCTTGGAGTGCCGCGATGAAGGTGCGCACCAGCGGATAGATCGGGCTGAACGCGCTGTCGAGGCGGCGCGTTACTTCCATCTCGAGTATCAGCAGGGTGGCGCGCCGGTGCACGATCAGGTCGAGGCAGATACCGTCCGCCACAGGCGCGGTTTCGAAGCGCCCCAGATAAAGCGGATTGTCTGCGAGTTCGGCTTGCGCGGCCGCGGTCGCCACGGCGCGCGTGGCGGCCGCGCCGATCAACGTCGACAAATGCTTGCCCAATGATTGCTCGACCGGTTCGCCGGTCAGCAGCGCGAGATTTTCGGCCGCCTGCAGCAGCGTCAGCGCATCGCTCAAGCACATCAGGAAGCCATGCGGCTGAATCGCTCCGGGGATACGAATCGACTCGCGCTCGCAATCGTTCAGGTCGACGGCGCTGGGCAACGCTTGCATCACCTCGTTCAAGGCCGGCCTCCGGCAGTGCGCCTCACGATGGTCGCCCCGCAGGCGCTGGCGCGGCAGCGGACGCGTCGACGGCGACGCTTGCAGCGGCGCTATCGGACGGCATCGTCCTGAACCAGGCGCCCAGGCGTTCGAAGGTATCGATCGCGGCCGCCACCGTGGCGTCGATTTCGGACGGCGCAAGCTCGGCCGCAGCGTGTTCGCGGAACGCCTTCCACATGCTGCCGGTACGTTCGCCATAGCCTTCGTAGTAGCTATAACCATGGCGCTCGGACAAGCCGAGGGACTGCGCGACCATCGGCGCGATCATGCGACCGCCCAGGGTCGAACCTTCCATCACGTATAGCGCGCCCCATAACGCCGCGGGGCTATCGAGCGATGGCAGCGCGGTACAGCGCGGCAGCGCATCCGTCACGGCCAGATTGCCGGTGAGATAAACCAGATCGTCGCGCAGCAGCGGCGCCTTGAAACGTGGCCCCATGAATTCACGCTGCGCATCCGGCAACGCGGCGGACAGTGCGTCTTCGAAGGGCGCGACAAAACCGTAGAAGCGCGCGAGCAGCGCTTGATAGCTGTCGCGCGTGCGAATTCGATTCGATACGTCGACCGCCTCCTCGATAGCTGTGTGGCAAGCGGCGGTTTCAGTTCTCAGGCGTAAGAAGAGATCGTCAGGCATGGGGAAACGGCTTGATCCGGTGATACACGCACACACCGCGGACGCGCCAGCACGGAGGCACGGGCGCCAGAGTGGATGCAACAACAAACGACTGACGGCATAAGCAAGATGGGGAAATGCCCGGCCAAGTCAGAGCTTACGAATTTTGAGAGTAGTTTAGCAACTCGCGGCGCAATCCGTGGAGACGGCGGGCGCAACCGCCTTCAGCCCTTCTTCTGGCCATCCAGGCGGCGCCGCATGGCCGCCGTAATGCGCTGCCGGGTTTTCCAGAACGCGCGCCATGGGTCGACCTTGCCGAGTGCTTCCAGCCGCTCGTGCAGCGTATGCAAGGTCCATTGGTCCGCCGCCGCCAGCGTGTCGAGTTCGTCCCAGTCGATCGGCACCGATACGCCCATGCCGGGCCGCGCCCGTACCGAGAATGCACATACCGTGCTGGCCCCTCGGCGGTTGCGCAAATAGTCGACAAAGATCTTGCCGATGCGGTTTTTCGGGCCCATTTTCGCGGAAAAGCGCTCGGGCAGCGTTACCGCCAGATGTTCGGTCACGGCCTGCGAGAACTCTTTCACCTCATCCCAACTGTCGTGGCGCGTCAAAGGCACCACCACATGCAAGCCCTTGCCGCCGCTGGTTTTGCAAAACGACGTCAGCCCCAGTTCATCCAGCAGCGCACGCGTAAGCCGCGCAGCGTCGAGCATCGCGCTCCAGGGCAAGCTGGGGTCCGGATCGAGATCGAAGATCATGCGATCGGGCTTTTCGATGGCGCTGGCGGTGGCATTCCAGGTGTGCAGCTCGATTGTGCCCATCTGCGCGGCGCCGACCAGCGCCTGCTCGTTGTCGAGCACCATGAGAGCGGGGTGGCCAGGGTCCAGGGCCGGGTCGAGCAGGCGCAAGCCGGGCATCTTGAAGCGCTCTATGTGCTTCTGGAAGAACAGTTCGCCGCCGATGCCGTCGGGCGCACGCACCAGCGAAGTCGGACGGTCGGCCAGATGCGCTACCAGCCAAGGCGCCACCATCGCGTAGTAGCGGGCGATATCCGCTTTGGTAGTCTGGCTTTGGGCGTCGATGACGCGGTCCGCATGGCTGATGCGCACCTCGGCAACCACGGCCTCGCCCGCACGCGCAGCCGTTTTCGCGGGCGCCGTCGCGCGCGGCGATACCTCGGGCACCGCCGCCGTCTTGGCACGCTTGGCGCGGCCGGACGCAGCTTTGTCCGCGGGCATTGTCGCGGCCATCACGCCCGCTTTGCTGGCTGCCATCGTGCTCCCTCTTTTTGCAACCGCCTCGCGCTTCGCTTGGTTCGCCGTGGTCGCGCCGTCGACCGCTGCCTCACGGCCGATCGAGGCGGCCGGCTTGTCTTGCCTAAGACCTACGAACGATGCCTGGCGCACCAGCCCCTCGTCGGTCCACTCGCTGAACTCCACTTCCGCCACCAACGCCGGCGCAAGCCAATGCACGCGGGCGCGACCGCGCGCCTTCGCCGCGTCGAAAAACGGCGCCGACGCCGACGCGTGCTGCGCGAACTCGCGCGCCAGCGTCTTCAGGCTCTGCTGACTGAAGCCGCTGCCCACGCGGCCGGCATAACGAAGCTGCCCTGGCGCCTCGTAAACACCCAGCAACAAAGCGCCGAATTCATTGCGTGCGCCCTGCGGATCGGAATAGCCGCCAATCACGAATTCTTGCCGGCGGCGACATTTCAGCTTGATCCAGCTCGCTGAGCGACCCGTTATATAGGAAGCGTCCCGACGTTTGCCGATGATGCCTTCCAGCGCCATACCGCAGGCTGATTCCAGCAGCGACTCCGGCGGCGAACTGAAGGTGGCAGAGAAGCGCAATGCGCCATCGCCCGGCTGGCCAGCCAGCACGGCCTCCAGTGCGGCGCGGCGACCATCGAGCGCTACCTCGCGCAGATCGTGGCCATTGAGGAATGGCAGGTCGAACAGATACAGCGTGATACGATCGGTGCGGCCCACTTCGAAGGCATTCTGCAGCGCCTGGAAACTGGGCACGCCCCGCTCATCGAGCACCACCGCCTCGCCATCCAGCCAGCCGTCGTCGATCTCGAGCGCCTTGAGCGCCGCCGCCTGCGCCGGAAAGCGGTCGGTCCAGTCGTGGCCGTTGCGCGTGAAAATCCGCACCGTGCGCGCGCGCCCCTTGCCCGCGACGCGTGCGAGCACCCGGTAACCATCGAACTTGATTTCATAGGTCCAGCTATCGCGATCGGGCGGTGCGGCGTCGACCAGCGTTGCCAATTGGGGCGACAGGGTCGCCGGCAATGCAGCCGCGCGCGCGCCCTCCAATGATGGCGGCGGCGTCGCCTTGGTGTTGATCGGACGTGGTTCAAGCGCCGCGTTGGCAGCGCTTTTCGATTCGCGGGCCACTTGCTTGGCTGGTGCCTGGGCAGGCTCGGCCGGTTCCTTGGCAAGCTTGGCTGGTGCCTTGACAGACTTGGCCGGTGCCTTGGCAGACTTGGCCGGTGCCTTGGCCGACTTGGCTGGTGCTTTGGCAGGCTTGGCCGGCGCCCTGGCAGCCGCTTGTCCGCGCGCGGCGACACGCTTGCCGGCTGGCTGCTCAGCTGGCTCCCCATCCGGCGCATGCGTGCGACCGGTCTTCACGCTCTCGGGACGCGCGGCTACGATATCGAAATCCGCCTCGCTGCGCGCGGCATCGTCGCGCTCCTTGATCAGCAGCCACTGCTCTTTATCGCCGCTGCCGCGCATATGGCTGCGCACCAGCATCCAGGCGCCCGACAACTTGTCGCCTTGCAAATCGAACTTGAGTTTGCCGGCTGCGTAGTCGGCACGAGCGTCGCCGTGCGGCGTCCAGACGCCGCGGTCCCAGACCAGCACGTCGCCAGCACCATAATTGCCGGCCGGAATCTGTCCTTCGAAATCACCATACTCGACCGGATGATCTTCGACTTGCACCGCCAGCCGTTTGACAGAGGGATCGAGACTCGGCCCTTTCGGCACCGCCCACGATTTCAACACCCCATCCAGCTCCAGCCGAAAATCGTAATGCAAGCGACGCGCGTGATGCTGCTGGATCACGAAGCGCTGGGTCACCGCGCGTTTCGCGCGGCCGCGCGGCTCGGGAGTCGCATCGAAATGACGCTTTTCCCAATAGGTCGACAGTTTGTCGGGCATCGCTCATCCCTCCGCGTCAGGCGCGCTTGCGACGTGCCGCCGGGCGAGCCTCCGCGCCGCCAGCGCGCGCAGGCTTATCGTCTTTGAGGCCTTTGGGATCCTTGGCGTCGTCGGCATCCTTCGAAGCGCTTGCCGCGCGAGCGCGGCCGCCGCCCTTGCCGCCGCCGCCCAGGCTACGCCGCAGCAACTCGCTCAAATCGAGCACATCGGCCTTGGTCTTGCCGGTGTCGCGCGGCGCGTCGAGCGCGCCAATCTCGCGCGCCTTGCCGGCTTTTACCTTGCGATCGACCAGCGCCATGATGTCGTCGCGAAACGTATCGTGGAAATTGGCGGGCTCCCACTTGTCGCTCATATCGTCGATCAGCCGCATCGCCATATCCAGCTCGCGTTCGCTGACGGCGGCCTTTTTGCCGCCCACTTCCGGCAATTTGAACTCGCTCAAATCGCGTACCTCGTTGGCCCAGCGCAGCGTGTTCATCGCCAACGCCGCGCCCACCGGCACCAGCGCCGCCAGATGCTGTTTGCCATGCATCACCACGGTGGCGATGCCGATCTTGTTGGCCTTGACCAGCGCATCGCGCAACAAGGCATAGACCTTGTCGCCGCCGCGGTCCGGTTCGAGAAAATACGGCGTATCCAGATAGAGAAACGACAATTCAGGCGCATCGATGAAGGCCACGATATCGATCGTCTGGGTCGACTCCACGTTAGCCGCACGGATCTCCTCATCCGACAACACAACGTAATGCCCCTTCTCATATTCGATGCCGCGCACGATGTCCTGGGTCGACACTTCCTTGCCAGTTGCCTTGTTGATTTTGCGATAGCCGATCGGGTCGAGCGAATGCTTGTCGAGCAAATCAAAGCCGACGTTCTGATGCGAAGTGGCCGGATAGAGCTTTACCGGCACGTGCACCAGCCCGAAGCTGATGGCGCCTTTCCAGATCATATGGGGCATGGCGGTTCCGTTTACGTCAACGTGCGCCGAGCGCCGCAACGGCACCGAGCAAACGCAGGGGGTCGACCGGCTTGGCGAAATGCATCAGGAAACCTTTGGACAGCGCTCGCAGGCGATCTTCGCTCAATGCGAAGGCGGTCACGGCAATCGCCGACAGGCGGCTTCCCGGCAAGATGCCACGCAAGCTTTCCCATTCGCGGATGCGCTTCAGGGTGGCGTAGCCGTCTTCGCCCGGCATCGCCAGATCGCAAATCAGTACGTCGGGTTCGCGTCGCGGTCCACGCGCTTCCAGCGCTGCCAAGGCTTCGGGGCCGGAGCCTGCGGGTACGACTTCGGCGCCGCTTTGCTCCAGCATGGCTGCTAACGATTCACGCGCTTCGAGCTGGTCGTCGATCACCATAACGCTCAAGCCCACCAACGATGGATAGGCCGTGGCGTTGCGTCCGCTGAGCGCGGCATGCGAGCGGACCGGCTGCGCTGCGGCGCTCGACGGCGCCGAGTCCAGGCTGGCTTGCGCGGCAGGCGATGCGACAGGCATCGCGGCGATCCATGGAAACGTCACCGTGAACGAGGCGCCCCGGCCCTCGCCGTCACTGGCGGCTTCGATGCCACCGCCCAGTAACAACACCACTTGCCGAGCCACTGCCAGGCTCAATCCGAAGCCGTCGTTAAGGCGCGTATAGGAATCGTCGGCCTGGCGGAAAGGCTCGAACACCTGCGGCAAAAAATCTGCTGCAAAGCCGCGTCCGGTATCGCTGATTCGTATGAAAACCTGATGCTTGGAGTGATCCACGCCGCACAGCACGGTGACACTGCCGCCAGCGGGGGTGAAGCGGACCGCATTCGAGATCAATTGCGAAAAGACGTCCTGCAGCCGGGCCGCATCGACCGAAACCAACGGCAATGCCGCGTCCGGTGTGGCGTCCGGTGTCGCGTCCGTGCCGGCCTGAACGGCCGCCATCTGCAGCGTCACACCCTTGTCGCGAGCCTGGGCGAGGTAAGGTGTGACGGCCGCGGCGAGCACCTCATTCAAGCGCACCGGCTTGCGCTGCAGGGGTATCTTGCCCGACATCACGCGCGTCGCATCGATCAATGAGTCGATCGCACGGGTCTGGCGCTCGACACCCTTGGCGATGCCCGACAAAGCGCGCGCCATCAACGTGTGGCGCGTGTCGTCATTGGCATCTTGCTTCAATAGCCTCTCAAGCACATGCGTCCAACTTTGGATGCCTGCCAGCGGCGAACGCAACTCGTGCGACACCACCGACAGAAAGCGGTCGCGTACGGGCGGCTCTTCCGCGGTCGTCGCGCCGCCGGTGGCCGAAGCGGGCTTCCCGGCCAAGTCGCCGGTCGAGGTGGGCAAGCTTGCATCGAGTGGCATGCTCGATGACGACATCATCAATCCCACCGAGCAACCAGTCGCGTCGCGATAAGGCATCAACGCGATGAAGAGACAGGCGCGCTGAGGACCACACGGCAAATCGAAACAGCGGCGTTCGCCGGCAAGCGCCTTGTCTACGTGCTCGGCCAACTGCTCGGCATCCATCTCTGCCGGTGCGACGCCAAGTGCCCGCAGCGACGCGCTTAACGCTTCGCGGAAGGCCGCCGCCTCGGCCGGCAGCGTGGCGCCCTCCGCCACGCCCTTGCGGGGCAATACCCGGATCGTCATTTGCGGTGACGCCCGCAACATAAAAGCGCTATCCGGTACCGGTCTCGGCGTATTTTGCGGACCAGCCTCCGGCGCGGCTTGAGGAACTTCGGATGATGAATCGAACGCCGCCGGGGACCGTGGCGCCAGCACGAACAGTTCGGTTTGCACAATATCGACGGGGCGGCTGTCCGCACGCGTCCCGGCCGGCGCGTTGTGAAGCGTGGAAATGTTGTTTTGCCGGAGACTGCGATAGCGCGGACGTTCAGTAATCATGCGATAGGCCCCACCTCTGAATGAAAGGAACAGAGCATTAACCGTACCTGCGAGACTCGACTCGACCCGCGGTAGTAGCGCCGCGATCGGCGGGCACAAAAGCCAATGCGTTACGCCAGCGCAGGGATCAGGTACAGCGCCGCCGCTACGAAACCCCGCGAACCCGCGTAGATGTTGCTGCACCGCAAGACAAAGCTACCCGTCCCGCCCACCGGAATTGAGATACCCTTGCCGGCCGGGCTGTATGGATATACAGTTCAAGGTCGCCGATTCCGGCGCTTCCACGATGACCTTCATGAACGCAGTGGTTTCCGGCACCGCATTGCCGCCTTCGTCTGCCTTGCCCACCGTTGTCGGCGCGCCAGTCGCTTCGTCCGTTTTGGCAACATTGAACGATGCGCAGCGACAAGCCGCGGAATTCGGCATTGCCTCGGTCAATGCCGACGGGAGCCTCGGCGTCGCGGTCACGGCCGCGCCATTGCTGGTGATCGCCGGCGCCGGCTCGGGCAAAACACAGACCCTGGCGCAGCGCGTGGCGAATCTGCTGCGCGCCGGTGTGCATCCAGCGGAAATTCTGCTGCTGACCTTCTCGCGCCGTGCCGCCAGCCAGATGACCGACCGTGTCGCGCGCTTGCTATCCGACTCTGGCAATACCGAACATGCAGCGGCAGCCGGCCGCCTCGAATGGTCCGGCACCTTCCACGCCGTCGGTG
>JBPBQZ010000024.1:0-17353 GCA_050955105.1 Janthinobacterium lividum | reverse complement strand
GCAGGAAGATGTCGTCAACCTGTTGTTGAATTTCAAAGGCATCGTCTTCAAGATTCACAATCGCGACGAAGTCACGGTCACGCTGCGCAAGAGCGGCGAGGGCGTGGTGACTGCGGCTGAGATCGAAGTGCCGCATGATTGCGAAATCATCAATCCGCAGCATGTGGTGGCCCATTTGGCGCCGGGCGGTGAGCTGGACGTGCAAATCAAGATCGAAAAGGGTCGTGGCTACGTGCCTGGCAACGTTCGTCGGCATGCCGATGAAACGAGCAAGGTCATTGGTCGCATCATGCTCGACGCTTCGTTCTCGCCGGTTCGCCGTGTGAGCTACAAGGTGGAAGACGCGCGGGTCGAGCAGCGTACCGATCTGGACAAACTCGTGATGGATATCGAGACCAACGGTGTGTTGTCGCCTGAAGAGGCGATTCGCCAGTCGGCCCGTATCCTCGTCGATCAGCTGGCTGTGTTCGCTGCGCTGGAAGGCACGGAAGCCACGGCCGAAGCGCCGTCGCGCGCGCCGCAGATCGATCCGATTCTGCTGCGTCCGGTGGATGATCTGGAACTGACGGTTCGTTCGGCGAACTGTCTGAAAGCCGAGAACATCTATTACATCGGTGATTTGATCCAACGTACCGAAAACGAGTTGTTGAAGACTCCGAATCTGGGTCGCAAGTCCTTGAATGAAATCAAGGAAGTGCTCGCTTCGCGCGGTTTGACTCTTGGTATGAAGCTCGAAAACTGGCCTCCGGCCGGTCTCGACAAGTAAATTGCGTTGCAGAACGACGGCTTTCAAAGGCCGTCGTTTCTCGCGCTTTCTTTATGAATACCGGCCCGCGCCTTGTGCGATAGAAGAGCTGGAGCTAAAACTCTTAGGAAGGAATCATCATGCGTCACCATCATGGTTTGCGTAAGCTAAACCGCACTAGCAGCCATCGCCTCGCGATGCTTCGCAATATGTCGAACTCCTTGATCGAACATGAAGCGATTCGCACCACGCTGCCGAAGGCCAAGGAATTGCGTAAAGTGATCGAGCCCCTGATCACGCTGGGCAAGAAACCTTCGCTGGCGAACCGCCGCCTGGCTTTCAATCGCCTGCGTGACCGTGCATCGGTAACCAAGCTGTTTGAAGTGCTCGGCCCGCGCTATGCGACGCGTCCGGGTGGTTACTTGCGGATCTTGAAGTTCGGTTTCCGCCATGGCGACAACGCGCCGATGGCGTTTGTCGAGCTGATGGATCGGCCTGAAGTGACCGAAGCCGTCGACGTGGCTGACGAAGAATAAGTTCTTGCAGTACATGCTTGAACAGTGAGACCGGGCTTATGCCCGGTTTTGCTTTTGGTGCGTCGCATTTGCGAGGTAGGACAAATCGCCGCATCGGCCGAATGGCTAATTCCAGCGTTTGCGCGAATCAGGCCAGATGCGCGGTGTTAGCATTCAGCGAATCGCCGCCTGTGGACTGGCGGCGAAGTTGTCATGGCGGATTGTTTTGAGGGAGATGCACTATGCGTAGAGCCACCGCGGCTGTCGAATTTACCGTTGCGCCGTCGGCGCAGAGTACGGGGCGCGCCACGCATGTCTGAGCATCGTTTTGCGCGGGCCGGACTTTGGTTCGCATTGCTTTTCCTAGCGCTCTGCTGCGGATCTGGCCGCGTTCGCGCCGATTCCGAATTCCTCGATCCCAAGGTGGCGTTCGCATTCAGTGCGAGCGAAGTGCCGGGGGCGGTCGTGGTCCGCTTTGCGGTGGCCGACGGTTACTACATGTACCGCGAGCGCCTGTCGTTCGTGCCCTCAAAAGGCGGCGATGCGGTGCTCGGTGTGCCGGCGCTGCCGGTTGGCGAGAAAAAGTTCGACGAAACCTTCGGTAAGGAAGTCGAGGTCTATCGGCATATCTTGACGGTGCGCATTCCGGTGCAGCAGGCTGCGCATCCGTTCGACTTACTGGTCGGCTCCCAGGGTTGCGCCGATAAAGGCGTTTGCTATCCGCCGATGACAAATGTGTTCCGCGTCGGCGGCGCGGCGCTGACAACTGTGTCGACGTCGACGTCGACATCGTCAGGTGCAGCCGGCGTGTCGTCAGGGAGCCGCGACGGCAGCTCGTATGACGCGGGCGCCATGAGCGTTGGCAATGGCGCTGGTGACGCGGCGTCGACGTTCGGCTCGCCTACCGACATTCTGTATGACCAGGACTTTGCCGAGCGCGCACTCGCCGGTCATGGGCTGGCTGCAATCGCCGGGATCTTCTTCCTGCTCGGCATCGCCATGAGCTTGTTGCCTTGTTCGTTGCCCATGATCCCAATTCTGTCGTCGGTGATTCTCGGCGAAGGCGAGCAGCTCACGCGTCGTCGCGGACTTCTCTTGTCGTTGGCCTACGTGCTGGGTATGGCGGTGGTCTACACCTTGTTCGGCGTGGCCGCGGCGCTCGCCGGCTACAGCCTGGGCGCAGCCCTGCAGAATCCTTGGATGCTTGGTGCCTTTGCGGTGCTGCTCACGGCCTTCGCCCTATCGCTTCTGGGCTGCTACACCCTGCAGTTGCCGTCGGCCTGGCAGAACCGCGTCGACCGCGTTTCGCAGCGCCAGCGTCGCGGACGCGTGCTGGCGGTGTTCGTGATGGGAGCGTTGTCGGCCGTTGTCGTCGGTGCCTGCATGACGGCGCCACTGTTCGGCGTGCTTGCCTTCATTGCGCGAACTGGAGACGTGGTGTTGGGCGCATTGGCGCTGTTTGCCATGGCACTGGGACTTGGTGTGCCGCTGGTCGTGGTGGGAGTAGGCGCGGGATCGCTGCTGCCACGGGCAGGTGCCTGGATGGACGGGGTGAAGCGTTTGTTCGGTTTATTGCTGATTGCCGTCGCGGTGTGGATTGTCGCGCCTGTCTTGCCGATCGCAGTAACGCTGATTCTGGCCGCACTGGCGCTGATGGCCGCGGCGATGCAGTTGGGCGCATTCGGAGGCTGGTCGGGCGCCACAGAAGCGCAGTCGGGCACCTGGTCGATCTCGGAATCGCGACGCGCATGGCGAATGATCGGCCGTGCGCTAGGCCTGGTCCTCGCCACTTGGTCCGTGATCTGTGTCGTTGGTGCGGCCATGGGGGCTCGGGACTTCTGGCACCCGCTCGCGTCGAGCGCACAAATCAGCGCACAGGCAACGGGCGGGGTGTCCGGCGACGCTTCGCCGCTTGCGTTTGCCACCGTCAGGTCTTCGTCCGAGCTCGACCGCTCGCTCGCGGGCAGCGGCAAGCCCAGTCTGCTGTTTTTTCATGCCGACTGGTGCGTCAGTTGTCGCGAGATGGAAAAGTTTGTTTTCACCGATCCGGCCGTGATGCGTGGCATGTCATCGTTTGGGCTAATCAAGGCCGACGTTACCGCCAACGATGCCGATGACCAGGCGCTGATGCAACGCTTCGGTTTATTCGGTCCGCCAGCGGTGATTTTCTTCGATGCGCAAGGAAAGGAATTGAAGTCGCAGCGCATCGTCGGCTACCAACCAGCGGCGAGATTCGAGAAGAGTCTGGCGGCAGCGCAAACCGCTGCAGCGCGCGCGAGTCACGCAAAGACCGATGCGCCCTGGCCAGCCAACCACATCGGCGGCGGCGGCACCGGCAAGTTGAACGGGCTGAGCGATTAGTTGCCGGCAATCAGTCGTGCGGTACTGAGGTCCGCACGACCGACTGCAAGGTTTCAGATGCCGTGTTGGCGCAGGTGTCGCGCCGCATCGAGTGCGAAGTAGGTGAGGATGCCGTCGGCACCGGCGCGTTTGAAGGCAAGCAGCGATTCCATCATCACCTTGTCGTGGTCGAGCCAGCCATTCTGCGCGGCGGCCTTCAACATCGCGTATTCGCCGCTGACTTGATAAACGTAGGTCGGGAAGTTGAATTCGTCCTTCACGCGCCGCACGATGTCCAAATAGGGCATGCCGGGCTTCACCATCACCATGTCCGCGCCTTCGGCGATGTCCATCTGCACTTCGCGCAATGCTTCGTTGCTGTTCGACGGATCCATCTGGTAGGTCATCTTGTGACCGCGGCCAAGTGTCGCGGCAGATCCCACGGCATCGCGAAACGGTCCGTAAAACGCCGAAGCATATTTCGCGGCGTAGGCCATGATCCGCGTATGAATATGGCGCTCGGCCTCAAGCGCCTGACGGATCAGGCCGATACGGCCGTCCATCATGTCCGACGGCGCGACGATGTCGACACCCGCCGCCGCTTGCACCAAAGCCTGCTTGACCAGTATCTCGGTGGTGATTTCGTTGATGACGTAGCCCGCCTCGTCCAACACACCATCCTGCCCATGGCTCGTATAGGGGTCGAGCGCCACGTCGGTCAGAATGCCGAGTTCGGGAAAGCGTCGTTTGAGCTCTCGCACCGCGCGGGGCACCAGGCCGTCGGGGTTCGTGGCTTCCAGTCCATCCGGGGTTTTCAGCGACGGCTCGATCGCGGGAAACAGCGACAACACCGGTACGCCCAGTTCCAGGCATTGCTCGCCGACTTGTGCCAATTGATCGATCGACAGGCGCTCGACGCCCGGCATCGATGCGACGACTTGTCGCTGCTTCGTGCCGTCGACGATAAAGATCGGGTAAATCAGATCATTGGTCGTCAGGACGTTTTCGCGCATCAAACGTCGAGAGAAATCGTCGCGGCGCATTCTGCGCGGGCGGTGTAGGGGAAAGGTGCTCATTGCGATATCATAATCTCCGAACCGGCCTTTGGTGGGTTCCCCGCTTCACCTCCCTGAGCGGGCCGCTTGCCGATGTTGTGCGCAATGTATCGCGCGTGCGCGGCAAGCAGTTCAGCCCGCCGTATGGCGGGTTTTTTTCTGTCCCGCGATAGCAGGGGCGTGCTGCGACAAGCTTCAGTCCGCGGTCGACGTATCGGTGCCCGGCGCCGTTTCTACGCGAATCCAGCCCTCCACCACGGCGTGCGCCTCGTCCAGCCCGACCCGTTTCAGCGCCGAGAATAGCTGCACGGATAGTGGCGCCGCGCAGCCGCTGTCGCGATAGCGATCGAATACCTGTTTGGTCGAGCGCAACGCAAGCGTACTTTCCTGCCGCGTCAGTTTGTCGGACTTCGTCAACAAGACGTGAATTGGCCGACCAGTGGGCGCGAACCAGTCGATCATGCGGATGTCCAGTTCGGTGCAGGGGCGCCGTGCGTCCATCATCAACACCATGCCCGCCAACTGTGCTCGCGTCTGCAGATAGGTGCCGAGCAACTCCTCCCAGTGGGCCTTTGCAGCGCCAGGCACCTGTGCATAGCCATAACCGGGAAGATCCACCAGATGGCCGGTCGGCTCGTCCGCCGGGCCGACCGAGAAGTAATTGATGTGCTGCGTGCGACCGGGCGTTTTGCTGGCGAACGCCAGGCGCTTCTGGTTGCACAGAATATTGATCGCGGTGGATTTTCCGGCGTTCGAGCGGCCGGCAAAGGCAACTTCCGGACGAATCGACGCAGGCAGGCTGTGCAAGTCGTTGACGGTGGTGAGGAAGCGGGATTGATGCAGAAGAAAAGACATGGGGGTGGGCTCACCTCTTGATCCAGCGATGCGCAGCACGCTGCATGCTGGTGCCCGTGGAGGCTTGAACAAAAGGACTTTATTGTACAATACGCCGGCTTACTAAAATGGCCCCAAGGGATCCGTGGTTCGGTCACCTTGGAGGAGACGGTCAATCCCCGCAAGACAACAAGGTGGGCGGATGAAGCGACGGTTCATAGGTCAGGTCGTGCTGAGCGCGGCGGCTTTTTTCAGTCTCGCAAACGCGGCATTGGGCGCTGACCCCGCCCCCGCCACAGCGCCGAGGGCGGATGCCGGACATGGGCAGGTGATTGCCACCCAGGTTTGCGCAGCGTGTCACGCGGCGGACGGCAATAGCACCGGGGGCGCCTATCCGAAGCTGGCAGGGCAGCATCCCGAGTATCTGTACAAGCAGTTGATGGACTTCAAGACCCAACCCGGCGCGAAAGATCCGCAACGCAAAAATCCGATCATGGCCGGTATTGTTGCCACAATGTCGGATCAGGATATGCGTGACGTGTCCGCCTACTTCGGCAGCCAGACGATGAAGCCCGGTTATGCGAAGGATAAGGACACGGTGGCGCTGGGCCAGAAAATCTTCCGTGGCGGCATTGCTGATCGTGGTATTCCAGCGTGCGCGGCGTGTCATGGTCCGACGGGCGCCGGCATTCCGGTGCAATATCCGCGTATCGGCGGTCAATGGCAGGATTACACCGCGACCGAATTGACGGCGTTCCAGACAGGCACGCGAATGAACAGCGAGCCGATGCATCAGATCGCATCGCGTCTGTCGGATGTCGAGATCAAGGCCGTTGCCGACTACATCGCCGGTTTGCGGTAACGGCGGCGGTTCATGCTTGCGGATCGATTACCGCCGCGCATGCACCGAAGGTAGCAAAACAGGGGCTCGCCGCCCGCGATGACGGCGAGCTGCCCCGCGAAGAATTACAAAAAGGGTGAGACGCCGCGTTGTGCGAAGTCCGCCCTTTTTTGCTGTTGAATGGAGTTTTATGAGCGTCACCTCTGCGCCGGTCGGTCCGGCGGGCGGTCGCGGTGTGCGCCGTGCGCTGGTCGAATTGCTGGGCTCGATGCGTTTTGCGATCAGCATGCTGGTGGTGCTGGCGATTGCGAGCATCATCGGCACTGTCCTCAAACAGGACGATCCTTATCCCAATTATGTGAACCAGTTCGGTCCCTTCTGGGCCGATATTTTTCGTTCGCTGAGCCTGTACACCGTCTACAGCGCCTGGTGGTTCATGCTGATCCTGGGCTTCCTGCTGGTTTCGGTGTCCATCTGCGTGATTCGCAACGGCCCGAAGATGATCGCCGAAGCGCGCAGCTGGAAAGACCGCATCAGGGAGGGCGGGCTGCGCGCTTTCGGTCACAAGGCTGAATATGCGGTGTCGTTTCCGCGGCAAAACGTCGCAGCGGTGCTGATCAGCACGTTGGCGCAGACGGGCTACCGCACGGTGCAGCGCGAGCACGCCGGCGCGACGCTGATCGCCGGCAAGCGCGGCGCCTTCAACCGCATCGGCTACATCTTCGCGCACGTGGCGATCGTGGTGATTTGCATCGGCGGCCTGCTGGATAGCAATCTGCCGATTCGCCTGCAGATGTGGATGTTTCACAAGACTTCGATTCACGACAATCAGCCGATCGCGCAGATTGGCGATGAACACCGCTTGTCCACTGGCAACCCGACGTTCCGCGGCTATGCGTGGGTGCCCGAAGGGCAACACGTGTCGACGGCCATCCTGAACCAGCAGGACGGCACACTCGTGCAAAACCTGCCGTTTTCGATTCAGCTGAATAAATTCATCGTCGACTATTACTCGACCGGGATGCCGAAGCTTTTCGCCAGCGACATCGTTGTGATCGACCATGCGACTGGCGCGCGTGTGCCCGCACGGGTAGAGGTCAATGAGCCGTTCACGTACGACGGCGTGTCGATTTATCAGTCGAGTTTCGAGGATGGCGGCTCGACGCTCAGTCTGACGGCCTATCCGATGACGGGCGCCGCCACGCAGACCTTTCCGCTGAGCGGTCAGATCGGCGGTACGGCCACGCTGCCGGGCCTCAAGCCTGGCGAGAAGAGCGGCCAAACTATTGAATTCAGCGATTTCCGCGCGATCAACGTCGAAAATATCGTCGACGCGTCGGGCAAAAGCGATGTGCGCGGCGTGGGGCGCAATGCGATAAAGGAGGCGTTCGAAGAGCGACTCGGTTCGGGCGCAAAGTCGTCGACGCCGCGCGATCTGCACAATATCGGCCCGTCGTTCCAATACAAAGTACGCAATCCGGACGGCCAGGCCCTGGAATACAACACCTATATGTTGCCGGCCACGATCGATGGCCAACGCTTCTTCCTCGCAGGCATGCGCGCGGATCCAGACGGGGCATTCCGCTATCTGCGCATTCCCGTGGATGACGACGGCACGGTGCGTCAATGGATGCTGTTGCGTGCGGCCTTGCATGATCCGGCGCTACGGGCGCGCGCAGCGGCCAGCTTCGCGGCGCGTTCGGTGGGTCCGCAGGACGCCTCGCTGCGGCCGCGATTGCAGGAAAGCGCGCAACGGGTGTTAGATCTGTTTGCCGGTAGCGGCGCCGATCCAGCGCATCCTGACGCACCGGCCGACGCTGGCGGTTTCGCGGCGGTTGCTGGCTTTATCGACCACTCGGTGCCGAAGGCCGATCAGGAAAAAGCCGCGGCGTTGTTGTTGCGGATGCTTGAGGGCTCGATGTGGGATTTGTGGCAGATTGCGCGCACGCAGGCGTCGCAGCCCGCGCTGGCCGACGATCCGTCGCGTATTCGTTTTATCGAGGCTTCGATCAACGCCCTGTCCGATAGTTTTTTCTATGGCGCGCCGGTGCTGTTGCAGTTGGATTCCTTCAAACAGGTGCAGGCGTCAGTGTTCCAGTTGACGCGCGCACCTGGCAAAAAAATCGTGTATCTTGGCAGCCTGCTACTCGTCATCGGCATTTTTTCGATGTTCTTCATTCGTGAACGCCGAGTATGGTTCTGGCTCAAGGACGAGCCGGCGCAGCCCGGTTCCGAACCTGCCACGACGCGCGACGCGGCGTTGCCTGCTGTCGACGAGCCGCGTACTTCGGTCTTGATGGCGATGTCGACGGCCCGCAAAACCCTTGACTTCGACCGGGAATTCGCAGAATTACGCGACCGGGTTGGCGCCGTGCTGACGGCGAATCCCGGCGAACCGCCTGACGCGGCCCAATGACGCAACTGGACGTCGCGCTCCCTGAGGCGCGGCGGCCGAGCCGGCTTCGTCCGGCATAAACAACTCCACAGAGTGATGCCATGGAATTGCTGCAACCCTCCTACCGGCGCGTTTCCATCGTCCGGCAGCGCACGCCGCTCGATTGGTTATTTGCCGTCCTGCTGATCGGCGGTGCCGCATTCGCGCTGAACCGCTATGGCGCTTACATGGGCTATTACGACAAGGCGATCATGCTTTGCGCCGTGCCGGTTTTCATCGCGCTCGGCTGGTTCTGGCGCCCGGTGCGCTTGTTGATGGTCTGCATTGCCGTGCTGGCGTTACTGGCCATCCAGCTTTATCAAGGCGACCTGGCTCGTGCCGAGCAGGTGTTTCTGCTGAAATATCTGTTGTCGAGCCAGTCGGCCATTCTCTGGATGAGCGCACTGTTCATCCTCGCGACGGTTTTCTATTGGGGCGGCACGATCGCGCGCTCGACCACCGGCACGGCGATTGGCTCGAAGATGTGTTGGGCGGCCGTGCTTTTCGGCTTTACCGGCATGATGGTGCGTTGGTACGAGTCGTACTTGATCGGCAGCGATGTCGGGCACATTCCGATTTCGAATCTGTACGAAGTCTTCGTGTTGTTCTGTCTGATCACCTCATTGTTCTATCTGTATTACGAACAGCACTACCAGACGCGTCTGCTGGGCGCATTCGTGCTGCTGGTGATCAGCGCGGCGGTAGGCTTTCTGATGTGGTATTCGATCAGCCGCGGGGCGCAGGAAATTGAACCGCTGGTGCCGGCCTTGCAAAGCTGGTGGATGAAGATACATGTGCCTGCGAACTTCATCGGCTACGGTTCTTTCGCGCTGGCGGCGATGGTCTCGGTGGCCTATCTGCTGAAGGACCACAACGTCTTCGTCGATCGGTTACCGCCGTTGACCGTGCTCGACGACCTGATGTACAAGTCGATCGCGGTAGGCTTTACGTTTTTCACGATCGCCACGATTCTCGGCGCGCTGTGGGCGGCGCAAGCGTGGGGCGGATATTGGAGCTGGGATCCGAAGGAAACCTGGGCGTTGATCGTCTGGCTGAACTACGCGGCCTGGCTGCACATGCGCTTGATGAAGGGGCTGCGCGGCACTGCCGCCGCCTGGTGGGCGCTCACGGGGCTCGTGGTCACCACCTTCGCCTTCCTCGGTGTGAATATGTTCCTGTCGGGCCTGCATAGTTACGGCAAGCTGTAACCCCGCAGCGGCGTCGCCGCGGGGCTTGATCTTGTCTGATCAGGCTTCGGACGGAGGCAGCGGCGCTTCGCCTTCCAGCAGTTGTGCGATGGTTTCGCGCGTGCGGGCAATATGCGCGTGCTCGCCGTCCACCAGTATTTCGGCGGCGCGGGGGCGCGTGTTGTAGTTCGAACTCATCGTGAAACCGTAGGCGCCGGCCGAGCCGGCTGCCAGCAAGTCGCCTTCGGCGATGCACAACGCGCGTTCGCGTCCAAGCCAGTCACCGGTTTCGCAGACTGGGCCCACCACATCGTAGACCACCGATGCGCCATCGCGCCGGACCACCGGTGCGATGGCGTGATAAGCCTCGTACATGGCCGGCCGCGCCAGATCATTCATGGCGGCGTCGACGATGGCGAAGTTCTTCATGATGCCGGGCTTCAGGTATTCCACCCGCATCAACAGAATGCCGGCGTTTCCTACCAGCGAGCGGCCCGGTTCGAATACCACTTGCCGATGGCCGTGCCCGCGGGCGTCGATATGCGCGAGCAAGGTGCTCACGAAATCGGCAATCGCGGGCGGCTGCTCGTCGTCGTAGCGGATACCCAGGCCGCCGCCTATATCGAGATGCGAAAGGGTGATGCCGTCCGATTCGATCTCCGAAACCAGATCCAGCACCTTGTCGAGCGCATCGCGGTACGGGGAAATTTGCGTAATTTGCGACCCGATATGGCAATCGATGCCGCGTACTTCCAGATGCGGCATCGATGCTGCGGTTCGATACGCCGCTCGCGCTTCTTCGAAGGCGATGCCGAATTTGTTCGACCGCAGGCCGGTGGAGATGTAAGGATGCGTCTTCGCATCGACGTCGGGATTCACGCGCAGCGAAACCGGCGCGCGTTGACCGACTGATTCGGCGACGGCATTCAGTCGATGCAACTCGGCGACCGATTCGACGTTGAAGCAGCCAACACCGGCTGCCAGGGCGGCGCGCATTTCAGCCGCCGATTTGCCGACGCCGGAAAACACGATGTCGGCCGGTTTGCCGCCAGCGGCAAGCACGCGCGCCAACTCGCCGCCAGAAACAATGTCGAAGCCCGCGCCGAGCGCGGCAAATACACTCAGCACAGCCAGATTGCTATTGGACTTTACTGCGAAGTGCACTTTCGCCCGACGCTGGCCGGCGGTGTCGACGCAAGCATCGGCATAGGCGCGATAGCTTGCCGTCAACGCGGCACGCGAATAGACGTAAAGAGGGGTGCCAAAGCGGTCAGCCAAGGAGCTTGCGCTGAGGCCTTCGACATGGAGCGTGTCGTTCTGATAGTGGATGAACGGGGACAGATTCACGGAGCGGGCGCGGTCGAGGTGTTGGAGGAGCCGGCGTTATCCGGGACACTCGATCGGCCTTCGGCGCTGGCGCCACTGGCGAGCGGGCCAGCCGGCGCTGCTATGGCGGGTTGATCCGAAGACGACGGCGTGCTGGCAGCGGGTGCCGCACCGGCGTGTGGCAACGGCGGAATATGCGGTTCATACAGATTGCCGCGTTGACCGCAGGCGGACAATGCCATCGCGCAGAAAGCCGCTAGAATTCCGGTGGTTTTGATAGAGGCTCGCATAACGCGGATCGGCTTAATTAGACGGCGGAGTTTAGCATGACAGATCACGAATATTTGACCCTGGCCGAAGCCGCGCTCGCGAGCATCGAGCGCTCGATCGACGATGCGGAAATGGATATCGAATGCACGCGGCAGGGCAGTGTGCTGACCCTCGAATTCGATCGCGGCGGCTCGATCATCGTCAATTTACAGGCGCCAATGCACGAGATATGGCTGGCCGCGAAAGCCGGCGGCTACCATTTCAGTTATGTCGACGGCGTTTGGCACGACGCGCGCGGCGGCAATGAGTTTTTCAGCCTGCTGTCGAAGCTCGCCTCCGAGCAGGCGGGCGAAGCGCTGTCTTTTCGGCCGCCTGCCGCGTCAGTCTGAATCGGGCGTGTTCCCCTGGAACATATCGAGAATCTGCTGTCGTTCTTCTCCGGTTACAGGTACCGCATCCGATGCAGCGTCGGCGGGCGCCGCGACGCCGATGGAAGCCACCAGCCCATTTCCCGGCGTGGCAGTGGAGTAATACGGCTCACCGTCGATGATGGTGACGCCTTCGGGCACCGGCAGCCTGTATTCCGGCACACCGCGCAGCGCGTGCGCCATGTAACCGATCCAGATGGGAAGCGCCACGTTGCTGCCTTGTGCCTTGCGTCCGAGGCTTCTGGGCTGGTCGTAGCCGATCCAGGTAATTGCCACCAGCGTGTGCTGATATCCGGCGAACCACGCGTCATTCGAATCGTTGGTGGTGCCTGTCTTGCCGGCCAGATCTTTGCGACCGAGCTGATTGCTGCGCGCGCCCGATCCGGCTTGCGCCACGCTTTGCAGCAAGCTGTTCATCAGGTAGTCGTTGCGCGGATCGATCACGCGCGGCGCATTCTGGCCGGCGATCAGGGGGGCGGCGCGTGTGAGCAGCGCGCCATCTGGATCAGTGATTTCAGCGATCAGATACGGATTGATTCGATAGCCGCCATTGGCGAACACCGAGTATGCGCCTGCCATCTGCAGCGGTGTGACTTGCCCCGCGCCCAGCGCCATCGGCAGATAGGCGGGCGTGCGCGACGCGTCGAAACCAAAGCGTGTAACGAACTGCTGGCCGTACTTGGTGCCGATGTAGTTAAGGATGCGAATCGACACCGAATTCTTCGATTTCTTCAATGCGGTCCGCATCGAGATCGGGCCGTCATAGACGCCGCCCAGATTCTTCGGATCCCACGATTTGCCGCCCGGCTGCGTAGCCGGAAACGAGATCGGTGCGTCGTTGATGATGGTCGCGGGTGCCAGGCCTTTGTCGAGCGAGGCCGAATACACGAATGGTTTGAACGACGAACCTGGCTGGCGCCATGCTTGCGTTACGTGATTGAAGTTGTTTTTATTGAAATCGAAGCCGCCGATCAACGCACGGATCGCACCGCTTTGCGGTTCCATCGACACGAGCGCGCTTTCGACTTGGGGCAGTTGTGTGATCGACCAATTGCCGTCTTTATCCTGCACCAGGCGGATGACCGATCCCGGACGAATACGTGAGCCCGCGGCGCCATGGCTTTCGAGCGCGGATGCCACAAACTTCAGGCCATTGCCTGTCACGGTCAGGGTCTCGCCGCCTACCCGCATCGCTTGCACCTGACGCGGATTCGCCGATGTCACCACCGCCGCGATGATCTCGCCGGTGGCGGGACGGTCTTCGAGCGCGTCATCCACTGCCTCGGGAATGGCTGCGGCATCGGTGGGAAGCTCCAGACTGGCTTCCGGTCCGCGATACGGTTGACCCCGGTCGAAATCCATCACGCCCTTTCTGACGGCCTGATAAGCCGCTTCCTGATCGGCCGAATCGATGGTGGTTACAACATTGAAGCCACGTGTGTAGGTGTCGTCTTTGTATTGAGCATAGAGCATCTGCCGCACCATCTCGGCAACGTATTCGGCGTGCACGCTATATACGCGTGGCGCGACGTGCGTGTGGATGGGTTGCGCGAGTGCGGCCTGGTATTGCGTTGCATCGATGTAATGCAGTTCGAGCATGCGCTTGAGGATGTATTCCTGACGAACCTTGGCGCGCGTCGGGTTCACGATCGGGTTATAGGCAGAGGGTGCTTTGGGCAGGCCAGCCAGCATCGCGGCTTCGGCCAGCGTGATGTCCTTGAGGTCTTTGCCGAAATAGATGCGCGCGGCACTGGCGAACCCGTAAGCGTGCTGCCCCAGGTAGATCTGGTTCATATACAGCTCGAGGATCTGATCCTTGGACAGCGCGGACTCGATCTTGTACGCGAGCAGCATTTCGTAGATTTTGCGTGTGTAGGTCTTTTCGCTCGACAGGAAGAAATTCCGCGCCACTTGCATCGTGATGGTGCTTGCGCCTTGTGCCGATCCGCCACGCGAAAAGTTCGCCAGACCGGCGCGCGCGACGCCCTGGAAGTCGACGGCGCCATGCTCGTAAAAGCGATCGTCCTCGATCGCCAGCACAGCCTTCTTCATCATGTCGGGGATTTCGTCGAAGTGCATCAGTCGTCGACGTTCTTCACCAAACTCGCCGATCAGTACGTGGTCAGCCGTGAAGATGCGCAATGGGATTTTCGGTCGGTAATCGGTTACCGCATCCAGCGACGGTAGATTGGGGCGCGCGACCACCAGCGCATAGGCGGCCAGTAGTCCGCCGAGCAACAGGAGTGCGGCGATAAACCCGATGAAGCCGATCAGGAGCTTGATCCAAAGCGGCCGTTTTCGCGCGACGGGCGAGGTGGGCGGTTCTGGATGGGTAGTCAAAGGCATGAGGTGGCCGGAAAAAAGCTGAAAGGAATTATAGCTGCCAGTATTTCGCTGGTGCGTGTCCAGGGCCATCGTTAGCCAATCGGCCGAATACCGCTGGCGTGGGCGTCGCCGCAGAATTCTTTCCCGGGGCATGAGCTTCGATTACTGGGTAAGGAGACAAGGGTGCCAGATCATGTGAAAGCCAAAAAGGCGCGGCGGCGCATGCGACGCTTTGCCATCGGCGTCGATGTCGGCGGCGGCGTAGCGCGGGTTGTCGTCCTGAGCGCGCCGACTGTCTCGCCGGAGGGCGGAAGCAATTACGTAACGGTTGATGACTGTTCAGATCTCGCCGCTCCGAAAGCGGGGTATGGCAAGGTACGGCGCCCTCGGTCCAACGGTCGTGCAGGCGAGGTTTCGCAGTCCGCAGGAACGGCCGACGATTCGACCGTACCGGTCATCGACGCGGCCGAAACTCAAGCATCGCTGCGAGACGTGGGCGGCAGATACTGGAGCGAAGGGTTACGGCTGGAGGGCATCGGCTGTGCAGGCGTGCCCCCGCACGCCGTTTCACATACTGAGTGGCTTGACGCCGGAGCGGTCAGCGGTGCGATCTCGTCTGCGCTGCACGGCGCGCTGGGGGATCCCCGCGAAGCGACGCGAGGCTGGCGCCAAGCCAGGAATCTCGCCGGTCTTGCGGTACCCGCGGATGTGGCGATGGTGCGCGACGTGGAAGCGAACGATTTATGGCGGCCGCGTGTCAACGGTGCGTCCCACACTGGCGCGCGATGGTCATACAGCACCCTACAGCCGCTCTTGCAGTCGCATGCCGAGCGCATTACGGGTACGCATCGAAGCGAGTTGGCACTCGATTGGATGGCACCCGCATCGATTGCTCCACGACGCCTGACTTTTGCCACAGTATGCCGCCATCACGTCGATGCACGCGTCGATGCCGCGAATGCCGCGGGGCTGATGCCGGCGATCGTCGAAGACGAGCCAGGTGCCGCCCTGCGCGCATGCCGGTTTATTGCCGAGGCGCCGGACGGTCCGCGACTGAGCGGCGGGCGTCCCTATGCCGCGCTGTGGCTCGACGGCCGCTCGGCGCATCTGTGGTTCTTGCGTGAAGGGCAGCCTGGCACCCGTGCATTTGTCCTGTCAACGCACGGCGTGCCCGAGGCGCTGGAGGCTGCGCTATACGAGCGCCGTGCCGGCCGTACGTTTGCGCAGGCTATCGTAGCCATTCGCAATGATCCGCCGCTGCCAGCCGAGCCAAGGCACTTCGCCACCGCAGCGGCGCCTGGCGCAGATCCGTGCGTGCCCGGTGGCTTGATGCTGGACGACGAACGTGGGATAGCGCGCGCGTTAACGGCGATCGAGCGGGGGTTGGGTTGCTGCCCGGTATTGTTCGATGCGCGCGACATGCTCGCGGGGTCGCTGATATCGGCGACGCCCGTCTCGACCGCCGAGGCCAGAAAGTCCGCAGTGGCTTTCGGCCTCGCGCTGCGCGCGCTTGTGCCGGCACCTTGAGCGACGATCCTGCATGGCGAGCGCTGCAATGATGAAAGCTTCTCTAGTTCTACCTTACCTACATCTGCTGATAACCCGAGCCGAACGTCGATTTGAGGCAGGCATGCGTGCGCTCACTTCGGATCGTCAAGCTCTATTGCCGTTGACGATGGCTGAAGGTTTCAATTTTCTTCCTTACCGGCAAATACAATCCAATCGGCGACGGCGTCGACTTTTCATCGAGTGCGGCGGGGGTGCGTTGTCGGGCGCTTTGATGGGCTGCTGGTTGATTGCACGGCGGATGGCTAATGAGCGGCATCTAACCGCGCACCGCCTTGCGCTCGAAGACCAGGTGGCAGCGTTGAGTATTCACCCGGCAGCCGCGTCGTCGAGCGACGGCGCAAGCACATCGTCGCTCGATCTGAGCTTGGATCGATCCGCTACGCTTGTATCCGCCCAAGACATTCGACACCTCGATGAGGTGTTGGCGATACTGTCGACCGCTGTTGTGCCCCATGTTGCACTGACTCGTGTGATCGTAGTCGACGGCAGCGCGCAAATTGAGGGTGTCGCGGTGCAATTCTCCGACATCGCAAGATGGCAGCGCACGCTTGCCGATAGGCGCGAATTACGTCATGTCGCAATCACGCGATCGCGCCGCGACGTTCAGGGGCATCGATCCGTGAATGGTTCTGTCATGCCATTGCCGGGTACTGGCGCTGCCGTCGTCCCGTCAAGGGCGGCGCCGCTGCCGACGCGCATCGCTTTCTCGGCCCAACTGAGCTTCAACGGATCGCTGCAGACGAATGCAACAGTCGATTCAAGCGATCCGTTGTCGATGTCGGCGTCCGCCTCAGCGACGATACCGTTCAACGCACCGGGCGCTGGTCGAGACGCGGATAACGGCGCAGCAGTGTCGAGCGGTGGTCCGCGATGAGATCTTTCTCCGAGCCTATGAAACAGCGGATTCACGTTGGGCTGGACGGCATTGCGGACTGGCCGTTGGGTCTGCGCCTACTGCTGGGCGTTGCATTGTGCGGCTTGAGCTTGGCACTGTTTTCAGGCGCGCACCGCGCAATCTATCTGTCCAGCGCAGCCGATGAAGCTCGCTTGGTCGAGCATCTGGATGCGCATATCAGAGAATTGAGGCGTCGATCGCTGATTGATCGGCACCTGGCGACCGTGTCACCCGATATGTCTTCGAGCGAAGCTGCGGCTGGAAAGGCGCAGTTGACCGGTTCGCAAGGTGCAGCGGCGGGTGACCATGCACGACTCTTCGAGCAGCTTTCCGCGCTCGCTAAATTTACCGGTCTGTCGCTGCAGAGTTTCGAGGCGCGCGAGGGACGAGAGGCTTTGACGAAATTGGTGAGGCTGCGAGCAGAGGGCAGTTTCAATAGAGTGCTGCGGTTTTTGCGAGGGCTTCGGCAATCGACGTCAGCGACGCCCGTATCAGCCGAAGCTGTTGGGAATGGCGGGTTGCTGGCGCTGAAGCTCGATCTCGAACGGGCGCCGCCGAAGCGGCCAGTTTCGCAAGGTGGATTATCACG
>JBPBQZ010000023.1:0-21904 GCA_050955105.1 Janthinobacterium lividum | reverse complement strand
AATGCGGTACGCGAGCGCAGCAGCGATTTCGTCAAATGGAGTTATCAGAACCAAAGCGCGCACACCGCATCGGCGGATATCGGAACCGCTTTGCTCAGTGATGGCCACGTCGCCATCAGTGCGGGTCACGACGTGAATGCCACCGCTGCTTATGCCAACGCGGCGGGAGCCGTCGACATTATTTCGGGACACGACATCAATCTGGTTGCCGGCGAGCGTAGCGCCAGCGCGATGGACGAGCACAAACAATCGAGCCACGGATTCTTGTCATCTGAATCGACGCACTCGCGCGATGCAAGCGCTTATACGAATGCGATTGGAACCGCCATATCCGGTGACCGGGTCAATATCGCCGCGGGCAACGATGTCACAGTGAAAGGTTCAACGGTCGCCGCCACCCATGACATAAATATCGAGGCATCCAACAATCTGAATATCACCACAACGGCTAATCGTCAGGAAGCGTCACATTTCAAAGAAACGCACAAAAGCGGCTTTGGGGCGATTGCCGGTGGCCTCTCTTACGGCAGTAGCAATCAGAAAGACCGCAGCCGTGATGCGAATATCAGTGCACAAGGCAGCCTGGTAGGCAGCAGCGACGGCGGAGTGCATATGCGAGCCGGTAAAACGGTGCATATCACTGGTAGTGACGTGCTCGCCGCAGGCAACATCATTGGTATCGGCGCCGACGTCATCATTGATGGGGCGCGGTCAAATCGTCATCACGACGAGACTCACGAAACCAGCTCAAGCGGATTCTCGATTGGCGTATCGTCGGGCACTAGTGGTGCTTTGCAAAGTTTTGCGGACCAAGCAAGTGCCGCAGGCCGCAGCCAGGATAGCCGTGCGGCTGCATTACACGCGTTCACGGCCGTCAACAACGTTGCCGACGCCGCAGGCGCTTTAAGTCGCGGCGCGCCAGATGCAAAACTTCAATTCAGTTGGGGCTCGAGTCGCAGCCAAAGCACCTTCATCGAAGACCGATCATCGAATGCCGGCGCCCATGTCGCGTCGGGCGGGACTACAGCATTCGTTGCGACCGGCAACGGTACGCCTGGCTCCGGAAATATCACCATTCAAGGCTCGGACGTATCGGGAAGCGACATATTGCTCTCAGCAAAAAACCGGGTAGATCTCTTGAATGGCGCCGATACCGACGTCACCCGCAGCACAAACACATCGCAAAATGCGAGCATCGGGGTTTCCTACGGAACCCAAGGCTTTGGCGTATCGGCGTCCATGAGCCAGGCGCGCGGCGATGCCAACAGTGACGCGTTCATGCAAAAAAACACCCACATCGATGCCAGGCAGAACCTCACGATAATCAGCGGCGGTGATACGAATATCGTCGGTGCGGTCGTGAAGGGTCGGCATGTCGGCGCGGATGTTGGTGGCAATCTAAACATTGCGAGCGTGCAAGATACGACGCGAAGCGCCGCGCATCAACAAAGTACGGGTGGTGGGTTTGAGATTAGCCAGGGTGGTGGTAACGCAAGTATCGGGATCAGCAGCGGACGCGCGAAGGGTGAATACAAGGGCGTAGTCGAGCAATCGGGAATACAGGCCGGAGATGGCGGTTTCGATATTGTGGTGAAGGGTAATACGGATCTGCAGGGTGCTTATATCTCTAGTACGGCAGATGCAAGCAAGAATGCGCTTCACACGGGCACTCTTTCCTATTCTGATTTGGAGAACCGGTCGAACTACGAGGCGAAAAGCGCGGGCATCTCATTGAGTGGCAGTGTTGCCGGAAAGGACCCTGTAACTGGCGATAAGGTCGGTCGAAATGGTGGCGGTGTATCGCCGATGTTGCCCCAGAGCGATAGCGGTGGTGAGACCGCCGTCACACGAAGTGCGATCAGCGCCGCGACGATCGTGATCACTGACCAGGCGAATCAGAAGCAGGACATCGAGGATCTAAGTCGAGACGTTTCTAATTTGAATGGGACGGTATCTCAAACGCCTGATTTGAATCAACTGCTGGATAAGCAAGGCGAGATGATGGCGGCGGCCGGTGCGGCGGGGCAAGTGTTGGCTACGCAGATTGGTCAGTATGCGGATGCTCGAAAGGCAGCAGCGACCGATCCGGTCGAAGCAGCGAAATGGGCCGAGGGTGGTGATTACCGCGTAGCGATGCATGCCGCCGGCGGAGCGGTGCTGGCGGGGCTTGGTGGTGGTAGCGCTGTTGGCGGTGCCGCGGGCGCTGCGGCGTCCGCGGGGATGGCTGAGAAGCTGAATGAATTGAGTGATGCGTTTCGGGGTGCGACTGGGGATTCGAATGTTGATAGGGCGTTGGGGGAGATTGTTGGTAACGCGGTGGCGGGTGCGGCGGGGTTTGCGGCGGGGGGTGCCAGCGGGGCATTTACTGGTGCGAATGCCGATTTAAACAATCGGCAAATCGACGCAAACGAAGTTATAGCAATAGCGGCCAAAGCAGATGACGGATCTTTCGCACAAGATCGCCTCGCGAAAGCGGCGTGTTTTGCCGTCAAATGTTGGGCTCAATACCCTGTGGATAGTGCTGCATATAACGCAAACTATGTAAGCACATTAGAGGCGTCTCAACTCCAGCTCGAACTGGGGTGGGTCAATCGGGAAAAGGAAGCCGGGCTATTTAGTTATACCCCGCTCCACAAGACCGGTGATGCCGTCCGCAGCGATCCGGTTGGAGTGGCTGGCGATGTCATTAAAGTCGTAGCGGGCGGAGTAACGGCAAAGACGGGCTTCGGCTTCTGCGTTATCGGAGGAGTTGGGTGTATAGCTGGCGTGGGAATGATGAGTACGGGCTCTAGCGACGTGACGGAGGGATTGACCCGATTATTTAACCGCTATAACGGTATTAATTCACCAGGAGTGAACCCGCTGCGAGACGGATTTAATTCGTTAAGTTCTCGGTGGGGCGACGTTGCATACGATTCATTCAGTCTCGCGACATCCATCGTCGCATTAAGGGCCCGGCAACCATTGAAAATGGGTGTCGAAGATGGTTTGAACCGACCTTACTCGATGTTCGGAGTGACAGTGCCACGCTTCAATAACAAGACATTGGTTCCAATATCTAAAAACGCGATGCCTTATGGAACCACGCAAGTCATCCAAATTTTTGGAGTGGCTTCGAAAGGGCTGAAAATCATTAACGATATTCCGAAGAATGGAGACTGAACATGAATTGGCGACGACTCTACGCAACCTTGGAAATTTCAGTGACGCTAGGGTTGTTTTCGTTCGTCGGTGCTGGGTTTTCGTCTTTTATCATTGCTGGAGTTTGCGGCCGCGTATTTGGCCTCGACGAAGACATCTCGTTCTTATGGATCGGAACCCCTATTTTTATCGGTATTACCATATGGACTTGCATAGCGTTGCCGAAGGATCTACGAAGAATGAATATGATTAGCGACGAACCTCGTAAATTCGGTCCCTGGTTTAAAGGGTAGGCTTGATCCAAGACCGTTTATCTATCGAGCGATACCGTCGCCTAAGATCGCGTCAGTGCATGCAAGACTTCCTCCGAGTTTTCGTTATTCTGCTTGTCTTTACGGGCGCCTCCCTTGACGTGCGACTGCTGGGCTGGGCCGAAAGGCCCGTCTCCGACCTTGCAAAGCGCCGACTCATTTGGTCGGAAAATGCGCCAACTACCGCGCCTAGCGACCCGAAGGAGGTTGACGTTGATTACCACTCGTTGGCGCCGAGGAGAGTCGCTTATATAAACCGACTTTCTTCGTTAGCTTCGACAGATGCGCTGGCTAGAGAACTGTCCACAAATGTCAACTACTCCGATGGCAAGGAAAGTACTGACTCTGATAAAAAGATCGATAGTGTTGCCAACTATAGTCTAGTTACACCGATCGCAAGGGGCGATATGCGGAAACCGCACCCGCTCAAAGTAATTGGTGCGTCTCTCAAGGATTTCTGCGACATAGCGATAGCTTTGTTCGTAACAGCCAATGCGCTTTTCAATTGCTGCAGGGCTGTAAAGCGCAATTGGGCCACTTTGCAGGTACGAGCGATTTCCATCATGTCGCATCACGGTCGTAAGGCGATACGACTGCTGCTCTTGCTTTTATGGATGGCATGACAAATCGCAAGACTCTGATTTTGGCCACTCCCGGACGTTGTCCAGCGGAGCATATGCGCACTGAACTTCACGCCACCGCGGACAGAACAGGAATGAGAGTACGAAATGACGGGAGTGGAAACAGTTACTTGGTCCAAGATCCGTCGATGCTCGTTGCGCCAGCAACCGTAGCGACAGATCTGATCGTCGAAAGCACGGGAGGATCAGAATCTCCTTACAAGGAGATCGAACCGACCGTTCCGGTAGTTATTAAACCTCGGATCGACTCTCTCGGTCCGTTCTCTCCCGGCTGGAATACTGGAGAGCATTCGGCTGGATTTCTACTCCCCTGGGAATGGTCATCCGGGACTTTAATTGCAGGGGTCGGCGCAAGCATGATCCTCGGGAAAGGAGTTGCAGAAGGAGCCGGGATTTATTTCAATCCTGGTATTGGCAAATCGACCTTCGACGTGGGTGGCTGTTTAGAGCACTCCGCTGGTTATGGTTTCGATCCTTCGATCGGCGGCACGATTGGCTACATCAAGGGGTCGGCAGAAAACCTTCGAGGATCCGCCACGTGCGTTAATCTGGGATTGGAATTTGGGGCTGTAGGAGGCGGTGTTTCGACGTTTAATTTTGAAGGAGCACCCATCGGTGGCGCGGTCAGTTTCGGAGTTCGGGGGCTACAGCCGTTTCCGGGCGCAACCGCAGCGGTAGTAGAAACGAGCACGCGGACCTTCGGTCGGCCAGAATTTTCCGCATCCGCACGCGCGGTATTGCGACTACTCTTCAAATAGAAGTAGCAAATGAAATCGCATCAGAGATCCCTGATTTTCTCAGCATTGTTCTGCGCAGTGACTGCGATCTTCACTGCCTTTTATATTGACTCGGGTAAGACTCTTTATGCTGCGACTCCTAGAATAATTCTTAGCCTTGGTGATACCGTCATCGCTTTAAGCGTTGCGACGGCCTTCGTTGCTTGGGTGCTTGGCATGACTAGCTTCGTAAAAGTTTTGCGTTGTCCCCGCGACGATATTTTCCTAAAAGACGCTCTGCCGCTGAATTTCTTTTTTGTATTATCCGCACGATATCTGAGTGCAGAAGGACTAACAGCGAGACGCGGTCTGTTGCGCTGGTTGGCAATCTTTTTCGTTGCCTGCTCTGTGCCCCCCGTACTCATCCTCGGTGTGCAAGCGAGTTGCCATTTGCCTTGGTTGATTTGTGCATGAGACGAGACGAACTCGATAGCGCTCTAGGCGCGATGAATTTTCGTAAAGAAAGTGCCGGCGGGCAGATGCATTATTGATCCGGCTCTTTGCACCAAGATCATAAATGTCGACGAGACGCATTAGCGGCGAGGTCGATGATGGGTCAATTCTCGACTCGGGGCAAGTGTATCGTCATTACAGCCAAAGGCGAAGCAGGCATGAATACGCACTGAGAGTCGAAAACGAAGGTCATTGAGCACGGCAATTTCTCCGCCTGGTTCGGAGTGTCATTGTGGGCGGTTGGCATTGCAATTGCAGTGACGTCGTACAACCTCCTGCCAGGAAAGCCCATGTACTGTGCCGTTGTGCTCGGAACGTTGTTGACCGCTTCCGGCGCATACGCCGAGCAGGTGAATTTATTGATCCTATACCTTCGCTAATGGCTATCAGAAAGCTCGGAATAGCTTCAGAGCTGGAACGGATAAGCGGTAGCGGTGGGGATAACGATGCGATGCATCGAGGAGATGCGCGACCCAGACATCGCGTCGCGGCAGGGGACGTTGCGGACGCAAGAGTCCTTTTCAAAATGACGGCCAACCCGGCGGTAGCTGAGAGCGCTATGTATTCGTGCGAGTCACATTTTGATTAGGCGGTGCCCACGGCGGACTTGGGTTGACTACGGCAATAAGCGCGGCTGGCGACGCTGTAAGCGTCGCGATAAACAATGCGATGAGCGGCAAACACGACGATATAGTGGCCGGAGCGCTTTACAGCACAATGTTCGGCACATTGGGTTATGGCGGGGGCTTCCCGGCAGCGATCGCGGTGAACGCCGCGAGGAGACCGACTATAAATACCGCATTAAAGTGGGCCGGCAGTCACATGTGGGCAAGAAGCGGCTGCAACGTCTTTAGACCCAACAATATCGGAGTTCTCGGCGCAAATATTACCGGCGGAACAATCGTCGAATACTTGCAAGGTACAGTCAATTCAGCAGACAGCCGGGGGCAAAAAAGATGATCAAGCAATTCGCGCTCGCGTCGCTCTATGCGTTCTTAATCTGGTTCGTTACGTTTGAATTGGGAATAACCGCTGGGGGTTATATGCATACAATCTTTAGCGGCGAACATTATTCTCCGGGATGGCGGGATCTAATCGAATCTGCAAGGGATGCGGCGATCGCCACTTTGGCCATGATGACCGTAGCTGCAATCAAGATCGTAACCTGAGGTAACTCGGTTTATATTTAGCAACGGCTGGCAGTTAGCCGCGCGGAATGGCGTGATCTGGGCCTCGGTGTCACGAAATATTCAGTCGAAAACCGTTTGCCATCAGTTTTTGGCAATACGTTGGGCGCAATCGCTGCCGAAGCGAGTGACGCAGGCTATGAGGCCACATTCAATTGATTTGGAGGGGCACAAGATAAATGACTATACGATCAACACGCGGTCCGATCGGATTCCTACACATAAGCATAATTTTCGTGTTCATGCTTGTATGTGCTGGGATATTTTTTGAATTGTTTTTTTGGCCTTTTTTAGCTTGGGTCAACGGAGCAAGACGATATCACCTCGTTAGCCTGGAGCGTATCTATCGATGGGCAAAATTCACTTTGCTTGTTGCGCCCCCTTGTTCGCTGATCTTTTGGCTTCACGAGAAATTTTCACCGGACTGATGGGCATCGCCTTGCATACAAGAGCGATCCAGTCGAGCAAGAAGGTCCGACCGTAGAAACGGAGGAATGACAAATCGTTTGCGTCGCTCGCTTTCGAAAAGAGCAGCTGAACCCGGGACACTGACGCGCGAACATCGATGACCAGCGAAATTGTGCATGCATTGCGAGAGGTGACCGCTGGCACGAATGTCGATCAAAGAACCTTGGATAGACAAGGCGACATGATGGCGGCGGTCAGTGCGGCCGGGCAAGTATTAGCCACGCAGATTGGTCAATATGCGGATGCGAAAGGCGGAGGCGACGGATCCGGTCGAAGCAGCGAAATGGGCCGAGGGTGGTGATTACCGCGTAGCGATGCATGCCGCCGGCGGAGCGGTGCTGGCGGGGCTTGGTGGTGGTAGCGCTGTTGGTGGTGCCGCAGGTGCTGCGGCGTCCGCGGGGATGGCTGAGAAGCTGAATGAATTGAGTGATGCGTTTCGGGGTGCGACTGGGGATTCGAATGTTGATAGGGCGTTGGGGGAGATTGTTGGTAACGCGGTGGCGGGTGCGGCGGGGTTGGCGACAGGAGGAGGTTCGGGTGCTCTCACGGCAGCGAGTGCCGATCGGTTCAACAGACAACTGCATGAGGACGACAAGACCCAGGGGAAGAAGCTGGCGGAGCTGGCAAAGCAACAAGGGCTGCCGTACACCGAAGCGGACGTAACCAATCAGCAGGCGCTGATGAACATGAGCGAAGGTGGTCAAACCTATGAGGGCGGGGTACGCGTAGCAGTGGGAGCGCAGCCTAACGACGGCACGGACTGGCAGCCTTACGGCATCAATCAGGCAGGACAGCAGGCATGGGCGCAGAATCTGCCGGCGAGTGATCCAGATCTTCAGGCGTTCATCGCGAATAATACGAACGGCAGGAGCGCCCCGAATGGAATGACCTATCAGGCGACGGCCACGGGTTTGAATCCGGGTCTGGTGAGAGCGCCGGACTTTGTGAACTTCCAGATTGACTATTTTGTGGGCAGTGCGTGGGGGACATTCTCGCGGGACGGAAATTCATTCTTTGGTTACGGTGTAAATATGGCGTTGCCAAACACAGTTAACGCTTCGGCGAGTGTTCAATTCGGCTGGCTCAATCAAGCGACAGTTAGGCCGGGTCAGACGAATAATTTCTTGTCCGGATATGCGGGTAATGGAACCGCGGCATTTGGGGCGGTTGGCGGCGGCATTGTTTATTCGCCTGGGAATGGGACTGCAACAACTGTCGGCGCGGGTGTCGGTGTGAACGTTGGAAAATCAAACAATCCAGCGAGTACCGGTATGGGCTACACAGTGGATCAGGGCAAAACAGGGATCAGGTGGTAACTATGCCAAGTTTCCCAGGACAGACTCCAAAGACGCGAGCACAAAAAAATTTCTGGTGGTGTGCATTCACTGCGATGATGGGTTTTATTGTGTATGTGGTGCTAAAAAATATCTTTTTCCATTAAATAACAAACCCGACTGCGGCCGGGTCGTTACTTATGGATTGTTCAGTTGCGTTTGCCGCATCGTTGCAGCAGCTTTTTCAACGGGACGCAATCCACTGAAGGCAAATGAATTATGACGAAATTCATGTTCGCATCACTCGGCGCATTCGGGATCAGCGAGTATTTGGATTGGAGCGAGCGGCCGGGACATGCGTTTTATGCCACGCCGGCTCAGAAGAGGGACGCCCACATATACGGCCGCTATTATGCGGATGTAGGAGCTTTGAATCTACCTGCGTTAGCTGCCAGAGATGAGTCAGCGAGTCGTGACCCGGCCAGCCGCAACATGCTTGCCCAAGAGACCTATGGAGCGACTTTGCGGCAGGGCCCGCGGATCAGCTACGAGGGACGGCTTCGAACGTCAATTCAGGAATAGATTTTGGCGTGGTGGGCGGAGGTATAACGACCATTTTCTCGGACGGCAATGTCACTGGCGATGCTTATAGCTTCGGCTTACGGGGCGTTCAATCAATCGCCGGAGCGACGGCATCCGCTACCGACACCGTTACATGCACATACGGAGTGCGCGATTGGCTCGGTGCCGCAACGAAGCAATATTGCCGTTAGCAACTTTATGAAACGATTCACTATGCAAACGATGTGGAAGAGTGCTGTGGGTGGCGGGGCGATAACTATCTTCCTTGGAATCTATCTCGGTCCGTCAAGGGTTATGGGCGATCAGGCACATCGTCTTTTATGCAGTTTGAGTGGAACCGCATTCATTCTTTGTTTGGTGACATCTGTCGTCACCTGGTTTTTATCGGTGTCAGTTTCGTTAAACTCAATCGATCGATGCTCAATATCTTCCCGCCCGAGGACGTTTCTCCGTTAGATATGATCTGGAAGCTCGCAAGCCGCAATCTAACGCCGGAAGGCATTGAAGAGAGGAAGAAGCTCCTATCCTGGATGCTATTGTTCCTAGGCTCAGTTGCGGCAGGCTTTACGATAGGGATAGCGAATCGCTTCTTGCTATCTCTCCCGTGAGCAAACTCGGCAGTTGCTATTGAGCAAACGTGCGGTCTCTTCGTGGAGTCGGCGCTCTAAGTTCTCGGCTTTAGACGCCGCGCTCACGATAAGAGCTATTGATACGAAAAACGCGGCTGGAACCTGGTTTGTTCGGCCATAGCCCTATCCAGCTTCGTTGGCAGCAATGTTGCGGCATGGGCCGATTTCGGTCCATGCCGCTCTCTAGTATTTACGCAAAATATGGCGAATCAAACCCGCTTCTCCGCCACCGTCCCCAACTTCGCCTCCGGCGCCCCAAACGCCTGCCACCCCCCATCCACCGGCAGCGTCACTCCCGTAATAAAGCTCGCCCGCTTCGAAGCCAGAAAAGCAATCGCCTCAGCAATTTCCCCCGGCTCACCCGCGCGTCCCATCGGCGTACGGTCTTCGATATTCTCGAGATTCAAAGCCTTCTGCTTCACCAAATTCATCACCAGTTCCGTCTTCACGAACCCCGGTGCCACCGCATTCACTCGAATGCCATCACGCGCCCATTCACTCGCCATCGCAGCCGTCATCGCTGAAATACCTGCCTTCGCCGCACCGTAACCATTACGACCCGGATGACCACCGTGCCCTGCAACAGAACTCAAATTCACGATAGCGCCGCTTTGCTGCTCGACAAACACCCGGCCCACTTCACGACTTACGAGAAACGTGCCGCGCAGATGCACGGACAAGATGCGGTCGAATGCAGTCACCGTCTGCTCGATTGTCATCACCGCCTGCTCACCGATACCCGCATTGTTCACCACCGCATCGATGCGCCCAAACTTGGCGACCACGTCTTTGATCAAGGCCTTGACGTTCTCCTCGGAACTTACGTCTACCGCGTATCCCCAATGTTGCGGACCAAGTTCCGCTGCACGGGCTTGCGCAGCGTCACCGCGCAGGTCGGCAATAACCACGTGCTCGAAATCTTGTGCCAGGCGTTGTGCCGTGGCCCAGCCGATGCCGTCCGCTGCGCCGGTAACGATGGCGACCGATGTGGTTTGCTTGCGTTCAGTATTCATGGGGGCTTCCGAATAGGGGTGGGGAATGCACGCTACGGCGAAGTCAGTCGGCGTTGCTGGCCGAGCTGACCGCAGGCAGGTTCTCGTGCAGGCGTTGCAGAAACGTGATCAACAACTCGCGCTCGGGTTTCGAGAAGCCCTTTAGCAAGACGTCTTCTCTGTCGAGCGCAATCTCCAATACTTTGCGATAGATCTTCTTGCCGGCCGGCGAGCTTGCATATTCGATACGACGACCGCCCAATGGCCGCGATTTGATCAGTCCCTCTGATTCCAGAAAAGAGAAGCTTCGGCTGACGGCTGCTTTGTCGAGCCCGATCAATTCGCAGACCTGTGAACCCGTGGACCACGGATAGAGCTCAACGTAGCACAACACTCGCCAGTCGGTCACTCCCAGGCCGAAGCGCGTCCGATATAGCTGGGACGCGCTGCTCGAGAGTTTGTTCGATAACCAAACCAGCAAGCCTGGCACATAGCGGTCGAGAATGAAGCTCTGCTCCGCGCCGTGAGCCGACGCGCTGCGGGGTGCTTTTGTTTTCAAGTGCGGACGAAGCCTTCATAGTCGTCGGCCGCTATTTTTTCGATGATGCGGCGGTACACGGGGACGCCCGCGACGTACGGCATGAACACGCGTGGCTTACCGGGCACGTTGGCGCCGACGTACCACGAGTTGCCGATCGGATAGAGGGTGCGGTCGGCTACTTCGTTGACGTGTTCCACCCATTTATCTTGCGCGGCGAGGTCGGCTTCGATGCGCGTCTGGCCCTGCGAACGCATGCGCTCAATGCATTCCGCAATCCAGTCGGAATGCATCTCAACGGAATACACCATGTTGCTCAGTACCGAAGGACTACCTGGCCCAGTCATGGTGAAAAGATTGGGGAAGCCCGCGACGGCCAATCCAAGATAAGTGCGAGGGCCGTGTTGCCAGATGTCGCGCAGCGAACGACCGCCAACGCCACGGATATCGACGGCGAGCAGCGCGCCGGTCATGGCGTCGAAGCCAGTTGCGAACACAATCATGTCGAGCTGATATTCGGCTTCGGTGGTGCGCAGTCCGGTGGGAGTTATTTCGAGGATCGGCGCTTTTTTGACGTCGACCAGCAAGACGTTGCTGCGATTGAAGGTCTGGTAATAGTTGGTATCGACGCAGAGCCGTTTGGTGCCGAAGGGTAAGTCGTCTTTGGGCGACAGCAAGTCGGCTACCGCGGGATCTTCGACCACTTCGTGAATTTTCGAGATAACGAAATCGCGCGCGTAGGCATTCGAGGTTTTGTTGCTGAGCAAGTCGTTGAAGGCGCGCAACATGCGAAAGCCGCCGCCGGC
This sequence comes from Janthinobacterium lividum, assembly GCA_050955105.1. Lineage (GTDB taxonomy): Bacteria > Pseudomonadota > Gammaproteobacteria > Burkholderiales > Burkholderiaceae > JBPBQZ01. The sequence continues at coordinate 10,106 of JBPBQZ010000023.1, read as the reverse complement.
ACTCGCCCAGCGATATTCGAACTCGGCTTGCCGTGCTTCGTCGGAAACTTCCAGCGCCGATTTTTCGTTGGCGCTCAGGTATTGGCCGGTGGTGGCTTCGCGTCCCAGTGCACGTCGTTCGGCGTAATGCGTTTTGACTTGCCGTTCGAACTCTTCGCTGACGGGTTCATTCTGCGCCGGCACGCTGTAGTTGGCGGTGCGCTGGAAGACCGTCAGATGGTCAGCTTCTGCGGCGATGATCGGCGTCATCTGCACGCCGCTGGAGCCGGTGCCGATGAGGCCGACGCGCTTGCCAGTGAAGTCGACGCCTTCCTTCGGCCAGTACGCGCTGTGATACCAATCGCCCTTGAATGATTCCAGCCCGGTGATCTTCGGCGTTTGCGGAATCGACAAGCAGCCGGTGGCCATGATGAGGAACTGTGCATCGAAACGCTCGCCATCGGTCGTGACGACGTTCCAGCGAGTGGCGGTCTCGTCGAAGGTCGCTTGCGCTACGCGGGTATTGAGTTGCAGGTCGCGCCGCAGGTCATAGCGATCGGCGACATAATTGATATAGCGCAGGATCTCCGGCTGGCTTGCATAACGCTCCGACCACTTCCAATCTTGCTGCAGTGCGTCATCGAAGGAGTATGAGTAATCGAAGCTTTCGATATCGCAGCGCGCGCCCGGGTAGCGATTCCAGAACCATGTGCCGCCCACACCGTCGCCGGCTTCGAGCAGCCTTGCCTTCAGGCCGCTGCGCCGTAAGCGATGCAATTGATAAAGGCCGCCAAAGCCGGCGCCGACGATGATTGCATCAAAACTATTGGATTTCACTGAGGCTTCCACCGCGCATTCTCCTGTTTCCATCGGCCCATGCAGCATCCGCCGGGCGAGCTAACGGCATGTACGTAAAAGCTTAGGCAGATTAGGTTGAGTCGTCAACAACTTTAGTGCGAGCAAGGGTTAGTGCTTACACCGTTGACGCCGGGTAACCCGCTGCTTATATTGGGACGCGACCGCGAACCGCCAATTTCTGATTATTTTCAGGATAGGTCAATGACTGGATGCGGCGATCGCAGCACCGTAATCATCGGCGGAGCGGGTGGCCTGTGCGATTGCCGCGAACCTTACGGATGCCTACGACATCAGCATTGTCTCTAGGACCGCATGCGATCCCCGCGCTTCTTACGGCGGCCACTGCAGTTCGTAGAACGCATCGAGATATGAGGGAAATCCCTGATGCGTTGCCGTAGGAAAAAAATCGGCGCTCAATCGATAATATACAGGCTTACGATTTGACCGGCCACTGTGGGCGAGATACTCTCGCGATGGTAAGTGCGCATACCAAATCGGTGTGTGCATTCTGAGACAAGCGGCCCTCACGCTGCCTAGCGTTGCGCTATTCAACGGTCATGTTCCTTAGATAAAAGATCGGCCGAATAACCGACGTGACCGCTAATAAAGTCTTCGCATAGCCAGCACTCATCCAGTCAGGAACAAATGAATCAAGCGCCCGATCTTTCGCGTCTCTTCAATCCCAAGGCTGTTGCTCTGGTCGGTGCGTCCGATCGCTCGGGCTGGTCGAAGGTGGCTTTCAACAATCTCAAAATACTGAACTACGCTGGCAACGTGCATTTGGTGAGCCGCAGCGGCGGCGTGGCGCATGGCCAGCAAACGTTCAAGAGTGCGCGCGAGATCGGCGAGCAAGTCGATGTGGCGTTGCTGCTGGTGCCAGGCGCGAATGTCTGCGATGCCTTGCGCGACCTGGGTGCCGCGCACGTACCGTTCGCGGTGGTGCTGGCGGGTGGCTTCGCCGAATTGGGCGAAGCCGGCAAGCAAGCACAGGATGAGATGCTGGCGGTGGCGCGCGAGCAAGGCATTTCTCTGATTGGGCCGAATTGTCTCGGCTTCATCAATTTCACCAATGGCGCGGCTTGCTGGACCGGCTCGATGCGCATGCCGCCCTTGCACGGCAACATCAGCCTGGTCTCACAAAGCGGTGCGGTGGCGACCTTCATCAAGCACTTTGCGCATCAGCAAGGCATCGGTCTGCACTGCGTGGTCTCGACCGGCAATGAGCCATCGATCGATCTCGCGACCGTGCTCGACTACCTGGCGGATGATCCGCAGACGCGCGTGATTACCCTGTTCGCCGAAACGATTCGCGATCCACAGCGCTTCAGTCAGGCGGCCAGGCGTGCATTCTCGAAGGGCAAGCCAGTGCTGGTGGTGAAGGTGGGCCGTTCCGAGATCACAGCGCAGGCAGCCCAGTCGCATACCGGTTCAATGGTCGGCAACGATGAAGTCTTTGATGGCATCTGTCGACAGCTGGGCCTGATTCGTCTGCGTTCCATTGAAGAAATGGTGTTCACGGCCGACATCCTGGCCAAGCTCGGACCCTTGCAAGGCGACGGCGTAGCACTGCTCGGCAATTCGGGCGGCATGGGCGAGCTGTGCGCCGATTACGCGCATCTCGAAAACATCCGGCTACCGGCGTTCGCGCCCGAAACCATCGCGGTATTACGAGATGTGTTGCCACCGATCGCCACGCCGGCGAACCCACTCGATCTCACTGGCGGTTCGGTGGCCAATCCCGATCTATTCGAAAATTCCTTGCATGCGGTGGCCAGCGATCCATCGGTGGCGCTGATAATTTGCGTCGCCGATGTGCCTACCGGTAACAACAACGACTGGGCGCCGCACTACCTGGGCATCATCGAGGCAATCAATCGTTTCACGGCGGCATCGAAGTTCCCACTGGTGCTCACCAGCAATGCCACCAAAGTGGTTTCGGACAAGGCGCGCGAACTGCTGGAGGGCAGCAATACCCACTACGTTGCGGCGGGCACCGACATGATGATGCGCGCCGTGGCCCACGTGCTGAACTGGTCGGCGAAATATCGTCGGGCGGTGCAAGCCGGTGTCGCGCTCAACGCGGCTGGCGAGCATGGCGGCCAAGGCAAAGCCGCTGCCCCTTCGACGCTACCTCGCACTGAGCGCGAAACCACGCAATATCTGGCGAGCTTCGGCGTGCCGTGCGTGCCCAGTGCGCTCGCGCGCAGCGAGCAAGAGGCCGTGACGGCCGCCGCCTCGATCGATGGGCCGGTTGTCTTGAAAATCGTGTCGCCCGATATCGCGCACAAGACCGAAGTTGGCGGGGTGCGTCTGAATATCGCGGGCGCGGCGGCGGTGGCCGAAGCTTATCGAGGCATCAGCGCGTCGGTGGCACAGGCGCTGCCCCGCGCGCAGATCGATGGCGTGTTGGTAGCGCCGATGCGTCGCGACGGCATCGAACTGTTCGTAGGCGTACGGCTCGATCCGCAATGGGGGCACGTGATTGCCGTGGGCTTGGGCGGTGTGTGGATCGAGGCCTTGCACGATGCCAGCTTGCGCGTGCTGCCGGTTACGGCGAATGATGTGATCGAAATGCTCGGTGAATTGCGCGGTGCAAAGCTGCTGGCGGGCTTCCGTAGCGCGCCCGCGGTCGATCTTCATGCGGTGGCGCAAGTCGTGGCGCGCATCGGCGATGCGGCGCTCGGCCTGGGGGGCACGCTCGACACGCTGGAAGTGAACCCCTTACTTGCCGTCGGCGCGCGCGTGGAAGTGCTCGACGCGCTGGCTACCTTTGCGACTAACTAAAGATCAAACGCATGCCTGATGGGACTAAGCAAATGAGTGAATCATCGCAGAGCGTGGCACCGGCCACTGGCGCGCTGGCCGAAAGCGAAGCGTTGGAAATGCTGCGTGACGCCGCGCGCGCAATGCTGCTGGCCGAATGGCCGCAAGCGCGCGCGGTGGCGGCGGCCGAACAAGCAGCCGAGGTGCAGCGCCTGTATCGGCGCGCGGCGAGCCAGGGATGGACGGATATCGAGCCCGACGCCAGCGAATTGGGACTGCAGGCCGCGCTTGCCTTGCAGCAGGAGCTTGGCCGTGCAGCGTGCCCGATCCCGCTTTGGGAAGCGGTGCTGGCCAATGCGGTGCTCAGCGGCATCGAGTTGCCGGCGGCGGCGGCGCTGCGCCGCGCGGTGGCGCAAGGCGACGCGGCCATCAGTTGGGTCTTCGCGCCAGCCGATACCGAGGCCAACGCGGCGGTGCTACGCGTGTCGGAGGGCCCGAAGCTGCGGCTCGATGGCCGCGCGTCATTCGTAGAGAGCACCGCGTTGGCCACGCACCTGCTGGTTGTAACCGGTGTTCCAGGGCAGGTGGCGATAATTGCGCGCAATGCGCCAGGCCTGAACGTGACGCCGACCGCCGGCCTCAGCACGCCGGCCTTGGCCGATGTGCGTTTCGAAGCGGTCGAAGCGCTGGCCTATTTCAACGCCGCGTTCGACCTGCACGCCTTGCTGCCGCTGGCGCGCCTGATGCTGTCGGCACGCGCGGTGGGCGCGGCTCAGTATGGGCTGGAAATGCTGACCGACTATGCGAAGGTGCGTTCGCAATTCGGCAAGAAAATCGGTCAGTACCAGGCGATTCAACATAAGTTGGCCAACTGCCTGATCAGCGTTGAAGTATGTCGGTTGAGCGTACAGCGTGCCGGTACGTCGTTGGCGGGCTCTGTCGACGGCAACTATGCGGCCGCGGTGGCAGCGGCCAATGCCGGCCATCTGCTGCGGCAGGTGGTGCTGGAGTTGCATCACGGTTTCGGCGGTGTGTCATTTTGGGATGAGCATGAGTTGCCGCGCCATTTCCGGCGCATCCACGGCGACCTGACGCGATTGGGCGGCGTGCACGCGGCGCGCCGCGAAGTGGGCAACGCGCTGCTCGGCGCACCGGCCGGTTCGCGCATGCCCGATCTCGACCTGGGCGAACGCGTCAATCGCTTCCGCATGGAAGTGCGCGCATGGCTCGACGAAAATTGGGACCACCAATATCCGCCAGAAACCGAGCAGATGCCGGTCAACCATAAAAAGGCGCGGCAGGATTTCAGTCGCAAGGTTGGCAAAAAGGGTTGGCTGGGCCTGACCTGGCCCAAGGCATATGGTGGCCAGGAGCGCTCGGCACTCGAGCATCTGGCTTTCGAAGAAGAAATGGCCCACGCTGAGGCGCCGGTCACCTTCCACAATACCGCCGCGAATATGATCGGCCCCGCGCTCGTCGATTTCGGCTCGCCGTCTCAAAAAGAGTATTTCCTGCCGGGCATTGCGACGGGCGAGATTTCGTTCGCCTTGGGCTACAGCGAGCCAGACCATGGTTCCGATCTGGCGGGCATGCGTACGGCTGCCACGCGCACGCCCGACGGCGGCTGGTCGATTCGCGGCCAGAAGATCTACACGTCGACCGCTGGTTTCTCAACCCACGTGTGGTTGGCCGCGCGCACGGATCCGACGCAGCCGCGCCAAGGCGGCATCAGCGTTTTCGCGGTGCCGCTCGATACGCCGGGCATCACGATGCATCCGATGAAGGGCTTGAACGATCACCGCGCGAACGTGGTGTTCTACGACGATGTAAAGCTGCCGGCAGACGCATTGGTCGGCCCCGAGAACGGCGGCTGGCAAGTCATTACGGCGGCGCTGGCTTATGAGCGCGTCACACTCGCGGCCATCGCGGCCCGTGCGCGCGGCTATTTCGACCGCCTGGTCGATTACCTGCGGGGCGCTTATCGCGGCGGCAAGGCAATGGCCGAAGACTCGCTGATCATCGATCGCATCGGCGCGCTGGCGGCCGAGATCGAAGGCGCGCGCCTACTGGCCGTGCAAACTGCGCAATTGATGGAAAAGGGTGGCGTGCCGGTCGCGCAAGCGGCGATGGTCAAGGTTTATGCAAGTGAATTGATGGAGCGCTTGTCGGAAGCGGCGTTCGATCTGCTCGGCGCCGGTGCCACCTTGAAAGAAGGTATAGACGGCGCATTGATCGATGGCTGCTTCGAATACGGCATTCGCGACGCCTTGCTCTACACCATCGGCGGCGGCACTAATGAGATCCAGCGCACATTGATTGCGCTGCGAGGATTGGATCTGCCGCGCTGAAAGCAGGGCACTGGTGTCTCTGCAAGCGGCGAACGCAGGTTCGCCGCGGCAATCGATCGCCGCTGCCGGGGAAGAGCATGCTTCGGATACGGGCCCGCCCGCGAGGCGGCATGTGGGGTGCGAAACCGGCTGCCAGGCAACCGGTTTCGCTACCGGATCAGTCGCCCGACTGAATATTGGACGCCTGCTTGCCCTTCGGACCCTGTACCACCTCGAAGGTCACTTTCTGGCCTTCTTTCAAGGTCTTGAAGCCGTTCATCTGAATCGCCGAAAAATGCGCGAAGAGATCTTCGCCGCCTTCGTCCGGCGTAATGAAGCCGAAACCCTTGGCATCGTTGAACCACTTGACTGTGCCTGTTGCCATTACCACTTCCCCTGTCATTCCCTGTCTCTTGCAGTCCCGAGCGCGTCGGATAGCCAGCGATAGTCCACGACCGCGCCGTCCCCTCCTAAAGCTCACCACGGTGGCTTTTTCACCGGCTCTTATGAAAGGCCATTGGAAAAACACACCGATTTTGATTGTTCAAGCTCTTAAATCGAGTGTCAAGCGGTTTTTACGGCGCTTGGTTACGCCATATCTCAGAAAAAAAGCGCGCCTTTTTTTATGAGAAAGCGCAGGCTGGAGTCCAGTCGTCTTGAATTTCCCGGTGCGCGCCGCATCTGGGTGGCGTAGGCGGTTACCGGGGCTGGCAAAAACCTTTCAGCGCGCGCGGAAAGAAATCTCGAGCGGTGCGATATGCGATACTGGTTCTCAACGGGGCAGTGTCTTAAGACACTGCTCAAGCGGCGCTGGCAATCGGATCGGGCTTTAGCGGGCGTTGCGCCAGTGTTCCGATAGGGCGGATCGCGTGCCGGCACTCACCTTTTGGTGGGATTGCGCGGCGGCGCGAGTTGTTTAGAATGGGCGTATGGCGAACATCCCGGACAAGCAGGACAGCAGCGTTATCGAGCGGCAGGAGCAGAAGGTCAAGCCGCCATCCATGTATAAGGTAATGCTGCTGAATGACGACTTCACACCAATGGAGTTCGTCGTCCTGGTGATTCAGCAGCATTTTAATAAGGACCGTGAGACCGCCACTCAGATCATGCTTAAGGTCCATCGTGAAGGCAGGGGCATTTGTGGGGTCTATACGCGCGACGTCGCTGCGACCAAAGTGGAGCAGGTAGTTACCCATGCACGGCACGCAGGTCATCCGTTGCAGTGTGTGATGGAGGAAGCATGATTGCTCAGGAACTGGAAGTCAGTTTGCACATGGCGTTTATGGAAGCGCGCCAAGCTCGACACGAGTTCATTACGGTCGAGCATTTGCTGTTAGCTTTGCTGGATAATCCGACCGCAGCGGAAGTGCTGCGGGCGTGTGCGGCGAACATCGATGATCTCCGACAGAATCTGCGGAATTTCATCCATGACAACACGCCGACCGTGCCGGGAACCGACGACGTCGACACGCAGCCGACGCTGGGTTTTCAGCGCGTGATTCAACGCGCGATCATGCACGTTCAGTCCACTTCCAATGGCAAGAAGGAAGTGACCGGCGCGAATGTGCTCGTCGCCATCTTTGGCGAGAAAGACTCACACGCCGTCTATTACCTGCAACAGCAGGGCGTAACGCGCCTCGACGTGGTCAACTTCATCTCGCATGGCATCGCCAAGACTGGCGGTGCCGAAGCCGCCAAGTCGGGTGAAAGCCCGGTCGAGAGCGAAGAAACCGGTTCGCAAAAGGAAACTCCGCTGGCTCAGTTCGCGCAGAACCTGAACCAGTTGGCGCGCGACGGCAAGATCGATCCGCTGATCGGCCGCGAGGCCGAAGTGGAGCGCGTGGTGCAGGTACTGTGCCGTCGGCGCAAGAACAATCCCTTGCTGGTCGGCGAAGCGGGCGTGGGCAAGACCGCCATTGCTGAAGGTCTGGCGTGGCGCATCACGCGCGGCGAAGTGCCTGATATCCTGGCCGACGCCACGGTGTTCTCGCTCGACATGGGCGCCTTGCTGGCTGGCACCAAGTATCGCGGCGACTTCGAACAGCGTCTGAAAACGGTGCTGAAAGAGTTGAAGGAACGTCCGCACGCGATTCTCTTCATCGACGAAATCCACACGCTGATCGGCGCGGGCGCCGCCTCGGGCGGTACGCTCGATGCCTCGAACCTGCTGAAACCGGCGCTGTCGTCGGGTGCGTTGAAGTGCATCGGCGCCACCACCTTCACCGAGTACCGCGGCATTTTCGAGAAAGACGCGGCCTTGTCGCGGCGCTTCCAGAAAATCGACGTGGTCGAGCCGACCATCGAGCAGACCGTGGCGATCTTGCGTGGTCTGAAGTCGCGCTTCGAAGAGCATCACGGCGTGAAGTATTCGTCGGGTGCCTTATCGGCGGCGGCCGAGTTGTCGGCGCGCTTCATCACCGACCGTCATCTGCCTGACAAGGCGATCGACGTCATCGATGAAGCGGGCGCGGCGCAGCGCGTGTTGCCGAAGAGCAAGCAGAAGCGCACGATCGGCAAGGCCGAGATCGAAGAGATCATCGCCAAGATCGCGCGCGTGCCGGCACAAAGCGTCACGCAAGACGATCGCGGCAAGTTGAAGACGCTCGATCGCGACATGAAGGCCGTGGTGTTCGGTCAGGATCCGGCTATCGAGGCGCTGTCGTCGGCGATCAAGATGGCGCGTGCCGGGCTGGGCAAGATCGATCGGCCAATCGGCTCCTTCCTGTTCTCCGGTCCGACCGGCGTGGGCAAGACCGAAGTGGCGAAGCAACTGGCGTTCACGCTGGGCATCGAACTGGTGCGCTTCGACATGTCCGAGTATATGGAGCGTCATGCGGTGAGTCGCTTGATCGGCGCGCCGCCGGGCTACGTGGGCTTCGATCAAGGGGGCTTGCTGACCGAGGCCGTCACCAAGAAGCCTCACTGCGTGCTGCTGCTCGATGAAATCGAAAAGGCGCATTCCGACATCTACAACGTCTTGTTGCAGGTGATGGATCACGGCACGTTGACCGACAACAACGGTCGCAAGGCTGACTTCCGCAACGTGATCATCATCATGACCACGAACGCGGGCGCGCATGCCATGCAGAAGTCGACGCTCGGCTTCACCACGCGCCGCGAAACCGGCGATGAAATGGTCGACATCAAGCGGATGTTCACGCCCGAGTTCCTGAACCGGCTCGACGCGATCATCAGCTTCACGTCGCTGGACCAGGAAATCATCGCCCGCGTGGTCGACAAGTTCTTGATGCAACTGGAAGATCAGTTGCACGAGAAGAAAGTCGACGTGCAGTTCACCGACGCGATGCGCGCGCATCTGGCCAAGAACGGTTTCGACCCACTGATGGGCGCGCGACCGATGCAGCGGCTGATCCAGGACACGATCAGGCGCGCGCTGGCCGATGAGTTGCTGTTCGGCAAGTTGATGAACGGTGGACGCGTGAGTGTGGACGTCGACGACGAAGGCAAGGTGCAACTGACCTTCGACGACAGCGGTGCCCCGCGCAACGCGAGTCGCGAGCCTGCGGAAGTCGATTGAACTAGACAGCAGTCTCGTAGTAAAGCAAAAGCCGCCGGCCCTAGGGTCGGCGGCTTTTTTTTGAATTGCCCGATCGCCGCAGTGCCGTCGTGACGCTGTGCGACGCTAGCCGCTACATGCTTGTTCAGCCGCGCCCTGTGCTGCCGAAACCACCGGTGCCGCGTTCGCTGGCGGCGAACTCGTCGACGATATTGAACGATGCCTGCACCACCGGCACGACCAGCAACTGCGCCAGCCGTTCGAACGGTTCGACCACGAACTCTGTTTGCGAGCGATTCCAGACCGACATCGACAGCTCGCCCTGATAATCCGAATCGATCAGACCGACCAGATTGCCCAAGACGATGCCGTGCCGATGTCCAAGCCCGGAACGCGGCAGTATCAGCGCCGCATAGCCGGCATCGGCGATATGGATGGCCAAGCCCGTCGGCACCATGGCGGTAGCGCCCGGCGCGAGCCGTAGCGCTTCGGTGATGCAAGCGCGCAGGTCTAGCCCGGCGCTGCCCGGCGTGGCGTAGGCGGGAAGGTGGTCGCGAATCAGTGGATTAACGACTTTCAGGTCGATCTTCATACGTGCGTGGCGGCAAGGGCCTGGGAAAAAAACTGGTTACTGGAGCGGCGTTGACGGTTAGCCCGCGGCC
>JBPBQZ010000022.1:0-29670 GCA_050955105.1 Janthinobacterium lividum | reverse complement strand
ATGAACGCACATGCCAGCATTTCGTTGTGCTTGTATTTCAGGGGGCCCGGCAGGTCCACGACACTTGCGCAGATGGCTCCCGTGGCGATGGTGAAGCCCAGTTCTCGGTCGTGAAAAGCCACGAGCAGCAGCACCGCCGGCAACGCAATGCCGAAGCCCGTGCGCAGACCTCCCAACAGATATTGGCTATATAAGAACTTCGTGAGCTCGATCGAATAACGCATTGATCAAACATGAGTGTTGGAAACGGGATGCTGGGCAGTCTAGCGCATTCGCCGCCACGCGGCCTCTATGCCGAACGGCCAATGGTGCCTCGGCGAACGTCGCGGACACACGCTGGCATGCCCTAGGCCGAATGGCCAGTGGGCGCCCGTGGCATTGACGATGGGCTATGCTACGACCTGATCGAGATACACATTGCCGATCGGCTCGTACACCGATGCCGAAGGCGGTGTTCTCGCCTGAATCACCCTGTAGCGGCGTCGGCCGGTTGCGCGGCACGCAGCCGCGACCACGCTGTTTTTCTGTCATCGAGCTAGTCCGGCAATGCTTTCGCTGTTTCACTCCAATCGCTACGAGGCCCTTTCGGCGGCCTTGCTGAGCCGCTTGTCGCGCGCCGGATCCTTGGCCGGATCGACGTCCGACGTGTTCGCGCCGATTGAAATCGTCGTACCCAGTGCCGCCATTCGCAGACGCCTCGAACTCGACTTCGCCGACCGCTTCGGTATTTGCACAAACGTTCGCTTTTGCTTCCTCGGTGACTGGCTCTGGCAGCAGATCGGCCGAGTCATGCCCGTTGCCGAACGCGCGCCGTTCGCTCGCGAAGCGCTCGTGTGGCGAATTTTGCGCGCGTTTTCTATCGACTCGGGGATGCGCGGCATCTCGGCGCGGCTCGATGCCTATCTCGATGCCTCCGACGAGCGCATGCGTTTTGAATTGGCGAGTCGCCTGGCGCGGGTCTTCGATCAGTACATTGCTTATCGGCCGGATTGGCTGCTCGCCTGGGGCGCTGGCCAAACCATATCCGGTGCATCCAACAGTGGCCGCCCGGGCACCGCGCAGCATGAAGACGAGGCATGGCAGGCCGCGCTCTGGCGCTCGATGATCGATCCGAGCGAGCAGGTCAGCGGAGGACTCGCCGCATGCGATTTTCTGCAGCGGGCGCAATCGAATGGCTTCGATCTCGACACAGTGGGACGGGCTGGTTGGCCAGCGCGAGTGTCGGTGTTTGCGTTGCCGACCTTGGCGCCCTTGTCGGCGGCGATGCTCGGCGAACTGGCTCGCTGGATCGATATCGACCTCTATCTGGTCAACCCTTGTCGAGAATACTGGTACGACATCGTCACGCCCGCGCGTGCCGCTGATCTTGAGGCGCGCGATCTCCGCGACTTTCACGAAATCGGCAATCCTCTACTGGCTGAATGGGGGCGCGAGAAGCAAGCGCAACTGCAGGTGCTACAGAGCGCTGGCGAGGGTCGCGCCGTCGTCGAAGACGCCTACTGGTCGAGCAATCCGCTGGGTGGCTGGCTGGCCGCCGTACAAAATGCCATGCTCGATTTGCGTTTGCCAGATGCGGCCGGCGGTCGGCAGATCGAGCATGACGGCGACGAGGATCACGATGGCCGCGTTGGCGCTCACCAAGCGACTGCGTCTGCTGGAAACATCAGACAGTCGGAATCGCTGATCGAAGTACACGCGTGCCACAGCCTCTCGCGGCAAGTCGAGGTGCTGCATGACCGGCTGCTCTGCTGGTTCAGCGAAACTCCTGATGCCGTGCCGGGCGATGTCATGGTAGCGGTGCCCGATCTGGCCGCCGCCGCGCCGCTGATCGAGGCGGTATTTGGCACCGCCAGCGGTTCACGCCGCTTGCCATGCCGAATTACCGGCATGTCGGCGGCGGCCGCCAACCCGGTGCTGCGCATGCTTTGTCAATGGCTGGATTTGCCGACACATCCGCCGGGCGTCGCGCAACTGGTCGAATGGTTGCGTGAAGGCGCGCTGGGCGCCAACTACGGCATCGATGCGGCCGCGCTAGAAACGCTGACGACGTGGCTGGCGCAAGCGGGCGCGCGCGTTGGACTTGAGCCCGACACGCCGCGCGCTGGCGCCGCAAGCCGCGAAGGCGGCGAACCCTTTCCGCAGCGCCATACGGTTTTCGACGCAGTCGCGCGCCTTTACCTCGGCTTCGCCATGCCGGCGACTGCCGGCCCGCTTGCCGACTGGCTGCCGGTAGGTGAAATGGGTGCGTCCGAGGCGGCGCTGCTCGGCAAACTATCGGCGTGTCTTGACGATCTGCACGATCTGTCACTGAGCTTTGCAGTAGCGCGCCCGGCCGCGGCGTGGCGGCTGCTGTTGCGGGGGGCGCTCGAACGCATGTTCGGTCAGGCCGAGCCCGGCGCAGCCGCAGTGGGTTTGTCCGCCGTCGAGATTGCCGACGCGTTGGCCGATACTCGGACCGCCATCGACACGCTGTTCACGACCATCGAAAACAGTGCCGCCGACCTGCCACTTTCGGCCGTCGTGGTGGGCCGCGCGTTGAATGAGCATGCCGAAACGCCCACCCCTGGTGGCGTGCCGTCCGGGGCCATCACCGTCAGCGCTCTGTCCAGCCTGCGCTATCTGCCATTCCGCGTGATCTGCGTATTGGGCATGGACGATGGTGTGCTGCCGGGACCGAGCCGCGCCGACGAGTTCGACCTGATCAGTGCCTTGCCGCGGCAAGGTGATCGCCAACGGCGGGACGATGAGCGGAACCTGTTTCTCGATCTGCTGCTGGCGGCACGAGAAATGTTCTTCGTTGCCTACACCGGGCGTAGCGTGCGCGACAACTCGGCGCTTCCGCCTGCCGCCGTGGTTGACGAATTGCTCGACCACCTGGCGCGTGCCGCCGCGCATGCGGATAGCGACGCCGGCGCCAGCACTGCCGACGCCGACGTCGATAGCGCCGAAGAAGACGCGGATGTACCGAGCCATGCCGCCGTATCGCTTTTCGCCGACCAGGTCACCACTGCACAGCCGGCGCCCGCGACGGTAAGCCGCGCGCGCAAGCACTTCTTGTTCGAGCATCCGCTGCAGTCGTTCGCCTCGGTCTATCTCGATGCCGCTGGACCGCTGTATACCTATGACGCACAGCGTGCACGCATTGCCGCGGCATTGGCTGGCGGCAGATCTGGCGCAGCCACACCTTTCTTCGATGCGCCCTTGCCCGCAGAGACCACACGAGTCGTTTCCCTCGAAGATTTGCGCCGGTTCTGGGCGCACCCCGCGCGCGTCCTGCTGCGTGGTCGGCTTGGCTTGAGCCTGCCGGAAGAAGCGGTGCAGCTAGTCGAACTCGAACCGTTCGAACTGGACTGGGGTGCACGCGATGCCATTACGGATCGAGTACTGCCGATGCTGCTCGCTGCATCGCCCCCTGCCAACGACCATGAGGATCGCGCCGCGCGCCGACAGCGGGCAACGGCGATCGCGCAGGCGGTACCGCAGGCACCGATCGGGGCGACCGGTGCCTTACGCGTGGTTCGTCAGACGGCGGCACTAGCGACGTTCGCCGACACCGTCGTCGCGCTGTTGAACGAGCAAGGTGCCGTTGAATGTCCGTTCGCGCTGACGATCGCTCCGCATTGGCCAGAAGCGCTTGCTTCCGAGGCTTGGCGAAATGCGTTTGCGGGGTCGATGGCGGCGCTCGCAGTGACGCCCGCTGCAATTTCTGAAACGCTGGTTATCGAAGGCAGCCTGCACGACCTCACGCCGTTTGGACAGATTCTCCGACGCCCGTCGAAGCCAGGTCCGCGAGACAAGTTGGACGCATGGTTGATGCATCTGGTCTTCTGTGCGATGCCCGCGACCGCTTTACCAACTGGTATGCGCCGCAGAACCTTATGGATTGGCAATGAGCAGACCTTCGAATTCCGTGAGGTCGATGACGCAGCGACGCAGCTAGCGACCTGGCTCGCGCTCTACCTGGTCGGCCGGCGCATGCCACTGCCGTTCTTTCCGAAGAGCTCCATGGCCCGCATCTGCGAAAGCCGCGCCGCCGCAGAACGCGCGTTTTCGGGAAGTCCGTTCGGGCCGGGTGAAGCCGACGACTCTTGGTGGTTATTGGTCTATGCCGGGTCGCCTATGGCGCTCGACGAGAGCTTCGAGCAATTAGCCCAGCTCCTGCTCACGCCCTTGCACGAACACTTGATCGATCCCGCGGAACTATCAACGCAGCCTCAGCCCCCGATGACCGGCGGAATCAAGCAATGAGCCACTTCGAAGAACTTGATGTGTTCCGTTGTGAGCTCGACGGCGTGAGCCTGATCGAGGCATCGGCTGGCACCGGTAAGACCTGGAATATTTGTGCGCTCTACATCCGCTTGCTGCTCGAGCGTGAGGTGCAGGTCGAGCACATCCTCGTCGTTACGTTCACGCGTGCCGCTACCGCCGAATTGCACGAGCGCATTCGCGGCCGGCTGGCGCAACTGAACCATGCGTTGGAAGCCAGGGCGGTTGATGCCGATGCTGAAATCGACGATGTGTTCATCCAGCAGCTTTTCGAGATAGTCATCGGCACTCGACTCACTCAGCAAGACGCGTTGCGGCGCATCCGTCGCGCGTTATGGGCGTTCGATCAAGCGGCCATCCATACGATTCACGGCTTTTGCCAGCGTGTTCTCGGCGAAGCCTCGTTCGCCGCCAATGCGCCGTTCGATTTCGAGGTGGGCAGCGACGACCAGGCGCTGCGCGCGGCTGTGGCAACCGACTTCTGGCGCGATCGAGTCGAGGTGGTCGCGCAGCGCGACCCGTCATTCGCCGCATGGCTGATCACGCAGGGTGCCGGGCCAGCATCGCTGGACAAGCATTTATTGCGGCGCCGGACCAAGCCTCTCGCGCGCTGGCGATGGGGTGAGCTCGATGTAGACATCGACGCGGATGTCGATGCAAGCTTTGCAGACAACGATCATGCCGCCGCGCTGGCTCGCAGCTTCGAGGCGGCAAGCGCGATGTGGAGCGCGCAGCGCAGCCAGATCGACGCGCTGCTGCAAGCGTCGTTAAGCAGCTTGCACGGCGGCACCTATCGCGCCGATTCACTGCTTACCGCATTCACTGATTGGGACCGGCATTTCAGGCTGCGGGAACCTCACGCCGCACCGGGACCGAAGGCCGACTTGCTCGCTACGGCAACGTTGACGCGGCGTGTTCGCAAAGGGCAGACGCCGCCCGCTCACCCGTTCTTCGATCTCGCCAATGCGTTGCTTGACGCCCACACCGCGGCGGAGGCCGCCAATACGTTGCGCTGGCTGTCGCTGATTCGTGCCTGGATCGATTGGGGCGACGCCGAACTGACGCGCCGCAAGCTCGCAGCGCGCCTGCTTTCATTCGACGATCTGTTGGCGAACGTGCATCGTGCGCTGCGCGCGCATCCGTGGCTCGCCACGGCGATCGTCAAGCAGTATCCCGCAGCCCTGATCGACGAATTCCAAGATACCGACCCTCTGCAATTCGAGATATTCCATCAAGTTTATGCGGGCGGCCAGGCTCCATTGTTTCTGGTCGGTGACCCGAAACAGGCAATCTATGCATTCCGCGCGGCAGATCTGCATACGTATCTGCGGGCCCGCGAGCACGCACGCGCCACCTATACCTTGGCCGTCAATCAGCGCTCGTCGCCGCAGATGGTCGAGTCGGTGAATCGCATATTCATGGCGAATCCGCATCCATTCATATTGCATGGTCTCGATTTCAGGCCGGTGCGCGCAGCCTCCGGCGCGTCTCGTCCGGCACTCCACGAGCGCGGCGTTCCTGCGGGTACCGCTGGCGATGATGCACCGACAGCATCACCAGCGTTACGTGTCTGGACACTGCCCGACGGCGAGCCCGCGCAGCCGCTGCATAAAGGGGCCGCCTTGCCGCTTGCGGCTCGCGCCAGCGCGGCGGAAATTGCCCGCTTGTTGGCGGCGGCGCGGCGCGGCGAGGTCACACTCAATGACCGTGCGAGTGGGCGTGTGCTGACCGGCGCCGACATCGCGGTGTTGGTACAGA
Organism: Janthinobacterium lividum; assembly: GCA_050955105.1. Taxonomy (GTDB): domain Bacteria; phylum Pseudomonadota; class Gammaproteobacteria; order Burkholderiales; family Burkholderiaceae; genus JBPBQZ01. Next base: position 23,646 of record JBPBQZ010000022.1, on the reverse strand, counting down.
CACATCGGCAGGGACGGCTCGCCCGGCAGGCGCTCGGCGCGCTCGGCATCGCGAGCGTAGAGCTATCGCAAGCCTCGGTGTTCGCGACGCTCGACGCGGACAATCTCGAGCGCTGGCTGCTCGCCATTGAAACGCCCACCGACACGCGAAGGCTGCGCGCCGCGCTCGCCAGCGATTGGCTGGGTGCTGACGCGACGACGCTGTGGCGGCTGACTGGGGATGGAAACGCCGGAGAGGGCGCCGATGAGGCCATGCATTGGATCGAGCGGCTCACTCGTTACCGACTGGTTTGGCACGAGCACGGTTTTGCGACGATGTGGCGGCTGTTTTGTCAGGAGCTGACGCTCCCAGAGCGCCTCGCCGCAGGGGTTGAAGGCGAGCGACGGCTGACAGATATCAGTCATCTTGCCGAACTGTTGCAGGCCCAGTCACCGACCGGTCCGACCCCAGCCTTGCGCTGGCTGGCCGGGCAACGCACCGGCACGCATGCCGACGAAGCGCAACTGAGATTGGAATCCGATCGGGATCTGGTACAGATCGTCACCGTGCACAAATCCAAAGGTCTGGAGTATCCAATTGTCTTCTGTCCATTCCTGTTTGATGCAGGCGTGCGTCCGTCTTCTGGCGGCCGTTTGCCCGATGCGTCTGAATACCGGGATGAGTCGGGCTACACGGTTCTGCACTATGGCGGCGACGACGCAGTGATCGCGTCGGCGCGCGCGCAATCTGTCATCGAAGAAGCCGCCGAACGGGTTCGATTGATCTACGTCGCGTTAACGCGTGCCGTACATCGTTGCTACCTTGTCGCGGGGCTGTACGCCACCGGCAATCAGGGCTCGACGAAAGAGTCGAAGCAGGGGGTACTCAATTGGTTGGTCGCCGGTACGGGCGATTTCGAAACTTGGCTGGCGACCCCGCTCGAAGATCAACAAGTGGTTGAAGCGTGGAGGGGCCTGTCGACATCAAGCTTGTCGGTACAGTCGCTGCCCGAGCCAGCCGAAATCGATGCATCGGCTGTGTTGCCGCCAATACCTGCACACATGTCGCCGCAAGCACGCGTGTTTCGTCGCTCGCTGCCTGAACCGTGGCGCATCGCCAGCTTCAGTTCCATGATCGCGTCGGGCAGCGGGCTGCTTACCGCGACCGTCACCGACACCGACTTGCCAGTGGCCGACGCCGGCTCGTCGTGGAATGGCGCTGTGCTTGGTGAACGGCTGGTGCCGGATTACGATCAACGGGTGATTGCCGATCTGCTCGATATCCCCGACCCGCCAGAATATTCGAACGAAGCGCAGTCCCCAGTGGCCTCGACCCTACCGGCGACGCAGACGGCGACCGATTCCGCACGACGCATCGGAGAGCTTTTCCCCGCGGCCGATATGCCCGCGGATAGCATAGACATCTTCGGCTTCCCGCGCGGCGCGCAAGCTGGCGAATGCCTGCACCGCTTGTTCGAGCTGGCCGATTTCGCGGCGCCTGATCAATTTCCCGCGGTGGCCGAACGCGCGTTGCGCGAGCGGCCGATCGACTTGGCTGCAGACCGCCAGGACGCGGCCTCCGTCGAGCTTTCGAAGACGATGCTGACGCGCCTTCTGAACGACGTTGTCACTGCGCCAATGCCTTTTGGTGGCAGCTTGTCCGACATCAATTCGCAACGGCGACTCAACGAGCTTGAATTCACTTTTCCGGCGACCTCGGCGCGCGGTCTGCGTAGCTTGCTGAGGGCCAATGGAATGCAGGAAGCGCTGTTCGACGAAGCAGCGGTGGCCGGCTACATGAAGGGTTTCATCGACCTGGTTTTCGAGCACGGCGGCCGCTACTGGATTGTCGACTGGAAGTCGAATCATCTGGGCGAGCGCCGCGACGACTATATGGCGGGTCGGCTGGAGCAGGCCATGCGGCGCCATGGCTATCGATTACAAGCACTTATCTATTCAGTGGCGTTGCATCGATTCCTAGCGTCGCGGCTGGATGGCTACGACTATGCGTCGCATTTCGGCGGCTGTCTTTACCTGTTCGTGCGAGGGGTGCGTCCGGCGTGGCCGGGCGCCGGAATTCATTGCGAACGTCCGTCGCAAGATTTGTTGACGAGTGTCGACCGCGTCTTCGGAGGCGTTCGATGAAGCCGCTGAACCTAGCCGATGATAGTGCGCGACGCTTGAACGACACGGATATCGCAGTCCAGGGTTTTCAACGAACCATGGAGGCGCTGGCCGGGCGCCTCGGTGCCTCAGCGACATTAGCATCGGCCGCCGCTGCGCTGGCCGCCGAAACGGCGCGCGCCACGCTCGAAGGAAACGTCTGCCTGCCATTGGCCGAACTGGCGGCTCGTCTCGGGCTCTCCAGCGACAAGGCGCAACGGCTACTCGACGATAGCGGTCTTGGTTGCGATGGCCAGGGCCCGCAATTCTCGTTGCGTCCGCTGGTTGTCGATCCGCAGCAACGCGTTTACTTGGCGCGCTATTACGAGTTCGAACGTCGTCTAGCGCGCGATATCGTCGACCGCACGCGGCTGCGCCGCCTCGGGCTCGACGCCACGACGCCCGCGGCAGAGGCCGCCGAACAGGCCGAGCCAGCCGAACCAGCAGCGGCAGGGCGCGATCGTCTTGCCGGTTTTTTCGGAATGTCTAAAACGGGTGAAATCGATTGGCAGCAGGCCGCGGCGGCGCTGGCATCGCAGAATCGCCTCACCATCATCAGCGGCGGCCCTGGCACCGGCAAGACCACTACCATTGCCGGCTTGCTTGGCATTTTGCTGGACGCTGAGCCGAACTTGCGGATCGCACTGGCTGCGCCGACCGGCAAGGCGGCCCAACGTATGCGGGAAGCGCTGCTGGAGCGTGCCCGACACTTGCCGCCCGCGTTGGCCGCACGCCTGCCGGCCAGCGCCAGTACCTTGCACCGCTTGCTCGACCAGGTCGGACGCACTGCGAGCAGTGCCCACCGGCGCGACTTGCTGCCCTACGACGTGGTGGTCGTCGACGAAGCGTCGATGCTCGATCTGGCCATGGCCGAGCGGCTCTTTCGAGCGGTGCCGAAACACGCACGCCTGATTTTGCTCGGCGACAAGGACCAGCTTGCTGCTGTCGAGGCGGGCGCGGTGTTCGGTGAACTGAGCCGGGCGCCATCGTTCAGTGCAGCCGGGCAGGCATTGTTGGCAAGCTTGTTCGAGCTCCCCTCATCTGATTTGATTCGCCACTTGCCGCATGCGACTGCCAACGCCGACAACGCCGTTGATATAAACGAAGTACTCGAGGCGGCGCCAGTCGACGCGTTGACCGACTGCGTAGTCTGGCTCGAGCGCAATTATCGATTCGGCACCGACACCGTGATCGGCGCCCTCGCGCGGGCAGTTCGTGACGGCCATGTGGAGATGGCGTTTGATTGCTTGGTACGTGAGTCGCCGCCACTCGTTCGCCCCGAGTCCGAAGTGCACAACACCGATGCCGGTATCAATGCCGACGCAGTCGACCCACGCCCGAAGCCCAACACGGTCGATCTTCCGCAGGCGTCGCCAAGCCGCGCCAGGTGGACGGACGACGCCGGGCCCACGCTTACCGAAGTCACGCTGGCAAGCCTGGCCGAAGGATTCGCGCAGTATGCACAAGCGATCGTCAGAGCGCTGTCGGCGCAGGCTGGTAACAGCGGCATCGATCCGGCGCCATTGTTCGACAGCCTCGGAGCTTTTCGTGTCTTGTGCGCAGTGCGCACAGGCGCACGCGGTGTGGCGAAATTGAACGAAGAACTATCGCGGCGCCTGGCGCCGCGCATGAATGGTGCCGGCGGCAGCCACGCCTGGTTTGTCGGCAAGCCGGTGATGGTGACGCGCAATGACTATCATCTCAAGCTTTTCAACGGCGATATCGGTATTGTGTTGCCGTCGACCAGTGCGATGGCGACGACGACCAAGCCGCCCCTGGGCAACACCGGCAATACTTTTCGCGTGGTCTTTCCGAGCGCCGATGCTCAGTGGCGAACCGTATCTCCTGTTGCCATGCCGCCTCATGAAACCGCCTTCGCCATGACTGTGCACAAATCTCAGGGGTCGGAGTTCGATCGCGTCGCGCTGGTCCTGCCGGCCGATCCGCTGCGTGCGCTTAGTCGCGAATTGATTTACACGGCGGTCACGCGGGCTCGCACTGACATCTCCCTCATCGGGTCCGAGCCGGTGCTGCGTCAGGCGATCGCCGCGCACGCGCGGCGTGATGCAGGTCTGCTGGATCGGCTGCGCGAAGCATGGCGTGAGCCGCCGCTCGACCACTCCGCTCCCTAGTCGAACCGCCCGGTTCGTCCGGCCTTGGTATCCGCACGCTTTGCCTTGTCGGCGAGGCGGCGCTGCTTCGACGCACGCGTTGGCTGCGTGGCGCGACGCGCGCGCGGCACGATGGCTGCGCGGTTGACAATTTCGTGCAAGCGTTCGACCGCCTCGATCCGATTCAGTCCCTGACTACGATGCGTTTGCGCCTTGACGACAATCACACCCTCTTCAGTGATACGGCGGTCGGCGAGGGTGAGCAGTCGCGTCTTCACGAGCTCAGGTAACGACGAGCCATGGATGTCGAAGCGCAGGTGAACGGCGGTCGAGAGTTTATTGACGTTCTGACCGCCGGCACCCTGCGCGCGAATGGCGTGAATCTCGTACTCGTGATCAGGAATTTTTATCAGCGATCGCATTGCGGCAATAAGTGGAAGAAGCTGCCGAGGTTGTTGCAGAAAGTTGCACTTTGCATGAAGCCCAAGGAGCTCCCGCCCAAATGATAAGGGCTCGCGGTTATGCACCAGCGAGCCCGCAGGCCAATCTTTACTGCACATGCGTGGTTCGCGTCTGCACCACGCGAGCATCGGCGCGGGCTGTCGACGAGCCGTCGACCCCGGCTACTTACTTGCCGACTTGGTTACCAATCAGGCCGCCCGCTGCAGCGCCGGCCGCCGTACCGATTACGCCGCCGCCTAGCGCCGCGCCTGCGACGCCGCCGACACCAGCGCCGACGGCGGTATCACGCCCACGGGTGGTCATACCGTCGCAGGCGGTAAGGCCGGCCGTAACCGCTACCAGCACCGCGAGCGCGCCCAGACGTTTGATCGTTTTCATGCCCTGCTCCTTTTCATTTGTCGGAGGAATCTTGTACGCGTGTCGTCATTCAAGCGAACGACGATTTCAATATACGCGATGGGCGGCGCGCGGGTAGGGCAGGGGTTTGCGCGATACAAGCTATTTGTAATGAAATGTATCGCGCCTTAATCGGATGTCTGGCAACGAGGGACGATCGCGCTTATTCCTTCCGATATAGCTGCGCGCCGCTGCGGACGAATTCGATCGCTTTGTCGCGCATGCCGGCATTCACCGCGTCGGATTCTGAAACACCTTGAGCGGCGGCGAATTCCCGCACCTCTTGAGTGATCTTCATCGAGCAGAAATGCGGTCCGCACATCGAACAGAAGTGCGCCACTTTGGCCGACTCTTTCGGCAGTGTTTCGTCATGAAACTCGCGTGCCTTGTCAGGGTCGAGGCCCAGATTGAATTGGTCGTCCCAGCGAAACTCGAAGCGCGCCTTCGACAGGGCATTGTCGCGGATCTGCGCGCCGGGGTGGCCTTTGGCCAAATCCGCCGCGTGGGCCGCCAACTTGTAGGTGATGATGCCTTCCTTCACATCGTCTTTGTCGGGCAATCCCAGATGTTCTTTCGGCGTCACATAACAAAGCATCGCGGTGCCGAACCAGCCGATCATCGCCGCGCCAATGCCCGATGTGATGTGGTCGTAACCCGGCGCGATGTCGGTGGTCAGCGGCCCCAAGGTATAGAACGGTGCCTCGTGACAGGCTTCGAGCTCGATCTCCATATTCTCTTTGATCAATTGCATCGGCACATGGCCCGGGCCTTCGATCATCACTTGCACGTCATGCTTCCAGGCCACTTGAGTCAGCTCGCCCAATGTGCGCAGTTCGGCCAGTTGCGCTTCGTCATTGGCGTCATAGATCGACCCCGGACGCAAGCCATCGCCTAAGGAAAAGCTCACGTCATAGGCTTTCATGATTTCGCAGATGTCTTCGAAGTGTTCATACAGGAAGCTTTCGCGATGATGTGCGAGACACCATTTGGCCATGATCGAACCGCCGCGCGAAACGATGCCGGTCAGGCGATTCGCGGTCATCGGCACATAGCGCAGCAGCACGCCTGCATGAATGGTGAAGTAGTCGACGCCTTGCTCGGCCTGCTCGATCAGCGTGTCGCGGAAAATCTCCCAGGTGAGATTCTCGGCGCGCCCATCGACCTTTTCGAGCGCCTGGTAAATCGGCACCGTGCCGATCGGCACCGGACTATTGCGCACGATCCATTCGCGCGTTTCGTGGATGTGCTTGCCGGTCGACAAGTCCATTACCGTGTCGGCGCCCCAGCGAATCGCCCACGTCATCTTGTCGACTTCTTCGCCGATCGACGAGCCCAGCGCCGAATTGCCGATATTGGCGTTGATTTTCACCAGGAAGTTGCGACCGATGATCATCGGCTCGCTTTCCGGATGATTGATGTTGGCGGGAATGATCGCCCGGCCGCGCGCCACTTCGTCACGCACGAATTCCGGCGTGATCTCACGTACGCCGCCGGGCTGGCCGAACGCCACGGCGCCGAACGATTGACCGGGGTGCTGGCGCTGCATCAGCGCCGCAAGTTTTTCACCACGCGGGCCACTCGCGCGTAGCGATTCGACATAGTGCGCCCGATGCTGATTCTCGCGGATCGCGATGAATTCCATCTCCGGAGTAATAATGCCGCGGCGCGCGTAATGCATTTGCGTGACATTCAAACCGCTTAAGGCGCGGCGCGGCTGGCGTTGCAAGGTGGGAAAGCGCAGCGGCGCGGTGACGTCGTCGTGCGCACGCTCGCGACCGAACGAGCTGCTCAGTTGCTCGAGCTGTTCCGTATCGCCGCGTGCGTCGATCCAGCCGCTGCGCAAAGCGCCCAGGCCGCGGCGAATGTCGATTTCCGCCTGCGGATCGGTATAAGGACCGGAGGTGTCGTAGACATAGATCGGCGGGTTGACCTCGCCGCCGAAGTCGGTGGGCGTATCGGACTGATGCACCTCGCGCATCGGTACGCGTACGCCTGCGAGCGTTCCTGGCACATAAATCTTGCGTGAATTGGGCAGCGATGCAACGGCTGCAGCGTCGACATGTGCGTCGGACGAAATGAATTTGGGATTGGCGCTCACGGCGTCTCCTGGATTGGCCAAATGAAGAGGGCGCGGAGACGGTGACAAGTCATGAAGGGGGGCAGGCCCTGCACGCTCCCTGCGCTGGCATTATCCAGATCAGGTTCAAAGGGTATTTCTCACCCGCAAACTTGGTTTGCAGGACCCCCGCGCTAACTGCCGCCAACGATACCCGAGCCGCTCGGGCAGCGCAAGCTGGGAAATAACACGCGCGGCGACACGGCCAAAAAGCAACGCGGGCGGGCTTGGCCACGAGAATCCGTGGCGGGGCCGCCCGCGCTGCCTGAGCCAGGCTGAACTGCGCGTTGTTTACTTGGCTTTGTCCGCCGAATTGGTCAAGGCGTGACCGCTCGACGAGATGTCTTGGCCAGCGCCTGCCATAGTGTTGCAACCGGCGAGTATCGTTGCGCCGCCGATAAGAACCAGAGCCAACAAGCGAGACAACGAATTCATGGGGTTCCCCTTTTAATGAATGTTGATCGAAACGAATCAATATGGCCCCAATCTTAGCCACGCCCCGCGCCGCCGGCTGTCAGCGTGCGGACGATAGTTGTGTCGGCGCTTTCTGACGTGGGATGCCGCACAGAACGGTATCCGCGCCTGCAGGCCTAGGTTTTCGAAGTTTCGACGGTGCTTTACAAGTCGTGCGCCGCGGCATCGACCGGCGCCGCCATCCCGACCGCCGGCGGCCGTGGCATGAAAACGCTCACGGCGGTACCCCCCGCCGGCAGTGCCGCGATCTTGAAATCACCGCCGTGAGCGGCGACCCGCTGCCGCATCCCCAGCAGCCCATGCGCCTTGCTGCGCTGCAGGTCCGCCGGCGCAATGCCGACGCCATCGTCTTCCACCCTCAAGCGGACGAAATCGGCGCCCACGTCGAGCGCCAACAGTACGGTCGTGGCGCCAGCGTACTTAGCGGCGTTGGTGAGCGCCTCCTGGGCGATGCGGAAGAGTGCAATCGATAGCGGTTCTTCCAGCGGCACATCGTGTTCAGGCATCGTCAGCGATGCTTGCCAGCCGTTACGTTGCGCAGCCTCGTCAACCAGTGAGCGCAACGCGGTCACCAAGCCGAAGTTCGCGAGCACGGTGGGCCGCATGTCTTCGATGATGCGGCGCTTCAGGGCAATACCCTGGTCGAGATAGGCAAGTGCGCGATCCAGCTTCTCGGCGCGTGCCAAGTCAACGCCGCGCAGCCAGGTGCGCACGCTGGCGACGTCCATGCGGCTGGCGGTGAGAATGGCACCCAATTCGTCGTGCAGCTCGCGCGCCAATTGAGTTTTCTCGTTTTCACTGACAGTTTGCAAATGCCAGGCGAGCGCTTCGAGCTGCCCGGTGCGTTCGCGTACCAGCCCATCGAGCATGTCTTGCTCAGTCAGTAGCTTGACCTGTTCGCGACTTTGCGTATCGATCTGTAGACCGAGGTTGCGAAACAGCAGCACGAACAACACGATGTTCAGCGCCGACACCGCGGCCACGCAAAGCGTTGATACGCGCTGGTCTTCGCGACTGGCGTCCAACGCGCGCTGCGCGCGCAGATTCTCCTCGTCGATCAGCTGTCGCACATCGCCGTTCAGCGCCGATGCTGCGTCAGCCTGGCGGGCAGCAGCGCGGGCAATCACCGCCGCTGCCCCCGCTGCTGTCGTGCTGACCGCCGGTACCGATGCAGGCGGGGCAGCCGCTCTCTGCGCGAAGCTTGCTGCCGTCTGCGCGAAAACATGCCGCGCATGGCCGTCGCGCTGCCGCTGGTAGTATCCGTCGATCTGCTCGCTCAGAGCATGCATACGCGCCATCGCGCGGTCCGCCGCCTCTCGATAAGCCGCATCGCCTGTCAATGCGAGGCCGCGCTGATTGGCAATCAGCGCCGACGCTTCGCCGACGAAGCGATACAGGTTGCCGATCGCCGCGCGCGCGTCGAGCACTGTCTCGTATTCGGACGCCACGCGCTGGCGGCCCGATTCCAGGATGATCAGGCCGCCGACCGTGATGACAATCGACACCACCATGGCGATCGCCCAGCTCCAGCGGCGCATCCAGGCATTCATCATCCCGGTCCCCAGCAGGCGTTCATGTCAGACGATTCCCACACTAGAACAGGAGCGGCACCGATTCGAGCATTCCCGTTGCGCCGTTAGCATGGCCCTACACTGATTCAGAAACCAGGTGGACGTCATGCTGAAATGGGCACTCTTCTTCGCGATCATCGCGATTATCGCGGGCTTACTCGGTTTTACTGGCATAGCTGCCGGCGCTGCCAGCATCGCTAAATTCCTATTTGTCCTGTTCGTCATTCTCTTCGTCGTATTCCTCGTTATTGGTTTCGTGGTGGGCAAGAAAGCGGTCGATTAGCGACTCGCTTCGCGTTTTTCACCTACCTATAGCCGGTTAATCCGAGCCCGATCAAAAGGAGAGCAGCCATGCTTCATTACGCAGCGATATTTTTCGTCATCGCCATCATTGCCGCGGTTTTCGGCTTTACCGGCATCGCGGCCGGCGCGGCTGAAATTGCAAAGATACTGTTTTACATCTTCCTGGTGGTGTTCGTCGTCACCCTTTTGCTCGGTGTTTTCAGGACATAGCGAATCTTCGCCTTGAACGGTTGACGCGGCGGCTTCGAGCCGCCGCAGTTGTTCGCCGCCACCCCAGGCATCTCAGAATTTGATAAGGAGCATTGACATGGCACAGTCCCCCGTAAAAGCCGCTTCCCCGCAACCCCAAGAAGGCGATTTCGTCCTCGACATCAAGGCGATCCGTGAACGCGCGCGTGAGCATATGAGCGACGGTGCGGTTACCGGTACCTATTCCGCGAATCGCGAGACCGTCATCAAGTTGTGCAATGAGGCGCTGGCCACGGAGATTGTCTGCGTGTTGCGCTACAAGCGTCACTATTTTATGGCGAAGGGCATCAATGCGGAGCCGGTCGCCGCTGAGTTCGCCGAGCACGCGGCGGAAGAGCAGGAACACGCCGATCTGCTGGCCGAACGTATCGTGCAGTTGGGCGGTGCGCCGAACTTTTCGCCGGACGGCCTGGCGACTCGCAGCCACTCCGAATACGTCGAAGGCGAATCGCTGCAAGACATGATCAAGGAAAACCTGGTCGCGGAGCGCGTCGCAATCGACAGCTACCGGGAAATCATCCAGTACCTGGCAGAGAACGATCCCACCACGCGCCGTATATTCGAACAGATTCTGGCGGTGGAAGAAGAGCACGCCGACGATATGGCTGACTTGCTGGATCGCAGCTAAGCAGTGCCTGGCGCGCCAGCATGGATGTGATGGTTAGCGTGCTTGCCGGCCGGCGCGCGGCAGTCTGGGCCGCGCTGGTTGTTTCGTCGACATGCCGCGCCGGGCGGCTGCCCGGCGTGCGCCGATGTATTTCAAGACGCGGCGGACTGCCCGATGTTTCGAATTGTTAGAATAGCTGCTTTCAGCCCAGGCAGCGTCGATGATTCAGATTCTGATCGCGGACGATCATGCGATCGTGCGGGCCGGCCTTGCGCAGGTACTTGCCGAGGAAGGCGACATGCAGGTCGTCGCGGAAGCGTCGAGCGGCGATCAGACTATTTCTCTGGTGCGCCAGCGGGCCTTCGACGTGGTGCTGCTGGACATTGCCATGCCGGACAAGAACGGCATCGATACGCTGCGCGTGCTGAAGCAGCTGCGTCCTTCGCAGGGCGTGCTCATCCTCTCCGGTTATCCCGAAAATCAATATGCGGTGAATATGCTGCGCGCGGGCGCGGACGGCTATTTGAACAAAGACGCCGACCCGGTCGAAATCGTGCGGGCGGTGCGTACCGTGGCACGCGGCCGCCGCTATGTTTCCGAGATGACGGCCGACGTGCTGGTGCAAAAAATGGCGCGGCCGCCGGACGAGCAGCCTCACGAATCCCTGTCGCAGCGCGAATTCCAGATTTTCTGCAAGCTTTCCGCCGGACAGGTGCCCACCGATATCGCCGAAGAATTGCATCTGTCGGTCAAGACGGTCAGCACGTACCGCGCGCGCGTACTCGAGAAAATGGGCTTGGCGACGAATGCCGACCTGACGTATTACGCAATCAAGAACGGTCTTATCGATTAAAGCGGCGTGGGTCGGTGCGCCTTTGGCGTCCGCGAAACCCTACGGCTACCTTGGCCGAACGTCGTCTTGTCGCAATAAACGGAGCTCGACTGCTATGGTCGCCCGTCCGTTGAGGGTATTGCTGATCGAAGATTCCGTCTTAATCAGGCACGGCTTGAGCGAGGCAATCGACAGTGGCGGCACTTGCCGCGTCGCCAATGTCGCCGACACCGCGCCGCAGGCGATCGAGCATTTGCGCGCCGAGCGTTTCGACGTTGTCATTGTCGACTTGCAACTACGCGAGGGCAGCGGCTTCGACGTGCTCGAATTCCTGCAGACTCGAGAAGCGTTTCCCGCGCCGTTCACGATGGTGCTGACCAATCACACGCAGGCGGCCTTCAGGCGACGCTGCGCGGCTTGTGGCGTTGCGCATTTCTTCGACAAGTCATTGGAACTGGAGCGCATGCTGGAAACCTTGGCGGCGCATGCATTAGTGGTTTCCACGTAACGCGCCGGCGCCGCACCGTCCTACATTGTCACCGCGCGAAATATCAGGGCCGCCAAACAGATCGGTACTGCCGCAATCGCCCACAAACGCATTCTTCTCAACAGCTTGACGCGTTTGGGTTCGCGATTACCGCGCGCGCGTTGCGGCGCGAACTCCAGATGAAAGTACTCTCCGTGACGCTTGCTTACCCAAATGGCCGACTGGAAAGACACGACGAGATAGCCGAAGATCAATAGCGCACTGATCGCGGCAATGAGCGATAGCAAAGTATGCATGATAGGTCCGGCCGAAACGGCGGTTAGGGTTCGCGTGCGAAATGCCCTTGAACCGCATTACGCGTGACTTGTCGTCACGCGCGGCGGTGGCACTGTGATTTTTTTGCGATTCAGGTTGCGATGCGGAATGAAAAGGATACCGCAAACGATAGGTCGTGCATGTGAAAAAACCTATGTAAATAAAGGTTTTTTTGGTGCGTTATGCCGCTTTTCGGGGCGCGCGCGGCGCCGTCCTGCTCTTTTACATTGACTATATTTGTGCGGTGCGTCGGCCGGCTCAGCTGGGGTCTTTGCTGCTCAGCGCGCGGCCGCGCTGCCCCCTGAGAAAGCCCAGCAGACTCGAACCCGCGACGGCGCTGGCCGCCAAGCCAACGATGCACACGCCGGTCCAGCCGGCATGACGCCAAGCCAGCGAGCCCAAGGCCGAGCCGAGCGAGCCGCCGATGAAATAGCAAACCATGTAGACGGTGTTCAGCCGGCTTCGGGCACCGGGGTCCAGCGCGTAGATCAACGACTGGTTCGAAATCTGCGCGGCTTGCACGCCGATGTCCAGCACGATCACGCCCAGCAGCAAGCCGACGATACTGCGCGCCGACAAGCCGAAGATCACGAACGATATCGCGCACAGCACGATGCCCAGCTTCACTACCGCAAGCGGCCCACGGCGATCCGCCGATTTGCCCGCGAGCGGCGCCGCCAGCGCGCCGGCCGCACCCACCAGACCGAACAAGCCGGCGGTCTGCGAGCCCATATGAAAGGGGGCTTCGGCCAACAGCAACGTCAACACCGACCAGAAAGCGCTGAAAGCGGCGAACAATGAGGCGCCGGTCAACGCCGCCTGGCGCAGGGCCGGCTCGCGGCGAAACAGCGCGGCCAAGGAGCCGAGCAATTGCCGGTACGACAGTCCCACTGACGGCAGGCGATGCGGCAGTCGTATGGAGACCGCCGCCAGCACCAGCATCACTACCACTGCCGCGCCGTATACCCAGCGCCAGCCCGCGTGCTCCGCGACGGTTCCAGCGACAGTTCGCGCCAGCAGAATACCGAGCAACAAGCCGCTCATGGCCATGCCGACCGCCGCGCCGCGCTTTTCCACCGGCGCCAGCTCTGCCGCAAAAGGAATCGCCTGCTGCGCGGCCGTGGCGACGATCCCCACAACCAGGCTGGCCGCGATCAAGGCCCAAAGCGTGGGAGCGGCGGCAGCGGCAGCCAATGCCGCGGCCGATGCCAGCAACAGAATGATGATCAAGGAACGCCGGCTATACCGGTCGCCGAGCGGTGCCAGGAACAACATGCCGAAGGCGTAGCCTAGTTGCGTGGCCGTCGGTACGAGGCCGACCCAGTGCGCTTCATTGGGAAAGCTGTGGCGGAAGTCGTCGAGTAGCGGCTGGTTGTAGTAAATGTTCGCGACGGCAACGCCCGCGATCGTGGCCAACAACAGCAGAGTACTGCGGGGAAGTGAGGTGGCGGAAGCGGTGGCATTCATGGCTGAGCTGCAAGCAATGCGGGAAAAATGATGGCGCGGGCGCGCGCCGCGGGAGCAGATTCGCGCTCACGACCCAGTGCCGGTTCAAAGATCGCAAATGAGCGCACCGAGGCTCGGCACAGGGGGCATCGACGCCGGTTCGAAACCGCGCACAAGGTGTCGAAGGCGCGCGAGCGGGTCGCCGCATCATACCGGACGCATCGAAACCTCGCTGCACTGCGGCAGCGCTGCGGCTGCGGCGAAAGTGTGCGCTCGCGCAATGGAAATCTCGTCCGGCGAACCTGCTCGCTCATAGTCGTCCGCACAAAATCGAGCCGGGGATTACGAACAAGCCTTGAATTGGCTACTTCCGGCAACGGTGCTCGCAGGAAGTGCCACTAGTCGCTTTCGATGCCGATCGAATGCGTCTGTGGCGCTGTGCGATAGCGCCCCATGCCGGTCCACCCTTAGAGAGAGTTTTCGAGCCATGCCCTTTGCTATTGCACCAGTCAGCAATGCCTTCTTGTCGAATTCGGGTTTGTCGTCGTTGCATGCCCGGTCGTTGCCCGCCCCATATGCCGCGAATACGCCAGACGCGCAAGCTGCATCGGAACTACCCGCAGCATCCGCACAAATAGGTGCCGATGGCCCCGCGCCAATTGAGAGGTTCACAACATCGAGCGATATTCGTTGCCACCACTATCCGTCTCGCGTGGCCGCCGATCCGGCGCCGGCGTGGTGGGGCGGATGTGCCATCAAACGGCCCTTGCTAGCGCCCCAGTCGCTTCGAGAGCGCGTCCTGTATGTGGACGGAAAAGCCTTTGTCCGCTTTGATGTCCACTACTTTGCCGCGATCGAAAACGAGGACGGTCTGTTTGTGACGCCGTTTTCTGGCAACAGCGACGACGCGGCGCTCCCGAGCAGCGAGCGCCTCAGAATCAGTCGCTATCCGCATCATATGGAGGTGGACGTATCTGCTTATGTCCAACCTGACGAAGCAGTGCCGCATGCCGTGCGTCGTGCGCAGGTTTTGACCGCGCCAAAGTGGGGACAGTTGAGACTGGTCTACATGGACCGCGAGGCGTGGTTGCAGGTCGGCGATACCGACACATTCGTCAAAGCCGACGCCAGGCTGCGACACGTTGTTGCACCGGCCCAAAGCGGATTGCCGGAGCTACCGCTGCATCCACTCGGCGGCACTTACCTGTGCCAACCGCCAAAAAATTGGGGGGTGTGGCGATCGCGGCTATTGACGGGATCTGAATCACCGGTCGTCAACATCAATGGCGAAATTTTCATGCGCATGCCACGCGAGCCTCTTCCCTATTTGATCAAAGCTCGCGTCGAGCCGTGCGGCGACGGCCAGCTCGCGGCTTTCCTGCTCGATCCGCCCAAAAATTCGCCCCCATTCTGTGCTGCGGAAACTCGTTTCGATACGACGCGTGAGGGAGGCTGGGAGCCTGAACAGCCGGTGTGGCGCGCCGATGATGACTACTGGCGCGGGATCGCACGCAGTTTTAGCGATATCAGAGCCGTGTCGCGCATTTTTGCCGAAAGACTCGCGGAGTCCTTAAGTGACGTTCGGCATTTCGCCGCGAATTCCTATCTTTCGGTGATTATTACGTCGCAGGACGCCGACATCGCCGATGCGCTCTTTCCCGATGCTGACCAACGCACGCGCTCAGTTGCCATGCAAACGCTAGAGCGGCGAGTACTGCAATTGTTCGATGCGGCGGAAACGCAACGGCGCCTTGACGGCACCGATTTCGTCCTGGCGAAACGACTTGATAACGCCGTACCGGTGCACGAGCAGATCCAACCGTCAACGTCGGCCAGCGACTCGACGAGTAATGCTCGGGAGGGCTTCGTTGCAAACGAGCGTATCTATCTGCCCCCGGCGTTCGCCGAACTACCCCGCGCAACTCGCTCACTGTTGCTTGCCCGTCATCTGCTGCGGCGGCCGCCGGGGTCCATGCAGAATTATCTTGCGCCGACGCACGCGGCTGAAGCCACATCACGGTTCTCGAAACTGCTGCATTGCGATCCGCAAGCCTTGGCCGACGCCTTGCAATCGCCTCGGTTCAGGCAGCGTGTCCACGCGACTCCATGGAACGCCGCCCCGGCCGCTGCCCAAAAAATGTTTTGTGATGAGCCGGAAAACGTGGCGCTCGCCCTATTGGACGACCCGGACACGGTCATCAAGCTGCTCGTGATTGCACAGCAGCATTCGTCTAACCCAAAGGTACGCGAGGCCGCGGCGCAACTGGACGTCCCACCCTGCAACTAGCCCGGACCAGATTGACCAGTTAGCGGGAATGCGTTGTGCTCAGCGCTGGTATTCCCGCTGCTCTACGGATCGATCGCAATGAAGCTACCAGCCCAGGCCGCGCTGAGCCAGGAAATGAAACGCGACGGCTCACTTGCCGTGGCCGCGCTCAAGCGCTTCAGCGCCGACAAATGCAGCACGCTGGCTGCCGGCATCGCCTTTTATTCGGCATTTTCGCTGGCACCGACCTTGCTGATGGTTATCGCCGTGATCGGCTGGTTCTACGGCGCGGAAGCCGCACGTGGGCAGCTATTCGGTCGTATCCACGATTTTCTCGGCAACGACGCGGCGGCCGCAATCCAGGCAATTGTGCAGAACGCACATCGCGGAGGAGGGGGCGGATTCGCCGCGATCTTGTCGCTGGCCTTGCTGATCGTCGGCGCGTCCGCCACCTTTTCCTCGTTGAACACCGCGCTCGACGTGGTCTTTCCGATCCCCGAAGCGCAACGCCGCTCCAGCTTGGCGTTGATGGTACGCGTGCGTCTCGTGTCGTTCGGACTCGTTCTCGGCATAGCGTTTCTCTTGCTGGTATCGCTGGTGCTCGACACAGGCGTTTCGTTTCTTGGCAAAACTATATGGGGCGACTCGCCGTTGGTGATTATCGGCGACGTCATCGAAGTCTTGTTGGCGCTGGTCGTGTTGTCATTCGCTTTCGCTGCGCTCATTAAATGGCTGCCGGATGCGCATGTCCGCTGGCGCGAGGCGGCGACGGGGGGCATCGTATCAGCGGTGCTCTTCTCACTCGGCAAAAAGCTATTTGCGATCTACCTCGCGCATGCCGGCACGGCGAACGCATTTGGTGCGGCAGGATCATTGGCGGTGTTGTTGATGTGGTTGTATTTCTCCGCCGCGGTGTTGTTACTAGGCGCCGAAGTGGCGGCAGTACGGGGCGGATTCGCGAATCAGACCGATCCTACAAAGACCGTCGGCAAGTCGCCGTCTGAAATTGTCGAGACTGCTGCCGCCGCCGCGCCGTCCGGCCGCGCTGGCCGGCGCGGTGGCGCGCGCGCATACGGCACGCCGTCTCCCGCGAATTCGCGGCCTTACGCCGCCCAGGGCCAGCCTAGGCGGCGCGCAATCCAGCCATCCGGTATGCGGTTTGCCCTGCAAGGCGCGAAACTAGGTTTCAAGGTGATCGCCGCAATGGCGGCAGCAAAGCGCCGTAAAACGGTACGGGCTCGCGCATCCAAGGCGCGCTGGGTCCCCGGCGCTGCCGCGGTCCCGCCCGTGGCCAAGGTACGCGACGGTGCGCGCAGATGGCGCAGTGCCTTGATCGCCTCGGGCATCGGACTGGTTGCATTGACCATTGCAAACCGTACCCGACTTACCAGCGCCGGGCGCGCCCCGGTGGCGCCGGACCCGGCGCCAAAAAGCCGCGTGGCATAAGGCCCGCTTGCGTATCGAAGCCCGGCGGGCCCGATACCTGCTCATTACTTATCGACTCGCTTCAGCGAGCGGCCCGCACCGGGCTTCGCAGGTGCGACAGAAAAAGGACGCTGCAATGAACAAAGATCAAGTGAAGGGTGTGGGCGAGCAAGTTAAAGGCAAATTCAACGAAGCCGTTGGCAGCGCTACTGGCAATCGCAGCCAGGAACTGAAAGGCGACGTGCAGCAGGGTGCCGGCAAGGCCCAGCAGAAAGTCGGCGATGCCAAAGAAAATCTGAAAGATGCGGTAAACCGCTCTGATCGCAAAACCGATCCGGACGCGCTATAAGCGTCTCGTAGCCGGCGGCGTCGATCGCCGCTAGGCTCGGACGAATGGACGCAAGCAGTCGCCGCCGTACGATTGCCAGGTCCTCAGCCGGTGTCGAGGCATCTGATTCGAAAGCAGGAACAGCACGTTCTTGCAGGCGAATCAACCTCACACCGGTTTTTTTATTGCTTTGCCGATTGAGCAGTGCGAGGCGGCGAAGCCAGCATCGCTTTGTCAGCCCATAATTTGCCGTCGCTGCTCTTATTTGCCAGCACAAAAACCCGATCGCCTGGCTTCAGTGTGATGTTGGTTGCTGCAATCTCGGTCACCGTGACCGTGGGTGGCACCGTAATGGCTTTCGATCCGCTGCCGTAGTCCACAGTCAACGCAGTGCCGCCCGCCTGCTTGGACACGGTGCCATTGGTCATGCGCGAGCCGGACGGGCCGTTACTTGGCTTTTGCGTGGCCGAGATACTGCCATTCGTCATGCGGTTGCCACTGGGACCGCCATTCGCCGCGTCCATGATGTGACTGCCTTCGCCGGTGCCACGCAAGGCCTCGGGGAAGATGTGAATCTCCTTCGCCAATTCCGAACCATCATGCTGCCTGACGGACGTCACGCCAACGAAACTGTTGGGGTGCACATGCGACAGGTCCGATGGGCTTGCGCTATACACCGTAAACGGCGCATGGATGGCGACGGTGACCGTGCCGGTCGATATCGTATCGATCTGCAGCGAATTCGCGTCGACGCTATGGATGGTGCCCCGCAGATTGTTCGTGCTGCCCGACGCTGGCGCAGTCGAGGAGGTTTGCGCGCCGACGAACGAGGCGGCCGAAAGCGCAAGCAGGGCGGCGAGGCCCTGCAGCTTGAGTGAATGCTGCATCCTTATCCTCTTGTTATAGCGGCGCCTGACGTCTCGCGAGGCACCGTGCATCGGGCAGTGGAAAAGCAGCTGCCAGTTCTTAATGCGCAATAGCTTACAGGCGGATGGGCAGTAATGCACGGTAAGACAACTGCGCATTTTGCAGGTCGAGTGTCCTGACGGCGGCAGTTTGCGAGTGCCTCGACGTGGCTCGCAAGGCACTGCGATGATAGAATCCGCACGCCCTTGCCGGGGTGATGAAATTGGTAAACATAGCGGACTTAAATTTGAGTGCCCGCACCGGAAACGGGCGGTGCAGAACCCCTCAAACTCGGTGAACCCCCTGGCCCTGCGCCGAGGCAACGCCGAGCCAAGCCAACGACGCATCGCACGCGCGACACAGTCCTTGGAAGGTGTAGAGACTAGACGGGGGGCACCTAATGGCGTGGCTGAGATCGCCGGCCACGCACGGTGAAGGCATAGTCCAGCGCACGAACGGCGGCATACGGCCGCCGGCGTCTAAAGACGCAGTGTGAAGAAAATCCGCCGCCTTCGGGCTTGCCGGTTCGATTCCGGTCCCCGGCACCATGGGCCTTTTTGGGCTTATCCACGATAAGCGATTATTTCCAACGGAATCAGCCAGTTGGCCGCGTCGCGGCCGCGCTGGCTTTGCGCTCTAACGCATCCTTTTCCACGCCTGAAACACCTTGTTTGCACCAAAATTGCACCGCAATTTGCACCAAGGGTTTCATGGCGACAATTACAAAACGTGGGAACGTGTGGCGAGTGCAGGTGCGCCGCAAGGGCATTTACCTGGCCGAGAATTTCGCGAGCAAGGTTGACGCGGTGATCTGGGCGCGAGCACGGGAGCACGAAATCGATATCGGCACGCTCCGGCCGGGCACGCGGTACACGTTGGCCGATGCGATGCGCGAGTATGAGAAGCGGGTTTCTCGTACCAAACGCACTTTCCGTTGGGAGGCGATCCGCCTCGCAGCGTTCATCCGTGACTTCCCCGAACTGGCCGCCATGCCGCTGGACCAAATAACCAGCAATCATATGGGCCGTTGGCGCGACGCGCGGCTTGCTGGCGATCTTTCAGCGGGAAAGCCGGCCGTCGGCAACGCGACGGTGCTGCGTGAGATCAACCTCTATTCGCACGTCTTCACCACCGCACGCGATGAGTGGAAATGGATCAAGGAAAGCCCGTTCACGGGCATGCGCCGGCCGACTGAGCCGCAGCCGCGCAAGCGTCGGATCTCGGATGAGGAGCTGGAGGCGCTGCTGGCGTACCTGGGCTATTGGAGCGACGAAACGCCGGTCACGAAATCCGCGCGCATTGGCGCGATGCTGGTGATGGCGATCGAGACGGCGATGCGGGCTGGGGAGATCACGGCGCTGACGTGGGACGCGATAAACACCGAGAAGCGCTACGCCCATCTGCCGCGCACGAAGACGGACGTGGCGCGCGACGTGCCGCTGTCGCCGCGTGCGCTGACCTTGCTTGCGCAGATGCAGCCGTTGAAGGATGACTTTGAGGGGCGGGTGTTCGGCGTCGACGCCGCGGCGCGCGATGCGCTGTTTCGAAAGGCGAAGAAGGCGCTGCTACTGGATGACTTGCATTTCCACGATGCGCGGCGTGAGGCGCTTACGCGGCTGGCCAAGATTTTCGACGTGATGGAGCTGGCGAAAATCAGTGGCCACCGCGACGTCAACATCCTTCAGTCGGTTTACTACGCGCCGCATGCCGCTGATCTCGCCGACAAGCTGCATCAGGCGTCAACGTGAGATTCGGCCCAGGCGATGATGTCGCGCGAACGCCAGAGCGGGCGGCCTTCGGCCTTTCCTTTGCCTAGGCCCTTGCTCTTCGCCACCGGCAAGCGAATCGCCGGCGGGAAGCCGGGGAGGGTGGTCAGGTGTTGTCGGGTGTAGTTTTCGGAGCGATGGAGATACAACGCGATGGCCGCTAGGTCCCAAAGCGCATGCGGGGTGATTTTTGCTGCGATCCTGCGGGCGAGCGCGTCAATGTCGGTTGCTTCATTCATTGCAGTGGTTCTTCTAAGCGCCATTCATTCTCTTGCTTCGGCGCCATGCTAAGCCGATAAGTCTGGTGTTTGTTCGTGCTTTAACGTTCGCGTTCCACATCTGTAAGCATCGGAACGCTCGCTGGGGGTGCCGCCAACCGCAATAGGACGTGGGGCACTACCGGCGCTCGCGCGCGCCAGCGCTCCGGTGAATGCGTCAGGCTGCACCCCGCTGAAACACCCAACATTTCACCACCTCCGGCAGGCTTCGATTATTCGGATCGTGTGCCCTGATCGCCGAGCGCACCGGCTTCACATCCATAAACTTCCTTACTTTGCTGCTGCGTAGGTGCCGTTTCAAGTCAGTCAGTGGCGGGAAT
Source organism: Janthinobacterium lividum (assembly GCA_050955105.1). Lineage (GTDB taxonomy): Bacteria > Pseudomonadota > Gammaproteobacteria > Burkholderiales > Burkholderiaceae > JBPBQZ01. The sequence continues at coordinate 2,847 of JBPBQZ010000022.1, read as the reverse complement.
TGCTGACGCCGATCGGCGGCCACGGTGGCGAAGTGGTTCAGGTTCACCGCGATCAACTTGTCGCCCATAGCGTGATTGAGCCGCGGCTCCAGGCCGTCGCCATCCAGATAATCGAACATGTCCCAGAATTCCTGAACAACCGGGTGATCGGCGTTGATGGCCTGTTGGCGCGCGACGGCCATGTTGATCAGTTCGTGATGTGCCATCTCGCGATGTTCGGCGGTCAGCGGCACGACCAGCGCCAGCGCGTCGACCAACGCCAGCAGTTGCGCATGGTTTTTCGCGATACGCATGTTGTGAATCTCGGGATGCGCTTGCAGCTCGGTCTCATAGCCGGGGGTGCGCTCCACAATCGTCTCTACGACCTTCTGCTCTCGCGTGACGCTCGCCAGGATAAAGCCGCTGACGGCATCAAGCGGCATGCGCTCCAACTGCTCGGCCATCGCCTTGGTCCGCGGTGTTTGCGTGGCGCGGTCAAAGTGCAGATGCACCAGCCGCTGCAACACCGCTTCGCTGGCGGCCACCGGTGCGTTCTGACTAATAACGACGGCGCCGCGGAACGGTGGCTCGCGCGTTTCATTGCCACCGTTCTTCACGCCGGTGGCGCGCACGCTGCGACCGTTATAGGCGGTCTTGAGCTCGTCCCAATCGAATGAGCGGGCCTTGGCCGTGTCCTCGCCGCGATCCGCTTCGATCAGCACGACGGGCATGCCCGACACCTGCGCGAAGTTGCGGGCGCGGGCGGCCAGCGATGACTTCGACGGATCGAAGCCTTCGTAGTCGCGCCGGCCCAACAGCTTCCACATGAATTCGATCAGCGTCGATTTGCCGGAACCGGGCTCGCCAACGATTTCGATAAATGGAAAGCTCTTGTGCTCCGCGCGGATCTGCTCGGCGAACAGTGAGCCGAACCAGAAGGCCAATGCGATAAGTCCTTTGGCGCCGAAGCATTGCCACACCAGGTCGAGCCACGCGTAGGTGCATTGCTTGAGATCGCGGTTGATCGATAGTGCGACCGATTGATTCAGCGTCTTGATGCTCAGTTTGCCGAGGTCGAAGAAATCTTCTTCGTTCAAGTCGTGAATCTGGCCATCCATCACGGCTATCTCGTTAAAGACATAGCAGCCGTGCTCGCGGCTGTATCCCGCGAAATCCACCGTCTGTACCGATTTAATCGTGCGCATTTGCCGCTCCAGAAACCGGTCTAGCTGCTGACCATTGCCGGTATAGAACGCACCCGGCGCGACGGCCAGCAGGCGCTTCTTGAACTCGCTCGCCGATGCGACCTGGCCACCGGTGAAGGTGCTCTTGATCGGCCGGCCGCCGTGCGGAAAATCGACGCGGAAGTAGTACCAGGATTCGTCGGTCTGGACGTTCGCTTGGTAGTACAGCGCCGTCGGCACGCAGTTCGCAATCGGCACGATGCTGCCCGCTTCCTTCAGCGCGGATTCGCGTCGCTGCTGCTCGGTGAGGTGCGCGTGTTGCTCAGCGGCTTCGCGTGCCCGGTCGAAACGTTCCATATCGAGCTTGAACCAATACAGGCGTCGATCGTGGTCAAACGCGAATTCGCGGCTGGCCGATTTCTCATAAAGCAACATGGCTTTTTCGGCGGCGGTCTCGGCGATGAGGAGCGCGCCGTGGTGGCGATAGTTGTCGAGGTCGGCGGCGGTGAGTCGCTCGCGCTGGTGGACGTCGTTCCAGTCGAGCTTGGCTTTGGACGTTTGCGGGATCTGCGCCGCGGCGCATTGCCAGCCGGCGTCCCGCGCTCGGTGTACCCATTTGGCGGTGTAGTTGCGCCCGGCGCGGTCGCCGTCGAGCGCCCAGACCAAGCGAGGGCGGGATCGACTGCCGTCAGCGAGACCATCCGTCGACCTGAGACCCGCCAGCAAATCGGCCAACGCCTGTTCGGGATAGTTGTTGCACGACAAGAGCGCCACGGCAGGGATGCCGTGATGGTCGAGCGCAATCGCATCGAAAATACCTTCTACGAGCCACACTTCCTCCACGCCATATAGATTGAGCGTGGGCGGCTTCCACCATTGGCCAGCATAGCTAGCGCCCGGCTTGAAGCGGGCCTTTTGCTTGCCGAAGCGCTCCGGTCGATCGATCAAGCGCTCCCAGTAGGTGTTGCCGATCGGAAAGCGCACGGTGGCCGAGCCAGCGGCGAGACGCGCGTCGTAGTAATGCTCCTGGGTGTACCACCCACGCACCCGGCCGGCGTCGAAGCCGCGCGCGAGCTGCATGTAGGCGTCGGCGGTAGCGTGCGGCTGCGCTTCCGCGACCGGGAAACGATCGGACCAGTTCTCGAACAGATCGGCGAAGAGCTCCTTCACGTGGCTTTCCCAGCCACAGTGATTCGCGCGGCCGCATCGAATGACCCACGGGTTTTCTTTATGCGCGAACAGCTCTTTTTTGCCGCAAACAGGGCACACGCCCTGTTGCAACCAGGTGCCTTTTTCCTGGAAGACGAACTCGGCCAAGAGACGGCGTGTGACTTCGGCGTGAAGTGAGGAATTCATCGTGCGTCCGCAATATCGCCTGGCTCAGGCTTGTGGCGATACTGACCAGGTCAGCGCGTAAATTAAAGCGATCAGCATTGCTGTTGCTAAGCTCAAGGTGCGCACCGGCCTGATCGACAGATCCAGGCGCTCAAAGATCACCGCTGTCGAACGAGCTAGACCCGCCAGGGCTAGTCCGAGCATCAACATCAAGCTGATTGCGAATACGTATTCCTTCATCTCAGTTTTCCTCGTAGTGACTTTGGGAGCTATCCGGCACCTGGCGGTGACCGGCACCGTCACCGGCGACGGTACCGGGTTCGATTGGATTTTTTCGCGCGCTTGTGAC
>JBPBQZ010000021.1:0-30442 GCA_050955105.1 Janthinobacterium lividum | reverse complement strand
GTCGAGCGAAGTGCTTGAGTCGCTCGGAATAAATCATACGGAAGGCAGACAGTCGACTCATCTTGGGAATTTATGAATAGCTAATTAAATGGCATCGCATGCTTTAGGCAACAAGCATTCAGCGTGTCGATCAGTCGATCGATGATCAACGGCTAGCGAGTATGGCTGTTGACCTTTGCAGGCTCTACCAATTAATTCGGCTAAGGAAATTCCATCATTCAAGACGCTGAATGTGTTGAGACGTCAACATGCTGCGCACAGCGCGCTTAAGCATTGCTGGATGGATTGATGCGCAGCGGCCGACTCATATGAATATGTCATTTTCTTTGTTCGCCGCGTTCGATCGCGCCCTTAGCATACCGTTCGTTGTCCTTGTCTAGGACGATTGATCGGCATTGGTACGCCAATGCGGTGATGACGACTACGCTGGCCGCAGAGCTGGCGATCTGCATCGACATACGCTAACACGAGCATAACGAAGTCGCCCCAAGTACCGATGCAGTACTGCGTTGGCGCTCGCTTGTCTCAAATTCAGGCAAAGAGAAGAATGAATCGCTCGGTCGGGGGAAAGTTTCAAGGGCAGCAACGTGCCCATAAGCTGGTTACCAAGCGTCGCCACGATCTGGCCTGGCACGTCGCCGCAAGCATGGTGACGTTGGCCGCCTTGTCCGGCCAAGCCCGCGTACATGCACAGACGGCACCCGCCAATGCATCGCCACAGGTCACCACGACCGCGCAGACTGCCAGCCAAGACGGCAGCGCCGTGACGCTTGGCGACGTCAAGGTCACGGCGGAACGGCGTACCACTTCGCTGCAGAAGACGCCGCTGTCGGTGGGCGTGGTGGGCGGTGGCGAGATCGCGCGACACGACATTCAGAAGATCGCCGATCTCTCGGGCGAAGTGGCCGGGGTATATCTTTCCGGCAGTTCCACGCCGAGCCTACAGCCTATTTATATTCGCGGCATCGGCACGTCTAGTCCGACCTACAACGGCGCGGTCGGCATCTACCTGGATGATGTGTATGTTCCGCGCATCATCAATAGCGGCATCTTCGGCCTGCCCGACGTGCGCCAGATCGAAGTGTTGCGTGGCCCGCAGGGCACGCTGTACGGCCAGAACACCAGTGCCGGTGCGATCCGGATTATTTCGCGCGATCCGTCGAATGAAAAAATCGCCTGGGTATCGGCAGGCGTTGGCAACTACGGCGGCATCGAGAGCAAGGCCTATGTTTCGGGCCCGATCAAAGAGGACGTGTTGTACGGCAGCCTGGCCTATTCACACACGCAGAACTACGGATTCACCTATAACGAGACGCTGCACAAGGATGTAGACGGTGTCCACACCGATCTGATTCGCGGCAAGCTGCGGGCCACGCCGACGCGCGACTTCGATGCTCAATTGACGATCGATGCGCTGCGCGATCGTTCAGACAATGGCACCAGCCAACCGCTCAACTATCCGGGCTCGGCACCACGCACCACCTTCGACAATACCGATCCCAAAATCCACAACGACGGCTTCGGCGTGTCGCTGCGTCTGACCGACAAGATCGACGATCACCTCACGGCCAAGTCGATTACCGCCTATCGCCAGTTCAATGACAGTCCCGATCCCTGGCCGTACGACGGCGTACCGTCGAATCTTTACGGCTGGCAGTTGAACCTGAACGATCACCAGCTTTCGCAGGAATTCCAACTGCTGGGTGATTATGGTCCGCTGACCTTTACCACCGGCGCGATTGCCTTCAATGAGAACTTCGGCGTGAATCGCCCGAACTGGACGGCGGGCGCTTTCAACGGCATCAGCAGTCGCACCAACGTCTTGAATCTGGGCCTCTACGCGCAGGCGCACTACAAGTTCACCGAGCAGCTAGGGGCCACGCTGGGGCTGCGCTATTACGTTCAAAACGACAACTACAGCACCTTCGGTTACTCGTCGAATCCGCAACTGCAGATCGTTCACGTCAATTATGAGGCGAACGACCTGCACCTGCGGACCGACGGCGTGACGCCGAAGTTCGGTCTGGACTACCAGCTGCTACCCGGCCTTTTCAGCTACGCGAGCATTACCAAGGGCGAAAAATCCGGTGCCTACAACCCGGTTGCCGGCGCGTTGTCGATCGCCTTGGTGCCGGTGTTTCCCGAAAAAGTCACCGCCTATGAAGCCGGTTTGAAAGGCACCTCGTTCGGCGGGCGCCTGCAAACCGATCTAGCGGTGTTCTACAACGACTTCGCCAACTATCAGGGCATTGTTACCAACCCGATCGTGAACGGTGCCATCGTGAATGGCTCGGTTACCGTCAACGCCGGCAAGGCGCATACCTTCGGCGCCGAGTTCGAGGCCACCGCGCATCCGCTGCGTGATCTTGAATGGCGTTTCAACGTCACGGCTTTGCAAGGCCGCTTCGACAGCTTCTTGAATCCGACCGGTGCGCCCAACGCCAATTACACCGGCCATCAACTGCCTAACGCCCCACACCTCACGGTCAATACCTCGCTTCTGTATCGCTTGCCCGTCAAGGTACCGGGTTCGATCGACGTGAACGGCAGTCTGAGCATATTGGGCAAGAACTACCTGGACGTGACCAACACGACGATGGTTCCCACTCAGGTGTACGTGAACCTGGGGGCTTCGTATCAGTCGCCGGGACACGGTTGGACCACCAATTTCCAGGTAACGAATCTGCTGAACCGCACGTATCCGTATGCGCTGGTGCAAATCGCATCGCTCAACATCAACGCGGCCAACTACAACCCGCCACGCGTTTATATGGTGACGCTGCGGCACGACTTTTATTGATCGTTACGGGCGCTTGATCCCGCAAATTTCGGAGGCAACCCGACATGACAGAACGCAAACTTAGGCTGGGCACCGGCTTGCAAGGCGGCGGCGGACATTGGCGTGAGCCCGAGGTGCGCGCGAACGGCGCGGTCAGTATCGCCTCGTATATCGAATATGCAAAGATCGCCGAAGCGGGCAAATTCGATTTCGGTTTCATTGCCGATTCCGCTTACATCACCCGTGATGCCACGCACCCCTTCCTCAGTCGCCTGGAGCCGTTGACAGCGCTGTCGGCGATCGCCTCGCACACGCGCCATATCGGGCTGGTCGGCACGTTTACCACTTCCTATAGCGAGCCGTTCACCACCGCGCGGCAACTCGCTTCGCTCGACAAGCTCAGCGGCGGTCGTGCCGGCTGGAATGCGGTGACCTCGGCGCTCGAGGGCGTGGCGCGCAATCATGGCCACGACACCTTGCACGAGCATTCGGTGCGCTACAAGATCGCGCGCGAATACGTAGACGTGGTGAAGGGCTTGTGGAATTCCTGGGAAGACGATGCGTTCACACGCGACAAGCAGAGTGGACGCTACGTCGATTTCGAGAAGATGCATACCCTTAACCACAAGGGTGAGTTCTTTTCGGTACAGGGGCCGTTGAACCTCGAGCGTTCGGCGCAAGGGCACCCAGTGCTGTTTCAGGCCGGCGCTTCCGACGAGGGTCGTGACCTGGCAGCGCGCGATGCCGAGGCGATCTTTTCCGACTGGGAAAACAGCGGCGACCTGGCGAAGGGCAAGGCGTATTACCAAGATATCAAGCGGCGTGCCGCGGCCTACGGTCGCGCGCCCGGCGATGTATTGATCTTTCCCGCGATCGGCCCGGTCATCGGTGCCACCAACGCGGAAGCGCACGCCAAGCATGCGCATGACAACCGCTTCATCGACGTGAAATTCGCGGTGAAATATCTGAGCCGCTATTTCAGCTTCTTCGATTTCACACAGTTTCCGCTGGATAAGCCGCTGCCCGACGACCTTGGCGACATTGGTGCCAACAGCTTCAAGACCACCGCGGAAAACTATCTGCGCATGGCACGCGAAGAGAATTTGACCTTGCGACAACTGGCGTTGCGCGCCGCCAGCAGCAATGATTTCGTCGGTACCGCGGACTTCATCGCCGACAAAATCGAGCTGTTCTTCCAGGAACGCGCGGTCGACGGCTTCATGATCTTCGGACCGCATCAACGCTTGCGCGAATTCGTCGCACAGGTAGTGCCGATTCTGCAGCGTCGTGGGCTGTTCCGCACCGAGTATGAATCGAGCACCTTGCGCGGCAACCTGGGACTGCCCTATCCGCAGCATCGCGATCCGGCCAGACCGGGTCTGGCGCGCCCGGATCTGCCGCAAACGGCGACGGGCACGACGGCCGCCGCGGGCGCGCAGGCATGAGCGAGCCGACCAGCGGACGACGCCGCTTCATTCGTCAAGCCATAACCGGTAGCGCAGCACTCGGCGTGGGTGCGGGCCTGCCGTTGGCCACGGCGTCGGCGGCTGCGTTAGCGTCGGCTCCGGCTACGACTGCCACGCCTCCAAACGCCGCGGCCACCGCCAGCTCGCCCGGCTATCTATTTTTGAGACCGGCGGAAGCCGACTTCGTCGAGGCCTTGGTCGACCATATGGTGCCGGCCGATGCGCTGAGCCCAAGCGGCACGGGTCTCAATATCAACATCTATTTCGACCGCGCGCTGGGCGGCAATTGGGGCGCGGGTGACCGGCTGTACACCGAAGGGCCTTGGCACGTCGGTGTACCCAGCCAAGGCTATCAACTGCCGCTTACGCCGGCGGAGTTGTTTCGCGCCGGCGTGGAAGGCACCGATCGCTACGCGGACAAAACCTATGGCGTACCGTTCGCGCGCTTGTCGCCAGCCAATAAGGACGCCCTGCTGCATAGCCTCGAAGCGGGCCACGCGGTATTCGACAACCGCCTCGATAGCGCCATCGTCTTCGGTCTTTTTTATCAGCTCGTCACCGAAGGCATGTTTGCCGATCCGATCCATGGCGGCAACGCCGGCAAGGCCGCCTGGCAAATGATCGGCTTCCCGGGCGTGATCGCCACGCACGCGCAAGACGTCGTGCAATTCAAGAACAAGCGCTACGTCAGCCCGGCGACCAGTATCGCCGACCTTGCATAAGGAGCAGCAGTTTGGCCAAGCGCCTCAGTGAAGTAGACGTCGTGTTGGTCGGCATGGGATGGGCCGGCGGCATTATGGCAAAGGAGTTGTCGCAGCACGGCTTGAAAGTGGTCGGGCTCGAGCGCGGCCCTCCGCGCTCCACGGGCGAAGACTACGCCATTCCGCACATTCGCGACGAGCTCAAATATTCGATTCGCTTCGCATTGATGCAGGACGTCAAGCAAGAAACGTTGACCTTTCGCAATCACGTCTCGCAGCAGGCCTTGCCGATGCGCAAGCTCAGTTCGTTTCTACCCGGCGACGGCGTAGGCGGCTCGGGCGCGCATTGGAACGGCCTCACCTGGCGTTGGAGCGATATGGAATTCAAGGTTCGCTCGATGTACGAGGAGCGCTACGGCACGCGCTTCATTCCGGCCGACATGACCTTGCAGGACTGGGGCGTAAGCTACGACGAGCTTGAGCCCTATTACGACAAATTCGAATACACCGCCGGTACCTCGGGGAAAGCGGGAAATTTGAATGGCCGCATCATCGAAGGCGGCAACCCTTACGAAGCGCCGCGCCGGCGTGACTATCCTGTACCGCCGCTTGCGAGCGTGCTTGCCGCCGACGTGTTTTCCGACGCCAGTCGCGCGCTCGGCTACAAACCGTTTCCAGTACCGGCATCGAATGCCTCGCGCGCCTATACCAACATCGACGGCGTGGCGATGGGCGAATGCCAATATTGCGGTTTCTGCGACCGCTTTGGCTGCGAGGCCAACGCCAAGGCCAGTCCGCACAACACCGTGATTCCGGTGGCGTTGCAGCAATCGAATTTTGAACTGCGTACGCATGCGCGCGTCACGCGCGTGGTGACCGATACGGCGGCCAAGCGCGTCACTGGCATCGAGTACGTCGATCTGCTGACCGGCGAAACGCTGTTCCAGCCGGCGTCGATCGTCATCCTGAGCGCCTATACCTTCAGCAACGTGCATCTGCTGCTGAGCTCCGGTATCGGCAAGCCCTATGACCCGCACACGCAAACCGGCCTGATCGGCAAGAACTATTGCTACAACACGGGTGCCGGCGCCACGCTGTTTTTTGAAGACAAACTGTTCAACCCCTTCCTGGCGGCCGGCGGCACCTCGTCGGCCATCGACGAGTACTACACCAACTGGGAATTCGACCGGGCCAAGGCTGGCTATATCGGCGGCTCGGTGATACTCGCCGGGCACTCGGGAGGTCGGCCGATCGCCTATCACCCGGTGCCGCCCGGCACGCCCCGCTGGGGCGCCACATGGAAGGAGCAGGTCGCGAAATGGTACCCGCGCTCGATGCAGATCGGCGCGATGGCCAGCGTGATGCCGAACCGCTACAACTATCTGGATCTGGATCCGAGTTATCGCACGCAGACCGGTAACCCGATGTTGCGGCTGACCTTCGACTTCCCGGAGAACGAGCATCGCGTGTCGACGCATGCTTCGCAGATCATCGATCGCATCGGTCGGGCGGCCAAGCCTACGCACATCACGCCACCGCGTCCGAACGTGCAGCCCTATGGCCTCGACGGCTATCAGGGAACCCACAACACCGGCGGCGCCATCATGGGCACCGATCCCTCGCATAGCGTCGTCAATAAATACGGGCAGAGCTGGGAATACCCGAATCTCTTTATTACCGGCGGCGCCATCATGCCGCACAACGCCGCCTACAACCCGACCGGCACGATCGGCGCACTCACCTATTTCGCCGCGGCTGCGATTCGCGAGCGCTATCTCGCGCGTGCGCAACTATTGGTCTGAACCGAGGGAACTCAGCAGATGTTCGACTCATGCAAGGCCGCGCTACTCAGCGCGGTGCTCGTCGCAGGCAGCGCCCACGCGCAACAGACGGCCGCGCCGCTCGATGGCCGGCAGATCTTCGCGCGCTGCGCGACCTGCCATAGCGTGGCGCCAGGCGGCGACGGCGTGGGCCCCAGCCTCGCCGGCATTCTCAACCGTCCGGCTGCGAGCGAGCCGGGCTTTCGCTACTCACGCGCCTTGAAAAACAGTGGCATCACGTGGGATGCGGCGACGCTCGATGCTTACCTGACGAATCCGCAGCAACGCGTGCCTGGAAATCATATGGCTTTTTCGGGCATCGCCGATCCCGCGGAACGTGCCGCATTGATCGATTACCTGCGTCATCCTGCGACGCCTTGAGTTTTAATCCGCCCCGTATCGCCTGATCCGCCGATGCCTAGCCGTAGCTGTTTGTCACATCTCATAAAACAACGACTCACATGACCACTCAGAACAACTCCCACATGGCATCGTCGACGGAGATGCGTCGCACCTCAAAAACTCAAGCAGATAGTGCGCGCATGGGAGCGGCACTATGCCTCACCGGCATCGCACGCGGCGTGCTGGTGCTGGCGCTCAGCTGCGGCACCGCGCTGGCGCAGGGCACTTCCCCGGCCGTTGCCCCGAACGCGGCGTCGAGCAGCGCCGCGACGGTGCCCGCGACCGTCGGCACGGCGTCCGGCACGGCCGCGACATCCACCGCTGGCGGCGCCACCCTGCCCGAGGTCAAAGTCACGGCGGAACGGCGCGTTACCAGCCTGAAGCGCACGCCGGTTTCGGTCGGCGTACTGGGCCGCAATTTCTTCACCACCGGGGGTACACCGCTGCCTGCCGATTTGAATGGCGCCACCGCCAGTCTGGTGGCCGGCGGCCCGTCGCAGCGCTCGGCCGGCTCGGGCGGCATCTATATTCGCGGCATCGGCACCGCCTCGCCGACCTATTCCAGCGCGGTTGCGCTATACGTCGACGACGTCTATATCCCGCGCTCGATCGGCAACGGTCTATACATGGCTTATCCCGACATCGAACGTGTCGAGATTTTGCGTGGGCCCCAAGGCACCTTATATGGCGAGAACAGCAGTGCCGGCGCGCGCAAGGTGATCTCACGCGATCCGACCGACAACTCCGCCTGGGTGCAGGCCACCGCCGGCAGCTATGGCGCGGTGGGCGTAAAAGGCTATGTGTCACGCGTAGTCGTGCCCGACATGCTGTATTTCGGGATTGCCTACGGCCGCTATCGCGACGATGGCTACACCTACGACCCGGTGCTGCGCCGCCAGGTCGACGCCACCAACACAGAGCTGTTCCGCGGCAAGATCCGCTTCACGCCGACCAAGGATTTCGAGGCGCTGTTCACCTATGACATCACGCGCGATCGGTCCGACAGCTATAGCTACATCGCACCGAACTACCCTGGCTCCGGCATTCGCACCACTTATGAGAATACCGATCCGGCGATCGATCGCGACCTGGCCGGCATGAGCCTGCGGCTAACGGAAAAGATCGACGATCACCTGACCGTCAAATCAATTACCGCACACCGCTGGATCAGCGACGGCAAATATCCGCTCACGCAAGACGGCGTGCCGACCGATCTTTATGGCTGGTTGCTGAACATCGACCAGCACCAGACTTCGCAGGAATTTCAACTGGCCGGCGATTACGGTCCACTGCAATTCACCAGTGGTGTGGTCTGGTTCGGCGAAAGCTTTTCCAGCTTCCGGCCATCGTGGACCAACAATGTCTACAAAGGCATCCAGAGCAATGTCTATAACCGCAGTGCGGCGATCTATACGCAGGCCCACTATCAGTTCACGCCGAAGCTCGGCATAACTGCCGGCGTGCGCTATAACCGCGATTCGCAGACCTATAACAACACCGGTTTCAATTCGAATGCGTCGCTGGTGCCGCTGGCACGCACCTTCGCGACCGGCGATCTGTATCAAAACGTCAACAGTTGGACGCCGAAGATCGGCATCGATTACCAATGGACTCCCGATCTGTTTTCCTACGCGAGCATTACCAAAGGCGAGAAGTCCGGCGGCTACAATCCGGTCGCCGCAACCTTGGCCATCTCACAAGTTCCGGTGGCGCCCGAAAAGGTGTTGACCTACGAGGTAGGCAACAAAATCACCGCCTGGGGTGGCCGCGCACAGTTGAACACGGCGCTCTTCTATAACGACTTTGAAAACTACCAGGCGGCGATCGGCAACGCCATTATCAATGGACAGTTGATAAACGGTTCGGTGACCGTCAACGCCGGCAAGGCGCAAACCTACGGCGCCGAATTCGAGTTGACGACGCGGCCCTTCTACGGCCTCGATTGGAACGCCTGGCTGACCCTCGAGCAGGCCGATTTCCGCCAGTTCGTCAATCCGACCGGCGCGGCGGGCGCCAACTATGTCGGCAATCAACTGCCGTTCGCCTCGCACATCATTGCCGGCACCCGTGTGCAATACACGCTGCCGCTGCATCTGCCGGGCGTCGCGCGCGTTAATGCTACGGCGCGCTTCCTCTCGCATACCTATCTCGATATTGCCAATCAGCAGCCGCTGGGCGCGCAGACCTATGTCGATCTGGGCAGCAGCTATACCGCACCGGGCGGTCAATGGACCGCGACTTTCGAGATTCACAATTTATTGAATCGCGTGTATTCGCTGGGCGAAAACGTCAACGCTGCGATTGGCCTGAACGCCTATAACTACAGTCCACCGCGTACCTTCCTGGTCAGCTTGCGACATGACTTCTAATGCGCTACGGCGAAGCAGTGTCTATGCGTCGAGCAATCTCGACGCCTACAAAGAGCCACTGCCACAGCGCGCGCGTCTGGCGCAGGTCCAGAACATCGACGACCTGCGCGTGCTGGCGCGACGCCGCCTGCCGCGCTTCGCCTTCGAGTTCGTCGAGCATGGTGCTGAAGACGGCGTGAGCTTGCGGCGCAATCGGCGCGCTTTCGAATCGCTGGGCTTCGCGCCGCGTACGCTGCGCGACGTGGCGCCGCGCACGCTCGCGGGTGAGCTGTTCGGGCGCGGCTTCGGCGCGCCGATCGGCATTGCACCGACCGGCCGCAACGGATTTCTTACAGCGGGTGCGGACGCAGCGTTGGCGCGCGCCGCCGCAGCGCACGGTGTGCCATTCACCTTGAGCACGATGGCGTCGACCGCGCTCGAGGAAATCGCGGCAATTGCGGCGCCGGGCACACGCTGGATGCAGCTATATCAAACACCCGACCGCGCCTATAGCCGCACACTGATCGATCGCGCTGCGCGCGCCGGCTACGACGCGCTAATGGTCACGACGGACACGCCGGTGTCGGGCAATCGGGAGCTACGCCATACACGACGCTCGCCGAGCTATCCCAACGCCGCGGCGCTGACGGCCGCCAACTGGCTCGACGCCTTGCGGCATCCGCGCTGGTCGCTCGATGTGCTCTGGCCGCATGGCCTGCCCAGCTATCCCAATTTGGCGGATTACCAGGGCAATGCCCGGAACGCCGCCGCTTCAGTACAACCCTCGCCTACCATCAACTGGCAGGACATCCACGAGATCCGCGAGCGCTGGCCGCACACGCTGCTGGTGAAAGGTGTGCTGTCAGTGGCCGATGCGCACCTTGCGGTGGCCGCCGGCGTCGATGGCATCGTGCTGTCGAATCATGGTGGCCGGCAACTCGACGGTGCGATATCACCGCTAGAAGTCCTGGAAGACGTCGTGTATGCAGTCGCGGGGCGCTGTCGGGTGTTGATCGACAGCGGCTTTCGACGCGGTGCCGATATCGTCAAGGCACTGATCATGGGCGCGGATATGGTACTGGTAGGACGACCGGTACTGTATGGCGTGGCCGCAGCGGGAGAAGCCGGCGCGCATCGCGCGCTGGGCTTGCTGATAGAAGAGATGGATCGCGTAATGGGCTTGCTTGGCTGCACGCATATCGCCGAGTTGCGTGACCAACGCACACTGCTGATCAGCTAGCACACGGCATCCGACAACGCATACAGCGGTGAGCCCAATGCGTTGGCAAGCGGTTATGCCGACAGCCGATAACGTTAGCAAATCATATTGGTTGAGGTGCTTGCGCCGCGCTCCTATGATTGGCCATCCTCAATACAGCTTGCGCTAGTTCGCGGCCGTCGTGTCGTGCCCTCGGCCCGACGCATGATGCCGCACCGCATGCTTCTACGATCCCTGCGAGCATGGCCAAACCTCCACGCAAGATAAAATTCGGAACCTTTCTTTCGGGGTTTTCCGGTACCGCCGGCTGGCGGCATGACGACGCGCACGCGAACGGCTCAGTCAACTTCGAGGCCTACGCCCAGGTGGCGAAAACCGCCGAGCGTGGACTTCTCGACTTCGCCTTCGTGGCTGACTCGGCCTATATCACGAAGGACTCGATTCCCTATTTTCTGAGCCGCTTCGAACCGACCACCATCCTGTCGGCAATTTCGGTGGTGACCAAGCATATCGGCTTGGTCGGCACCTTCTCGACTTCGTTCAGTGAGCCCTTCACCACGGCACGCCAGTTGGCTTCGCTGGACAAATTGAGCGGTGGTCGCGCCGGCTGGAACGCGGTGACCTCGGCGTTGGAAGGACTCGGTCGCAACCATAGCCACGAACGCATCCATCCGCATGCGCTGCGTTATGAGATGGCCAATGAATATCTCGATATTGCGCTGGGCCTGTGGGATTCGTGGGAAGACGACGCCTTCGTGCGCGACAAGAAATCGGGCTTCTATGCCGACTTGTCGAAGATGCACACGCTGAATCACAAGGGGAAGTTTTATTCGGTACAAGGTCCGCTCAATATGGAGCGCTCCGAACAGGGGCGACCGGTGCTGTTCCAGGCCGGTGGCTCGCCGGAAGGACGTGACCTGGCCGCGCGACTGGCCGACGGCATTTATTCGCGCCATGGCGACATCCCACACGCCACTGAATTTTCGAATGACCTGAAGCGGCGTGCGATCGCCTACGGACGCCGCCCCGAAGACATCTTGATTTTCCCGACAATCACGCCGATCGTCGGCGACACGCGCGAGGAAGCCGAAGAGAAGTATCGACAGCAGATCCAATACGTCGACATCGACCTTGCCTTGCAGGTGCTCAGCCGCTTCTTCAGTTTCTTCAATTTCAAGCAGTTCCCGCTCGACGAGCCTTTGCCCGAGCTTGGCGATATCGGCAAGGACAGCTTCAAGTCGACGGCCGAATTGTATTTGCGCATGGCCAAGGAAGAAAACCTGACCTTGCGCCAACTTGCCTTGCGAGTAGCGACACCGCGCGGCGACTATGTCGGCACACCAGTCGAAGTGGCCGACAAAATCCAGTCGATGTACGAGCTGGGCATTATCGATGGCTTCATCATTGGCGGCGGTCTCACCGACTTCGTCGACCACGTCGTACCGATCCTGCAAAACCGCGGCATCTATCGACGCGAATACGAGTCGGATACGCTGCGCGGCAATTTGGGACTGGCGTATCCGGTGAATCGCTACGTCGCGGCGCGCGCAGCCGCGGCCGCTTCCGCCGCGCCCACGGCATCGGCCGGATCAGCAGCGCCCGCAATTGCCGCGGGCGGCGTCGCATGACACAGCCCAATCCCCCGAAGCCCCAGCCGCCGGTTTTCGAGACGCAGGCCGAGGAACGCCGTTATCGCAAGCATCGATTGGCCGCCACCTTGCGGCTTTTCTCGAAATACGGCTTTCAGGAAGGCGTGATGGGACATGTCTCGGTGCGAGACCCCGAACACACCGACCATTACTGGACCAATCCTTACGCCACTGACTTCGGTTCGATTACCCCCGACGACCTGGTGCTCTACAACTTCAAGGGCGAAATCGTCGAGGGCAAGAATCGTTTCATCCATGTCGGCGGCACGCTGATTCACATACCGATCCTGGAAACACGGCCGGACGTGATCTCGGTAGCGCACACGCATGCCGTGCATGGTCGCGCCTGGTCGACACTAGGGCGGCTGCTCGATCCGATATCGGCCGAGTCG
This sequence comes from Janthinobacterium lividum, assembly GCA_050955105.1. Taxonomy (GTDB): domain Bacteria; phylum Pseudomonadota; class Gammaproteobacteria; order Burkholderiales; family Burkholderiaceae; genus JBPBQZ01. The sequence continues at coordinate 17,666 of JBPBQZ010000021.1, read as the reverse complement.
GCGCAGTTCTACGGGCGCCATGAAATCTACGATACCTACCGGCATGGCGAAGGCTATTCGCTGGCGCGCGCCATCGGCAAGAATCGCGCACTGCTGTTGAAGAATCACGGCGTGGTGACAGTCGGACAGAGCGTCGATGAAGCAGCGTATCTCTTCATCGCCTTCGAACGCGCCGCCCAGGCGCAACTGCTGGCGGAAGCCATCGGCAAACCCGAATCGATCGATGCGGTGCATGCCAGTGCCATTGCCGAGCGCGCCACCGCGCAATTCGCCTGGCTGAATTTTCAACCGCTATTGCAAGGCATCGTGCGCGAGAACCTAGACCTGGCTTGCTAGCGGGCGGGCCACGCCCACTGGCCGGCGTCGCGCCACAGCGTCCCTCAAGCGCGGCGCGACCCGTCCACACCGCATACCCACACAACGCAGCATCCGCTCTTCCCTCAAAGGCTCCATCGATGACATCACGCTTTATCTCGCGCCTGCGGGCGCGCGCGTTAGCGGCCCTCGCGCTATGCCTGGTCTGCGCGGCGCCGCTTGCGCACGCGCAAACCCCGCTGAAAGTAATTCGCTTCGGCTCTCCTCAGATCACCAGCAATCCTGCCTTGGTGGGCGGCATGGTGGTGGGTCTGGCCAACTACAAGGGCTGGCTACAGGACGAATTCAAGCGCGACGGCATCCGTCTTGAATTCGATACCTTCAAGGGCGGCGCGCCGGTGGTAGGTCAGGCGCTCGCCAACAAGCAGCTCGATTTCGCCGCGCAAGGCGATCTGATGTCGATCATCGGTCATGCGGCGGGACTGCCTACCCGTCTGATCCTGCCGTCCGTGAAGCTCGGCAATGCCTATCTTGCGGTACCGATCAATTCATCGATCAAATCGATTCACGATCTACGCGGTAAGCGCGTCTCTTATTTCAAGGGCAACTTCGTGCATCTGCAGGTGCTGCGCATCCTCGCGCAAAACGGCATGGCAGAGAAAGACCTGCGCTCGATCTATCTCGATCCGCCCACCTCGGCGGCGGCGCTGGTGGCAGGTGACGTCGACGCGGTATTCGGCGGGTCGGAGTTGCTGGCTTTGCGCGATAAAGGCGCGGCAAAAATTGTCTACACCACCCGCGGACAGTCAGCGGTGCTGACAGCTCAATCCGGCTTGATCGTGCGCGACGAATTCGCCAGACAGTATCCCGAAATCACGCAACGCGTGGTAAACGTGCTGGTGAAAACCGCCAAATGGGCCTCCGACCCCGCCAATCGCGAGCAAGTGTTCGCGCTTTGGGCACTCGACGGACAGCGGCGTGCCGATCTTGAGGAAGACTTCGGCGATCGCCCCTTGAGCGATCGTATGAGTCCTTTGCTGGACGCCTTCTACGTCGGTCACTACATCAACACGCAAGACCAGGCAGCCCAACTCGGCCTGCTGCGCGGCCCGAAATTCGACATTCATCAGTGGATCGATCCGCATTTCCTGAATGCGGCGCTGCAGGCGCAAGGCCTCGAACATTACTGGGTGCCGCTGGATGCCAGCGGTGCCCGAGCGACCACCCAATAATGAGATAACCCTGAGCCGCCTGGCCGTCGCTTACTGCGCGACCAGCGGCTTGCCTTGCGCGTCGAGCGGCGTCCAGTAGTGCTCCAGCTTCAGATCTTTCAAGGCTTGATCCAGATAGCGGCGATCGATCCACTGTTCGACATCGAACTTCGGACCGCGCAACAACCCTAGCTGCGCGATCAGATCTTCAGTGTTCTTGTAGTGCGCCACCAACAGCGGATCGAGCAACGCGCTCTGCCGGTCGGCCCACGGACGATCCTTGAAGTCTTCGGCAATGTAGCTGCGATGCAGCGGCCCAAGCCCCCAGATGCGCAGCACTTCCTGACGATTTGCCGGCTCCGATGCCCACCACGCCGCCTTCACCAGCACCTTGACCAGGCGCTCGGTGGTCTGCGGATACTGACGCGCGAAGTCGGCGCGCACGATGAGACCGTTGTAAGAGGTGAACTCAGGCTGCCCTTGCGTGGAATAGATGATCTTCGCCAAACCGCGATCGCGCATCGCCAGGGTATCTTGCCCGCTGAAGATGGCGTCCACGTCGCCCGTATTCAAAGCCACCGCGGCGGTCGACGGATCCAGCGCGATCGAGCGGATGTCCTTCTCAGTCAGGCCATGCGCTGCCAGGATGCGAATCACCTGCAGTTGAATCTGATTGCCCTTGTAGTAGGCAACTCGCTTGCCACGGAGGTCTTCGATCGAATGGATGGTCGACTTCGGGCTGACCGCGAGGTAGGCATTGGATAGCTTGTCGAACGGCAAGATGAGGCGGGTCTGCATGCCACTGGAGCGCCCGATGATCGATAGCAGATCGCCCTGCCCCGCGAAATCGATCTGTCCGTTGGCCAGTGCCTGACCGACCATCGGCGCGCCGCCGCGGTAACCCACGAAATCGAATTTGACGTGGTCTTTGCCGAATTCCTGATCCAGCCAGCCTTCGTAACGGGCCAGCCCGAAAGTGCCCCAATAGGTATCGCCGTCCACGGTCAGCGCGGGCGCGCCGAAGCGGATTACAGCCGGCGGCTGTTCGGCGCGGGCGGCCCCCGCCGTGATGAAGCCCCATACCGCCAGGCCGCAAGCCAGGCGCGCAATTGTTTTTCGCATCGAAGGTCTCGTGTGAGGTGCGTCTTCGACGTCATGCGGAATGCTGGCGCCGGATGGCGCACCAATGAATGGCTGTGTCGTCGCCAGTTAGCAGCGCATCGTAGCAATGCCGAAGCGCGTCGCAAACCAAGCAATCCAGATTTAGAAAGCACATTTTGAGATGCAGGGAAGCTGCTCGAGATCCGTGCGGTTTGCGCGCGCGATGCCCAGAGAGCCCTTATAAAGAGGCACTAAGCACAGCAACGGTTACGCGATAAGCATATGGCAAAGGATTTGTTCGTTGCGGGATATGACAACCGTAATATGTGCACCGAATCCGCATATGGCTATTTATTAAGCTTAACTAGATAAAAGCTTGAAAATTCCTGGATCACCAAAGCAGTGATAGGCAAATAGCTTTGGCGGTTAGTACCAGCACAGCGTTAGCTGAGTTCTTCAGGCCACCTGTGTCGGTTCCGACTGCCTGCATAAAATTCAAATCCGGGGAGTAAATGGTGCAGATCGCAGTCCTGGCATCGATGTATGCCAACGCCGCCGCGCGGCCGCGAGTTCGTTTCACGGGCTCCGATACATTGCCCTTCAAGAGAAGGCATCCGTTATTGATACCGGGGTTGCTGCTGGGACTGGCCAGTGGCGCGCTGCCAGCCTATGCGCAATCCACGGCAAGCCCCTCGCCCGAGGCGCAAGCCCAGGCGCCGAATGCCGCAAGCGGCGCGACGAGCATCCAGGAAAATACCCTTCCGCAGGTCACTGTCACGGCCGAACGCCGCGAAACCAAGCTGCAGGAAACACCGGTCTCGGTGGGTGTGATCGGCGGCGCGGCGCTGCGCCAGAACGACAACCCACTGAATCGCGACCTGACGGCGGCCGTCGCCGGCATTACCGCGCCAGGCGCCTTCCAGGGCACCGGTGGTGGTGGCCCGATCTACATCCGTGGCATCGGCACCTCGAGTCCGACCTATAGCAGCGCGGTGCCGCTCTATGTCGATGACGTTTACATCGCGCGGCAGCTTGGCAGCGGCTTGTATCTAGGCATGCCTGACGTCGATCGCGTTGAAATACTGCGCGGCCCGCAAGGTACGCTCTACGGCGAGAACAGTAGCGCGGGCGCGGTGAAGATCATCACGAAAGATCCCACCGACAACGTCGCGTGGATCCAGGCGACGGGCGCCACCAACAACGGCTATGGCACCAAGGGCTATATCTCGCGGGTGCTCGTGCCAGACGTGTTGTACGGCAGCATTGCCTTCAATCAGTATCACGATCAAGGCTCTACCTACGACGAAACGCTGCACAAATACGTGGACGGCGCCAACTATCAACAGTTTCGCGCCAAGATTCGCCTCACGCCCACACGGGATTTCGAGGCCGTGTTTTCGATCGACGGCACGCACGATGGCGGCAACACCAATGCGCCCATCGCCCTGAACTATCCCGGCACCTCGCCGAATACCACGGCCGAGAATACCGATGCGGGTATCGATCGCAACGTCGGCGGCATGTCGCTGCGACTCACGAAAATCATCAACGATCACCTGACCTTCAAGTCGATCAGCGCATACCGGCAAATTCGCGACGACCGCGTGCCGACGCTACTCGATGGCTTGCCGACCGATACCTTCGGCTTTCTCATCAATATGCATCAGCACCAGGTCACGCAGGAATTGCAACTGCTGGGTGACTATGGCCGCTTCAAGTTCACCACCGGTGTGATCGGTCTGCGCGAAGGCTTCGACATCAATCGTCCCTCTTGGACCGCGGGCAGCTACAAGGGTATCCAGTCGGACGTCAACAACACGAGTGTCGCCGCCTACGCGCAGGGCACCTACCAGATCACCGAGCGCCTCGGCGCCACCGCTGGCATCCGCCTCAACCGCGATTGGCAGATTTTCAACGAGTACGGCTATGCGTCGACCAGCGCGCTGGGCCAGAACGCCAAGACGTTCTCTACCGGTGATCTGACACAGGACGTCAATAGCGTGACGCCCAAGATCGGCATCGACTACAAGTGGACGCCGAACCTTTTCTCGTATGCCAGCATCACCAAGGGTGAGAAATCCGGCGGCTACAACCCGGTCGCCGCAACGCTGCAGATCGCCGACGTCGCGGTGAATCCCGAAAAGGTCTTGACGTATGAAGTCGGTACCAAAGCCAATCTGCTGGGCGGGCGCCTGCAAGCCAATGCATCGTTGTTCTATAACGACTTCAAGGACTATCAGGCAGCGATTGCCAACGCCATCGTCAATGGTCAGGCGGTCAACGGCTCGGTGACGGTGAATGCGGGCAAGGCGCGCACCTACGGTACCGAGCTCGAGCTGATCGCGCGGCCGATCCGCAACCTCACGCTGAGCGGCTCGCTAACTTTGTTGCAAGGGACTTTCCAGGAGTTCTTGAATCCGACTGGCGCACCTGCCGCGAACTACGTTGGCAATCTGTTGCCTTACGTCTCGCACGTGGTGGCGGCCACCAGCGCGGTCTATACGCTACCGCCAATCGGTCTGCCAGGCGTCGTACGCGTCAACGGCACGGTGCGCTACCTGACTCCGTCTTATCAGGATATCGGCAACACACTGCGCTCACCCTCGCAAATTTATGTCGACCTGGGCTCCAACTTTGTGGCATCCGGCGGGCATTGGTCGGCACAGTTGCAAGTGCGCAATGTCCTGAACCGACGTTATGTGCAGGCCAACTTCTACACGCCTTCGATCGGTCTGGATTCGGCCTTCTACAATCCGGGGCGCACGGCGCAAGTCTCCGTACGCTACGATTTTTAAGACGTGCTGACCATGTGGCGTATTTTGTCCGCTTCGTGTCTGCAAACGGCATCGACGCCACATGGGTAAGTGCCTGCAACGCGTTCACCGATACCGGGCTCGATCTCTGGTTGCGCCGCCTCTAAAAATAAGAGCCATTCGGCAGCGGCACGCCGTTGACTTCGTAATTGCCAATCGCCGCTGCCTTATAAGCAGCCGGATTATGAGATGCCAAGGTTCGCGCATTGCGCCAGTGCGCGTCCAGGTTCTGCGACTTCTTCGCGGCTGAAGCACCACCGACGTCGAACAGCAAGGCACCCGACTTGATCGCGAGATCATCGACGATGATCTTGGTCTTGGCCGCGGCCAGCGCCGCCTGCAGCGCCAATTCGTCGGCAGGCCGGCCTTGCTCATAAGCTATATAGGCGGCGTCCAGCAATTCCCCAGCGGCGAGCACCGCGCTCTCTGCAACGAACGCATTCGCGGATATCTGACCAATCGTTTGCAGCAGCAGCACATCGTCGGCGGGGCGCGGTGTCGGTGCGTGATAGAACGAGCGCTGACGCGCGCCGAGCATGCTATTGGCGTCGCGTAGTATGGCGCGCAGAATGCCCGCGTTGATCGCCGTCAGATAGAGCTGCGGAAAGGTGCTGGCATAGGCACGCTCGTAGCCTTTGCCCGGTTCATCGAACACCACCTCGTCGGCCGACACCGCCACGTCCTTGAAATTCGACGTGCCAGAGCCGGTCAGCCGTTGCCCCATGCCATCCCAATCGTCGAGCAGCTCCACGCCTTCGCGCGTCACGGGAACGATCACCGAAGCCTTGGTGCCCGGCCCACTTTGCGCCCGCACTTGTATGTAGTCGACGTACAGATTGCCGGTGCTGTAGTACTTCGTGCCATTCAATACGTAACCCTCGCCACGCGGCGTGACGGTCGTTTCCAGGCTTTCACCACGCCCGGCTTTGGTGGAACTGAGTTCGGTGCTTCCCAAGCCGAACAGCGCGCCATCCGCCACCCACCGCCGCCAGCGCCGCGCGCGCTCATCGTTTTCGAGACGCACATAACGTTCGACGAAAGCAAAGTGATTGCGCAGGCTTTGCGCGACATTCGAATCGGCCTCGCCAAGCCGGATGACCAGATTGAACAACTGCCGCAAGCTGGCGCCGTCGCCACCCGCTTGCACCGGTAGACGCAATGCGCCCCAGCGCCCAGCCTTGAACAGCGCCATCGCCTCGAACGGCGCGATACGTTCGCGGTCACGCTCGAGCGCGGCGGCGCCGATCGCTTCGATCAACGCGTTGAGTTCCGCGGACCGGTCGCGTGCGGCGAGCGGGTCACGGGCAATGTCATGCGCTTCAGACTGGTCCATTCTCAAAAATCCCGGTAGCGGATGCGAGTACATGAATCCGCATATCGTTATGGTGTTTGCTTGGTTGTAGAAGGCCTAGATCATTACATATAGTCTGCAGTCCATTGCGCTGTTTCCGCTCGCCGCTTATGCGTTTATCTCCAATGCTTATGTCGATTCACGCAAAGGGGCCCGCGCGCTACGCCGCCGCAATCTCTCCAGGACGCAAGATGACAGCCACCGCGCAAGCCGCTGCGACAAGCAAGGCGACGCTCAGAGCGACAAGCAAAAACGCGGTCAAAGCGCCGGTGGCCGCCAACGATGCGCCCTACTGGCTGGTGCATGCCTTCGAGCGCCCCACCTCGCGCCGCCTGCGCGTGAACCTGCCGGCTGGGCGATTCGCCTGGCCGGCCCAGTGCTGGTGGTATTGCTCTGGCAAATAGCCGTCAGCACCATCGTTATCTACCGTTGGGCGAAACGATTCGCGGGAGTCGCCAAGCCGAGGTTCTCGCGCAGGGTCCGGCCTTCGTAGCTGGAGCGGAAGATGCCGCGGCGGCGCAAGATCGGCACAACCTCGTCGACAAACGCCGGCAAGCCCGAAGCGGTCACGTCCGGCATGACGTTGAAGCCGCCGATCGCACCCGATAGAAACCACTGCTCGATGCCGGCCGCGATCTGCTCCGGCGTGCCGACGACGATGCGGTGTGCGGTGCCACCGCCGCCTTGCGCCTTGATCAATTGACGTACCGTCAAATTGTCGCGCCGCGCCAGATTCACGGCTTCCTTGAAAAACGTTTGCCGGTGATCGGTGGGGAACGGCAGATCGTCCGGCAAGTGTTCATCGAGCGACAGGCGCTCCGGGTCGACCTGTAGCGTCGCGGCCAGCCGCAGCAGTCCGTACTCGATCGGCGTGGTCTCCCACAGATCGCGCTCGCGCTGCTTCGCCTCTTGTTCGGTGCCGCCGATGATGACCACCAGGCCCGGGCAAATGACGACGTCTTCCGCGCGCCGTCCAACGCTGCTTAACTGCTGTCCCAGGCGCTGCGAAAAGCCGATCGCATCCTCCAGCGTGTGCGCCACCGAGAACACCAGGTCCGCATGACGCGCCGCCAACTGCATGCCGTGATCCGAGCCGCCCGCCTGCACGAAGATCGGCCGACCCTGCGGCGTACGCGGCACGTTCAGCGGTCCGGCCACCGAGAAATATTCGCCGCGATGATTGATGTTGTGAATCAGGCGCTCGTCGATAAAGCGGCCCGACTGTTGGTCGCCGATAAAAGCCGCGTCCTCCCAACTGTCCCAAAGTGCGGACACCACATCGGCAAACTCGATTGCCTTGTCGTACCGCACCGCATGCGACGTTTGCCCTTCCTGACCGAAGTTCGCGCCGGTACGCGGCTCGGCGGTGGTCACGATATTCCAACCGACACGCCCACCGCTCAAGTGATCGAGCGAGGCAAAGCGCCGCGCCACGTTGTATGGATCGTTGTAGCTGGTCGAGGCGGTGGCGATCAAACCGATATGCGAAGTCTTGGCGGCTATGGTGGCCAGCACCACGGTGGGTTCGAGCGACTGGAACGGGCGAAATGCATTGCCCTCCGGCAGCACCGGATTGTCGGCCAGGAAGATCGCATCGAAGGTGCCACGCTCGGCCACCTGCGCCTGCCGCACGAAATAGTCGGCGTTCAGAAAATCGCGCGGCTGGCTTTCCGGCCAGCGCCATGCGGAGCTGTACGAGCCCGCATTCATGAAATTCAAATTGAGATGAAGTTGTCGCCGCTCAGTCATGGAAATCTCTTACCGATGGATATGCCAAAAAAGGTCCAATGCGCGATTACATAGACGATTCAACGCGCGCCGCGGCTGAATTCCGAATCTTTGGGATAACGCGGCGCCGGCATGGAAACTTCATCGAGCGCCTGGCGAATTTCCGGTGCCAGCGTCCACCCCGCGGCACGCAGATTCTGTTGTGCCTGTTCGAGCGAACGTGCACCGATGATGACGCTGGCCACAGCCGGACGCTCGATCAGCCAACGCAAGGCGAGCTCAGCCGGCGTACGCTCCGCCGCCGCGGCCAAGGCCAGCAGCTTGGCAATGATCTCGCTCTTGTTCGGCGCCAGGAAGGGCTGCCGATTGCTGAACCCCTGGCCGCCAGGCGCCGAGCGCGTGCCTTGCAAGACATTCTTGTCTTGGCCATATTTTCCGGTCAGCAGGCCGCCCGCGAGGGGGCAAGCACCAGAGCCTGGCCGAAAAGTTTTCAAGTGCCATCGAATCGATCGTCGTGCCCCCTATGCCTTCACGCGCGCAAAGGGTCGCAAGAGTATATAGACGATGACAGCTGCGTCCCTACCAATGTTTACCGGTTTGCATATGCGCAAAACTGCGTTGCCTGCCGCGGCGCTGCAAGCGCGCGTTGCCGCCGGTAGACGGCGCGCGATTCGAGCGAATGCAATCAAGCGCGCGCTGCATATGTTTATCCGCATATATTGGTTTGAGCGTGTAGCGCAGCTACGCAGAATGCAGCATCGGCATCGCGCTGCACCGTCAGCACGGGCCGTCCGCAATCAGCTAACGGCTCTCATCATGACCGCGGTCGCAAAACTCGAAATCAAGCACGTCAGCAAGCGCTATCAAGTCGACGGCCGCTCGCTGCCAGTCCTGGAAAACATCGACCTGAGCGTCGCCGACGGCGAATTCGTCAGCGTGGTGGGCAGCAGCGGCTGCGGCAAGTCCACCCTCCTGCGCTTATTGGTCGGCCTGGAAAGCGAATACGCCGGCGAGCTGAAGCTGGACGGCACACCCATCGTCGGCACCAGCCTCGAGCGCGGCATCGTCTTTCAAGAGCACCGTCTGCTGCCATGGCTGACGGTGCAACAGAACATCGCGCTCGGCTTGCTCAACGCCCCACGCTCCGCCGCCGACAAGCGCCGTGCCATCGCTGAACACATTGCGCTAGTGCAGCTCAAGGGCTTCGAGAACGCCTATCCACATCAACTATCCGGCGGCATGTCACAGCGTGTCGCAATCGCTCGTGCATTGATCAACGAGCCCGAGGTATTGCTGCTCGACGAACCGTTCGGCGCCCTCGATGCGATGACGCGAGCACGCTTGCAGCAGGCCTTGCAGCACATCTGGTCGCAGCAAGGCATCACCATGATTCTGGTGACGCACGACGTGGAGGAAGCCATTTTCCTCGGCGACCGCGTGGTGGTCATGGAGCCGCGTCCCGGTCGTATCAAACGCATCATCGACGTCGACCTGCCGCGTCCGCGCGACGTGAGCAGCTACGAATTCGCGGCGGTCAAACGCCAGGTGTTGCGTGAATTTGCAGAGCAGCACGAGGTGGCCTAGCTCACGCAGCCCGGCGCGGGCTGAGCCTTGCCCAACACACAGTACATAGCAGCGCATATCTTTAACGGGAGCTCCCATGGGATCGGTTAAAACCAGACAGTTGCGGCTGGCCGCGTTCTTGTCGGGCATTGGCGCCAACGTCGATGCCTGGCGTCATCCAGATCAACGCAGCGACGTGGCGGTCGACGTCGAGGCCTTCAAGGACGCCGCGCGCATCGCCGAAGCAGGCAAATTCGACTTCGGCTTTATCGCCGACTCGACTTTCATCACCAAGGATTCCACCTCTTATTTCCTGAGCCGTCTGGAACCGATTTCGGCGCTGTCGGCGGTCGCATCGGTCACGAGTCGGCTCGGGCTGGTGGCCACCATGACCACCTCGTTCAGCGAGCCCTTCACCACTGCTCGACAGTTGGCCTCGCTCGACGTCATCAGCGATGGACGCGCAGCCTGGAATGCCGTGACCGGCGCCCTCGAAGGCCACGCGCGCAATCACGGTGGTGAAAAACTCTACGATCACGCCCTGCGTTACAAGATCGCCGCCGAATATATCGAAGTGGTTACCGGTCTCTGGGATTCATGGGATGCCGACGCTTTCGTGCGCAACAAGGAAAGCGGCGAGTATGTCGATCTCGACAAGATGCACACGCTGAACCACAAAGGCGAACACTTTTCTGTGCAAGGCCCTTTGAATATCGAGCGCTCGAAGCAGGGTCGCCCGGTGATCTTCCAGGCTGGCGCCTCCGAAGACGGCAAGGAACTGGCGGCGCGCGTGGCAGACGCGATCTTTTCGGGAAGCGTCGACAATGTGCCGCAGCACAAGGCTTACTACGACGATATCAAGCGGCGCGCGGCGAACTATGGACGTGGCGCCGACGACATCCTGGTGTTCCCTTCGATCACGCCGATCGTGGGCAGCACCGAAGAGGAAGCGCGTCGCAAATATCAGGAAGTCAGTGAGTTGCTGGACATCAATGTGGCGATCAAATATTTGAGCCGCTATTTCAGCCTGTTCGACTTCACGCAGTTTCCGCTTGACGAGCCGCTCCCTGAATTGGGCGATATCGGCAAGAACAGCTTCCGCTCGACTGCCGAAGAGTACTTGCGCGTCGCCCGCGAACAAAAATTGACGCTGCGTCAATTGGCGCTGCACGCCGCCAACCCGTCCGCCAGCTTCGTCGGCACGCCCGAGCAGATCGCCGACAGACTACAGACGCTGTACGAAGGGCGCGTCGCGGACGGCTTCATCCTGCACGCGCACCTGCATCCCAGCGGCCTGCGCGACTTCGTCGAACAGGTGGTGCCGATTCTGCAAGCGCGCGGCATCTACCGGCGCGAATACGAAAGCGATACCTTGCGCGGCAACCTCGGTCTGCCATGGCCGCAAAGCCGCTACGCGAAGGCCGCGAAAGAATCCGCGGCGATTCTCGAAGAAGCCTCTGCCGTCGGCTGATTCGCCCAGCAACATCTGCCCACTGTTTGCAAGGAGACACTATGTCAGCGGATTACAGAACCTTGATTTTGCCGGGACGCGGCGACTCGGGGCCGGATCATTGGCAAACCCATTGGCAACAGAAACATCCATCGTTCATTCGCGTGCAGCAACGTGAATGGAACAATCCGGATCGCAGCGCATGGGTCGCGGCGCTCGATGCCGCGATCCAGTCGGACCCGCGGCCGGCGATACTGGTGGCGCACTCGCTGTCGGTGAGCCTGGTCGCGCATTGGGCGGCTCGGCATAGCGGCCCGGTGGCCGGTGCCTTGCTGGTCGCACCCAGCGACGTGGAAGCCGCCGAGTACCCGCCGGGCACCACCGGCTTCGCGCCGATTCCGCTGCAAGAGCTGCCATTCCCCAGTGTGCTGATCGCCAGCACCAACGACCCACGCGTCACGTTTGCGCGCGCCACGCAGTTCGCCGCCGCGTGGGGCTCGCAACTCGAAGTGGCCGGAGCACTCGGCCACATGGGCTCCGATTCCAAGCTCGGCGATTGGCCCTACGCCTTCGAGTTGCTGCAAAGCCTGTCGAGCCTACGCGCTGCCTGATGTACTCGACGCCCGTCGACACGCGCGGCTAGCTGGCAATGGTGCCGGCGAGCGCGTGTCCCACCTATCCCCTATAAAAATAGCTGCGCACCCATGACCGTAGAAACCATCACCTTTGCCGAGACCGCGCACTTCGAAAAGCCACAGCTACCGGTCTTCGATAACTATGCCGACGAGCGCCAGCATCGCAAGGAGCGACTCGCCGCGGCCTTCCGCATCTTCGCCCGCCTAGGCTTCGACGAAGGGGTCATGGGCCACATGTCGGTGCGCGACCCCGAACATCCCGACGAGTTCTGGATCAATCCGTTCGCCGTCAGCTTCGATAAGATCACCGCCAGCAGTCTGCTGCGCACCAACTATCGCGGCGAGAAGCTCGAGGGTAATGGCTTCCTGCATCCGGGCGGCCTGCCTTTGCATTCAGCGCTGCTGGCCAACCGTCCGTCGGTGGTTGCCGCGGTGCACACACATTCACAGTTCGGCAAGATCTGGTCTTCGCTTGGCAAGCTGCTCGAACCGATCTCGCACGAAGCTGCGGTTTTTTACGGGCGCCATGCAATCTACGACAGCCTGGTCGGTGGCGAAGGCGCGCGGCTGGGGGAAGCGCTGGGCGACAACAAGGCGCTCATCCTGAAAAACCACGGCATTCTCACAGTCGGACAGAGCGTCGACGAGGCCGCCTATCTGTTCGTATCTCTCGAAAAGGTCTGCCGCGAGCAGGTAGCCGTAACGGCACTGGGACAAGCGCCTCATGCGATCACCGCTGAGCATGCGGAGGCAATTGCTTCACGCAACAAGCCTTACAACGGCTGGCTCAATTTCCAGCCGCTGTATCAAAGCGTGGTGACCGAGCAGCCGGACCTATTGAACTAGCGGGCCGCGCGCGCCGCGCTGATACGCTTCTGCTTCTGCGGCGATGAGGATATCCGCCAGCTGCTGATAGGCCAGTCCCCACGCTTCGATCACCGCGTCGGTGGCCACCGTCGGACCCAGTACTTCACGCATCGCCCGCAGCAGGCATGCGCCGACCAGCGGGTAATGCTCAGGCTGGATCTGCAGCGCTACATGCTTGTTGACGATTTGCGAGACCAATCCGCCGAGCGGTTCCAGCCGCTCGATATGCTTGGCGTACATCAGCACCGCATTCGCCAGTGCGCGCGGCTGCGCGCCGCTGGCCTGATTGGCCTGGTCGAAATACGCCCGCAACGAAGGATGCTCGACGAACAGCAATTGATAGAAATGCGCGGCCAGCGCCTCGCCGCCGCGTTGGAGCAGCGGCACGGTAGCGGTGATGACGGCGCGATGATCGGCAGAAAGCATGGGAATTCCCTCGTGGCAGTGTAGATCGACATGACAGGCTCGCCCAGTAACGCTGCGGCCCGTTGAGCTGCCTGTCTATCCACGTTCCATGCCAGCATTAATTCCGTTGAAAATCAGCGTGCGCCGAGCATTGTGGTCATTTAGACTCGGGTCTTGTCGACATGATCCGAGTCACTATGACTTCCCCTTCGCTATTGAGCGCGTTGATTCCTTTGGTCGACGATCTGTCGCGCGAACTGCCCGATGGCGAGCGCTACCAGCGGCTGCTGCGCGCCTTGCGCACCTTGTTTCCCTGCGATGCTGCCGCCTTATTGAGACTGGATGGCGACGTGCTGGTGCCGCTGGCCATCGATGGGCTGACGCACGACACGCTGGGTCTGCGCTTTCGCGTGGTCGATCATCCGCGACTACAGGTCTTGCTGACGGCGCCGGGCGCCACCCGCTTCCCTGCCGATTCGACCTTGCCCGACCCCTACGATGGCCTGGTCAAGAACCTGCGCGATCAACTGCAAGTGCATGACTGCATGGGCTGCGCCTTGCGCATCGCGGGCAGGCCCTGGGGCCTGATCACGCTCGACGCGCTCGATCCGGCGCGCTTCGAAAGCGTCGACATGGCCGCGCTGCAAGCCTTCGCCAGCCTGGCCGCGGCCACGGTGAACGTCGTCACACACATCGGCAGCCTCGCGCAGCGCAGCGAAGACGAGCGGCTGAAGGCCGAAGCCTACCGGCTGGCGGCAGGCCTGGGCGCACGCGAAATCATCGGTCAAAGTGCCGCGCATCGCCGGCTACTGGACGAGATCCAGGTGGTGGGCCACAGCGACCTGACGGTGCTGATCACCGGTGAAAGCGGCGTCGGCAAGGAGCTGGTGGCGCAAGCCATCCATGCCGCGTCAAGCCGCGCCAACAAGCCGCTGATTACGCTGAACTGCGCGGCGCTGCCCGAAACGCTGGTGGAAAGCGAACTGTTCGGCCACGTGCGCGGCGCATTCTCCGGCGCGGTAGCGGACCGCCGCGGCAAATTCGACCTGGCGCATCAAGGCACTTTGTTTCTGGACGAAGTGGGAGAGCTGCCGCTGGCGGCGCAAGCCAAGCTGTTGCGCGTATTGCAAGATGGCCGATTGCAACGCGTCGGTTCCGATCGCGAACATCTGGTCGACGTACGGCTGATTGCGGCCACCAATCGCAAGCTTGCCGACGAAGTACGACTTGGGCGCTTCCGCGCCGACTTTTATCACCGGCTGGCGGTATACCCATTAACGGTGCCGCCGCTGCGTGAGCGCGCGCCCGACGTATTGCCGATCGCCGGCTTCTTCCTCGAACAGAACCGCGCGCGCATGGGACTGCGAGGACTGCGCCTGAGCGCGGACGCGCAAGCAGCACTACTGGCCTATCCGTGGCCGGGCAATATCCGCGAGCTCGAGCATCTGCTGGGCCGCACCGCACTGCGCGCGCTGGCGCACCAGCCGCAACGTCCCGAAATTCTCACGCTCACCGCGCGCGATCTCGATCTGCCCGACAACCACCGGGATGCGCCGCTGCGCTTTTCCGAGACAAGCGGCGCATCGATGCCACGCGTCGAAAACCTGCGCCAGGCCATGGAACACCACGAGCGCCAGTTAATTCGAGATAGCCTGGCGCGACACCAGCACAACTGGAGCGCCGCCGCGCGTGAACTGGGCATCGATCGCGCGAACCTGAGCCGCTCGGCACGCCGGCTCGGCCTGAAGTGAACCGTCAAGCGCGCTGCGCCGCGGCCCCCGCACGTGTAACCTTGTCGACTTATTGAAGCTCGACAATCCAGGGTTGCGGTATCACGCGCTCGACGCCACCGCGTTTATCCTTCGACCCGACCGGGAGCATTGCGCATGAGCCACGACGATACGACAGCACACGCCGCGCTGGACGAAGAACGACAGCGGCGCCTGCAGGCCGAGATGATCGATAGTTGGGACGAAGAGCTCGAAATGGAGATCGATGACCGGCGCTTCGATGCAAACGGCGCAGCGCGTGCGCCGCATGCGTCGAGCGAAGCGGAGCGCGTGGCACGCCGTCTGTACTTTCAGGAACTGTTCCGCCTGCAGGGCGAGCTGGTGAAATTGCAGGACTGGGTGGTGAAAAGCAATCACCGCCTGGTAGTGATATTCGAGGGTCGCGACGCGGCCGGCAAAGGCGGCGTCATCAAGCGCATCATGCAGCGGCTGAATCCGCGCGTGTGCCGGGTGGCGGCGCTGCCCGCGCCGAACAATCGCGAACGCACGCAGTGGTACTTCCAGCGCTATGTTTCGCATCTGCCGGCCGCCGGCGAAATCGTCCTGTTCGACCGCAGCTGGTACAACCGCGCCGGCGTGGAGCGCGTGATGGGCTTTTGCACCGACGACGAATACGAAGAGTTTTTCCGCGCGGTGCCTGAATTCGAAAAAATGCTGTCGCGCAGCGGCATACAGATCTTGAAATACTGGTTTTCGATTACCGACGACGAGCAGGAGATACGTTTTCGCAGTCGCATCGAAGATCCGCTGAAGCAGTGGAAACTGAGTCCGATGGATCTCGAAAGCCGGCGCCGCTGGGAAGCCTATACGCGCGCCAAGGAAGTGATGCTGCAGCGCTCGCATATCGACGAGGCGCGCTGGTGGGTGGTGCAGGCGGTGGACAAGAAGCGTGCACGCCTCAACTGCATTGCGCATCTACTGGAGCAAGTGCCCTACCAGGAGATCGAGCATGCACCGATCGTGCTGCCGGCGCGCGTGCACAACGCTGAATACATACGCCATCCGGTGCCTGCGGAAATGATAGTGCCCGAGCGCTATTGACACGCAGCGAGCACGTCCGCGACAACAAGTCAGGCGGTTTGCTGCGCGCCTCGGGGATGCGATGCTCCCGTCGATTTTTGAGAAACCGCAGGTTTGTGGCACATTGTGTTGCCAAAGCGGCGTTCTCCACGCCGCAACGAGCAGAATCCACCGCTGTGTGGGATTCCGCACATAAGCCCTTCTCCTCTTTCGCCGCCCACTTGCCGGGCGAGATGAAGCGACCGCCACACCGGCGGAGTCGCCCTATCGTCGTTTTTTTGAGAAGCACTCAGGTAAGCACTCATGAGCGCCACTTTGGAAGAAGAGAACGCAGCGCGTTTGCGCGCTGACGTGGCCAGTATCAAGCGCATCGATGTCGTCCCGACCATTCTAGAAGTGGTATGCCGCACCACCGGCATGGGTTTCGCCGCGGTGGCGCGCGTCACGCAAGACCACTGGGTGGCCTGCGATGTGCGCGACCAAATCGCCTTCGGCCTCAAGTCCGGCGGCGAGCTCAAGCTCGAAACCACCATTTGCAACGAAATTCGCGTTAGCCACAAGCCCGTGGTAATCGACCACGTGGCCCAGAACGAAGTCTTCAGCCAGCACCCAACGCCGTTGATCTATGGCTTCCAGAGCTATATCTCGATGCCGATTTTCCGGCGCGGCGGCGATTTCTTCGGCACGCTGTGCGCCATCGACCCGCGACCCGCGCGCCTCGATACGCCGGAAACGCGCGGCATGTTCAAGCTGTTTGCCGACCTGATCGGCTTTCACCTGGATACCCAGGATCGGCTCGAAACCAGCGAAGCCGCGCTGCTCGACGCGCGTCAAAGTGCCGAACTGCGCGAGCAATTCATCGCCGTGCTGGGCCACGATCTGCGCAACCCGCTATCTTCCATCAGTGCCGGCGCCAGCTTCCTGCGCCGCGCGCCGATGGATCCGCGCGCACCGGCGATGCTCACGCTCGTAGAAAAAAGCGTGCGGCGCATGGCCGGTCTGATCGACAACGTGCTGGATTTTGCGCGCGGACGGCTAGGCGGCGGGCTCGCCCTCGAACGTAACGCTGACCGCCCGTTGCAGCCCGAACTGGAACAGGTCACGGCCGAATTGCGTGCCGCCTGGCCGACTCGCACCATCGAGGCGGAATTCGCGCTGAACGGGCCGATTTATTGCGACCAGGCACGCATCGGCCAATTGCTGTCGAACCTGCTCGCGAACGCGCTGGCGCACGGCAAGCCGGGCACGCCGATCTGCGTAGCCGCTTCGCTGCGCGAGAACGTTTTCGAAGTGTCGGTGGTGAACCAGGGCGAGCCGATTCCGGCCAGCACCGTCGAGCGACTCTTCCAGCCCTTCTTTCGCGCCGCCGCGCAGCCCGCGCAAGAGGGGCTTGGCCTGGGGCTGTATATCGTTGCGG
>JBPBQZ010000020.1:0-33092 GCA_050955105.1 Janthinobacterium lividum | reverse complement strand
CCAGCCTGGGCTTTCGCGTCTATGGCTCGCTGTCGAATGCGATTGCGCGGCCACGCCTGGTGATGGTGATTCAGTTGATTGCGCTGGCGATCAAGATTCCGGCCAATACCTGGCTGGTGTTCGGCGGGTTCGGCGTGCCGGCACTGGGCGGCCCGGGATGCGCGCTGGCGAGCACGCTGATCAACTGGATCTCGTGCGTGATCGGCATCGGCATCATGTCGCGCCACACCGCCTATCTGCCATTCGGCATCTTCGCGCGCTTAAGCTGGCCGCGCTTGCCTGATCAGCTGCGGCTGTTGCGACTGGGCGTGCCGATGGGGCTGTCTTACCTGATCGAGGTCACCTCTTATACGTTCATGGCGCTGTTCATCGCGCGCTTCGGCACCACCATCCTGGCCGGTCATCAGATCGCCGGCAATATGGGCGCGGTGCTGTACATGACGCCGATGTCGATCGGCGTTGCCTGCTCGACGCTGGTGGCACAGTCACTCGGCGCCGAACGGCCGGAAGCGGCGCGCACGCTGTCGCGGCACGGCATCTTGCTGGCGGGCGGCATCGCCGTGGTGTTCGCGCTGCTGCTTTGGTTCACGCGCAATCAGGTAGTGCGGCTGTACACGCCCGACCTGGCAGTAGCGTCGGCGGCGGCATCGCTGCTGGCGATCGTCGCTTTCTATCATTGTTTCGACGCGCTCCAGGTAAGCACCGCCTTTATTTTGCGCGCCTACAAGGTCACAGTAATACCGACGGTCATCTACGCGGTCGCTCTGTGGGGCGTGGGGCTCGGCGGTGGCTATTTGCTAGGCTTCGACGTATCGGGCAATGTGCCGGCCGGGCTGCGCGGCGCGGCCGGCTTCTGGATTGCCAACAGCGCCAGTCTCGGCGTGGCCGCCGCCTCGTTGATCGTCTACCGAATGTATATCGTGAGGCACCGCTGATCTCTCGGGTCGCGGCCGTTCTGCTACATTACCGCTAGACCCGAGCCTGCTCGGCGCGCGAATCTCAAAATATCAAACGGAGGGACACATGTCCGACTTCAAATTCCTCATTGGCGGCAAGCTGGTCGCTGGTGCGCAGACCATGGATGTCATCAATCCGGCGACCGGACGCGCGTTGACACAGAGCCCGCGCGCTTCGCATGCGCAACTGGACGAGGCGGTCGCGGCCGCCAAGACGGCCTTCACGAGCTGGGCGCGCACGCCACTCGCCGAGCGCGCGAAAGTGCTGCTGGCGATTGCCGACACGATTGAAGCAAATATCACGGAATTGGCACGCCTGTTAACCCAGGAACAAGGCAAACCGCTGGCCGACGCCACTAGCGAGCTGGGCGGCGCACAGCGCATGTTCCGTTATTTCGCCACGCTGGATCTGCCGGTTCATGCGGATAACAGCCAGGGCAAAAAAATCGAATTGCACCGCAAGCCGCTAGGCGTGGTCGCGGCCATCGTGCCGTGGAACTTCCCGGTCGCGATGGTGGCGTCGAAGCTCGCGCCCGCGCTACTGGCTGGTAATACGGTGGTGCTGAAGCCCGCCGCCACCACGCCGCTAACCACGCTGCGGCTGGGCGAACTGCTGAAAGACGTGCTGCCGGCCGGCGTGCTCAACGTCGTTGCCGACGCCAACGACCTGGGCGGTGTGCTGACCTCGCACGCGGATATCCGCAAGATTTCGTTCACCGGCTCGACCGCTACCGGCATCAAGGTGATGGCGGGCGCCGCGTCGAACCTGAAGCGCATTACGCTGGAACTGGGCGGCAACGACGCGGCCATCGTGCTCGACGACGTTGATCCGAAGGAAGTGGCGCAGAAAATCTACAACAGCGCGTTCCGCAATAGCGGCCAGATCTGTATCGCCGTAAAACGCCTCTATGTGCAGGAAGGCGTGTACGACGCAGTGTGCGAGGAACTGGCCAAGCTGGCGAAAGCCACGGTGGTGGGCGATGGGCTGGATGCCGCCACCAAGATGGGACCGCTGCAAAACCGCGCGCAATACGAGAAGGTCAAACAAATCATCGAAGACTCGCGCCAGCACGGCAAGGTCATCGCCGGTGGCGATACGCCCGCGGGTGACGGCTATTTCATCTCGCCGACCATCGTGCGCGACATCACCGACGGCACGCGGCTGGTGGACGAAGAACAGTTCGGACCGGTACTGCCGATCATCAAGTTCTCCGATCCGCAGGACGCGGTGAACCGCGCGAATGCCTCGTCGTATGGTTTGGGCGGCTCGATCTGGTCGTCGAATCCGGAACGTGCGTATGCCTTGGCCGTGCAGATCGAGTCGGGCTCGGTGTGGATCAACAAGCATGCGGATCTGTCGCCGGGCATCCCGTTCGGCGGCGCCAAGCAGTCGGGCTTCGGCACCGAGTATGGCCAGGAAGGCTTGAATGAATTCACCCAGTTGCAAGTGGTGAATATCGCCGTCTAAGGTAGTTCGAGAAGCGTCCTGGCGCTACGCCGGGACGCTTCGGCCACGCATAATACGTTAAGCACCCTCCTGCACCACCGGATTGCGCAGCAGTCCCACACCTTCGATTTCCACTTCGCATACATCGCCCGGCTTCATGAAGACCGGCGGCTGGCGTGTGAAACCCACCCCCGCCGGCGTTCCCATGATCAGCAGATCGCCGGGTTCGAGTGTCATCGATGCCGACAACAGCGCTACCGTCTCGGCAACGTCGAACACCATGTCGGTGGTATTGGCCTGCTGCATCACCTGGCCATTCAGCCGGGTCGTCAGGCGCAGTCCGGCGGCGCCCGGCGGCAATTCAGTGGCCGGCACGAAGCCGGGGCCGAAGGCGCCGGTGCCGTCGAAGTTCTTGCCCATCGTCCATTGCGAGGTGCGCATCTGGAAGTCGCGTATCGAGCCATCGTTGAACACCGAGTAGCCACTGATATGCGATAAGGCGTCCGCGCGCCGCACGTGACGAGCACGCTTGCCGACGAAGGCGACCAGCTCGCCCTCGAAGTCGAAGTGCGTGGAACTGGCAGGCCGCACCAGCGGCTCGCCATGACCGACGAAGGAACTGGCGCCACGCATGAACAGGATCGGATAATCGGGTTTCGAGGCACCGGTTTCGGTTGCATGATCGGCATAGTTCAGCCCCAGGCAAACCGCCTTGCCCGCCGTGCTGGACAGCGGCAGCCAATGCAGGCCTGCCGCCGGCAGTCGCGGCGCTGACGTCCGCGCCGCGGCCAAGGCGGTGCGCAACGCATCGGGCCCACGCCGCAGCAGTTCCGATACGTCGCCGGCGCCGTGGCCTTCGATCGACGACAAGTCGACCACCTCGTCACCTACGCGTAAGCCGAGCGCGGGCCGACCATCCTTCAAGAATCGTACGATTGTCATCGAAGCTCCCGATTACCCCGCGCTCAGCGCGGCGCTTGCACCATCAGGCGGGCCGCGTCGCGCGCACTCATGCCCACCTTCACACCGATCCGCAGGGCGGTATCGTTGGCGGCCGAGATGATGCCGTCGTTGTAGGTGCTCAAGGCATCACCGATGCGCGCGCTATCCGCCGACACGGTGGCCGCGGGAATGCCGCACAACTCGTCCACCGCGGCGAGTCCGTCCATGCCCGAGTTGTCGAGGCCGCCGCCCGCATCGTTGGCGATCAGGCCGCGTGGCTTGACGCGCAATGCGTACTGCGCCATCACCTTGCCGCCATGCGAGGCCACGCAAAATACATCGTCCGGATGCTGGCCTTCGACGCGCGAGAACGACCAGACGGCGAAAGTCTTGCCCTGCGGGGTGCTGTCGACTTCGTAGAGGGTTTCGTCGATGATGCCTGTCAGGTCGCACGGGTGGCCTTTAGGCGCCTTCAGCATCAGCTTGGCGGCCTCGCCGCCGGTTTGGCCAGCACGCACGCCCAGCTTCATCGCCGCCTCGTTGGCATGGCTGACGGTGCCGGTGATCAAGGTCATGCCTTGCGACAGCCCGCCCGTCATGGTGGCGATCGACGCCGCCGGAATACCGAACTGCTGCGCGAGGGCCAGGCCACCGATGCCGGCCTGGTCTTTGCCCGGGCCGCCTTCGTGGGCGATCCAGGCCTTGACGCCGGGACGCAGCGGCATGGCGCCCGTGGGTGCGCCGGCGAACGAGGCGCCGACCGCGACATCGTTCAGCCAGGGCTCGTGTTCAAAATAGCTGAGTGAGTCAGCCACCATCACGCGGCCGTCTGCACCACCGTCGTACCACACCGTGGGCGGCATGCCCTGTACTTGATCGGTCAATTGAATCTCCTTCTAAAGGTTCGGGTAAAGCTGTAGGAATTAAGCGCTGCCTTCGCGCAGCGCTCGGCGAATGATCTTGCCGGTGGTAGTCATCGGCAAACTGTCGACGAAGCTGATGGCGCGTGGATATTCATGCGCGGCAAGACGGGTTTTCACATGCGCCTGGAGCTCGCGCACGAGCACCTCGCTGGACGTGAAGGCCTCGTTCAGGACGATGAATGCCTTGACGATTTCGGTGCGCTCAGCATCGGGCAAACCGATTACCGCGGCCATGCGCACTGCCGGATGACCGAGCAGGCAGTCTTCGATAGGCCCGGGGCCTATGCGATAGCCGGCGCTCGTGATGACGTCGTCGTTGCGGCCGACGAAGCGCACGAAGCCCTCGGCGTCGGCCACGCCCAGGTCGCCCGTCATCAGATAGTCGCCCGCATATTTCTCGCGGGTGGCGCTCGGGTTGTTCCAATAGCCTAGAAACATCACGGGGTCGGGTGCGCGGATGGCGATATTGCCTTCGGTGCCGGGCGGCAGTGGCTGTCCCGCGTCATCGACGATGGCCACCTTGTGACCAGGCACCGGCTTGCCGATCGCACCCAGTCGCGGCGGAAACAAGGTGGCGCATGACGAAAGAACGACGTTGCACTCAGTCTGTCCGTAAAACTCGTTGATCGTCACGCCCAGCGTTGCACGGCCCCATTCGAGCAACTCCTCGCCCAGCGATTCGCCGCCGCTGGCGACTGCCTGCAAGGCCAGCGACCAGCGCTCACACGGCCGCTCGACGCCGCGCATCATCTTGATCGCGGTCGGCGGCAGGAACGCGTGCGTCACGCCATGGCGCGCCATTAGATCGAAGGCGGCCGCGCCGTCGAATTTTTCGAAGCGTCGCGCCAGTACCGGTACCCCGTGGTGCCAGCATGGCAGCAACACGTCGAGCAGTCCGCCGATCCAGGCCCAGTCCGCGGGGGTCCACATCAGGCGTGCGCCGCTTGGAAACAGCGCCTGCGACATCTCGACACCCGGCAGGTGCCCGAGCAAGACGCGATGGCCATGCAAAGCGCCCTTCGGCTTGCCGGTGGTGCCGGAGGTATAGATGATCAGCGCCGGCTCGTTGGCGCCGGTGTCCACCGGGGTGAACGCAAGCGCCTCCTCGCGCAACGCCGGCCAGAATGCCAGCGTGCCCGGCGGCGCGTCGTCGGCATCGGCGTCGATGCAATAGATCAGCTTCAACTGCGGCAGGCTGGCGCGAATCGGCCGGATCTTCTCGTAGCCCTGGCGATCGGTGATGAGGGCCACCGCGCCGCTGTCGAACAGGCGGAATTCAAGCGCGTCGATGCCGAACAAGGCGAATAGCGGCACCGCCACGGCGGCGGATTTATAGGCGGCCAAATGGGCGATGGCGGTTTCCGGCGCTTGCGGCAGGAACACGCCGACGCGGTCGCCGCGTGCCACGCCATGGCGGG
Source organism: Janthinobacterium lividum (assembly GCA_050955105.1). GTDB lineage: Bacteria > Pseudomonadota > Gammaproteobacteria > Burkholderiales > Burkholderiaceae > JBPBQZ01. The sequence continues at coordinate 27,406 of JBPBQZ010000020.1, read as the reverse complement.
CGAAACTGTGCGCCAACTGGTTGGACAGACGCTTCAATTCATCGAAGCTGTAGCGCTGCACAGTACCGTCGGCCGTCTCATAAATCAAGGCGGGTCGTGCGCTGCCGTCGGCCCATTTATCGCAAGCGTCGACGCCGATGTTGTAGCGCTCGGGGATGTTCCAGGCAAAGCCTGCTGCCAGGGTCTCGTAGTCTTTTTCTGCGGCCAACATCGTGCTCTCCAATCAGCTCAAACCGGTTACCGGCAGCAATGCGCCGTGGATCGCGCGCGCGGCATCCGAGGCCAGGAACAGAATTACTTGCGCGAGATCGTCCGGCGCTACCCAGCGACTCGGATCGGCATCAGGCATGCCGCGGCGATTTTCCGGTGTATCGATAATGGTCGGCAATACCGCATTGACGTTGATGCCATGCTCGCGCAATTCGCCCGAGAGTGCCTCGGTCATGCGCATTACCGCACTTTTCGAGACACCATAGGCGCTCATGTCGGGGGCGCCGCGCAAGGCCGCGAAAGCGCCGACGTTGACGATCTTGCCGGCGCCGGCGGCGATCATGCCGGGTACTACCGCGCGTACCGTATGCAGCACCGTGCGCGCGTTCAAGTCCAGCATCATGTCCCAAGTCTGGTCGGACAGCAGATGCACCGGGTCGCCCATCTGGAAGCCCCCGGCGATGTTGCACAGCACGTCGATGTGGCCAAAGCGCGCGAGCGCGGCCTGCAGCGCCGCGGAAGTCTGGGCCGCGTCGAGCAAATCGACCGCCTGCGCCCACTGGCGTGGGCCGTTGGCGCCGAATGCCGCATTCAGCGACGCCTGTTTCAGATCGAGCAGTACCAAGCTGGCACCCGCGGCCTCGAACGCCCGCGCCACGGCGCGTCCAAGGGTGCCGCAGGCGCCGGTGATGACCACCACGTCAGGCGCGCCCGTTACCGTGTCCGGCAGCGCTGCTTCGTCCGATACCGGCGTCTGTTCGGGCGCCACGCCCTCCGCAGCTTGTTCTATCTGATCGTTCATGCCTCCTCCCATTTTTATAGTTACAGTGAAAACACCGTCTTGACAGCTATTCGATTCCCTATAGTATAAGGTCTTACCAAATACCTAATACCACTCGCAGCCCGGTGAATCGCCGGACAGGAGACAAAATGAGCAGCGAATTCGATCTCGTCATCCGCCACGGCGCCGTTATCGACGGCCTGGGCGGCCCCGCCGTGAACGCCGACGTGGCGATACGCGATGGTCGCATCGTCGCGGTTGGACAGGTTACTGGACAAGGGCGCGAGGAGATCGATGCCAGCGGTTTGCTGGTAACACCGGGCTTCGTCGACATCCATACGCATTATGACGGGCAAGCGATGTGGGATTCACGTTTCGTGCCGTCCAGTTGGCACGGCGTGACGACCGTGGTGATGGGCAATTGCGGCGTGGGCTTCGCGCCGGTGCGGCCCAGCGATCGTGATCGACTGATTGAACTGATGGAAGGCGTTGAGGATATTCCCGGACCGGCTCTGCACGAAGGCCTCGATTGGCATTGGGAAAACTTCAGCGAGTTCCTTACCGCGCTGGAACGGCGTCCGCACGATATCGACTTCTGCGCGCAATTGCCGCACGCGGCACTGCGTGTGTATGTGATGGGCGAACGCGCCAGCCGGCTGGAAATGGCCACGGCCGACGACATCGCGCAGATGCGCGCCTTGACCGCCGAGGCGATGCGCGCCGGCGCGCTGGGCGTGACCACCTCGCGCTCGATCAATCACCGGTCGGTCAAGGGCGACGCTACGCCGTCGCTGCAAGCGGCAGAAGAAGAGCTGATGGGCATCGCGATGGGCGTGAAAGACGCGGGTCGCGGCGTGCTGCAAATCATCATGGACTTCGACGATCCGGCTGAATTGCGCGAGGAATTCGCGATGATGCGGCGCCTGGTCGAGCAATCGGGCCGGCCGCTGTCGTTCTCGTTGATGCAAAAGCACGGCAATACCGAAGGCTGGCGCGAATTGCTGGCATTGACCGCGCAGGCGGTCAAGGACGGCCTGCCGATGCGCGCGCAGGTTGCACCGCGCGCGGTGGGCATGCTGCTGGGCCTGCAGAGCAGCCGCAATGTGTTTCTCGAGTGTGCGTCGTATCAGCCGATCGCCAAGCTGCCGCTGGCCGAGCGCCTCGCACGCATGCGCGAACCCGCTTTGCGCGCGCAGCTGATCAAGGAGATCTCGGCGCCATCCGATACGCCGCTGGGACCGCGCCTGCGCCTGTACGACAACATCTACCCGCTGGGCGATCCGCCCGTCTACGACCCGCGCGCCGAAGCCTCGGTGGCGGCACGCGCCGCGCGCGAAGGTCGCGATCCCGCGGAATTGGCCTACGATCTGACGCTGGAAAACGACGGCCTGAACCTGATGTATTCGCCGTTCGCCAACTATGCGAATGGCGACCTGGAAGTGTGCGCGGAAATGATGTCCGATCCGAATACGGTGATGGGATTGGGCGATGGCGGCGCGCACGTGGCGATGGTCTGCGATGCCAGCTTCCAGACCTTCGCCCTGACGCATTGGGGCCGCGGCGGCCGCTTCGATCTGCCGACGCTGATCCGGCGCCAGACCTCCGACACCGCGCGCATGGTCGGCCTGCTGGATCGCGGTTGCATCGCGCCGGGTATGAAAGCCGATTTGAATATCATCGATCTCGACGCGCTCGATGCGACCGCGCCGCGCATGACGCGCGACTTGCCGGCGGGCGGTTTCCGGCTGCTGCAGAATTCCACCGGCTATGTGGCCACGATCGTCGCGGGCGTACCGGTTTATCGCCAAAGCGTCGCGACCGGCGCGCTGCCGGGCAAGTTGGTGCGTGGTCCGCAAGCCGCGCCACAAACCGCGCCGGCCGGCCAAGCTGCGCAATCGCAGTCCCAGGCCGCGACCGCTTCCGCCAACGTGGGCTGAGGCGGGTCACGCATCATGCACGATATGTCGGAAAGCGTAGTCATTGTCGGCGCGGGCCAGGCCGGCGACTCGGCGGCTGCTCTGCTGCGTCAGTACGGTTGGCAAGGTGCCATCACGCTGGTGGGCGACGAGCATCACGCGCCCTATCAGCGGCCGCCGTTGTCGAAAGCCTTGTTGCTCGACCAGTGCCCGCCTGAAAAGCTCGCACTGAAACCAGCCACGTTTTATACGCAACAGAAGATCGAATTGCTGACTGGCCGCAAGGCGCAGTCGATCGATACGGCGCGCCGCGAAATCACCTTGGCGGACGGCGCCACGCTCGCCTATCAGCGTCTGATCCTGGCGACCGGCGCGCGCCTGCGGCCGCTCGAAGTGCCCGGCTCAAACCTGGCCGGCGTGCGCGCACTGCGCACCCTGCCCGACGCGCTCGGACTGCGCGCCGCCATCGCGCCGGGCAAGCGCGTGGTGATCGTGGGCGGCGGCTACATCGGGCTCGAAGCCGCGGCCTCGGCCTCGAAGCTCGGCGCCTCGGTGGCCGTGGTCGAACGCGAAGCACGCCTGTTGGCACGCGTGGCCTCGCCTTTCCTCTCGCAATTCATGCTGGATTATCACCTCGCGCATAACGTGGCGATCGACCTCGATGCCAGCGTCGTGGGCTTTAGCGGCAACGATGGTCACGTCACTGCGGTGGAGCTGTCGGACGGCCGCTCGTTGCCGTGCGACGTGGCCTTAGTCGGCATCGGTGTACTGGCCGAGCAGTCGCTAGCGCTTGCAGCCGGCCTCGAATGCAGCGATGGCGTGCTGGTCGATGCCCAGGCGCGCACCAGTGATCCGTTTATCCATGCGATCGGCGATTGCACGCGGCGGCCGCTGGCGCTGTACGGCCGCATGGGTCGCCTGGAAAGCGTACAGAACGCGTCCGAGCAGGCCAAGCAGGCAGCCAGCGATTTGTGCGGGCGGCCGGCGCCCGCGCCGGAAGCACCGTCGACCTGGTCCGATCAGTTCGACTTGCGGCTGCAGTTGGTAGGGCTCACCGGCATGCCGGCTGAAACCATCGTGCGCGGCGATCTGGTCAAGCACTCGTTCGCCGTCTATCACCTGGGTGAAGACGACCGGCTGGCGGCTGTCGAGGCCGTCAATGCGCCGATGGATTTCGCGTTCGCGCGCATGGTGGCCGCCAAGGGTACGCGGCTGTCGCGCGAACGTCTGCGCGATCCGGCGGTGACCTTGAAGGAATTGGCAGTGGGTGTGCCCGCGTGAACGGCGCCTCTTGCGCGGTGCCGTCGGTGGCGCCCGCAGGCCGCTTTAATCGCAACGATTTGAATTAACTAACAGGTGGCCTGCAACGCCGCCGAACTTTGCCAGGTAGTAGAGGAGATCCCCATGCCAGTCATTCGCTTTATCGAGTTCAACGGCAACGAGCACGCGGTCGAGGCACCGCTGGGCGTGTCCGTCATGAGCGTCGCGCAGAACAACAATATTCCCGGTATCGATGGCGACTGCGGCGGCTTGTGCGCTTGCGCCACCTGCCACGTGTATGTCGATCCGGCCTGGACCGAGATCGTCGGTGGACGCGGCGAACAAGAAGATTCGATGCTGACCTTCTCGCCGATTTTGCAAGACAACTCACGCCTTTCCTGCCAGATCGAAGTCAGCGAAGCCCTCGACGGACTGGTGCTGCGCATGCCGGAAGGCCAGCACTAAACCCGCTGCGCGTCGCTGCCGCGAGCACCGCCCGGCGGCAACATTGGCGCGCCCTGCTCGGGCCCACTATTGGAGATGATCATGAACACAGCCACCCTCGACAACCCGAAAATCGTCATCGCTCCCGATGGCGTCACGCAGCCGCTCGAAGATCTCGACCCGAGCCTGCCGGATCGCTTTCAGAAGCAGACCCACTTTGCGATGTTCGATCGGATGCGTCGCGAAGCGCCCGTGCATTACACCAAAGAGAGCGAATATGGCGCCTATTGGTCGGTGACGAAGTACAAAGACATCATCGATATCGAGATCGATCACCAGACCTTCTCGTCCGACGTGAAGAACGGCGGCATGCTGATCAAAGATCTGCCGATGAATATGCGGCGCACCAGCTTCATCAACGCCGATCCGCCGCTGCATGATCATCAGCGTCGCGTGGTCAGCCCGATCGTGGCGCCGGCCAACCTGGGTCGGCTGGAACATGTGATTCGCGCCGAGGCCGGCGAGATCCTCGATTCGCTGCCGCGCGGCGAGACCTTCAACTGGGTCGATAAAGTCAGCGTCGAGCTGACCGGGCGCGTGCTGTGCGAACTGATGGATTTCCCGAAGGAAGACCGGCGCCTGCTGACCTACTGGAGCGACATCGTCAACGTCGACCTGGCGGTGGGCGGCGATATCGATACTGAAGAAAAGCGCTATGCGAAGTTGAAGGAATGCGCGGCGTATTTCGGCGTGTTGTTCCAGCAGCGTCTGAAGGAAGAGCCGAAAGACGACCTGATCTCGATGCTGGCGCATTCCGAGTACACGAAGAATATGCCGGCGCAGGAATTCCTCGGCATGATCGTGCTGCTGATGGTGGGCGGCAACGACACCACGCGTAACTCGATCTCGGGCGGCCTGCTCGCGCTCAATCAATTCCCCGAACAGTACGCGAAGCTGCGCGCCAACCCCGCGCTGATCTCGACGCTGGTGCCGGAAATCCTGCGTTGGGTGACGCCGGTTGTGCATATGCGCCGTACGGCGATGCGCGACGTCGAATTCCGCGGCCAGACGATTCGCCAGGGCGACAAGGTTATCGTTTGGTACAGCTCGGGCAATCGCGACGAAGAGATGATCAAGGATCCGTACCAGTTCATCATCGACCGTGCGAACCCGCGCATGCATTTGTCGTTCGGCTTCGGTATTCACCGCTGCCTGGGCAACCGCCTGGCAGAGCTGCAATTGACCGTGCTGTGGCAGGAAATCCTGAAGCGCAAGATGAAAATCAACGTTGTCGGCGAACCTGTGCGCAAATACGCGAATAACATTACCGCGTTGATGGAACTGCCGGTGCAGATCGAGGCGTGAGTTCGCGCCAGCCGACGCGTTCCTGACATCATCCACGGAGGAGACCCTCATGCAAATATCCGAACATCCAACAGGCGCGGCCGACGGCGCCGCCCGCACAGCGGACAACACGCCGGGCGGCCCGTTGCGCGGCTTCAAGGTCGTCGACTTCACGCACTTCGTCGCCGGCCCCTATGCCACCATGCTGCTGGCCGATCTGGGCGCGGAAGTGTTCAAGGTCGAGAACCCCAAGCGCGGCGACGAGTTTCGCCACTACCCGCCGTACAGCGACAAGCTGGCCGGTGAAGGCAGCCCGTTCCTGTGGGTGAATCGGAACAAGAAGAGCGTGGCGGTCGATATGAAGACCACGCATGGCCTACGCATCGTGCAAGAGCTGATCCGTCGCGCGGATATCGTCGTCGAGAATTTCACCGGCGGCGTGATGGAGCGCTTCGGCATCGATTACGAGACCGTCTCGAAAGAAAACCCGGCGCTGATTTATTGCTCGATCTCGGCCTATGGCCGCGACGGCGACATGGGCGAGCGCCTGGGCTTCGATCCGATTGCGCAGGCCGAAAGTGGCTTCATGTCGCTCAACGGTTATCAAGATCGCGAAGGCGTGCGCGCCGGCTCGTCTGTGATCGACTTGAGCTCTGCGATGATGGCCAGCAATGCGATTCTGGCCGCGGTGGTGGAGCGCCAACGCAGCGGTCGCGGCCAGCGCGTCTCAACCTCGCTGTATGAGACGGCCATGAATATGGTCGGTTACTCGACCATGCAGACGCTGACCGATCCCGACTGGGTGGCCACGCGACACGGCAATTCCAGCCCTGACACGGCGCCGACCGGGGTGTACTACGCGTCTAACGGACCGATGTATATCGCTTGCACCGGCACCGAGATTTTCCGCCGCCTGTTTACGCTGATCGGCCGCGAAGACCTGGCAACCAACGAGGAGCTGCTGGTGAAGGCCAACCGGCTCGGCGCGCGCGACTTGTTGAACGACGCGCTGAATGCCGCGCTCGCCACCGATACGCGCGAAAACTGGCTGCCGAAGCTGCGTGCGGCACGCGTGCCCGCCGGCGCATTGCGTACCATCGCGGAATCGATTGCGGCGCCGGAAACTGTGGCGTTGAAGATGATCACCGAGATTCCGCATCCGACCGCCGGCACGATTCCGAACGTGCGCTTGCCGTTTACGCTGGAGAAAAGCCCGATCGCGCCGCCGGTGGCCGCGCCCGCTCTGGGCCAGCATACGCGGCATGTGCTGCGCCATACGCTCGGCTACAATGACGACCAGATCGATCTGCTGGAACGATCGGGCGCGTTCGGTGATAAACCTCTGCCGGCCGAGGATGCGAGCGCCGCGGCACGCTGTCCGTATCTGAACCCCGCCTTGCAGCAGGAATGACGCCGCCGCACGCGAGCGCTTTCAGACGACGCACGAGATGACATCCAATATCGAGTTGAACGACGCCGATCAGGCGTTGGCCCAAGACCCCGTTAAAGCCCCTGGAACCGCCGCGACGTCTGCGGCGGCCCCAAGGGCTGTCGGCGGTGGCGCGGCCGACCGTGCGGCGCCTGCCGATGTCGCGTCGAGCGCTTTCACCGCGGTGGCGGAAGAGAAGCCGGGCTTTGCCAAGATCAAGCGCCGCCGCATCTTCGAAGAAATCTGTGAGCAGATTCGTCGCAAGCTGGCGCGCGGCGAATACAAGCCGGGCGACAAGCTGCCGACTGAACGCGATCTGGCGGCTGAGTTCGGCGTGGGCCGGCCAGCCGTGCGCGAGGCACTGCGCACGCTGGAAAATTCCGGCATTCTGGTGCTCAAGAAAGGTCTGCGTGGCGGCGCCTACGTGCGCGAAGGCCATCCTGAAGTATTGAAGCAGTCGCTGCGCGATTTGATGGACCTGGGCCACATCACGCTGCCGAGTCTGATGGAAGCGCGCTCGGTCATCACCGGCTCAGTGGTGAAGCTGGCCTGCGAGCGCGGTACGGTGGCTGAGTTCGACGCGATCGAAGACAGCATTCGCCTGGTCGACCAACTGAACGACAAGGACGAGTACTACGACAAGGTACGCGTGAGCACCGACTTCTTCCGCCTGATTGCCGCGGCCACGCACAACGAAGTGCTGGCGCTGCTGGTGGACTCGCTCACCGTGATCGTGCGTTATGTGGTGATCAATGCGCGCCCCGCCGCCAACGAGCGCTGCGATGGCCTACGTTGGCAAATGCTGGAAAACATGCGCGCGCGCAACGTCGAAGGCGCCCAGCAGGCGCTGGAAGCCTTCTTCGATATCGTGCAGTCGGAAACCGCTTACGCTCAAGCCATCAAGGCCTGACGCACCATCTCCACCCGCACTGGCAGGCGCTTCAGTCCGCCGACGAAAGCGGTCTGTATCCATGCCGGTTGACCGGTCAATTCGAAGCGCTCTACCCGCGCCAGCAGTTCCCGAAAGAAGATCTGCAATTCGGTCTTCGCCAGGAATAGGCCGATACAGGCGTGCGCGCCATAGCCGAAGCCCAGATGACGATTGGGATTGCGGTCGACGCGGAAGCTGAACGGGTCGGCGAACACATCCTCGTCGCGATTCGCCGACGGATAGCACATCAATAAATTGTCACCGGCCTTGATCTGCTTGCCGCGCAGCGTGTAGTCGGCCGCGGCGGTGCGGAAGAAGTGCTTGACCGGCGACACCCAGCGAATGATCTCTTCGACTGCTGCCGGAGTCAGCGTCGGGTCGGCTTTCAGCTTGGCCCATTCGGCAGGATTTTCGATCAGCGCCAGCACGCCGCCCGCGGCGCTGGCACTGGTGGTGTCGTGACCGGCGCTGGCCAGCGCGATGTAGTAGGACGAGGCCTCGATATGCTCGAGCGGCTTGCCATCGATGGTGCCGTTGGCGATCACGCTGGCGACATCGTCGGTGGGCTGCGCACGGCGCGCCTCGCTTACGCCGTCGAAGTAATCGACAAAGTCCTGCGCCGCCTTGATCAGGTCGGAACCGCCCTGCATTTCGGGATCGGCACCGCCGAAATACGCTTGCGTGATCTTCTGCAGCCGTTTCTCGTCGTCGGCCGGCAAGCCCAGGATCAGCATGATGACGCGCAGCGGAAACCATACCGCGATATCTCGATAAAAATCGAGCTCGGGACCCATTTGTTCGAGTTCATCAAGCGAGCGCTTTGCCAGCGCTGCAATGCGCTCTTCAAGCAGCCTTACCTGCTTGGCCTGGAACCAGGCCTGCGTCAGTTGCCGATAGGCGCGGTGATCAGGATTGTCCATTTGCGGCAGGCTGCGCACCACGTCGGCCTTGCCGTGCTTGGCGGCCCGCACTTTCTCTTCAAATTCGATGCTGAACATTTTCGCGCGCGGCGCATTGATGAACAGCTCTTGCTGCTTCTCGACTTCGATGATGTCCGCGTGTTTGGTGACGGCCCAGAACGGTCGGAAACCGGCGGGCGTGGTCCAGTGCACGGGGTCTTCGCGGCGCAAATAAGTGAAAAGCGCGTGCTGGCGGTCGAGGGTGCCGTAGGTGGCGCCGCTGGCCAGCGCGTTGTCGAGTGTGGCGGGGTCGCTGAGATCGTCGAAATCGGGCATCGCGCATGTCTCCGTTTTTATGAGACACAGTATAGGCGACGGCGCACGCAGCGCTATTGACGAATACCCCTGATAGCGGCGGCCCACACGGGGCCGCCTTGCCGTTGCCTTGGCCTTTTAAGCAAGTACCTCGAGCTCACGATCCCGCACCGCATCCTGGCGTACCGGCGCCTGCTCTTGGGCCTCATCTTGCGGATTCAGAATGAACGACGCCGCGCGCTCGCCGATCATCATGGTCGGCGCGTTGGTATTGCCGCCAATGATGTTCGGCATGATCGACGCATCGACCACGCGCAGGCCCTGCACGCCATACACGCGCAGCTTGGCGTCCACCACTGCCAGCGGATCGCTGGCCGGTCCCATCTTGCAGGTGCCCACCGGATGGTAGGCGGTACCCACCTGCGCCCGAATCGCCTGAATCAATTGCTCATCGCTGACGAGCTCGCCGCCTGGCGTGAGCTCTTCGCCGGTGTAGCGGGCGATGGCGGGTGACGCAAGCATGCGACGCACGTCGCGCACGCCGCGCAACAAGGTCTGCACGTCTTCCGGATCTTCAAGGAAATTGGGATGCAGCGCCGGCTTGTCGGTGGGCCGCGCCGAAGTCAATTCGATATAGCCACGCGTGCGCGGTCGCATCAAATGCACCATCGTCATCATGCCGTGCGTACGCGGCATCTGCGCCAGCGACTTCTTGTGGCCCGCAACGAAGGTCAACTGCACGTCGGGCCGATCGAGACCCTGGCGCGTGCGGATATAACCGCCCGCCTCCGCGCCGTGCGTGCCGAGCATGCCTTTGTGCCCGAACAGATAGCTGATCGGACTGGTCAGCACGTTCAGCCAGTTACGCGGCGACAGCGCGTACGACTCACCGCCCGGATTGCTCATGGTGACTTGTACGGTGGGATGGTCTTGCAGGTTCTGACCTACGCCCGGCAGATCCACACGTACCTCGATGCCATGGCGCTGCAATTCGGCGCGCGGGCCAATGCCCGACAGCATCAAGAGTTGCGGCGAGTTGATCGCGCCGCCGCACAGGAGCACTTCGCGCGCGGCCGTGAGCGACTGACGCTGACCCGCACGCGTCATGGTGACGCCGGTGGCGCGCTTGTCCTGGAAGTCGATGCGCTCGACCAGCGCTTCGGTGATGATGGTGAGATTCGGCCGGTTCCAGATGGGATGCAGGAATGCCCGCGAACTGCTGAAGCGCTTGCCGTATTTATGGTTCACATGGTTCAGCCCGATGCCGTCTTGGCTTGCGCCATTGTTGTCGGTGGTCATCGGCTGCCCCGCCTCGGCGGCGGCTTTGACGAAGGCGCGCGACAGCAGATTGATCTGCGTCGGCACGCCTACTTCGACCTCGCCGCCCTTGCCGTGATAGCCGGCTTCGCCATGCGGGTTGTTCTCGTGTTTTTTGAAATATGGCAAGACCTCGGCGTACGACCAGCCGGGGTTGCCCAGCGCCGCCCATTCGTCGTAATCGAGCCGATGGCCGCGGATGTAAATCATGCCGTTGACCGAGCTGGTGCCGCCCAATACTTTGCCGCGCGGGCAGATCACGCTGCGGCCGTTGATACCAGCCTTGCCGGTGAACGAGTATTGCCAGTTGTATTTGGCGTGCGGCAGCAGGAACAGCATGCCCGACGGCAGCCGTGTCTTGATATTCGCCGGGAATGACCGGTCGGAGGGTCCCGCTTCGATCAGCGCGACCCTGACCGACGGATCGGCGGACAGGCGGTTGGCCAGCACGCAGCCGGCCGAGCCGCCGCCAATGATGATGAAGTCGTAATCGCTCGCTACGCTCTTTGCAGTCGGCACGGTGTCTCCGTTGTTATCTAACGGCGCAATGCGGATGCGGGATGCGAAGATGAAACGCGGCATCGCGCGCTGCGACTTGAAGGATTAAGCCGGGTGGGCAAATTAAAGTATAGCGCGCCGCGGCGGAAATGAGACCTATGGTCTTACCTAATGCCACTGCAAATTTTCGCGCGCATGTCGGGGATTCGCGGCGTCCAAAAGAAGATCGGCCCAAGCAGCGCTGACTGCTTAGGCCAATCGTCAGATTCCGACGAACATTACCGCGCCCGAACTAGCGGCTGAGCGCGAAGCCCTCGTAGCCGGCGGCCGCCACTTCCTCGCACTTTTTCCGATAGTTGCCCGCACCGCCGACATAAGGCAGGAACACCCGCGGCTTGCCCGGGATGTTGGCGCCGACGTACCAGGAATTGGCGCGCGGGAACAGCGTGCGGTCGGCCACTTCGTTGACGTGCTCGACCCAGACGTCTTCGGCTGGCCGCTGCGCTTCCATGCGCGCATAGCCGTGCTCGCGCAAGTGCTTCAGGCACTCGGCAATCCACTCGACGTGCTGTTCGATCGACGTAATCATATTCGTCAACACCGACGGGCTGCCTGGGCCGGTGATCAGAAACAGGTTCGGGAAGCCGGCCGTCATCAAGCCCAAGTAGGTGCGCGGTCCATCGGCCCATTTGCCGGCCAGCTTCTTGCCGCCGGCACCGGTAATGTCGATGCCCAGCACCGCGCCGGTCACCGCATCGAAACCGGTGGCGAAAACAATGGCGTCGACTTCGTACTCACGGCCGCCGACACGCAGGCCATGCGGCGTGATCGATTCGATCGGCGTATCTTTCACGCTCACGAGCGTGACGTTGTCGCGATTGTAGGTCTCGAAATAATCGGTATCGAGACAGATGCGCTTGGTGCCGATCGCATGATCGTTGGGGGTGAGCAGCGCGGCGACTTGCGGGTCTTTCACGGTGCTGCGGATCTTGCCGCGCACGAATTCCGCCATGGTCGCGTTGGCCGCTTCGTTCGTCAGCGTGTCGCTGTAAATGCGCGTGAAGCCGGTGTTGCCCCAGCGCCAGTATTTCTCGAAATGCGCCTGGCGCTGTTCTTCGGAATCTTCAAGCGCTGACTTGTCGGGAACGATGTGGCTGGCGATGCCGGCGCCTGAGTAACGCGCCTTCTCGCGCCACTTCGGATATTCGGCCTTATAGGTGCGCTCGAATTCTGGATCGAGCGGCCGGTTGAACGCGGCGAGGCTGAAGTTGGCGGTGCGCTGAAAGACATATAACTGCTTGGCTTGCTTGGCGATCTGCGGAATCACCTGGATACCCGACGAGCCGGTGCCGATCACGCCGACGCGCTGTCCCGAAAAGTCGACGCCGGCGTGCGGCCACATGCCGGTGTGATACAGCTTGCCCTGAAAACTGTCGCGGCCAGGAAAATCCGGCATGCGCGGCAGCGACAGGCAGCCGGAGGCCATGATGCAGAACGGCGCTTCGACCACGTCGCCCTGATCGGTTTCAACGGTCCAGCGCTGCGTGGTTTCGTCGAAGCGCGCAGCAGTGACGCGCGTATTGAATTTCACGTCACGCCGCAAATCGAAGCGGTCGGCGACGTGATTCGCGTATTTCAGGATTTCCGGTTGCGCGGCATAGCGCTCGGTCCAGCGCCATTCCTGCTGCAGTTCTTCCGAAAACGAATAGGAGTATTCGATGCTCTCGACGTCGCAGCGCGCGCCCGGATAACGGTTCCAATACCAGGTGCCGCCAACGCCGTCACCGGCCTCGAAGCTGCGCGCCTTGAAGCCGAGCTGCCGAAGTTTATAGAGCATGTAGAGGCCGGCGAAACCGGCACCGACGACAACCGCGTCGAACGTTTCAGTGGCCTGTGGCGTGGCGACGCGAGCGGAGGTATCTGACTGGGACATCTTGGCTTTCCGTTAAAAAAAGGTACGGCGTTGACACCGCAGGCGTTGCCACACGGGCTGAGGTGCCGCATGCGATGCGCCGTTGCTGACTTGCATAAACCGCTGTCTGCCCCGAATTTTTCCATTGCGTACAAAATGGGACAAGGGATTTAGAGTAGGGGTTTATACGGTGGTAATTTGTCTTACCAATTCGCCTTTGTATCAGAAATTTCGAGATACGGCGACAATCGAGGGATATCGCGGATACATTGGCGGCACGTTACTGTGTACACTCAGCATCTCGAAAACATCGCGGGACGGCGATCGTCCGTCGCGAATTCTGCTTAGGGGCGCGCATGTTGCTGAAGCAAAAGCTGAAAAATGGCGAGCGTGTGGCAGGCGTGATGTTGGCCGCGAATTCGCCGGCCATCGTCGAACTGCTCGGTATCATCGGTTTCGATTTCGTGCTGATCGATTTGCAGCATACGCCGGCCAGTTGGGAAACTGCCGAGCACCTGGTGCGGGCAGCACGTGCCGCGCATATCTCGCCGTTGATCCGTGTGCCTGATTTCGATGAAACCCAGATCTTGAAAGCCCTCGATATCGGTGCCGAAGGGCTGGTACTGCCGTTTGTGCGCACTGTTGAGGACGTTGAGAAGTGCGCGTCGGCCGCCCTCTTCCACCCGCGCGGCAACCGCAGTATCTGCTCGCAGGTGCGCACCGCCAGCTACGGCCAGTTCGACGGTAAATATCTCGACGTGCTGAGCCGCCTGAACGACGACTTGCTGCTGATCGGCTTGATCGAAGATCTGACCGGTATCGCCAATCTGGCTGAAATCGTCCAGCATCCGGCGCTCGACGTGATTGCGGTGGGCCGCGGCGACTTGGCAGCGCTGCTCGGCACAGCCGGCCAGCAGGACAATCCGCGGCTGGTGCAAACCGTCAATGACGCGGTGGACGTGATCCAGAGTGCCCCGACCAAGCATTGCCAATTGGGTGTGTTCACCTATAACACCGATGAACTGTCGAGCTGGACCGACAAGGGCGCGAAGTTCTTCTGCCATATGTCGGAGACCTCGTTGCTGGCGCGCGCCGGCCGCGACTATCTGCAAAAATTCAAAGGTTGAAGCTGCCGGCGCCGCGCTGCGGAAATGTGCTGCTGAGGCCCAGGTTTTAGAGCCAGATATAGAGCTGCCACAGCGGCTCATGGAGGAGACATCATGGATCGAGCTGCGAGCGACGTAGATCGCCGGCAGGCCTATCGCCCGACGTCCTATCAGCGCACCGGCGAGGCTGGCGCGGGCTTGCCGCGTATCGAAGCCGACGTGATCGTGATCGGCGCCGGAGGCTCCGGCATGGCAGCAGCAATCGCCGCCGCGGAGGCCGGCGCCAAGACCATCGTGCTGGAGAAGAATCCCCACGTGGGCGGCACCACGCGCTTGTCGATCGGCTCGATCACCGCCACCGGCACGCGCTTCCAGAAAGCCCGAAGCATCAGCGATACGCCGGACGAGCATTTCAACGATATGTCCCTGTTCCTCACGCCGGAACTGCAGGCGAAGGAAAACCTCGCACTGCGACGCGTGCTGGTCGACAACATTCCGCAGACGCTCGAATGGCTGATCAGCATCGGCGTGAATTTCTATGGGCCGATGCCGGAGCCGCCGCACCAAAAGCCACGCATGCACAACGTGCTGCCGAATTCGCGTGCCTATGCCTACTTTCTCGAAAAGGAATGTCGGCGCCTGGGCGTGGAGATGCGCCTGAACGTTCGGGCGCAGGGCTTGATCATGGACGGCCAGCGCGTGCTCGGCATCATCGCGGACGCGGGCAATGGTCCCACCGAATATCTGGCGCGCGGCGGCGTGATACTTGCCAGTGGCGACTTCAGCGCGGCTGCCGATCTGAAGCAATTGAACGTACCGCACGTGGCGCACGTCGACGCCATCAATCCTGCGAGCACCGGCGATGGTCATCTGATCGCGCAGCAAATCGGCGGCTGGATTCGCAACCCGGAGGTGATGTGGGGGCCGAGCATGCGCTTCAAGGCGCCGGCGCAAGAGACATTTTTGCGACGCCTGCCGCCCTACGGCTGGCTCACCAAGCCGATGCAGTTTGCGCTGATGAAACTGCCGCTGAAGATGTTCCGTCCGTTCATCACGCGCTTCATGACGGCGTCGCTGGCGCCTGAACCGTCGTTGCTGCGGGCTGGCGCGATTTTGGTGAACCGTGAGGGCACGCGCTTCGCCGATGAGTTGGCGCGCCCAGAGTTGGAAGTACCGCGCCAGACCAACAAGGAAGCGTTCATCGTGTTCGACGAGCGCGTCGCGGCGCAATTCCAGCAATGGCCGAATTTTGTGTCGACCGCACCGGGCGTGGCCTATGCCTATCTGTCCGACTACGAAAGCACGCGGCCGGACTTGTTCCATAAAGCCGATAGCATCGAGGCCCTGGCACAACGCATCGGCGTGCCGGTCGAGGCGCTGGCGCAGACCGTCAACACGTATAACGAACGACGCCATGCCGCTGATGGCGCAGCGGGCCAGGCCAAGGCGATCGTTGCCGCGCCTTTTTATGCGCTGGGACCGGTACAAAGCTGGATCGTGTTTACCGAAGGCGGCTTGGCCGTGTCGGAACGCCACGAAGTGATCACGCGCGAAGGCGCGGTAATCGATGGGCTGTTCGCCGCGGGCTCTGCTGGCCAGGGCGGCGCCTTGCTGGCGGGTCATGGTCACCATATCGGCTGGGCCATGACGTCGGGGCGACGCGCAGGACGCTTCGCCGCCGAACGTGCGAAAGCGGCAGTCGGCAGTCTCTAGACGAGCGACTCGCGCGGCAACAGATATTCCTGCTGCAAGGCCTCGACTTTGTGGAAGCCCAAGAAGTCGTTCAGCTCGACGTGGCTGCCGCGCGCGTGCGGCAGGTTCTTGGTCGAGCGGTCGCGGGCCAGCGCTGCCAGGTTCTCTTGTATCGCCGTAACCGCACTCATCAGCGGCACCACGGTGAAGATTGCCAAGCCGGCCATTTCGTCGATCTCGGCGCGCGTCAAGCCATCTTCCATCCAGCCGACCAGTTGCATCGACAGGCGCACGCCGCACGCTTGTTTCAACGCGCGCAGGCCGGCGGCATCCTTGAACGTGCGCGTGATGGGCTGGATCAGATCGGCGCCGGCCGCGACATAAGCCTTGGCGCGTTCGAAGGCCTCCGCCGGGTCCAGTGCATCGGTACGCGCGACGATCAGGAAATTCGGGTCGCGTCGTGCCGCCACCGCCGCGCGAATCTTGCCGGCGGCTTCGGTTACGCTCAACAGATCCAACTCGTCGGCGCAGGCGGGACACCGTTTGGGTGACGACTGGTCTTCGAAGACGATGCCGGCGGCGCCGGCCATCTCGAATTCACGCACGGTACGCATGACATTGATGGCGTTGCCGTAGCCGGTATCGCCATCGGCGATCAGCGCCACCTCGACGGCGGCCGCGGCATTGCGCACCACCGACAGATTTTCCGACATCGTATAAAGCTCGACGTCGGGTTCGCCCAACAACGACGCTGACACACACAAGCCGGACGTGAACACCGCGTCGAAGCCCGCGGCCGCGACCAGTTTGGCGCTGAGCGCATCGTAGGCGCCGGCGGCCCAGGTCACGCGCCCCGCGCTCAGGCGCTCGCGCAGCGCGGCGGTTTTTTGGTTCATATCATTAACCTCGTAAATGAGTGCGTTGCCACCGCGTCGCTGCCCGGTTGGAAGAGCGACGCGGCACCGATGCAACAACGGCGATGCTGGGCAGCCGGCGCGGCTTGCTATGGCCCTACTAAACCGTGCCCACCGCCGTGGCAGGCGAGCCAACCGTGCCTGGCAGGCGCAGCGGCGGCGCGGTCAGCAGGAATTCGCTGCGGCCATGCTCGCGCAGCCACGGTGCGATTTCACCGAAGTACCACATTTCGCCCAGGAACAGGCCGAGCTTGAACAGGCAGTGTTCGTGCAGCGGCATTTTAGAGAAGCGGTGCGGCGGTCCGATGCGCTTCGCATAGTTCAGCGACTCGATGCCAGTGTTGTCGCCGCAAATCGCGACGATCCCGCTCTGCGTGATCCAGTCCAGCAGAGCTTTGTCGCGTCCGTCGAGGGTGGCGCAGGCGTAGCGCAACTTGTCGAAGTCCGGATTCTTTTTCATGCCCAGCACCAGGTCGGCCCAGCCGGTGTACAGGCACAGGAAGTCGCCCGGTTGCACCACTGCTTTTTGCCGCTCCAACGCACGCATCAGGCCGTCGTAACCTACCGCCGCCGGCTCCTCGCCATACTCACTGAATAGATCGACCATGACCGCGCGCCCTTGCACGCCGGTTTCCGAAATCTTTTCGAGACCCAGCTTGTGCGCGAACGGGCCGCCTTCGCGATCGGCGCCATACACGTGATCCTTCGCCGTGTAGCCGTTGTAGTAGACGATCTCGGCTACGCCATCGCCGTCGGCATCGAATTCCTGGCCCCAGTGCGCCAGCGAATCCCATTGCGACGAATACTGCGTCCAGATGGTGACCTTGTCGTCGGATACGACGTCACAGCAACCGGGTTCGAGTTTCGAGAACGCGAAGTTGTAGCTGATGTCGCCGGTGGCGCGCACGGTGGCTTCGATGACCGGCGGACGCCGGCTGGGCACCAGATCGCCGCCACCCGGGTAATCGAGCGGCAGGCTCAGATTGAAAGCGATGCCTTCCTGTACCGTACGGACACCCGCCAAGCGCCTTTCGGGAGTGAGCAGATTGAAGCGACCGAGCTGGTCCTCATCGCCGAAATCGCCCCAATTCGAGCCTTCCGGCCGGTTTTTCCAACGCATTTGATGCCTCCGTTAAATTTTTGAGATAACGCGCCTGCCGACTCGCGGTGAGCGCTTGGCGAGTGATCAGCCGGCCATCACGCCGCCGTCGATCGGGAACGCGCCGCCCGTCACGTAACCGGCGCGCTGTGATAGCAGCCAGACGATCATTTCGCTGATTTCCTCGGGTGAGCCCAGGCGCCCCATTGGCACCGAACTCATGATCTGCGGTCCGCGATCGGCCATGGCCGCCTGCACGAACTGGGTATCGACGAAGCCGGGACATACGCAGTTTATGCGGATATTGTCACGCGCATATTCGAGTGCCGCTGATTTGGTGAGACCAATGATGGCGTGTTTGCTGGCCACGTAGGCGCCTGAGCGAGGCATGCCGATCAAGCCAGAGATCGATGCGGTGTTGACAATACTGCCGCCGTCGTTGCGCTGCATCTGTTCGAGCTCGGCTTTCATACACAGCCAGGTGCCGTTCAGATTGGTGTTGATGACTTGCGTCCAGGCCGCCTCCGACATTTCGCCGACGCGCAGCCCCGCCGCACCGGCGTGCCATTGCGCAATCCCGGCGTTATTCAACGCGCAATCGAGCCGGCCGTAGCGCGCGACCACGGCGTGCAGCAGCGCGGCCACCGACGCCGCGTCGCAGACATCGGCCGCTACCGCCAAGGCAGTGCCGCCGGCGGCTCGTACCATGTCCGCAGTGGCTTCGGCACTGTTGCGATTCAAGTCGGAAAGCGCCAGCAATGCGCCTTCGTGGCTGGCGTTCAACGCCGCCGCGCGGCCAATGCCACCTCCGGCACCAGTGATCAACAAAACCTTGTCGGACAACATCATCGCAAGCCTTTTTGAGATTGATGACCCGGCCTGGATCAGGCCGGCGGGCGCAACAGCGTCAAGTCAAAGTAGTCGCGCCACGCGGTAATCTTGCCGGCATCGAGTTCGAAGATACCCGCCACGGGGAGCGCCACGCGGCGTTCGCCGAGGGTCAGATAATCGATGCGCTCGTTCATGACCACGCGACCGGCCGTCACCTGGTGTTTTATTTCGAATGCAACCGCGCCGAACTTGCTGCGCAACTGTTCGAAGTTGCGGTGAATCGCCGCGCGGCCGTGCAGCGGCTGCATCGGGATATTGTGATAGACCGCGTCGTCCGCGAAATAGCCGATCAGCTCGTCGGCATCCATGCGCGCGAAGGCTTCGCAAAAGCGGCGGACGATCTCGTCATTCGAATTCATGGCGACTCTCGAAGGTAGTGATGCGGGGTGCGGGTGCGCGTCGTCCATCTCATCTCGCCAACGATATCGAGATAAACGACGCGCCAACAAACGCTCGCTAGATTTGCGGATCGGCGATATGCGCGATGATGCCGTCGAGTGCCGCGCTCATGGGAATCTGGCAGCTCAGGCGACTGTTGCCGCGACGCTCGGCGGCGAGAAACTCCAGCATCTGATCTTCATTGTCAGACAGCGGCGGCAGCAGCGGCACGAACCCCTCGTCCACATAAACATGGCAGGTCGCGCAACTCAGGCAACCACCGCAGTCGCCGACCATGCCACTGACGTTGTGGTCGACGGCCGCGCGCATCAGGGTGACGCCCTCGGCCACGTCGAGTTCGATCGACTCCGCCTCGGGCGTGATGAACACCACGCGCATCAGAAATCACCCAGCGTGCAACCCACTTCGGCCGGCGTGCCATAGGCACGATCGGTATCCGCGGCATTGTCGGGCACATGCGCCAGCACCTTCAGCATGTCCCATTTGTCATTGGCGGGCGGCGCTTCGCCACGCAGCAGCAACATCGGATGAATCATCTGGTGATCCCACGAGCGGTAATACAGCGGCGTCTTGCCGTTCGGCACCTTGAGGGTTTCCAGCGCTTGGACGATAGCTTTCGGATCGGTCGAATGCGTGCTTTCTATGGCGCTCAAGAGCATGCGCATCGAGGCCCAACCCTGCCAGACTTCGACCGTCGGCGGCTTGTCGTGGGTGGCGCGCCAAGCCTTGGTCATAGCCTTCTCGGCGTCTGAATTGGCCGGATCGCTGTAGTGCCAGAGATTGGCGTGCATGCCGGTGGCAAGCTCGGGGCCCACGCCCCACATATGCGTGTCGCTGATCGCCGGGATCATCAGCGGAATTTTGTTACGCAGCCCGTACTCGGTGTATTGCTTGATAAAACGCGTGTTGTCCGTGCCGCCTAAACCGGTCACGATCAATTTCGGCTGCGCCTGGCGAATTTTCAGCAGGTAGCTGCTGAAATCGGAGGTGCCGGCCGGCACGAAGTCGGCGCCCACCTCGGTGCCGCCGGCCTTCAGCAAAGCCGCCTTGAAGGTGTCGTGAAGGTCTTGCCCGTACGCGTAGTTGGCCACCACGAAGTACCATTCCTTGCCCAATTTAAGTGAAGGCGGCACGGTGGCCGCAGCCAGCGCCGGCAGCGTCACCATGGTGCGGAAGGTGTAGCGATTGCACGCCTTGCCGGTGATTTCACGCGCTGCGGCACCGGTAACGATGAACGGCAACTTTTCGCGCTTGGCGGTGCTCGACATCGCCAGTGCGGTAGCGCTGCCGGTACCGCCCAGAATGCCGACGACTTTGTCGTCCTCTGCCAGCTTCGCGAAGTTCTGCGTGGCATTTTGCGGGTCGGGTTCGTCGGACCAGATCACTTGGATCGGCCGTCCCAATACCTTGCCGCCCGCTTGCTCGACTGCCAATTGCGCACCGCCGGCTTGCAAGGTACCCAGTTCGGAAAAAGGCCCCTGCTTGGCGAGCACCATGCCGATCTTGATCGGTGTAGCGTCGTCCGCAGCGCTTGCATGAGAGAGCGGCAGCAGCAGGCTCGAGACGGCAAGCAATGCCGCCTTCCAGCCACGTCTACCCGAATACCATGCGGGCGCGCGCGCCCCACCGTACAACGACACTTGCTTCATCCAAACCTCCTGAGGTAACCCTGACGCCACGGGTATTCGATTTTTTAGAATACTGAGTGTACGGTCTATTAATCCGCGTTCGTCATTGTGGAAAACCCCAGCGGCACGCTTAAAAAATTTTGTTGGGGTTAAGGATGCTGCGGGGATCGAGCGTCGCCTTGAGTTCGCGCATCACCGCGACTTCCTCGGCCGTGCGCGAATGACGCAGATAGGGGCGACGCTTGCGCCCGATGCCATGTTCGGCCGCCACGGCGCCACGATGCGCGCGCACCGCATCGAATACCAGATCGTCGAGGGCCGTGGCGTTCGGCTTGGCATGGTCGGGCAGGCTCACGATGATGTGCACATTGCCATCGCCGATATGGCCGAAGAACAGTCGCACCGCACCGGGCCAGCGGCGGTCGATCTCGTCGCGGATGCCATCGACCGCCTGTTCCATCGCCGCCAGCGGAAAGCTGACGTCGAACACCGAGCGCTCGGGAATATAGGGATGCAGCTCGGACACCTTCTCGCGCAGTCGCCAGAAGCGTTCGATGTCGGCGAGCGATTGCGCCACCGCGGCGTCGACGACATCGCCCGCTTCCATCAGTGATGCGAGCATGCGTTCGAGCCGCTCGCGATCGGCAAGCGCATCGGTGCCGCGCACGTCGAGCAGCAGATACAAGGGATGTCGACCCGCGAGCGGCGCCGGCAAGCCGACGCGATCGAGCATGAAGTCATAGCAGTCGGGCCACAAGATTTCAAAGCTCGATACGCTGCCTGCCAGTTCGGCCGGCGCGCGTCGCAAAATACGCAGGGCCGCCGGATAGCCGCTGACGGCGATGAATGCGCATTCGTGACTGGTGGGCAGCGACTGCAACTGCAATACCACCCGCGTGACTACGCCCAGGGTGCCCTCGCTGCCGATGAACAACTGCTTCAGATCGTAGCCGCTGGTGTTCTTGGTCATCTTGTTGAGCGAGCGCAGCACGCGGCCGTCGGCCAGCACGACTTCCAGACCCAGCACGTTCGCACGCGTCATGCCGTAGCGGATGACGTTGTTGCCGCCAGCATTGGTCGAGACGTTGCCGCCGATGGTGCAGCTGCCGCGCGAGCCGATATCGATGCCGCAAAGCCAGCCGGCCTCGATGGCAGCGCGCTGCACGGTCTCGAGCGGCGTGCCGGCCAGCACCGTCATCACACCCGCCGCGTCGATTTCTTCAACGCCGACCATGCGTTCGAGCGTCAGCGCTATTTCCTGCGGCTCGGGCTGCGCGCCGGCGTTGGTGCCGGTGAGCCCGCCCTGTGGTACCACGGGCTGACTGAAAGCATGGCAAATCGCCAGCATGCGCGACAGGTCTTCGGTACTGCGCGGCAGTAGCAGCGCGCGCGGACGGTGGCGCGGGTAGCGCGAAAAATCGGTTTCATGGCGCGGGTTGATGGCCTCGCCAGTTTGAATCCGGTCGGCAGGCAGCGCTGCGCGCAGGCGCGCGATGACGTCGTCGCCGCTATCGACTACGGCGCTCGATGGCGCGTGGGCAGCGTCTGCGGGGACTGGCGGAAGTGAGCTCATGGCTAGGTTCCAGACCGATGGTTCAAGGGGCGCGGGCTGCGGGCGTTATCGGCGATAAGCATACGTGGGCGCTAAGCCCTGGCGGCCTTGATGGCCGCGGCGGAGCCGCTGGCCAGGCAACTGGTATCGCTCGCCACGGCAATGAAATTGAAGCCAGCGCGCGCCACCTTGGCCGCCCATTCGCCGGTGAGTGAATAAACGCCCGCAACCTTGCCGGCGGCACGACAGGCGTTCACCACGCGCGTCAACGCTTCGACCACTTTTGGGTGGTCGGGATCGACGGCCGTGCCTTGCGTCAAGCCGATCGACAGATCAGCAGGACCGACGAACACGCCATCGATGCCATCGACCGCCAGAATGTCATCCAGCGCTTCCAGGGCCGCGGCCGTTTCGATCATCGGGAACAGCTTGCAGAATTGATTGGCGTTTTCAAGAAAAGCCAGGCGGTCGAAACCGGACATCGTCATCGCCGCATAAGCGCCGAAGCTGCGCGCGCCCAACGGCGGGTATTTGCAGAAATCGACGAAGGCGCGCGCTTCGGCCACGCTATTGACCATCGGCGCGATGATGCCTGAGGCTCCGGCGTCGAGCAGCCGCGCGCCGGTTTGGAACTCGCCGACGGGAATGCGCGCCAGGGCCGGCTTGCCGGCACCGTTCGCCATCTGAATGCCCTGCACGGTGGCCGCCAGATCGACGCGGCCGTGCTGCAAGTCGAAGGTGATGGCGTCGTAGTCCTGCCGCGCGAAGGTCAGCGTCGAAATCGGATCGAGCGATACCCAGGCGGAAAACGTTGCGCCCTCGGCCGCGAGGCGCGCGGCCAGCTTCAGCATCGCGGGCACCGGGGCCGCCGCGCCTGCCGCAACGGCAGCAGGGAGTGTGTCCGACATGCTTGTCTCCTGTCTTATTGTCGTGGCATGCCGTGTCTTGAAAACGGCGCTCGCCGTCGCGAATTCTAAGCTACTTGCGCTGCGACGCCGCGCTGCCGAGGCGTAGGGCCGGCAGGCGCGAGTTTTGCGGTCCCCACGTGAATCTCAAAAATGTCGGCACTGTGCGGCGCGCCGATATCTTCTGATCCAGGCGCCAGGGAAAGCCGGCCGAGCCTGCGTGTCACCCACTTCGGCGTTGGTCCAGTCATGCGCATTGCCCAAGTTGCACCGTTGCACGAATCGGTACCGCCCGCCTTGTATGGAGGCACGGAACGCGTGGTCTCGTATCTCACCGAAGCGCTAGTCGAGCTGGGACACGACGTGACGCTTTTCGCCAGCGGCGACTCGCGCACCGCGGCGCGGCTCGAAGCCGTATGGCCGACAGCGCTGCGGCGCGATCCAGCGATCCGTGACAGCTTGGTGCCGCACTTCCTGTTGCTTGAAGCCGTACGGCGGCGCGCGCATGAATTCGACGTCATACACTTCCATCTCGACTACGCGACTTTCTCCGTGTTCTCGCGGCAGCCGACGCCCTATCTCGTCACCTTGCACGGGCGCCTGGACTGGCCGGAGCTCCAGACCGTCTTCAAGGCCTTCGATACCCTGCCGGTGGTTTCGATATCAGATGATCAACGCCGACCACTACCACGCTTGAACTGGCGCGCCACCGTGCACCATGGTCTGCCGCAAACATTGCTGACACCCTGCACCGACATCGCACCGTCGTACCTGGCCTTTCTGGGCCGCATCGCGCCCGAAAAGCGTGTCGACCTGGCGATTCGCATCGCCCAGCGCTGCGGTATGCGCATTCGCATCGCCGCGAAAATCGATGCCGCCGACCGTGACTATTTTGAGAATGAGATCCGTCCGCTCATGACGCTGCCGCACGTCGATTTCATCGGTGAGATCAGCGATGCGGAAAAGCCCGCCTTTCTGTCCGGCGCGCACGCGCTGCTGTTCCCACTCGATTGGTCCGAGCCGTTCGGGCTGGTGATGATTGAAGCGATGGCCTGCGGCACGCCCGTGATCGCATTTCGGCGCGGCTCGGTGCCGGAGGTGCTCGATGAGGGCGTAAGCGGTTTTATCGTCGACGATGAAGACGGCGCGGTGGCGGCAGTGTCGCGCCTCGGGCAGTTGGCACGCGCCAGCGTGCGGCAGTGTTTCGACAGCCGCTTCACCAGCCGTCGGATGGCCTTGCACTATGTCGAGGTCTACCGGGCCTTGATCAGCGCGCGCGCGGCGTCGTAAGCGGCGCGCTGCGCCTGCCTGCCTGGCAGTATTCCGCGCAAGGTCTTTGATCGCGGGGCATCGTTGCGGGATTCGGCATGGCTCTTGTCGAACGGTCCGTCGGCGCACTATGGCTGGCTAGCCGGTCAGCGACGGAGATTCGGTTAGCACGCTCTCGATCAGCAGGTAGTGCTGCAGCGCCGACAGGAAGGTGACGATTTCCTTGGAAGCGCGTTTGGCGTCACGCGCGCGCAAGTATTTGATCATGCGCTTGCGCGACTGCAGCAACTGCAGCGGCGGTCGGATCGTGGTGGGACGATAGAACTGGCGCAGCAGCAGTGTCATCGAGTCGACCGTGACAACGATCACCTGGTTCTTCGACGCCAGCGCCAGCAGATGATAAAACTCGACCGCCGCGGCCTCGCGACCGAGCGCATCGCCACTCTGCAGGCACGCCTCGGTGCGCTGGATATTGGCTTCGATGGCCGCGAAATCTTCTTCGGTGGCGCGCTCGCAGGCCAACTCCACTGCGGTCACCATGAAACGCTGGCGCGCCTCGGTGAGATCGGACAGCGTAACGCTGCCCATATGCACCATGTCCTTGAAGGTTTGCGTCAGCATCCGGTATTGGCCGGCGACGATGAAGGCGCCGCCCGCACCGCCCTTTTTCAGCTCCACCAGGCCGGCGATCTCGAGCGTGCGCAGCGCTTCGCGCAGCACGCCGCGACTGACGCGCAGATGTTCGGCCAACTCGCGCTCCGGCGGCAGCTTGTCGCCTTTTTTCAGCGCCCCTGAGGACACCAGCGCACGGATCTGCACGCATACTTGCTCGAACGCTCGCGGCGTTTCGACGGGCGTGAAGCCGGCTGGGGTACTTTTACTCATGAGTTCTCGCTGAAAGAGGCTAAAAGGCGGCGTTGATCCTACCAATAATCCATATGCCGGTCCAGGTAACGGCGTTCTCCGTGCCTTAGGTTAGACCAAGCGTTGGGCCAATGGACCGATGCCGCATCTATGCGCTGGACTATATCGTGTCAAGCGGCGCTTATCCCAAGTGGCAGTCAACGGGAATTCGAGTAGTGTGAGCGGTTAATTAGCAATATGCCGTTCGCCCAGGCTATGTCGCGTCACCTTATTGCCAGGGCAAGAGTCTTCCACGAAGCACGTCCCATCATTCCCGACTCAGTGTCAAAGGGGCCCAAATGCCTGCCGTAACAGACCTTCCCGCTTACAAGCCACGTCCGGCCCACGCCAAGCTCGCGTTGAACGGCCTGCGCATTGTCGATTTTTCGCATTTCGTCGCGGGACCCTACTGCACGGCGATACTCGCCGACTTGGGCGCCGACGTCATGAAAATCGAAAATGCCGCGCGCGGCGACGATTTCCGCGCGGCGCGGCGGGCGCAGATTGGCGGCGAAGGCGGCCCCTTTCTATGGGCCAACCGCAACAAGCGCAGCATCGCCCTCGATATGTCGGTGCCGGAAGGACGCGAGATCGCCCGCGAAATGATTCGCCGTGCGGACGTCGTGGTCGAAAATTTTTCCGCGGGCGTGATGGAGAAGTTCGGTCTCGACTATGCCACGGTCAGCAGCGATAACCCCCGGCTGATCTACTGCTCGATCTCTGCATGCGGACGCGAAGGCCCGTTGGCCAGCCGCATCGGCTTCGATCCGATCGCGCAGGCCGAGACCGGCCTGATGTCGATCAACGCCGTGCCCGATGGACCGCCCACCACCTACGGCACGCCGATCGTGGACATGACTACCGGTATGACGGCCAGCACTGCGATTCTCGCGGCGCTGCACGCGCGTGAGCAGTATGGCCATGGACAGCGCGTCGAAGTGGCCATGTTCGATCAAGGCATCACGATGCTGGGCTACGACGCGACCAATTATCTGATTTCTGGCCAGAACCAGTTGCGCCCGCGGCTGCCCCCGAGCGTACCGGTCGGCTCTTTCGAGACACTCGACCACGGCATTTTCGTGTGTTGCGCCAACGACCGCACCTACCATCGGCTGGCCGTGCAGGCGCTTGGCCGCCCCGACTTGTCGGAATCGCCCGATTACACGCTCAATATCGATCGCGTGAACAACAGCGAAAAGCTGCTGCCGATCTTGCGCGATATTTTCAAGACAGAGACGCGCGAAACCTGGCTGGCGAGGCTACGCGCGGCGGGCGTGCCGGTGGCGCCGATCGCCACCATAGAAGAAGCCGTAACCAGCGCCGAAGCTGCGGAGCGCGGCTTGATCTCGCAGATTCCACATCCGACGGTGGGCGCCGTGCCGAATATTGCTTCGCCGATCAGGTTGAGCGAGACGCCGGTGGTCGATCCGCGCGCCGCGCCGCTGCTTGGCCAGCATACCGACGAGTTGCTGAGCCAAGTAATGGGCTACGACGCCGAACAGATCGCTGCGCTCGAACGCAGCGGCGCCTTGGGCAAACGGCGCATGCCTGCGTGACCGGTCGCGCGCGATCGCCGCTTATGCTTTTTTGAGAGATGAAGATGGGGCCACTGGCTGGATTGAAGATCGTCGAAATGGCAGGCCTGGCGCCAGGACCATTCTGCGCAATGATGTTGGCCGATATGGGAGCAGAGGTGATTCGCATCGATCGGCCGGGTTCGGGCAACGATGGCAAGCGTCCGGAAGCCAATCTGTTGAACCGTAGTCGTCGGTCGATAGCCGTCGACATGAAG
>JBPBQZ010000019.1:0-34288 GCA_050955105.1 Janthinobacterium lividum | reverse complement strand
TGCTCGGTCGCCTCATCGGTGATGGCGCTGAACGCGCTGGGCATCAAACGGCCCGCGTCGTCTCAATATCCCGATTTCCCATATTTCTCGCAGGAAGATTTTTTCCGTACCGTCGATCCCAATATCGCCAACCCGGCGCGCGTGAACCGAGAGGGCATGACGCTCGATCAGCTCGCCGCCGTGCTCAGCCAGTTTCCCGTCAGTGTGACGAAATACCATTCCGGGGACCTGACGCTCGCCCAGTTCCGTGATCTAGTACGTGATGCCACCGCGCATGACGACGGCTTCGCCTTGCTGAATTTCAGACGTGTGGAAATAGGCGAGAAGGGCGGTGGACATTGGTCGCCGCTTGCGGCCTTCGATGCGGCGAGTGACAGCGCCTTGCTGCTCGACGTCGCACGCTACAAATATCCCGCCGTCTGGGTGCCCATCGCGCAGTTGTATGCGGCGTCGCAAGCCGTCGACAATGTCAGCGGTGTTTCGCGCGGTGTCGTGGTGGTACGTAAACGCTAACGGCGACGTCGCCCGGCAACGCCAACGCCAACGCCAACGGCCGCCCCGGCCAGTTTCAAACGCATGCGAAACACCCCGCAAACGCGCCGATTCGCGAAAACACGTGCGCGGCGCGTTAAAAGCTCTATAGTGCCGACTTTTATCCAGCTCCCGCCAGCAATCGGAGAACCACGTGTTGACCTGTAGAAACCAGCCTTGCGGCGCGCAATGGGAGCAATCGGACGTCATCGTCAAGAACGAAGGACAAGGTCTGCTGTTCCGTTGTCCGCTCTGCGGTACCCGCAACTACGTCGAGCGCATCGACCTGCCCGACGGTTCGATGCGTTTTGAGCAAATCGACGGCCGTCCTGCCAGTTGAGATTTCACGAGCCATCGCTATGAACAGCCCCGCATCCAGCACCGCCGCCGCACCCGGCGCGCCCTTCAATCAACTGTCCTTGCCTGCCGCCACGCTCGCCAACCTGGCGCAGCTCGGCTACCTCGAGATGACGCCGATCCAGGCGGCCAGCCTGCCGATTGCGCTGGCTGGCCACGACATGATCGCGCAGGCGAAAACCGGCAGCGGCAAGACCGCCGCGTTCGCGCTCGCCTTGCTGGCGCGCCTCGACGTGCGACAGTTCGCGGTGCAGGCAATGGTGTTGTGCCCCACGCGCGAACTGGCCGACCAGGTCACGCAGGAAATTCGCCGTCTGGCGCGCGCTGAGGAAAACATCAAGGTGCTGGCACTGTGTGGCGGTGCGCCGATGCGTCCGCAAACCGCCAGCCTCGAACACGGCGCGCATATCGTGGTCGGTACGCCGGGTCGCATCATGGACCATCTGGAACGCGGCAGCCTGGCGCTACAGTCGCTCAATACGCTGGTGCTCGATGAAGCCGATCGCATGCTCGACATGGGCTTCTTCGACGACATCGCCAGCGTCGTGCGGCAATGTCCGCCGACGCGCCAGACGCTGCTTTTCTCGGCGACCTATCCGGAGGGCATCGACAAGCTGAGTCGCCAGTTCCTGCGCAATCCCAAAACCGTAAAGCTGGAAGAACGCCACGACAACAGCAAGATCCGCCAGCGTTTCTACGAGGTCACTGAAGACGAGCGGCTGCATGCGGTCGGGCTGTTGCTGAATCATTACCGTCCGGTCAGCACGCTGGCGTTTTGCAACACCAAGCAGCAATGCCGCGACTTGCTGGACGTGCTGCGCGCGCAGGGTTTCCATGCACTGGCGCTGCATGGCGAGCTCGACCAGCGCGAGCGCGACCAGGTGTTGATCCAGTTCGCCAATCGTAGTTGCTCGGTGCTAGTGGCGACCGACGTCGCAGCGCGCGGCCTCGATATTGCACAGCTGGAAGCGGTGGTGAATGTCGATGTCACGCCCGATCCGGAAGTGCACGTGCATCGTGTCGGCCGTACCGGTCGTGCCGATCAGGACGGCTGGGCGTTGAGCTTGGCAAGCATGAACGAGATGGGCCGCGTGGCCGGCATCGAGGCCGCGCAGCACCGCGAGTTCGAGTGGCGGCCGCTGGCGGAGCTGAAGCCTGCCAGCGACGCGCCACTGTTGCCGCCGATGCAGACCTTGCAGATTCTCGGCGGGCGCAAGGAAAAGATCCGTCCGGGCGACGTGCTTGGCGCGCTCACTGGCGAGGCTGGTTTCGCCGGCTCGCAGATCGGCAAGATCAACGTCACCGATATGTCGACCTATGTGGCGGTCGAGCGTAGCGTGGCGCGTGACGCGGTGCGCAAACTCAATGCCGGCAAACTCAAGGGCAAGAAGGTCAAGGCGCGCTTGATGGACGACTGACGTCACCGCCGTGCGTCTCGAAAGTGTCGAGGCTGCCCGCGGTGGTCAGCGCCTCATAGGCCGCCATATTGTGTGGCCATTGCGTGACCACCCGGCCCGACGCTGCCCGATAGTATTTGCTGCCCAGCGTACGCCACGGCGCCACCGCCTGGATGGCGCGCTGCACGTCCTCGTTATAACGGTCCATCACGTCGCGTCGCACGTCGATCCAGTCGAGCGCTCGTGCGCGCATTTCCTGCAAGCGCGCAACGATGTAATTCGCCTGGTGCTCGATCATCGTCAAGATCGAGCCGTTGTTGGTGTTCGGCCCATAGACCATGAACAGGTTGGGAAACCCTGATGTGGTGATGCCGAGATAAGCTTGCGGGCCATCTTCCCAGGCTTGCTTGATATGCAGGCCGTCGCGACCGGTCACATCGATCACCGAGAGAAACTTGTTGGCGGCATACCCGGTGGCCAGAATTAACGTATCCACTTCGCGCAGCATGCCGTCCCGCGTTTGTATGCCGCGGGCGGTCAGGCGCTCGATCGGCTCGCTCACCAACTCGACGTGCGGCAGATTGAAGCTTGAATAGTAGTCGTTCGAGTACAGCGGCCGCTGCGCGCCGAGCGGCACGGTGGGTTTGAGCTTTTCACGTGTTAGCGGATCGTTCACTGCCGCGAGATTCTGCAAGCCGGCCTGTTCGGCCTTGGCGAGCAGTTCCGGCTTGTCGAACACGATGCGCGCTTCCAGCAAGGCTTGATGTTCGGCACGCGCTTGGATGGCCCGCGCTGGATCGCGACGCAACTCGGCCAACGCCGCGTCGTCGTAAACGACTTCTTCCTTGGGCATCACCCAGTTCGCCGTGCGCTGAAATACGCTGAGTCGCCGCGCCTCTCGCGCCACCTCGGGTATGAGCTGCACCGCGCTGGCCGCACTGCCGACCACGGCCACGCAGCGGTCGTGCAGCATGGTGCCCTCAGGCCACAGTGCCGTGTGCAATATCTGTCCGTCGAAGTCGTCCAGACCTGGAATCTGCGGCCATTGAATCTGGTTGAACATGCCCAGCGCGCTGATGAAGATCTCGGCGCTTACTGTCTCGCCGTTGTCAGTATTCAGGCACCAGTGCGCGTGCGCCGCGTCCCAGCGCGCCGATTGCACGCGGGTGTTGAATCGCACATATGGCATCACGCCGTATTTTTCCGCGACGTGCCGCATATAGATCTTGATTTCCGCTTGCCGCGCGAAGGAACGTGTCCAGTCGGGCTTTTGCTCGAAGCTGAATGAGTAGAGTACCGACGGCACGTCGCAAGCGAGACCCGGATATCGATTATTGACCCAGGTGCCGCCGACCTCGGCCTCTCTTTCCAGCAGCACCAGATCATCGAAGCCGGCGGCCAGCAGCTTGATGGCCATGCATAAGCCGCCAGGCCCGGCGCCGACGATGGCAATGCGGTATTTGCGAACCGCGGTGTTGGATTTGCCCTGCATTGCCTGATGCGCCATATGTCTCTCTCGTTTTAATTGTTTGCGCGATCTGGCCAACGCGCGTGGCCTGATTGGTCATTGAGGCCGGTGCGGCGCGCCGCCACACTGGGCCAAGCATGCGGGAAAACGTTGACGCAAGGCAGCCCTGGTACGTAGAACTGCATGCAAGTCTATAAATAAACCATATCTGGAGACAATGCATGTTCAAGAAAGCCTTGCTGTGTGCAACGGTCGCGGCCCTGTGCGCGAGTGCAGCCTACGCTGCACCAACCGAAAAGCACTACAGCCCAGGTGCCACCGATAGCGAGATTCGTATCGGCCAGACCACGCCCTATAGCGGCCCCGCTTCCGCTTACACGGTCTACGGCGTGGTACAGCTCGCCTATTACAAGATGCTCAACGAAGAACATGGCGGCATCAATGGCCGCAAGGTTACGCTGTTGTCACTCGACGACGCTTACTCGCCGCCGAAGACGTTCGAGCAAACCCGCAATTTGATCGAGCATGAACAGGTGCTGGCGATTATCGGTTCGCTCGGCACGCCGACGGGTGTTGCGGTGCGGGGTTACCTGAACCAGAAAAAGGTGCCGCAATTGCTGCAGTTGAGCAATAGCTCGCAGTGGAACAAACCAAAGCAATTCCCCTGGTCGATGAGCTTGAACCTCGCAGCCGACCAGGAGGCGTCCGCGCTTGCCAAATGGCTGCTGAGTACCAAGCCCGACGCGAAGATAGGTATCGTTTATGAGAATGACGATTTCGGCAAAGACTATGTCGCGGGCTTCCAGAAGGGCCTGGGCGACAAAGCATCGATGATCGTCAAGACCGCCGGTTTCGAATTGACCGACTCGAATCCTGATTCGCAGGTCCTGGAGTTGAAGGCCGCCGGTGCGAATGTAGTGGTGGTCGCGGCCGCGAATAAGTTCGCCGCCTTGTCGATTCGCAAAATGGCCGACATGCAATGGGAGCCGCTGAAAATCCTGGCGACCGGAGGCAACGCCATTGGCTCGGTATTGAAGGTAGCGGGTTTGCAGAACGCCATCGGGGCAGTCAGCGTCTCGGTCTATAAAGACCCGCTCGATCCCGCTACCCTGCAAGACAAGGATGTGCGTGACTTCTATGCCTTCATGAAGAAGTATTGCCCAACCATCAATGCGCAAGATACCAACTCGGTCGGCGCCTATGTGCTGGCCGAAGTGGCTGCGTGGATCTTGCAACACTCGGGCAATGACCTGACGCGCGAAAACGTTATGCGTTCGGCCACGCATCTCGATATCAAGGGCCTGCCGATGGTGGCGCAGGGAGTCACCATCTCGAATTCACCAGAGAACTATCTGGCATTCCACGAACTGCAGCTGATGCGTTTCGACGGTACCACCTGGCGTAGCTTTGCGCGGGTACCGGCGCCGCCGACTCCGGCGCATTGATGCGCAGCAGCGGCCGCCGAGTCGGTGGCCGCTGGCGTCGCGTCCGCAAGTCGATGCGCGCAAGTCTTGCCGCGGCCAGTCTCCGCACAACTTATGAGATGCCAGGATTTTTGCAACTGTTACGTCTCGTAGCATGCTGTAGCGCGAGTCCCTGTTATGGTCATCAGATCGATCGC
Organism: Janthinobacterium lividum; assembly: GCA_050955105.1. Taxonomy (GTDB): domain Bacteria; phylum Pseudomonadota; class Gammaproteobacteria; order Burkholderiales; family Burkholderiaceae; genus JBPBQZ01. Next base: position 28,914 of record JBPBQZ010000019.1, on the reverse strand, counting down.
ATGCGCGTTTCATGCCGAGCCAGCGCAGCTGCGCTGGCGGCGCAACAGCGAGTTCGATGCAATGCCGAACGGAGGATGTATGAAAAAAATTGCTGCAATAGCGGCGGTGATAGCACTGAGTGCCAGCTTGTCAGGATGCTGGTGGGGGCCGCCCGGCCGCGGCGGTTATGATCGCGGGCATGACGGCGGCGGCTATCGAGGCGATGGTCCGCGCGGCGCGGTGACCGTGCCGCAAGCGTCTCGTCAAAGCTGACCGGCTTCGCGCTCGGCCTTCGATGATCAGGTATAACGTTCCGGTGAACTACCGGAACCGACCATGTCCGATTCAATAAAAATCGATAGCGCGCTCGCCGAGCGCGTCGCTGCGCAACTGATCGCGCGTCGCCAGACACTCGCCATCTCGGAATCTTCCGCCGGCGGCCTGATTTCCGCTGCCTTGGTGGCGGTGCCTGGCGCATCGAGTTTCTTTCTCGGCAGTTGCGTGATCTATACCGCGAAGGCACGCGAAGCGCTGCTGGGCGTGATGCCGGCAACCATCGCGAATATCCGCTCTTCCACCCCTGAGATGTCGCATTTGCTAGCCGGCACGGTGCGCACGCAACTCGGCACCGATTGGGGCCTGGCCGAGACCGGTGCAACGGGCCCATCCGGTAATCGTTATGGCGATGCCGCGGGTCACTGTTGTCTGGCCGTCGTGGGCCCCCACGAGGCGAGCCTGACGCTCGAAACCGGCAGCGCGGATCGAAGCGCCAACATGGTCGCTTTTGCCAATGCCGCGCTCGCGCTATTGGAACAGGCTCTGGGCAGTCAGCCGGTGCGTGCGTAGACGCCTAGCTTCAGCCCGCTTTGAGCTATGTTTTCGGCTTGGCTTTCGCTCTCAGCGCCGGTTTGGCGCTGCTCTTAGGCTTTGCCACCGTCTTCGGTTTCGCTTCGGTAGCGCGAGACCCGGCGGGCTTCTCGGCCGGGCGCAGCTGATCGGCCGAATGCCATGCCAGCGTCAACGCTCCCCAGGAATGGCGCAAGCGATAGAGTGCTTGGCCGTCCACCATCTGAATCTGCGCTACCACACACTCGTCTCCATCGGTGATGCAAACGCGTTGGCCTATCTTAAAATCCATCTAATGTCCCCCCGACATCGGTTTCCTGCAGAGGCGCGAATTGCTGCGCTCCTGCTCCTCAACTAGCGGTCCGTCGGTACCCCGGTTATTTTAAATGCGCATGGGCGACGGCACGACTAGAACCCAACGTGCCGATAATGTAGACCTGATGACATTTAGAGCGGCGGATACTTGACCATTTCGAGCGATTTAGCCGTCATCGAAGCCAATAAGGAGCCCAATCCCAGTCGAATTGTTGTTTTTAAGAAAAAGATGATCGGTTGAAAGCGCCGCCCATCGGTGCACGATCGACAAGTCAGGAGACAACTGAAAATGAAAGCAATCCGCCTCGAATCCTACGGTGGCCCCGAAGTGCTGCGCTACGTCGACGTGGAAATGCCGCTCGCAGGCCCCGCACAAATCGTCGTGCGCAACCATGCTATCGGCCTGAATTTCCTTGAAACGCGCCAACGTCGTGGCGATTATCCATTGCCGCTGCCGGGCGGCATCGGCGTCGAAGCCGCGGGCATCGTCGAGAGTGTTGGGCCAGGGGTGACGGCGTTCAGCGTCGGCGATCGCGTCGCTTATATGAACGTCTATCAAGGCGCCGATGCCGAAGCCACGCTGGTGCGAGCCGATCGCGCGTTCAAATTGCCGGAAGCGATTTCCTTCGAAGCAGCGGCAGCGTCCACGATCAAGGGCATGACGGCCGCGGCATTGCTCAAGCGCACGTTCAAAGTCGCGCCAGGCACCGACGTTCTCATCTGGGCCGCGGCAGGCGGCATGGGGCAGCACCTCGTGCAATGGGCGGCGCATCTCGGCGCTCGCATCATCGCCGTCGTAGGCTCGGACGCGAAAGTGCCGGTGGCACAGGCCGCCGGCGCCCATCATGTGCTGGTGTCCAGCCGCGACGACGTGTCCGCGCGTGTGCGCGAGTTGACCGACGGCAACGGCGTGGCGGTGGTCTACGACGCGATCGGCAAGGACACTGCGGAGGCCTCGATGAATTCCCTGGCGCCGCTTGGCATGTTCGTCAACTACGGCAGTATTTCCGGACACCCCGATCCCGTACAGGTGACCGATCTGTCCGACAAAGGCTCCTTGTTTTATACGCGCGCCGTGCTCTACACCTATATCCGCACGCCGGCCTTGTTCCAGGAAGTCGCTGCCGACTTGGTCGACGCATTGAGCCGGGGCATCGTCAAATTGCCGCCGCCGCGCACTTACCGGCTGGCCGACATCGGGCAAGCCCATCGCGATATCGCGTCGCGCGAAACCACCGGCAGCCTGGTGCTGATTCCCTAGCTGCCCGCCGCCTCGGAGGCACCAGGCAGCCCTTCAGTCCGGCAGTACCTTGCCCGGATTCATCAAGCCGCGCGGATCGAGCGCCGCCTTCAAAGTGCGCATCAGCGCGGTTTCCACCGGTGCACGCAGCCGCGCGGCGCGTTCACCTTTCAACTGGCCAAGCCCATGCTCGGCGCTGATGCTGCCGCTGTGCGCGTGCGCTGCGTCCAGCACCAGGTCGTTGATGCCCGCTTCGCATTCCGTCAGAAAACGCGCGGTATCGACGCCCACTGGCGCCTGGATGTTGTAGTGCAGATTGCCGTCGCCCAGATGTCCGAACAGCACGACGCGCGCGCCGGGGAACGCCTGCGCGATGCGCGAGCCAGTCTGCTCGATGAAATGTTCGAGCTCCGCCAAAGGTACCGAGATATCGTGCTTGATGTTCAGGCCTTCGTTGGCCTGCGCCAGCGAAATGTGTTCGCGCAGATCCCAGAACGCGCGTGATTGCGCGAGATTCTGCGCGACGATCGCGTCATCACATAGTTGTTGCTCGAGTGCGCTTTCCATCAGCGTTTCAAACAAGGCTCGCGCATGTTCCTCGCTTTCATGATCGGATAGCTCGATCAACACCGCATACGCATGGCGTTGCGCAAAGGGATAGCGCATTGCCGGAAAATGCCGACTGACCAGGTCGAGACAGAAATCCGACATCAACTCGAAGCCGGTCAGCAGCGGGCCGGCGTGCTGCTTGGTCAGCGCCAGCAGATCGAGCGCCGCGCGTGGCGAGGCCACTGCCGCCAGCGCCGTCAACTGGGCGCGCGGCAGCGGAAACATTTTCATCACCGCGGCCGTCACCACGCCGAGTGTGCCTTCGGCACCGATGTAGAGATCGCGCAAATCGTAGCCGGTGTTGTCTTTGCGCAAGCCGCGCAGTCCGTCCCAGATATCGCCCGCGGGCGTTACCACTTCCAGTCCCAGACACAGCTCGCGCGTGTTGCCATAGCGCAGCACCGCCGTGCCGCCGGCGTTGGTCGACAGATTGCCGCCCAGCGTGCAACTGCCCTCCGACGCGAGACTGAGCGGAAACAGCCGGCCGGCTGCGCGTGCCGCGGTTTGCACGTCCGCCAGCAGGCAACCCGCTTCCACGGTGATCGTGTCGTTGTCCGCGTCGATGGCGCGAATGCGGCGCATGCGCGCCAGGCTCAGCACCGCCTGAGCGCCGCTGGCATCGGGCGTGGCGCCGCCAGACAGGCCGGTATTGCCGCCTTGGGGCACCAGCGCGATGCCGTGCTCACCGGCCAGCCGCACCACGGCGGCCACTTCTTCGGTGTTGCCAGGGCGCAGCACCGCCAGCGCGCGACCCTGGTAGCGTCCGCGCCAGTCGGTGGCGTAGGCGGCAGTGTCCCGCGCTTCGCTCAACACATTGGCGCCGCCCAGCCGGGCCGTGCAGGCAGCGAGGAAAGCAGCAGACATCGAACAGTTCTCCTTCTAGCGCAGGTCGGACGGCGCTTGCCGGCGCGCGGCGCGAGCCGCTCGCTTCAACGGCGCCAGGTAGCCCAGGTTGGCACAGAAGTGCACGACCGACAGCGCGATTTCCAATTCCGCCAGGGTGGCCGACGGCGGCGGTTCACTGAACGCGCGCACCACGCCTTCTATGAAATACAGCAACACCAGCATGCTCGACCACTGCATGGTGTAGGGATTGCGCCGCCAGATACCTGGTAGCGCCAGACAGAGCGGCACGGCCTTGAGCGCCAGCAGTATCGAGCCGCCGGGTCGCAAGGGTGCCAGCCATAGCTCCCATGACACGCAGACGACGATCAGCGTCAGCAGCGACATGAACGATAGCCGACCGAGCACCGCGCGGCGCGGCGGAGGCGAGGGGGGTGACGCGGCAGACGGCGGGCCGGACGAGGTCTGGTTGGGTGCCGCGGGCGCGGATGCATGCCGCGGGTGTGACGGCTGTTCTGGCGAGCCGTCGGCGGCGGGTGGTCGGGATTCGGTCATGCGGGCGACCCTCAGTGCGCGGCGCGGGCCGACGCCGCGTCGAGCGCGAGCGCGGTACGCGCCAGCCGCGCGCCCAGCGCAATAGCCAGGGTCTTTTCGTCGGACGACAGGGTATCGACGGCAGCGGCGCCGGCCGCGAAGTGACTGGCACCATACGGCGAGCCGCCGGTGCGCGTCGTCGTCAGCGCGGTCTCGGTATAGGGAATGCCGACGATCATCATGCCGTGGTGCAGCAGCGGCAGCATCATCGACAGCAAAGTGGTTTCCTGCCCGCCATGCAGACTGCCGGTGGAGGTGAACACGCAGGCCGGCTTGCCGGCCAATGCCCCGCTCAACCACTGTGGCGTGGTGCCGTCGAGGAAGTACTTCAACGAGGCCGCCATATTGCCGAAGCGGGTGGGTGAGCCGAGCGCCAGCCCGACGCATTGTTCGAGGTCGGCCAGTTCGGCATAGGGTGCGCCCGCATCGGGCACCGCGGGCGCGACCGCCTCGCTGGTGGCCGAGACCGGCGGCACCGTGCGCACGCGCGCCTGGGCGCCGGCAACCGAGTCCACACCCTGCGCAATCAGCCGCGCCAGCTCGCGGGTTGCGCCGTGCCGGCTGTAATACAGTACCAGGAGATCTTTCATGAGGCGCGTCCGAGGAAGACGGTATTATAAGGGCGCGCCCCACGCCTGACCGCTATGCAGTGCCGCTGTCCGATCCGCTTCGGTCGCCACGGGCCTCATGCGGCGCGCACCCGCCACGCTTGCAGGCGTGCACCGAAGGAGAGCCCCCGCTTGGCGAAATTCCCCCAGAACCTCGATGCACTGCGGCGGCTCGCCCGCTTTGCTTACCAACGCATCGCCGAAGATCGCATCGCACAGGTGGCCGGCAGTCTCACCTTCATTACGGTGCTGTCGGTGGTGCCGCTGGTCGCGGTGGCGTTCGCGGTGCTCACCTCGTTCCCGATCTTCGATTCGTTCCGCGCGGCCTTGCAGGACTTTCTCACGCAACGCTTGATGCCGCCCGCGGTGAACAACCAGATCTTCGCCTATCTGAACGAATTTGCGGCCAAGGCGCGCGGCCTGACGACCGCGGGCTTGCTGTTCCTGCTGGCGACTTCGCTCACCACCATGATGACGATCGAATCCACGCTCAACGTCATCTGGCGGGTGCGCAAGCCGCGTCCACTGGCGCAGCGGCTGCTGGTCTATTGGGGCATTCTCACACTTGGGCCGGTGCTGTTCGGCGTCAGCCTCTCGGCCAGCTCCTACCTGCTGGCACGCTCGGCTTCGACCATGTCGGTGGCCTGGTCAGACCTGCCGATGATGTCTAGCTGGCTACTGTCGGCGGCCGTCGTGCCGATCACGGCGCTGGGCTATACATTGATCTATCTATACATGCCGAACTGCCGCGTCGAATGGCGCGATGCGCTGGCCGGCGGCGTGTTGGCGGCGGTAGCCTTCGAACTGGCCAAGCGCGGCTTCGGACTGTATGTGCGGCACATGCCGACTTACACCGCCGTGTATGGGGCATTCGCGGTCATCCCGCTGTTCCTGCTATGGGTGTACCTGAGCTGGTTCATTACTTTGGTCGGTGCGACCGTAACGGCCGCGTTACCGCTGATACGCCTGGGCCAGCATCACCATCCGCGTTTCGCCGGCAGCGATCTGCTGGATGCCATCGTGCTGCTGGCGCGGCTTTACCAGGCGCGCGAAGACGGTCGCATCGGCCATACGGCATTCGGCCTCGCGCGTCGTTTGCGGCGCGAGATCGGTGAAACGACGCAGTTGCTCGCGCGCTTCGAAGAGCGTAAATGGGTGGCGCGGCTGCAGGAAGAGCGCCGTGCGCAGCGCTGGATTCTCGTGACGAGCCCGCGCAATATCTCACTGATGGCGCTCAGCGAAATGTTCGTACTTGATCGCAAGGAGCTGCAATATCAACTTGGCATGGAAACCGGTCGACTGGAAGGCGAGCGCTTATTGGGCGCGTTGGAAAACGACAAGCTGTCGCTGACGCTTGCCGAGTTGATCGAAATCGAGCGTGAAGCCAGGGCCCAGGGTCTGGCGACCGGCGACGATCCGGGGTTCGCCGCGCCCGCACCCGCATCGCCGCGGCGCAATCGCTTTCCGCGCCGCGGCGAGGTGTAGCGCGCGGCACCTTGTGCCGGCGGTTTTGCCGCGCGCTTGGCCTCCGTGTCTATATAAGAATGCGGCCGGTGCAGATGTCCTTGAACATCATCCAGTCGCCAAGCAGGCTGTACAAAGGATGCGAAAAGGTCGCCGGACGGTTCTTCTCGAAAAAGTAGTGTCCGACCCAGGCAAAGCCGTAGCCGCAAACTGCCGCTAGCGCCAGCCAATCCCAATCCGCCGTGGCAATTGCCATCGCCAGGCAACCGATAACGCCGAGCGAGCCGATGAAATGCAGCCGCCGGCAGTGCAGGTCGCTATGTTCCTGCAGGTAATACGGATAGAACTCCGCGAAGGTGGAGAATTCGCGTCGCACGTGAGGCTGGCTCATTTTGGTCTCCTGCGTCGATAACTGCCGCGTTGATCACGCGCGGCGGGTCGGCCGGCATGGCGCGGGCACTGCGAATTGCCGGCACCCTCGCACAGTGTTCAACAATACGCTGGATAAGCCGTTATTGCACCGATTGCGTGTCGGCCGGCAACGCTTGCCGCAGTGCAACAGCAGGAGGTGCAGCGCGCGCCGCGCTGCCGCGCATCGCTTTCCTTTTGCGCGTCTTTCCGATAGCATCGATTAGCCACTATTTCGAGGAGGTCCGATCGGACCTCGCGCGTACAACCTGACTCAGTAGAAGATGGCCGCCCGCAGCTGGAGCAGATCATGAAAGTTAGCGACATTCTGACGGTCAAGGGCAACGCGCTCTTCACCTGCACTCCCGACACCCCGCTAAGCCATGCCATCGATACCATGGCCGAGCACGATATCGGCTCGCTGTTGGTAATGGAATCTGGCCATCTGGTGGGCATCCTCACGTTCCGCGAGGTCAATACCTATCTGGTGACGCACGGCCATCGCGTCGACCAGGGTACGATCCGCGCTGCGATGGAAGAATATCCGCTGACCTGCACGCCGGAAACAGAAATGAACGAAGTGCGGCGCATGATGCTCGACCACCATACCCGCTACATGCCGGTGGTCGACCATATGAACGTGATGGGCGTGATTTCCTTCTACGACGTGGCGAAAGCCGTGGTCGAGCAGCAGGGCTTCGAGAACAAAATGCTCAAAGCCTATATCCGCGACTGGCCAGCCTCCGACGGCGACGCGGCATATTGAGCCGCCCGTCCGCGACCGCCGGCCGCCGTACCGGCCGTTCGGCCTACCTGCTGCGCGAGCGCCGCTTCGGACCATTCTTCGCCACCCAGTTCCTTGGGGCGCTGAATGACGGCATGTTCAAAATCGGTTTCACCTCATTGGCGACCTATCAGGCTGCACGCTTCGGCGGTTTAAGCGCCGGTGTCGCCGCTTTCGCCATCTCTGCGATTTTCATTCTGCCATTCGTACTGTTTTCCGCGACGGCCGGGCAGATCGCTGACAAGTACGATAAAGCGGCATTGTTCCGCGGCCTGAAAAACATCGAGATCACGGTGATGGTCATCGCCGCGATTGGCTTCCTGTTGCCGAGCGCGCTAGTGCTGTACGTCGCCGTATTTCTGCTGGGCGTGCATTCCACCATTTTCGGTCCTGTCAAATATGCTTATCTGCCACAGCAGCTCGAGCGCCGCGAACTGCTGCCGGGGAATGGTCTCGTCGAGCTCGGCACGTTCGTCGCGATACTCGTCGGCACCATCGCTGGCGGCGCATTGGCGGCGTTTGGCCACGTCGGCGCCGAATCGCTCGCCGCAGCAGGTCTGCTGGTGGCTATAACCGGTCGCCTGACCGCCGCGGCCGTGCCGCCTTCGCAGCCGTCACAACCCACGCTGGTCATCAACTGGAATCCGCTGACCGAGACCTGGCGCAATCTGCGGCTGGCGCGCGCCGATCACCTGATCTTCGTCGGCCTGATCGGCATCTCGTGGTTGTGGTTCGTCGGCGCCACCTTCCTCGCGTCGTTTTTCACGTTCACTAAAGACGTGCTGGGCGCCGACGCCGACGTCGTGACCCTGCTGCTGGCGATTTTCTCGATCGGCGTAGGCGCCGGCTCAATCGTCTGTGCGCGCTTGGCGCCCGAACATCTCGCGCTAGGCATGGTGCCGCTGGGCGCCGCCGGCATGAGCGTGTTCGCCGCGGAACTCTATTTCGCCAGCCACGGTTGGCCGAGCGCTGCGGCGCCTGGAGTGCTGCTCGATCCGGGCAGCTTTATCGCGCAATGGCGAGCCTGGCGCGTGATGCTCGATCTGTTCTTGCTGGCGTTCTCGGGCGGCGTCTTCAGTGTGCCTCTGTACGCATGGATTCAGCGACGCAGCCCGGCGACGCACCGCGCTCGCATCATCGCCGCCAACAACATCCTCAACTCCGCTTTCATGATCGTGTCCGCCTTGCTTGCGGTGGCGTTGACCTCGCTGGGCGTGACCATTCCGGGCCTGTATCTGGTGGTGGCGATCCTCAACGTAGTGCTGCTGACGTGGCTATGCTGGTCAGCGCCGACCTTGCTGGCACGCTTGCGAGTGCTCGGCGCGCACGCCGGCCGCGGGCGCTTCATTGGGCGCGGTAGAATGCGAACTTTCCCGCGTTCGCGATAAAAATCCCATGTCTGGCAATACTCTCGGCACGCTGTTCGCGGTCACTACATTCGGCGAGTCACACGGACCAGCGATCGGCTGCGTGATCGACGGCTGCCCGCCTGGAATGACCTTGTCCGAGGCGGACATCCAGGTCGAACTCGATCGGCGTCGCCCGGGCACTTCGCGCCACGTTACGCAGCGGCAAGAGGAAGATCGCGTGGAAATCCTCTCGGGCGTGTTCGAAGGCCGCACCACGGGCACGCCGATCGGCTTGCTGATCCGCAATGAAGACCAGCGCAGCCGCGACTACGGCAACCTTGTCGACACCTTCCGGCCAGGTCATGCCGACTACACCTATTGGCAGAAATACGGCATCCGCGACTACCGCGGCGGTGGCCGTTCATCGGCGCGTCTCACGGCGCCCGTGGTGGCGGCGGGTGCGGTGGCGAAGAAGTGGTTGCGCGAGCGCTTCGGTACGGAAGTGCGCGGCTATATGGCGGCACTGGGCGACTTCGACGTTCCTTTCGAGGCGTGGGACGAAGTCCCGAAAAACCCTTTCTTCGCCGCCAACGCCACGCTGATTCCGGAACTCGAAGCGCGCATGGATGCGTTGCGCCGCGACGGCGATTCGATCGGCGCGCGCATCAATATCGTGGCGAACCGCGTACCGGTCGGTTTGGGTGAACCCTTGTTCGACCGGCTGGATGCCGATCTGGCGCATGCACTGATGGGCTTGAATGCGGTCAAGGGTTTCGAGATCGGGGCGGGCTTCGACAGCATTGCGCAGCGCGGTTCCGAGCATGGCGACGAACTGACGCCGGAAGGCTTTGTCGGTAACCGCTCGGGTGGCGTGCTGGGCGGCATCTCCACCGGACAAGACATTGTTTTGTCATTGGCGATCAAGCCGACGTCGAGCATTCGCACCGAGCGCCGTTCGATTACCAAAGCGGGCGATTCATCCAGCGTCGCCACGCTGGGGCGGCACGATCCCTGTGTCGGCATTCGTGCGACGCCGATCGCGGAAGCGCTGACCGCGCTGGTGCTGATCGACCATGCGTTGCGCCACCGTGCGCAGTGTGGCGACGTGTCGACCGGCACGCCTGTGATATCGGCCACAGCCCCAGGCAATTCAGCCGGCTGATCCGGTCGATGCCGGCAATTTGAAGAGGGCCGCCGAGCTGGTGGCCGATCACACTCAGATAAGCATCGATACATCCCGGCGGGGCAGGCACATCCCGGCGGGGCAGGCGGTTGCCCAGCGCGGCCCGCAGGTCAAGCGGCCCGCGCGGTAGCGCTACATATTGGGATAGTTCGGACCGCCGCCGCCCTCCGGCGTGACCCAGACGATATTCTGCGTCGGATCCTTGATATCGCAAGTCTTGCAGTGCACGCAATTCTGAGCGTTGATCTGCAGCCGTTGTCCATCGCCGCTATCGGCCGCCACGAACTCGTAAACGCCTGCGGGGCAGTAACGCGCTTCGGGGCCGGCATACTCGGCAAGATTGATCGCCACCGGCACCGACGGGTCTTTCAGCGTCAGGTGGGCCGGTTGGTTTTCTTCGTGATTGGTGTTGGAAATGAACACCGACGACAGCCGATCGAAGGTCAATTTGCCGTCTGGCTTCGGATAGACGATCGGCTTGAATTGCGATGCCGGCTTCAGGCATTCGTGATCGGCGTGGTGGTGATGCAGCGTCCACGGTACTTTGCCGCCAAACAGCTTTTGTTCGACGCCGACCATCAAGGTGCCGAGCGTCAAGCCCTTGCTCATCCACTGCTTGAAATTGCGTGCGCGATGCAATTCAGTGTGTAGCCACGAGTGGCGGAAGGCATCCGGATACGCGGCCAGCTCGTCATGCTGGCGACCGCCCTGAATCGCTTCGAACGCCGCTTCGGCCGCCATCGAGCCGGTCTTGATAGCGGCATGGCTGCCTTTGATGCGTGAGGCATTGAGAAAGCCGGCGTCGCAGCCCACCAGCGCACCGCCGGGGAATACCAGTCGCGGCAGCGACAGCAATCCGCCTGCCGCGATGGCACGTGCGCCGTACGAAACCCGCTTGCCGCCATCCAGGAATTCGCGAATTGCCGGATGCGTCTTGTAGCGTTGGAATTCCTCGAACGGTGACAGGTAAGGATTCTGGTAGCCCAGACCCACCACGAACCCGACCGCGACCTGGTTATCGTTCATGTGATACAGGAACGAGCCGCCGTAAGTGTCATTGTCGAGCGGCCAGCCGGCGGTATGAACCACCAGGCCCGGCTTGTGTTTGGCCGGGTCGATTTCCCACAGTTCCTTGATGCCGAGGCCGTAAACCTGGGGATCGGCCTCGCTGCGCAGTTGGTATTGTTCCATCAACTGCTTGCCGAGATGACCGCGCGCGCCCTCGCAAAACAGTGTGTATTTAGCATGCAGTTCCATGCCCAACTGGAAATTCTCGGTCGGTTCGCCGTCGCGGCCGATCCCCAGATCGCCCGTGGCGACCCCCTTCACCGCGCCGTTCTCATACAACACTTCGGCTGCGGGAAAGCCGGCGAAAATCTCTACGCCCAATGCTTCCGCCTGCGTGCCCAGCCAGCGCACGACATTGGCCAGGCTCACCACATAGTTGCCGTGATTGCGGAAAATATGCGGCAACGCCCATTCGGGCACGCGCTTGGCGCTTTTTTCCGAAAGGAACAGGAAGCGGTCTTCCACCACGGGGCAGTCGAGCGGCGCGCCCAACGCTTTCCAGTCGGGTATCAATTCGGTCAACGCCCGCGGATCCATCACCGCGCCCGACAGAATGTGCGCGCCCACTTCCGAGCCCTTTTCAAGAACACAGACGCTGATTTCGCCACCGGCGGCCTGCGCCAATTGCTTTAGCCGGATCCCTGCCGCCAGGCCGGCGGGGCCGCCGCCGACGATTACGACGTCATATTCCATCGATTCACGGGGACCGTATTGTTCGAGCAGCTGCGGGGACGTCATCGAAAAAATCCTCTGCCTTTAGAATGTTTATGAGATGGTGCGGCGCTTAATGGCCTGGTCTCGGCCAACTCTGGGCTGGGTTTGTCACCCGCTTGGCGCCAGAGGCGCAAGCCAGCAGCAACTGTTATGGGGTGGAAGCGAGCGACCCGCCGACCAGGCGGCGCGGTGGGCGTCCGGCGCGTATATGAGTCGAATTTTCTCATTGGATGCGGCTAATTAGCAAAAGCGCGCGGGGCAGTCGATCGCTATTTTCCCCAAAGGCGGCCGGCGCCGCAACAAGCGGTGCGCTACGGCCACTCAGTTGCGCGCGCTGCCTGATGCGGCGGCGCGCTCGCGTGGACTGGCCAAAAGCGCTGCGCGACAACGTTTTTCCGCGCCCATGCGGCCGCTAGTTTTTTATCAACGCCGTCGTCGTGATGGGCGACGACGGCTTTCCGGTGTCCTGATTCCATGGCCGATCTACAAGAAATTTTTAACTATCAAATGCCGATTCGCTGGGGCGATATGGACGCGTTCGGCCACGTCAACAATACCGTCTACTTTCGCTACATGGAGCAGACGCGCATCGAGTGGCTGCAATCGGTTTATCCGTATGGCGACGACCTGCGCATTCAAGGCCCCGTAATCGTCAACGCCAGCATGAATTTTCGCCTGCCGTTGCACTATCCTGGCGACTTGGTGTGCCGCATGCTTGCCGGCCCACCGGGCCGCAGCAGCTTCGACACAGGCATCGAGATTCGCCGCACGGACACGGGCGACACGGTCTTCGCGGACGGGCGTGCCCGCATCGTCTGGGTCGATCACCAAGCTGGGCGGTCGATGCCTTTGCCGGACAGTATTCGCAGCATTTTGCCGGCGCCGACGTCGGTTGCTTCGCGCACGCCCTGACAAGCGCGCTCGCTCAACGTATCCGACCGACGAGCGCGCGTCGTGACCGCACGCCATTCATTACAATTCGTGCTGCCGCCGCGGGGCCACGCAAACGCTGCGCAAAGCGCGTCGCAAAAAGCGTGGGCACGGCGTACCTGCGGGTTCCCTCCAATATGTTGCGGCGACACGGCGCATGCCTCGATCAGCCAGCAGTCTAGGGTGTCATCGAAGCTTGGAAAAGCTGGCCGAACGGCATATGTACATTGCATGCCGGGAACAGCTACCTTACGCTTTATCGCTATCGTCCCATGCCGAGGGACGCAGCGGCGACCGATCATCGAAGGAGTTTCGTTCATGAACAAGGTGTTTGGCAGCGCACGCGAGGCACTCGCGGACATCGTTACCGACGGCCAGACCTTCGCCGTCGGCGGTTTTGGGCTTTGCGGCATTCCCGAGGCGCTGATTGCCGCGCTGCGTGATAGCGGCGTGCAAGGCATTACCTGCATCAGCAATAACGCGGGTGTCGACGGTTTTGGCCTCGGCCTGCTGCTTGAAAGCCGCCAAGTAAAGAAAATGATTTCATCGTACGTTGGCGAAAACAAGGAATTCGAGCGGCAGTATCTGGCCGGCGAGCTTGAGCTCGAATTCACGCCGCAAGGCACCTTGGCCGAGAAGCTGCGCGCTGGTGGCGCGGGCATCCCGGCGTTTTTTACGCGCACCGGCTTTGGAACCATCATTGCGGACGGCAAGGAAACCCGCGAGTTCGGTGGCGAAAACTACGTTCTCGAAAATTCGCTGACGGCCGACATCGGGCTGGTCAAGGCATGGAAAGCCGACCGCTCGGGTAATCTGATTTACCGGCGCACCGCGCGCAACTTCAATCCGATGTGCGCTATGGCCGGGAAGATAACCGTGGCTGAAGTCGAGGAAATCGTCGAGGTCGGCACGCTGGATCCCGATCATATCCACACGCCCGGCATCTTCGTGCAGCGCCTGGTGCTGAATTCCCACCCCGAAAAGCGCATTGAGCAGCGCGTGGTTCGCGCCTCGAAAGGAGCATGAAATGGCCTGGACACGTGATGAAATGGCCGCGCGCGCCGCGGCTGAATTGCAAGATGGCTTTTATGTGAACCTGGGCATCGGTCTGCCCACGCTGGTGGCGAATCATGTGCCGCCGGGCGTCGAAGTCTGGTTGCAATCGGAAAACGGCTTGCTGGGCATCGGGCCGTCGCCTACCGAGGAGGAGGTGGATGCCGACTTGATCAACGCCGGCAAGCAGACCGTCACCACCTTGCCAGGCTCGTCGATCTTTTCGTCGGCAGATTCTTTCGCGATGATTCGCGGCGGGCATATCAACCTCGCGATTCTGGGGGCCATGCAGGTCAGTGGCAAAGGCGATCTGGCGAACTGGATGATTCCGGGCAAGATGATCAAGGGCATGGGCGGCGCGATGGATCTGGTCGCGGGGGTGAAGCGAGTGGTCGTGTTGATGGAGCATACGGCGAAAGATGGCCAGCACAAGATTCTTGCCGAATGCAATCTGCCGCTGACTGGCGTTGGCGTGGTGAACCGCATCATCACCGAGCTTTGCGTGCTCGACGTAACCGACCACGGCCTGGAGTTGGTGGAGCTCGCACCCGGTATCAGTCTCGACGAGGTGCAAGCCAAAACCGGCACGCCGATTGCGGCAAAAGCCTCGACCGCCTAATCAAGCCGTGGCCGGCGTCAGGGGCTTTCAGGTCCATTGCGCCGGCTCAAGCATAATGTCGCTTTTCAATTTTTCGGTGCAGCCGTCGCGTGTCGACGCACGGCGCGCCTCAAGCAGGAATACCCAGCATGTCCATTGAACGATTCCACGTCGGCGCCCGTCTTTCGGAAGCCAGTGTTCACCAGAACGTCGTCTATCTGGCAGGGCAGATCGCGTCGGACACGCAGGCCGATATCATTGGCCAGACCCGCGAAGTGCTCGCGAGCATCGACCGTCTGCTGGCAGAAACCAATAGCGACAAGAGCCGCTTGCTGTTCGTGCAGATATTCATCGCCGACATGAGCGAATTCGCGCACATGAATCAGGTATGGGATGAATGGGTCGCCGGCATTCAGGCGCCGCCGCGGGCTACCGTGCAAGCATTGCTGGCGGACAGCCGTTGCAAGGTCGAAATCGTCGTTACTGCGGCGCGCCGCGATTAATGTCGTTTTAGCGGAACCTGGAAAGTATCAGCGAGCAGGCCCCAGATGAACCCCGAAAACCTTCCATCCATCGACGTCGGGGAGCCGCTGCTCGCCGATGCGAGAGCGTTCGTCGCCGAGCATGCCGGCGCGGCGCTGCTGGAATCCGGGGAGTCGATTGCCGACCATGCGATGGGTGTCGCGTCGATCGTCCAGCAGATCAATGTCGACCCGCCGGCATTGCTGGCGGCGCTGCTTTTCCCGGTCGTCGATCGCTTGGTCGATCCGAAGCGGCTCTTGACCGATCGCTTCGGCGAAGAAGTGGCGGGGCTCGTGATGAGCTTGCGCAAGCTGCTCGATCTCGGCGGCATGCGCATGCAACTGGGCGGTGGCCAAGAGGGCACGCGCGACGCCGCTGCCGCACGACGCGTGCAGGCGGAGGCGCTGCGCAAGTTGTTGCTCGCGTTTGCACAAGACGTGCGCGTGGTCATCGTGTTGCTGGCGGCGCGCTTGCAAACCTTGCGTCATCACGCAGCGACCAAAACCTCGCCGGAAGCACCGATTCCCCAAGAGACGCTCGAGATCTACGCGCCGCTTGCGAATCGACTGGGTATCTGGGAAATCAAATGGGAGCTGGAAGATCTGGCTTTCCGTTTTGAAAATGCCGAAACCTATCGGCGCATCGCCCACCTGCTCGACCAGAAGCGTGCCGAACGCGAGGCCTTCGTCGCCCGCGCCATCGGGCGCCTTGAGCAAGAGCTGTCGAGCGCGGGCATCGTGGCCGAGGTAAGTGGTCGTCCAAAGCACATCTACAGCATCTGGAAGAAGATGCGCGGCAAAGACCTGGAGTTCTCCGAGCTCTATGACGTGCGCGCATTTCGGGTCATCGTCGAGGAGGTCAAGGATTGCTATACGGTGCTGGGCCTCGTGCACCACATCTGGCAACCGATTCCTCGCGAATTCGACGACTACATCTCGCGCCCGAAGGCCAACGGCTACCGTTCCTTGCATACCGTCGTTATCGGCGACGATGGCGCTGCGTTCGAGGTGCAGATACGCACGCAAGAGATGCACCGATTCGCCGAATATGGCGTGGCCGCGCATTGGCGCTACAAAGAGGCCGGTACGCGCGGCTACAGCGGGCAGGTGACTGCCGACGCAGCTTACGACGAGCGCATTGCCTGGCTGCGGCAGTTGCTGGCCTGGAAGGATGACGTCGCGCGCAACGAACTCGATAGTGAAGGTGATGGCGCGGCCCAGCCGTGGGAGCAATTGCGCCAGGCACCGATCGACGATCACATCTACGTGCTCACGCCGCAGGCACGCATCATCGAGTTGCCGCAAGGCGCGACGCCGATCGATTTCGCTTATCACGTGCATACCGAGCTCGGCCATCGCTGCCGCGGTGCGCGGGTCGACGGCACGATGGTGCCGCTCAATCGACCACTCGCGAATGGGCAAACCGTCGAGATTGTCGCGGTCAAGCAAGGCGGTCCGTCGCGCGACTGGCTGAATCAACAACTCGGTTATTTGCAAAGCCCGCGGGCGCGTCTGAAGGTGCGCGCCTGGTTCAATGCGATCGAATTGAATGAAAGCATCGCGACCGGCCGCGCGCTGGTTGAAAAGACCCTGCAGCGCGAGGGCAAGACTTCGATCGGCCTCGACGATCTGGCGACGCGGCTGGGCTTCAAGACGCCCGAAGAACTGTTCGCGCTGGTCGGTAA
The DNA here is from genome assembly GCA_050955105.1 of Janthinobacterium lividum. Taxonomy (GTDB): domain Bacteria; phylum Pseudomonadota; class Gammaproteobacteria; order Burkholderiales; family Burkholderiaceae; genus JBPBQZ01. The sequence goes on along the minus strand of JBPBQZ010000019.1, from coordinate 12,122 downwards.
AGATGAATTCAGCCTGCGCCACGTTGAGCAGGCTTTAGGCGGTACGGCGCCCGAAACCGTAGCCGAGGCCACGCCGTTGATACCGCGCCAGGCCAGCGGTGCGAGCGTCGCACGAGGCGCCGCCAGCGGTGTGCTGGTGGTCGGCGTGGGCGCATTGATGACGCAGTTCGCGCGCTGCTGCCGACCGGCGCCGCCTGACGACATCACCGGCTTCGTGACGCGCGGCAAAGGCGTATCGATTCACCGCAGCAACTGTCCGAGCTTCGCGCGCCTGCAGGCGCGCGCGCCCGAACGTGTTGTCAAAACCGAATGGCCGGCCGACGCGCTGGGCGCCGCCGACACCGTCTATCCAGTCGATCTGGCGATTGAAGCGAGTGATCGGCAAGGGCTGCTGCGGGACATATCCGAAGTGTTCGCGCGCGAAAAGATCAACGTCATTGGCGTCAAGACTTCGACGCAGCGCGACGTCGCCTATATGCAGTTCACGGTCGAAGTCTCCGACGCGTCGCGCGTGCAACGCGCTATCGCGGTGCTGACCGACGTGCGGGGCGTCATGAACGCGAAGCGAAAGGCCTAGTGGCCGGCTGCCTGCGAAATACTTTGCGCGCCGTCAAAAGCTCGCTATAATCGCGGTCTTCACAGGCTCGTAGCTCAGCTGGTTAGAGCACCACCTTGACATGGTGGGGGTCGTTGGTTCGAGTCCAATCGAGCCTACCAACGAATCAGGATCCGCGCTTTGCGCGGGCATCGCAATGGCAATACGATTTCACGCGTGGCGGATAAAGCCGCGAACTCAAACCGGTGTGACGTCAGTGCGGCACTCGCAAGGGGCCGCCGAGGCCGGTTTCGTGAATTGATATCGTTCAGTGCGAATCAGAAAAACGGCCCTCGTGGCCGTTTTTTTTCGTCTTGCGTGATGGTTTGGAAGATAGACATAGCGTTCCTTTTCAGTCGCGCCCACAGCGCGCGGCGACGGAGAAGCAAATGGTTTCGGTACGATTGCCCGATGGCGCGGTGCGCGAATACGATCATCCGGTGACGGTGGCCGAAGTAGCCGCCTCGATCGGCCCCGGCTTGGCAAAGGCCGCGTTGGCCGGCAAGCTCGACGGACAACTCGTCGACACGTCGACGCTGATCGACCACGACGCGGCGCTGGCGATCGTCACCGAGCGCGATGCCGACGGGCTCGACGTGATCCGTCACTCCGCCGCGCATTTGCTCGCCTATGCGGTGAAAGACCTGTTCCCGGAGGCGCAGGTCACGATCGGCCCGGTCATCGAAAACGGCTTCTATTACGATTTCTCCTATCACCGGCCGTTCACGCCGGAAGATCTGGAAAAGATCGAGAAGCGCATGGGCGAGCTGGCGCGCCGCGATGAGCCCGTATCGCGGCGCGTGGTCTCGCGCGACGAGGCGATGGCGTTCTTCGAGAACATCGGCGAGCGCTACAAGGCCGAGCTGATTTCCGCGATTCCACAAGACGAATCCATCAAGCTTTATTCGCATGGCGGCTTTACCGATCTATGCCGCGGCCCGCACGTACCGTCGACTGGCAAGTTGAAGGTGTTCAAGCTGATGAAACTGGCTGGTGCCTATTGGCGTGGCGATTCGCGCAATGAGCAATTGCAGCGCATCTACGGCACCGCCTGGGCGCGCAAGGAAGACCAGGACGCCTATCTGCACATGCTCGAAGAGGCGGAAAAGCGCGATCACCGCAAATTGGGGGCGCAACTCGATCTGTTTCATCTGCAGCCCGAGGCGCCAGGCATGGTTTTCTGGCACCCGAAGGGCTGGGCCTTGTGGCAGGTGATCGAACAATACGTGCGCCAGCGTCTGGGCAACGCTGGATATCAGGAAATTCGCACGCCGATGATCCTCGATCGTTCGCTGTGGGAGAAGTCTGGCCACTGGCAGAACTATCGCGAGAACATGTTCACGACCGAGTCGGAAAAGCGCGATTACGCAATCAAGCCGATGAGTTGCCCGGGTCATATTCAGGTGTTCCGACATGGCCTGCACTCGTATCGCGATTTGCCGTTGCGTTACGCCGAATTCGGCTCCTGCCACCGCAATGAACCGTCGGGCGCCCTGCATGGCCTGATGCGGGTGCGGGGCTTCGTCCAGGACGATGCGCATATTTTTTGCACCGAGGCGCAAATGATCGATGAAGCGGTAGCGTTCAATACGCTGGCGCTGAGTGTTTATCGTGATTTCGGTTTCCAACAGGTGGCGATCAAGTTGTCGCTGCGTCCGGAGAAGCGCGCCGGCAGTGATGAAACCTGGGATCGTGCCGAAGAGGGGCTGCGCTCGGCGCTGCGCCAATGTGGTCTGGAATGGGAAGAATTGCCTGGCGAAGGGGCTTTCTACGGGCCGAAGATCGAGTACCAGATCAAGGATGCGCTGGGGCGCGCTTGGCAATGCGGCACGCTGCAGCTCGATTTCGTGCTCCCGGAACGGCTCGACGCGGAATACGTCGCCGAAGACAACGGCCGCCGCCGTCCGGTGATGCTGCATCGGGCGATTCTTGGCTCGATGGAGCGTTTCATCGGGATTTTGATTGAAAATCACGCTGGCGCGATGCCTTTTTGGCTGGCGCCCGAGCAGGCGGTCGTCCTGAATATCACCGAAGGACAGGCGTCTTATGCCGATGAGCTAGTCCAAACGTTGAAAAAACAAGGGTTTAGGATTTCAGCCGATTTGCGAAACGAAAAGATTAGCTATAAAATACGCGAGCATTCCGTCCGCAAACTTCCCTATTTGCTCGTCGTGGGCGATAAGGAGCGGGATGCGCAAAAAGTGGCCGTGCGTGCCCGTGGCGGAATCGACCTTGGAACAATGACGGTCGAAGAACTGCTCGAACGCTTCAAGGAAGACGTTCGCTCGTTTCGATAACCGCAACGGAAGGCAGCGCGGCTGTTTTTCCATTTTTAGAGGAAACGTAACATCGCTACGGATAAGTCGTCGCACCGCATCAACGGCGAAATCAACGCGCCGGAACTGCGGCTGGTAGGGGTCGAGGGCGAGGCTCTCGGCATCGTCAAGCTGGCTGATGCCTTTCGCCTTTCTGAGCAGGCCAATGTCGATCTCGTAGAGATCGCGCCTCAAGCCGTGCCACCAGTCTGCCGCCTGATGGATTACGGGAAGTTCAAGTATCAGGAATCCAAGAAGGCGCATGAGGCGAAGCTGAAGCAGAAGATCGTCCAGGTCAAGGAAGTCAAATTCCGGCCCGGTACGGACGACGGTGACTACCACGTCAAGCTGCGCAACCTGACGCGCTTCCTCGATGAAGGCGACAAGACCAAGATCACCTTGCGTTTCCGCGGTCGTGAGATGGCTCACCAGGAAATCGGCATGCGCATGCTGGAACGTCTGCGCACCGACCTGGAAGAATTCGGCCAGATCGAGCAGATGCCGAAGATGGAAGGGCGGCAGATGGTGATGGTGCTGTCTCCCAAGAAAAAGAAGTAAGCGAACTCCGGTTCGTGTAGCAGAAGTAGTAAGCAAAGCGGGTAGTGCGGTGTGGTTACTGCCACACCGTGCCGTAGGCGCGGCGATCGTATCGCTGCGCTGAATACAAGTGTCTGCGGGTTTCCCAAGGGCGGCGTGTCAGCCGCACACCTGTGGTCATCCAATAAGTTGGAGTTGTGTCGTGCCGAAGATGAAGAGCAAGAAAAGCGCCTCGAAGCGCTTTGTTGTACGTCCGGGCGGTACCGTCAAGCGCGGTCAGGCTTTCAAGCGTCATATCCTGACGAAGAAATCCACGAAGAATAAGCGTCATTTGCGTGGCAGCACCGAGGTGCATGCCGCCGACGTGAGTTCTGTTCGTGCGATGTTGCCCTTCGCTTAAACGCGCCACCGGAGAATAAAGAATGCCTCGAGTTAAACGTGGGGTTACCGCAAGGGCCCGTCATAAGAAAGTCATCGCCAAGGCCAAGGGTTTCCGCGGCCGCCGCAACAACGTCTACCGGATCGCCAAGCAGGCGGTCATGCGCGCCGGGCAATATGCCTATCGTGATCGCCGCAACAAGAAGCGTGTGTTCCGGGCGTTGTGGATCGCGCGTATCAATGCCGCGACGCGCGAGCATGGCGTAACCTACAGCGTGTTCATCGCCGGCTTGAAGAAGGCGGCGATCGAGTTGGATCGTAAGGTGCTGGCCGATATGGCCGTGTTCGACAAGCCGGCGTTCGCCGCGATTGTCGTTCAAGCCAAGGCCGCTCTCGGCGCCTGAGCGCAATCGCCGTCGAGTGATTGCGAGCGTGGGGCCGATAGCCGTCGCCGCTTGACGCGGCGGCATTGCGGTAGGAACGGGGCTCGAACCGAGCCCCGTTTTCATTGGGCCGGTCGCAGCGACCGGTGTTGGACGGGGATTCATGGATCTGGACCAGATAATTGCCGAGGCGCTCAGCGCCTTCGCGAGCGCGCCGGACACGGCGGCGCTCGAAGATCGCAAGGCGGTTTTTCTTGGCAAGTCGGGGCGCATGACCGAGCTGCTGAAAGGCCTGGGCGCCCTCGATCCGCAAACGCGCAAGGCCGAAGGCGCGCGCGTCAACGCGGCCAAGCGAAGTATCGAAGAGGCGCTGCAGGCGCGCCGCCAGGCATTGGCCGATGCATTGCTGGCCGAGCGTCTGGCTGCTGAAGCGATCGACGTCAGCTTGCCCGGCCGCGGCATGTTGCCCGGTAGCCTGCATCCGGTCATGACCACGCGCGAGCGCGTCGAACGTATCTTCAGTTCGATCGGCTTCGATGTCGCGGATGGCCCGGAAATCGAAAACGACTGGTTCAATTTCACCGCATTGAACAGCCCGGAAAATCATCCGGCGCGCTCGATGCAAGACACGTTTTATCTGAACGCCGACGACGCCGACGGGCGTCCGCTGCTGCTGCGCACGCATACCAGTCCGATGCAGGTGCGTTATGCGCGCCTGAACCGTCCGCCGATCAAGGTCATCGTGCCGGGCCGCACCTATCGGGTAGATAGCGATGCGACGCATTCGCCCATGTTCAATCAGGTCGAAGGCCTGTGGATCGACGAGAACGTGAGCTTTGCCGATCTCAAAGGCGTCTACACGGACTTTCTCAAGAAATTCTTCGAGCGCGACGATCTGGTCGTGCGCTTTCGGCCGTCTTATTTTCCATTCACCGAGCCATCGGCCGAGATCGACATGAAATTCGAAAGCGGCCCGAATGCGGGGCGCTGGCTGGAGATCTCGGGCGCCGGTCAGGTGCACCCGGTCGTGATTCGCAATATGGGGCTCGATCCCGAACGTTATCTGGGCTTTGCTTTTGGCAGCGGTCTCGAGCGCCTGACGATGCTGCGTTATGGCGTCGACGATCTGCGCCTGTTCTTCGAAGGCGATTTGCGTTTCCTCGGTCAATTCGCCTGAGGCGTTTGACCGGCGCCGTTCAATGGGCAGCCCGGCTGTGCGCTTCCGGCGTTTGGTCGGAACCTCGTGTGCTTCACTTCACTGTATAGAAATCGATGCAATTTTCGGAATCATGGCTTAGAAGCTTCGTCGATCCGGCGCTCGACAGCGAAGCGCTGGCGCATACCTTGACGATGGCCGGTCTCGAGATCGAATCGCTGCGCCCCGTGGCGCCGCCGCTGCATGGCGTGGTGGTTGGCCAGGTGCTGGAGGTCAGCCGCCATCCGAATGCCGATCGATTGAATGTCTGCAGCGTTGACGCCGGTACAGGTACGCCGCTGACGATCGTCTGCGGCGCGCCGAACGTGGCGCCCGGTATCAAGGTGCCGTGTGCGCTGGTGGGCGCGCGCTTGCCGGCAGCACAGCCCGGCGGCGAGCCTTTCGAAATTCGCTTGAGTAAGCTGCGCGGCGTCGAGAGCGCCGGCATGTTGTGCTCGGCGCGTGAATTGCAGGTGTCTGGTGAGGATGCGGGCTTGCTGATTCTGTCGAGCGATGCGTCGGTCGGCGCGCCGATCGGCGAAGTTCTCGATTTGAACGATCACATTTTCGAAGTCAAGCTGACGCCGAATCGTGCGGACTGTTTGTCGGTGCTCGGCATCGCTCGTGAAACCGCGGCGCTGACGGGCGCGCCGTTGCGGGCACCGGTTTTTACCGCGACGCCAGTGACGCTCGACGAAGTGCTGCCGGTCAAGGTTCTGAACGACGATCTGTGCGGCCGCTTTTCAGGCCGCGTCGTACGTGGCGTGGATGCGCGCGCAACGACCCCGGCATGGATGGTCAGGCGTCTTGAGCGTGCCGGACAGCGCAGCATCTCCGCGCTGGTCGACATCTCGAATTACCTGATGCTCGAGTTGGGTCGGCCGACGCACGTCTTCGACCTGGACAAGATCAGCGGCCCGGTGGAAGTACGTTGGGCGCGAGACGGCGAAAGCCTGAAATTGCTAAACGGCAACACCGTCGAGCTGGATGCGACGGTGGGCGTGATCGCCGCGGCGAATGGCGTCGAAAGTCTTGCGGGCATCATGGGCGGCGACAGCACTGCGGTCACGCTCGATACGCGGAATATCTATCTGGAAGCAGCGTTCTGGTGGCCTGACAGCATCCGTGGACGCTCGCGTCGGTTCAATTTTTCTACCGATGCGGGTCACCGTTTTGAACGCGGCGTCGATTATTCAACCACCGTCGAGCATCTCGAGCGCTTGACGCAATTGATCCTCGAGATTTGCGGCGGCCAGGCCGGTCCGGTCGACGACCATATCTTGCGTTTGCCTGAGCGCAACCCGGTGACGATGCGCGTGGCACGCGCTGCGCGCGTCATCGGCGTGCCGCTACAGTCCGCCGACGTCGCAAGTGTGTTCGAGCGACTGGGCTTTGTGTTTATGCAGCGCGACGAGGTGTTTTCGGTCACGCCACCGAGTTATCGCTTCGATCTGGAAATTGAAGAAGACTTGATCGAGGAGGTTGCGCGGATTCGCGGTTATGAAGCGATTCCGGCACAGCCGCCGCTGTTGCGCAGCGCCATGCGCGGCACGCAGGAAACGCTTCGTCCAGTGCACGCTTTGCGTCACCGCCTGGCCGAGCGCGGCTACAGCGAGACCGTGAATTTTTCGTTCGTCGATGCCGAATGGGAACGCGACTTCTCGGGCAATGCAACACCGCTTACTTTGTTGAATCCGATTGCCAGCCAACTCGCAGTCATGCGCACCAGTTTGATCGGCAGTCTGGTCGGGGTGCTGCGTCACAACACGAACCGCAAGGTCGAGCGCGCCAGGATCTTCGAAGTGGGGCGCGTGTTCCGTGCCGACGCCGGCGTCGCTGGCAGCGATGCGACGGTGCTGGGCATCGCCCAGCCGTTGATGATCGGTGCGCTGGCTTATGGCAGCGTGTTTGAAGCGCAGTGGGGCGAGAAAGCGCGGCGCGTGGATTTCTTCGATGTGAAAGCCGACGTGGAAGCGCTGTTGGCACCGCGCATCGCTCGCTTCGTCGCGGCGGAGCATCCTGCCCTGCATCCTGGACGCTGCGCGCGCGTGGAACTGGACGGGCAAGTGGTCGGCTGGCTTGGCGAATTGCATCCGCGCTGGTTGCAGAAATACGAACTGCCACAGGCGCCCATCGTGTTCGAACTCGAGGCGCAAGCCATCGCCACACAAGCGCTGCCAGTGGTTGCTGAGGTGCCGAAATTTCCGCCCGTCACGCGGGATCTGGCCTTGGTTGTGAAGCAGGACGTCGCGGTCCAGGCGCTGCTCGACGAACTGGAAGCAGCGCGGGCCGAGCCGGCCTGCGCAATGGTGCGACGCATCGCCTTATTCGACGAATTTCGCCCAGCAGCAGGGGTTTCCGGGGGCTTGGCGAGCGGCGAAAAAAGCCTTGCGTTCCGTATTACCTTGCAAGATACTGGCGGAACCTTGCAGGACGAAACGGTCGATCTCGCGGTCGCCCAACTCGTTCAACGCTTGGCTCGAGTATATGGCGCACGGTTACGCGGCGAGGGCTGACATGCCTGAAATCCGCCCACTCCGGGCGCCTGTTTTTTTGCCATGAATGAAATGAACTCGAGTGATTTCGACGCTCTGCTTTCAGCTCAACGCGACATGCTCGTGCGCGACGATAAGCCGTCGTCGATCACAGACGCCGGTGAAGCACCGACGCTGACAAAAGCCGAGCTGGCGGTGCTGCTGTTCGACAATATCGGCCTGAATAAAATCGAATCGAAGAAGATGGTCGATGCATTTTTCGACGTTATTCGCGATGCGTTAGAAGAGGGTGAATACGTCAAGCTATCGGGTTTCGGTAATTTCCAATTACGTGACAAGCCGAAGCGACCCGGACGCAATCCGAAAACTGGCGAAGAGATTCCGATTGCTGCGCGTCGTGTCGTTACCTTCCATGCAAGCCAGAAGCTCAAGTTGCTGGTTGACGGTGGGTCCGACGACGTGTCTTACTGATCGGCTTGGTGTTGAACTGATGACGATCGGCTGATGGACAAGCAAGAACTTCCTCCCATACCGGCGAAGCGCTACTTCACAATCGGTGAAGTCAGTGAGCTGTGCGGCGTCAAGCCTCATGTGCTTCGCTACTGGGAACAGGAATTCACGCAGCTCAAGCCTGTGAAGCGGCGCGGCAATCGCCGCTATTATCAGCACCACGAAGTATTGTTGATTCGCCGTATTCGCGATTTGCTGTACGAACAGGGTTTTACGATCAACGGCGCGCGCAACCGACTAGGCTCGGGCGGCCGGCAAGTGTCTTCTGACGCGTTCGAACAAGGGTCGAGCGGCTCGGCAGATGCCCCGTCCGTTGCCACCGGTGCTCTGGACATAGACGCGTTGCGCATCGAGATTGAAGGGGTAATCGAATTCCTCGAAGAGGGGAAGTCTTAGGCATTGACGCAGCGGTTCAAGCTTATTGCCGTCGCAGCACCTGACCTGCCATGAAAATCCGTCCGCGAGAAGCCGGCGGATTTTTTTGGCCAAACGTCGTGGCGCAATACACCAATTCCAAATTAAAAATGGGTTACGGACGTGAGTCAGTAACCCATTAATTTCTGGTCGGGGCGAGAGGATTTGAACCTCCGACCACCTGCACCCCATGCAGGTACGCTACCAGGCTGCGCTACGCCCCGAAAGACCGCGATTATAGCAGAGGCTACTGGGCAAAATCCATCGCTAATGGCGGTCGCGGAGGGACGCGGCGACCATATTTTCTCAAGACGGAACCCACTATGGCGACTCCCGTTAGCCTCCCATGCAGCAGTCGACAAGCACTAAGACCCGTCGCAGCAGATAAGACGCTTTCACGCGCCGCACCAATCAAGTTACGTACGGAAGCCAACATCCAGACGGGCTTTTTAACGAGTTTGCACTGCTTTTTGTGATTTCCTCTTGACGAAAAACTTTTTTTCGCGCAAACCAATCCTGGGCGGTCGAAGCGTGGGTGTTGGCATGTGTTGCCGACACCAGTCTTATGTTTCGATAGGTAACGTCGAGAAATCGACGGAGGCCCATAAGCAACCGGCTAAATCAGCCGCGTAGCCTGCCGCGCAAGACGATTATTTGGTTCTGCGAAAAGGGAAATGGCGCGCGGCCATTTCAAGCCGATACAGACGCTTACAAACGACGACTCGCGCACTCCGCGCTGCAGCGACGCCGTCATTATTATCGGACGCGATTTGGAGCGATTCACGCGTCACTACTTGTTTATGCGCGGAAAGAACGCATAAATTCCGCGCTTAAAGCGGTAAGTGGACGATGCGAGCGGCATTGCACAGGAATCGCTTGCGCGGGTAATATGGTTGTGGCCAAGGGATATACCTTTTGTATCGCGACGCACATACCGTCGCGTTGCGGAATCCATTGTGACCGCAAGTTAAGGCCGCTATTGAACCGGCCAACGCGTAACCGGCGTTCACCCTAGAACGTCAGTCCGCGGAGCCGTCCTCACTAGTGCAGTCTGCCGGTTCATCGTGCGGACCAGAGGGCGGCTTTCAAGCAAACAAGAGGGCAATTCCATGAATCGCGAGTTATGGCGACGGCTCCTTTATATATCGCGTGCACCTGACCGACGGCTACTGCAGCTATTGCCGAGTCGGGGATGGGATGTGACAACTGTCGATTGCGTCGGCGAGGCTGAACGATGTCTGGCGGAGGACGGTCCCACTGCGGGACTGTTCGACTTCAGCAGCGGCTATTCGGCAATTGAAATCGACGAGTTCGAGGTGTGCCTGATGGCACGTCAGATGAACTGGGTCGGCAGTTTATTCGAACATCAATTGACCGACCTGGCGATGCGGCGGGCGATCCGCAATTACTTTTTTGATTTTGTCACGGTGCCATCGGAGGCAGAGCGCTTACTCGATGCAATCGGACACGCGCACGGCATGGCACAGTTGGAAGGTGCAGAGCCGGCGGTGTTTGCGAAGACCGAGATGATTGGCAATTGCGAAGCGATGCAGCAGTTGTTCAAGTCCATTGACAAAGTCGCTCACAGCGATGCGCCGGTGCTAATCTATGGTGAGTCGGGAACCGGTAAGGAATTGACGGCGCGCGAAATCCATAATCATTCTTTACGACGCGATGGGCCGTTCGTGGCGATCAACTGCGGTGCGATTCCTCATCATCTGGTTCAGTCCGAGTTATATGGATATGAGCGCGGCGCGTTTACCGGCGCTCATGCTCGCAAGATCGGTTATATCGAGGCGGCAACGGGCGGAACTTTATTTCTGGACGAAATCGGCGATCTGCCGTTGGAAAGTCAGGCGTCGCTGTTGAGATTCCTTCAAGAGCGCAAGATTCAGCGGCTGGGCAGCACTGAGCCGATCGCTATCGAGACGCGAATCATCTCGGCGACTCATCACAACCTGGAGGACTCGGTGAAAGCCGGTACCTTCCGCGCCGACCTTTATCATCGCCTTTGCGTGCTGCGTCTGGAAGAGCCCCCGCTGCGACTGCGTGGCAGCGACATCGAGATTCTCGCGTATCACGTATTAGAACGTTTTCGCACGGAAAGCAGGCGGCGTATTCGCGGGTTTTCAGCGGCGGCCGTGAAGGCCATGTACAGCTATCACTGGCCCGGTAATGTGCGGGAAATGATTAACCGCGTACGGCGTGCCATTGTGATGACTGAGGAAAATCTGATTACGCCGACTGATCTCGAACTTGAGCAGTACGTGGCCATGCCCGGTATTACCTTGATCGACGCGCGTGAAGCTGCTGAGCGCGAAGTGATCGAACGTGCCTTGCGCCGCCATCGCAATCGTCTGAATGAAGCTGCCCAGGAGCTAGGTATTTCACGGACTACGCTCTATCGGCTGATGCTTTCGCATGGCCTACGTAATCGGGAAGAACGGCTCGCTAGAGCTGATCTGCAGTTTTCAGGTCCTGGATCGATTGGTCAGGATGAACCCGAGATTGACGGCTTGCGCGTGATGTAATCGCAGCGCAGGGCAGCTCGCCCGCGTTGCGCAGTAGTTGTTGCTGCCTGTTCTGTTGGTCGCTTTGCGGCTGTGCTGCCGCCGGTTGGCGCGCGTTTGCGTGCTCTTCATGTCTCGCGATCCTATCCTTCTTTTCTAACAGTTGCCTTTCTGGCATCTGACGTTCTCAATAAACTTTGGACTACGAATCAAATGGGTGGGCGCATGGCCATGCGGCGGGATATGCATTTGTGCGTCTTCGTACATAAACAAGTCAGCGTGCTTATAAAACGTAACCACCCGTAATTGCCGACGCAAAAACGAACGCACGTGCGTTGCGACACGTATCTGTGTTATTTGGCACACGGGAGATATTCAAGAGTTCGCGTTATCAAAATAAATGCGGAGAGCCACGGACCGTGGCATTTCCCACCATACAGCGCGAATAGCATCAATTAAGCGACCTAACACACGTAAATAATGGGTACGTTTCGTATGACGAAATAAATGACAGGGCAGTTTTTACTGGGATCGATTCGCGTGAAGCGAGAGGTCAATCGCACGTTTAACTTAGTCACGGCGTGCCGCGTTCAGATATGGAACGTTTCGGATAAAGCGGATTATTGAGCGGCTTTACTTGTCATTTTTGTTTGCGTATCGCGGGCTGGGCGTGGCCTTGCGCACGTACGCGGCGGTGCGCTACGCCGCTGCATAGTTGTCTGGGCTATCGAATACGCAGCAAATGGCCGTACAGATGCGTTCCAGTCATGCGACGTTTAAGAATAGTTTT
>JBPBQZ010000018.1:0-38387 GCA_050955105.1 Janthinobacterium lividum | reverse complement strand
GTCGCCTGGCCGCGCTGCGTCCGCGCATATTCGCCCCGCGCGGCCGCGCGCGCCTCCGCCTCGGTGGCGTAGTCTTCCGGTAGCACCTTGACGTTGCTGTTGTTCTCGCCACCCACCACCACGGACTTTCGTTTGCCTTTTTGATTCGCGTGGTAGTGGGCGCGCACGGCCGTATAGTTCTCGCGCTGCGCGATGTGATAGCGATGTTGATCACCGCATGATCGCTTGATATGTAGTTCGCTAAAGGGCCTGCCACTTACCGTCGTGCCCATGCCGATTGGCATGAACAATAGTCGCAGATCCTTCACGTTCATCACCGCGTCGTAACGCTTTGCAAGTCTTGTCAGGAAGGACATATCGCTTTCGTGCGTCTGGTCGATATGACCGATAAGGATGTTGGCGAGTGTGTCTCCGACCGCTGGTCTAAGTGAGTACCGAGTTGCGATCGCGCGGACAATCGCGCCGATGGTTTGCCTGTGCCAACTGTGCTCGCGGCGTTCATGCATTTGATTGGTCATCGAAGCGGAGCGAGCGCGGACCGTAATGATGTCGGGTGCGCCGCTGTGCTCGACTTCGTCAATGGTGAATGTCCCTTTGTCGACGAGGCGCTGGCCGCGCCAGCCGATCGCCAGGGTAACGTTCGCGCCGCGCTTGGGAATCGCCAGATCATTTTTCGAATCATCGAGCACCAGGTCGAGCGCGTCGGATTCGCCGCCACGAGACTCCGCCAGTGTCAGGGATATGAGCCGTGGTTTGAGTTGCGACGAGAGGTCTCGACCTTCGAGCGCCAAACGGTAATCGGCCTGCGGCTCGACGCGGCCGGTCGGCCCTTCCTGATTCGAAATCGGGGCATCTCGCGTCGAAGCCATCAGTTCGTCCCTTGACGTTCAACCTCGGAAAGCAGCTTGTCGTCGATGCGCTTAAGCGTTAGCGAGAATTCAATGCGGCGCGCCACACCCGACGAGGTGTGATAAGTCTGCGTCTCGCTCAGGCCATCGATAACAAAAGCGCCGTAGACATTGCCGGTACCGTCGACAAGCACATAGCCGTCTCCGGAATCGGCCATCTTTCCGAGTTCGGTGATCGACGCGATCTTGCCAATCGTTTCTGGTGCCACCAAGCCATTCAGCGTGATCGTGTCATCGCCGGGGCCAGCGAACTGACTGGCGTTTCGCGCGCCGATACGCGAGCTCGTTGCATGCTTCCAACTTCGTTGGCGTTGCAATTTATGAAACGGGGCGCTCGTCAGGCTAAAGACGAACTGGCCTAAGGACATCATCATGATCTTGCTCCGTGGCTCAGTCGGACAGGCGTGAGCCGATCCGCGATTTTTCCGCGCGTTCACGGCGGTCGAGCTCGAGGCGAACGGCTGTAGCGATTGCCGTTGGGTCGGCACCGGGTGATGGGTAGATGTTTATCGTGATGGCCATCGGCGCCCCAGTACCGCCCCCGTATTGCGTCGGCGGCGCGGCGGCGAGCGAGGGGCGGCTATCGATCGGAACGCTCGAACCTACAAGCGGCGCGGTGGGGCCCTGGGAGAGCAAGGTGCCGTGCGCAAGCGCCGGTATACCGAACGCAGTTGCCGCAACCGTAGCGAGTCCGAGTGTTGCGGAGGCGATGCGGCTGCGCTCTCCTTCGATGCCAATTGCTGCGCCCTGACCGATAAATCCGCCAAGCTCACTGAATACCTCGCTGGGACTGTGGATACCCAGCTTTTCCTTGAACCATCCGACAGTGCCATCAGCGACGCTGCCAATCGCGTCCTTCACCGCGCCAAGACCATTCGTGATGCCGTTTACAAGGCTATCAATCAGCTTGCTGCCGATGTCGGTAAAGGTGGCGCCCACGCTACCGAACCAGTCGCCCACGCCGCTGAACAATGATTTAACCCATCGGACGGTGGCAGACCATTTAGCGACCATCCAATCGGCCGCGGCGCCGAGGCCGCTTTTAATTGCTTTCCACGCGGCTGCGAATTTTGGTCCAAGCGTGTCCCAATGCCTCCATATGTAGATAGCGACCCCCGCGATGATGGCTGCGAAGACTAGCACGGGATTCGCCAAGGCGATGCGTCCCAGCCAAAGCAAAGCTTGTCCGGCGACCCTGACACTGCTCCATAACCCGCGTCCTAGCCACTGTGCTGCCCGGCCCGCCGTTTTGAACAACAAGGGCAATTTCAGCGAGAGACGCGCGAGCCGACCGATTCCGCGGCGCGCGGCGCTCATTGTTTCCGTCAGCAGGCGGAAGGTGCGGCTGAGCAGACGTCCATGCATGAAAAGGAACGCCCGCCCCAGACCCAGCAGTGCTTTCGAAAGCTTCCACACTACGCCGATCGCACTCCCACCTTTGATGCCCAGCACGCCCAATGACATTTTTACCGCAGCCAGTGGCACAACCACAGCCGCAAGAGTCAGGGTTAACATGCCAGCCACAGTCAGTACGGCGCCGAGCACTAGGGCTATCTTCGTCAGTGTTGCGGTCAGCTCTGGATTGCGTTGCGCCCATTTGCTCACGGCAAGAATCGCCTTGTTTACCCACTGCGTGACCTTCCGTAATGGACTATCGACCGAGTCCGACATGGTGATGCCGAGATCTTCCAACGCCGATTGCGTAAGTTGCAGGTCGCCCGCGAGGTTATCGGACATGATCTGACCGATTCTCTGTGCCGCGCCGCCCGAGTTTCTTACGATTTCGACGTATTTCTCAATACCCCTCACGCCTTGCTGGGAAATCAATTCGGCCATACCAGCAGCCGGTTCTTCACCGAAGATCCGTTTTAAGTAGCCGAGCCTCTTCCCAGACCCCATCTTTTCGGTGGCGACTGCGACATCGCGCAGGATCGACGGGATATCTCGCACATTCCCCTTAGCGTCGAGCGACGATACCTTCAGCTCCTTGAGCGCTTTTGTCGCCTTCGATGTCGGCGATGCCAGGCGCAGTAACATGGAGCGCAGAGTCGTTCCCGCCTGGCTGGCCTGGATGCCGGCATTGCCAAGTAGACCCGCCGTCGCTGACGCCTGCTCCAAATCCATGCCGGCGGCTCGTGCAACGGGTCCAACGTACTTCATGGTCTCGCCGAGCATCTCGAGATTCGTGTTCGAGGTGGTGAATGTCATCGTCATCACGTCAGACACGCGGTCCATATCGTCGGGATCCAAGCCGAACCCTGTCAGGATGTTCGATGATATGTCCGCAGCGCGATCAAGACCGATGCCGCCCGCCTTAGCCATGTTCAACATGCCCGGCATCGATTTGATGATCTTTTGAGGCCGAAAGCCGGCCATTGCGAGGAAGCCTTGACCTTGGGCTATCTGCGTGTCGGTAAAGCTGGTCGAAGCGCCAAGATCCCGCGACTGTTGTCGTAGCGCTTTGAAATCTTCCGAATTCTTGTCGAGCTGGCCAAGTGCCTGCACTTTCGACATTGCGGCGTTGTATTGAACCGCTGGCGTTAATACGCTTTTTAGGCTCATCAGTATTCCACCACCGAGCGCGCCACTTGTCGCGCCGACAGCCGCGGTACTGCCCGCAAACTGTTTCGCGTTATCGAACGCTTTGCGGTTCGCCTGCATTTTCCGGCTCGCACGCGTGACGCGGTTCAGCTTCTCCTCTTGCATAGCCAACGCGCGGTTTGAGCCCGCGATTTGCGCCGCTAGCGTGCGCTGATGTTCGGCAAGATTGCGTGTATCGATACCGGCGCCGGCGAGCCGCTGCCTTACCTGTTGCAATTCGGTCGCTTGTTTTTTTTGCTGAGACGTAAGCCGACGAGCTGCCTCTCTCGCCGCGTTTAGATTGGCGGTCATCTGCTGCGACGGCGGTCCATAATCGCGCAACGAGCGCGCCAGCCCCTTTACGCGCTCGCGCGCGGTGGTGAGACTGTTCGACGTGGACGAGAGGCCAGTGCGCATCTCACGAAAGGCTGTAACGTCCTTTTGCACTTTCTGCAGTTTGCTGAGTTCCTCGCGGGTGCCTTTTAAGGCTTTCGCGAGGTTCTTGCTACCGCCCATGATGCCGCGCAGCGGCGCGGTGACGCCATCGACCATATTGAACAGCACGCGCAATTTAAGGTCGTTACCGTTTGCCATCGTTATTCGCTTCCATATGGCGAGCGCACACGTGCGCGTTCGCGCCACTCGGCCAGTTCGGCGAGCGTCAAATCATCCAGGTCGCGGCGCGACCAGTGAAATATCGATGCAATGTCGGCCATCGCATCTTCAATTCGATCGGGAATACCGTGCTCTAGCTCGCTCGCTTCGGCAGCAAAAAACCGGCGAACACGACCCCCAATTGGACGAGGTCGGCAGGGTCAAGCTGCTGTACGTCGAATTCCGTGAGCATTGGCGTCGCGATGCGCGGCAATACTTTGCCGAGCGCGTCTACGTCCAGATTCGACAGCGCGTTAAGCGTTGTGCCGCGTAGTTCACCCGAAGAGGGCTTGCGTAACGTGATCTCAGAAATGGTCTGTTCACCGCGAACGAGCGGTGTATCGAGAGTGACGGTGTTTGGCGTGAATTGCTCGGTCATTTTATTTCCGGGTTAGGTTAGGGCATTGCTTGATTGGCGGTCGCAGGACAAGCGCGGGTGGCCCAGTGCTGCCTGTGCTTACAGGCCGATTGCGTTGCGGAGTCCGGCAAGCAGATCGTTGCCGTTGACTTTTTCAATCATGTTGATGAAGTCGATTTCAATGACATCTGTACCGTTCACCGATAGCTTGTAGTAGCTTGCGACGGTGGTAATTTTGAAAGCGGTGTCTTCCTTTGCTTTTGCCGTGCCCAGATCAATCTCCGAATGCCGCCCCTTCACGACGATCTCAATCGCGTCATAGCTGGCGCGGTCTTCTCGTTGATACCCGCCCGCGAAGCGCAGCTGAACGCCGTCGTGCTTGGTAATGCCGTACTGCCCCAGCACCGCCTGCATAAAGCCGCCGCACGTCCATTCCAGCTGAATCGCTTCCTGGCCGAAATCGATCTTCACCGGGCCGCTCATACCGCCGCCCTGGTAATCCTCCATCTTTCGCGTGAGCTTCGGCAGCGTCACCTCGGTGACTTGACCGACAAAATTCTCACCGTTGTGAAACAGGTTGAAGCCTTTCAGCTTGCGAGGCATTCCCATTACGTTGACTCCGAGTTAAGCCGTAACGCGCGCGGCGAAATCGGCGAGATAGCGATCGGTGATGCGTTGACGCAGCATCAGGTTTTCGAGAGGCGGGACCGGGCAATAGTCGTAGTCGATATACGCTTTGCCCGATTTCAAAACGCTCGGCTCGTTGGGCTCAGGATCGAACCAGGACGACCCGTCGACCAGATAGCCCTGCGATTTCCATTCGCGGAATTTGCCGTTGATGCTTTCGATGACATCGCGCGGCAGCGATGGATTAAGCGGGCCGTCGACAACCGGCATTTGTGCTTCGGCGATTGAATCGGCGAGCACCTGCGAGGTACGCGTGTAGTTCTCGAACGCGAAAAGCGGATCGTCGGAACAGGTGCGCGAACCCCAGAAGCGATAGCCGTTGCGGTTCACGAGCGTGGTCACCTCTTGCTCGTTCAGGTAGCCGGCGTCGGTGGCTGGATCTTGCAAATCCCAATAAACGTCGTGGCTGATGCCCGTGACGCCGTTGACGCCGACGTTGGAGAGCGTTTTGTGCCAGCCGATGTCGTTGTCGATCTTCGCGCGCAGACCCATCGCATAGGCCGTGGCGGGGACTTCGACCGCTGCGTTTGCCGCCTCATCCCACGCCAGGAAATTCGGCCAGACCACCATGAGCTCACGCTGGCTGAACTGTTTTCGGTACGCCGCGGCTTCTTCCTTCGTCTTGGCGCCGTAGGCCGAGACGTAGGTGAAGCCGCGTAGCGATTGCGCGGCCGCGGCGAGAGCGCTTGCCACGGGCTGGGTGTCCAGGCCTGGCGCGCCGAGGATGCGCGGCTTTACACCAAGCTTTGCTTGCGCCAGCAGCAGCGCCTTGAGCCCGGTGTATTTGCCATCGGCTGTGATGGTGCCGATGACGTGACTTGTGGTCTCGTCGATATCGGCGCCTTCGGCCACGCGCACGACGATGGTGACGGGTTTGGTCTGTTTGCCGATACCATCGAGCGTCTTGCGCAGCGTGCCGGTTTTGCCGGCTTTGCCGAGCGCCGCGATGACGTTCGTGACCAGTACCGGCGTGTCGAGCGGGAACGTCTCGGCGTCGGCGTCGTCGGCTGTGCAGATCACGCCAATGACGGCGGTGGACACCGTTCGAATCGGCCGCGCGCCTTGATTGATTTCGAGAACGCGAACGCCGTGGTGATAGTCCTGCGGCATGTTTTAAAACCTCCGGGTGATATTGATCAGCTTGCGCTGGGGATGCGGATCAGCTTGTTTTCGCTGGATCCAAGGTTGCTTGGTTCACCCCACGTTGCTCGGATTGCTTGAGCGACACAGGCGCTGCCCCGAGCGCTGGCGTCTCGACCAGCTCATCGGACGCCGCGGGCGGCTCATAAGGCCCAGGTTCAGCCGGCCACTCAACCGCCTCCGGAAACGACTCCTTATCGATCGCCCGCACCAGATCCATCTGATACGCGGACCACGCTTTGAAGTAATAGATCTCTTCGTCGTTCAACAGGCCTGCCGCATAGGCATCGGCCTTACCGTGGTTCTTCTGGCGCGCAATATGAAGACGTGTCTCGAACTGCGCCATGGCGGCACGGCGCACGCGCGCTGCGGTGGCCACGGGATCGAGCGCCCAAGTCTTGCCATTCCAAACATGCTCTGGAGAGGGGCGAGGTTGGTCGGTCAGGCCGTTCTCTTCAGGCGTGGTACCGGCCGCCAGGAGCTCCGACGGTTGGCCGTTCGAGCAGCGATAGAGCACGCGTCCGCGATGGTCGGGCAAAAGCGTCCACGCGCCGTTTCTGAGGAACGGCCAGGTCCGAGACGGCCGCGGTGGCAATGCCTGAGTGGTGCTGAAGGCCGGGATCAGCCAACGCCCGGCTTCCCGCGGGTCTTCATCCGCCAAGCCGCTGTTGAGATATTGGCCGGTGAGGTGGTCGTACTGGTGGATCAGCATAGGATTTCCGCCGAGTTAGTAAGCGCAGATCACTGCGAGAAGGGCGACATTGCGAGGGCGGCTTTCCGCGCCGCCATCGGCGTTCACGGAGATGGGATGGCTATGCGCGCCGGCGCCGTTCATGCCGACGGCGTGGCCGTGCTGTCCGGCGCCCCAGGTATCGAATGAATGCGCGTGACCGCCGGCGGGGCTGGTGAGATACCAGGTGTTATCGGTATCGTTGGAACCGGCGCCCCGCAGGCGGTCGCCCCAGGTGCCCCATGGCGGCGCGCCGATGCCCGGCTTCTCTCCCCATGGCACGATGTGCTGGTGGTCGCCCACGCTTGCGGTATCGCCATGATGGCCGTGCCATCCTTGCGTATCCGTCCAGGCTTCGTGCCCGTGGTCGCCCACGGCTTCCGACTGGGCGCCGTGCGCATGCGTGCGGTTTGCGCTGTCTTGCCACGAGCCAGTGGCGCGGCCAGGATCGGCGCCGCGGCCGTCGTCTGCGCACCGCAGGAATTCGCCGCGAAGCTCGGGCAGGCGGAAGGTGGAGACGCCGTCCCCATCCGAGAAGCAGCCGATGTTGCCAGCGAGCCATTCGGCTTCGCTTTTCATGAGGCCGCTGGTCGCCGCGTATGCCCAGAGCTCGGGGTATTGGTCGCGCCGCAGGATCGCGCCGTTCAGCTTTAGAAAGCCGGCACGGGCCGAAAGGCGAGGCTCCATGATGATCTGGCCGACGGAGGCCGACGAGATGACGGTTCGCACCCATTCGGTGGTGGCGAGCTTGGTTGAGCGGTCAGCGATGTCGGGTGTAGCGGCCGTCGCGATGCCGGCGACCTGGAGCGCCGATTGGCCGTCGTCAACTGTCGTTCCAACCAAGACGTGGCCGCCATGCGGCGCTAGCGCTATCGGCTTGACAGGGCCGTCCGGCAAAACTGAGCCGAATGCTTCGATCGAGAAGCCGTCGAATCTTTCTACTGAGAAGAGGGCGTGGCGAGCTCCTGTGAGCCAAATGCCATGACCAATCGACGCGCCGGCATCGACGCTTAAAAATTTGGAGAACACGGTATCCGTGTCCACGAGTAGCGCACTGATACCGCCGGTGAAACTCGCACCAGCGAGCGCTGCGTACCGCGTCGCTGCGGTTTTGGCCGTGACGACTCGCGTATCGTCCCACCCTTCGTCGACTTCACTTTGCGTCGCCAGTTCCACAACGCCGTGACGTTCCGTCGTTGCCGGTGGATTGGTGAAAGACGCATCGGCAAACGTTAGCTTCGCAGCATTGAGCGAAGTGAATTGCAGGTCCGCCGATAACAGCAGAATGGCCGCTGGCGATTTCTCCATGATCGGTGTGTCTTGGCAATAGACCGCCAGCAGCACGCCATCGTCGAGGTAAAGACCAAAGCCGTACAGCGTGAATTGATCAGTTGTATCGTCGCGCAGCGTGACGTGGAGCGTGTCGCGCGCGATGTTCTCGCCGGCGAAGGTATCGATGCGCTTGTGCTCGTGCGGCAGCGTCGTCAGTGCCGTGCTGACGGTGAAAGCGGTGGTGCTCAGGCCAATGGCGGTCACACGACGCTGGTTCGTGCCCGCGTTATTCGCCGCGACAAGCGCCGCGCGGCCCGTGTCGGTGATAGTGAGAAGAGGTGTGGCCATGATCAGGATTCGCTTAAAGAGAGGCGTCGATAAACAGCGCATTGAGCGGCCGCGGCCACGCATTGCCGCCCCTGCGCGGAGAAGCCTTGGGTAACCGTGTAATGGGCACGCACGGGCTTGGTACGGTCGATGGAGGCGACGATGTCGGCGACGTATTCGGCCGTCGGCGGCTGGCTATTGCGTGCGCTCACCGTCATGACGATTTCGAACGTGCCGGGAATGCCTGGTGGCGTTGTCTCGAACCATTCGCGCAGCGCGAGGTTCGCGCCGAAGGTGGCCACCACCTCGCGCACCGCGGCCGCCGTGCCCTTTTTCCGCGCGATGGGGATGGCCGCCTTGATGCGCGCGCGCTTGACCTGGTCAGGCCAGTAGTCTTGCCACGCATCGACGCCCAGGTGCCAGGCGAGCCAGGGCAACTGCGAGCGCGCGATCTTGTCAGGATTCATCGAATCGGCGAGCGGCGACGGGATATCGGTGATGCGCGCAGCCACGTGCGCGAGATTGCGTTCGTGGCGGGTCGCGTTCGGGGGCAGGAGGGCGTTATTGGCCATATACGCCCGCATGGCTAATCCACACGCCATCGCAGTACGGCGCTTGTGAGCGCGAGATGCGCAGGTTGCCTTGGGGCGACTCGATCGTCACCCGCTCCACGCCGTCGACGTGTAGTGCCGCGTAGATGCCGGATAGGGTGACTTCTCGGCCAAGTCGTCGAACGCTTTCAACGTAGTGAAACAGGCGCGAGCGCGCTTCGTTCAGCACCACGCTCGCATCCGGCCCCGGAAACGTGGTGATCGCGGCTTCGACGCTGTACTTGATGATCTCAGCGCCTTGCACCGTAACCCTGTCGGTGAGGGGCCGCACATCGTCGGCTTGCAGCGCGGCGGTAACGGCGTCGATCAATTCCCGGCTGGCGGTGCCGTCGCCATCGCGCGAGAGGATCGTCACCAGCACTTCGCATGGCGCGGGGCTGATGGCGGTGGCATCCAGCACATGTGCATCGGTGTTCAGCGCATGCGAGACGTAGGCCGCTTCCGGCCCCGCAACGGAGAAGCCGCGCGGCGCCAGCTGCGTGCGTTTGCGCAGCGCGTCGTCGCTTTCGTAGACGGCAGCGATGTTCCGTTCATGGTCTGCCGGCGAGAGGGTCAAGCGTTCGATGTCGAACAGCGCTGCCAAGTGCTCCAGGTCTTTGCGGGTCGCATAGGCCAGCATCACCGAGCGCGCGGCGTCGTTGACGCGCTGACGCAGGACCATCTCGCGGTAGGCGTTCTCCTGCAACAGGATCGACATCGGTTCCGATTCCATCCGCAGCGCGGCCGATACGGCGTCTTGGTCGGCTTCCGGGTACAGCTCTACGAGACGCGCCTTGCGCTGTTCGAGCAGCGTTTCGAAGTCGATGGTTTCGATGACGTCTGGCGCCGGCAGGCGCGACAGGTCGATGGGCGTCGAGCTCATGCGGAGCTGCCTTGAAGAAGGGGAATGCTTGCCGCTACGGTCTCGCCCGTCTCCGTGCTGGTGCCTTCGATATCGATGATCGGTGCGCTGGCGCTGGCGGTGCCATCCCCGCCGCTGCTGCCGCCTCGTGCACTGCCTGCTTCGCTAGACAGCCTAACCCGCGTCAGCGTCAGCCGTGGCTCCCATCGCATGAGGGCCGTGGCGATCGCCGCGTACAGGCGCACGCGCGTCTCGCCGTTGTTGGGCGCATCGATCAGATCGGAGAGTTGCGAGCCGAAGGTGCGGCGCTTGATGCGCGAGGCCAGTGGCGTCGTCAGGATCTTGCCGATGGATTGATGCAGGTGCGCCACGCCCGAGAGCGAGCGGCCGGTTTTTGCGTCCATGCCTTTCATTGGAGCGGCTCGCTGGTGGGGGCGCTTTCGCCTTGGCTCATGTGGTGGTGGCCGCGGACGCTGATGCCGGCGGCTTTCACGTCGTGCGTGAATTCGGCGCCGCCGTCGATCTGCATCGTGGCGCCGCTGTCGCCGCCTTTTCCGGTCATGCCGCTTTCGAACGCGAAGCCGCCTTTGACAAGCAGGGCGCCGGTGCAGGTGGTTTGCGTGGCGTCCAGCGTGATGGCTTGCGCTTCGATCGTCGCTTGCGCCGTCTGCACGGTGACCGAGCCTGGCGAGATGACGCGCACCGTGGCGCCGGCGGGCAAGGTGGCGGTCAGCGCGTGGGACGCGTCGTCATATTCGATCGTGGCGTTGTCCGCATAAACCTGCGCGTGGGCCGTGGCGCTTTGGCGTGGCGCGGGCGCGTGGTCGGAATAGATGCCGCGCAGCGCCACGGCCTGTGCCGGGTCGCCCATCGGGCAGAGCAGCATGACCTGCTCGCCGGTGGTCGGCGCACTCCAGTGGCGGGTGTGGCCGGCCGCGGCGGCGAACCAGGGGATCCAGTTGGTTTGCAGGTCACCGCTCTGGACCCGGCACAGCGCCGCCACGTGATCGATGGCGAGTATCGTGCCTTTGCGGAGGGCGTTGCGGTTTAGGCGATGAAGTTCGTTTGCATCCATGTCGCCATCGTGCCGGGGGCGCGCGGGGGATGCACGGGGGGCGTGGTGTGGGGGCGGCGGGGACAGATGGCGCTGCGAGTTTCGTTGGGAAAATCTATTCAGAATTGCCGAGGCTTTTTCTCATTGGCTCCGATTTCCGGCTGCGGCGAGCCGCTTGTCCTGAACTCAATTAACCGACAAACGACAGTGAACGAAAAACTCCATCCCAGCGACGATTCCGCGTCGAACTCGCTATTCAACGCCTTACACCGAACGGACGCCCTAGGTTTCGTTCGCAGTCTGCCGGCGCAATCGATCGACATGTTGTTGACCGATCCGCCTTACTCATCGGGTGGCCTGCACACCAGCGCCCGGACGAAATCGACCTCTACCAAATACATCCATGGCAACACGAAGACGACTTACGTGGACTTTGAGTTCGACAACATGGACCAACGCTCATGGGCTTTCTGGTGCCACAACTGGTTGTCGTCGGCGTACCACGCATTGAAACTTGGCGGTCTGGTGGTTTGCTTTATCGACTGGCGCCAGCTGCCCACGTTGACCGACGTAATCCAAGCAGCTGGATTTACGCATCGCGGCATCGCCGTTTGGGATAAGACGACCTGCCGAGCGCGGCCGCGAAAGGGCGGGTTTAAGCAACAGGCGGAATTTATCGTTTGGGCGAGTCGGGGAGCGTTGAAGCCGGCGGCGGTTTATCTGCCCGGCGTGTTCTCGCAGGCTTTGTCGTTTCCGAAAAAGCATTTGACTGAAAAGCCCATCGAGATCGCACGCGAGATTTTGCGGCTCGTGCCGCTAGATGGTGCTATTTGTGATCCATTCGCAGGGTCCGGAACTTTCCTCGTCGCAGCAGAAGAGGTGGGACTACGATGGACTGGTTGCGAGATGAACGCGCATTATTTCAGGGAGGCAAAAGAAAGGCTGAAAATTAAGCAATCAGGAAAGGAATCGAAGTCCGTAAGGTATATGCCAGTCTGTGAGAGCGAGTCATGATTTACATGGATTTGTATATATAGTTATAAATCAAACACTTATGAAGTTATGTGGAGATGAAATTGAGGATGTGAAGATCAGGGACAAATAATTAGAGCTGTTATGACAGTCCAAAAACCGTGGTCTATTTTCAGGAGCTTGCCGAATTTTAAGATTAGTCCTAGAATTGAGTCATTCTTGGCAGAGTGGATCATCGCAATGACAGAAGCCGATAAGAAGGGACCGACCCCCGCATACGGGTCATATAGGTCGCTCGTGACTTTTTTTAACTCGCGACGCGATGACGGTCACATCACTGACGTTGTTGATCGATCACTTATGAGAAACTTTTCGGGATCGACTGCTAACGAGCTATTAGCAACACTGCGTTTTTTTAAAATGATCAATGAGAAGGGCGTTCCGGCTCAAAGATATAAAGCGGTCGTGACCGCCGACGATGGAGCGCGTAAAGAGTTGATGCAGCAAATTCTGCGGGATTCCTATCCCTTCATATTTGCAGCGCCAGGCTTCGACGTTGAGCGCGCTACCGCTGATCAGGTTGCGACTCAGTTCCGAGCTCAAGGTATTAGCGGAAGTACTCTCTCGCGGGCGGTGGCGTTTTTTCTAGCAGCGGCGGAAGACGCTGGAGTTAAAGTATCGCCGCATATCAAGCCACCGCCTATGCCGAGAAGTGGCAATCCGAAGCCGAAGAAAGAGACGCCGGCGCGACCGAACGTCGGTGAGGATTTGGGCGCAGGCGAACGTAAAGAATCGGTTCCAATTGGTTCGGAGATCCTGGATATTCCTATCCCGATCAATCGCAAAGTGCGAATAACTTTGCCGACTGATTTCAAGGCTTCGGATTGGTCTTTGTTTAAGACGATATTGGATGCTTATATCGAAGGCTGGAAAGCGGAGAAAGACGCGATAAGTACGATTGAGAAAGACAAAGGGCCTACCCCTAAGGAGTAGGCCCTTTGAATGCTTCATGGGGCTGTGAGTTGGTACTCGGGGCCGGCTTCCCACCTATCCCCCGGGGGTTCGATTCCCCTCAGCTCCACCAGCGCGCGTGGCGGAACGGAAAACGCAGCGGTCTTTAAAACCGCCGTCCTGGCAGACATGTGGGTTCGAGTCCCACCGCGCGCACCGAATTAGTATAGTTCAAGAGGAATTCTTGGGCAATTGCTTCCGGCCAGTGGCCAGTTGCCGCTAACCGTCGCTGCCCGACGCGTATAAAGCGACAGGAATTGGCGGCGGGCACCCGCGTCGATGCACTGGCGAGGTCTAGCCGAGTTTGAATTTAGCGTGGCGCGCAATTGCAAAGCTCCTTATTGTTCGATTGTCTTGGTCTCTGGCGGTTAGTACTCGTCACAGCATCCCATGCGATTTCGCGAAGGCGCGCAGCGCATCGTTCATGCGCGTTTGCCAGCCTTCGCCGAGCGCTTTAAATGCGGCGATGACGTCAAGATCGATGCGCAGGTTCATCTGCGCCTTGCTTGCGCCACGTGGTCGCCCACGGCCTCGCTTAACCAGTACGCCATTGTGATGCTGGTCGGCACGCTCGAAGAACTCGTCGCTGAGTTCGGGGATTTCCGCATAGTCCGCTTGATCGACGGTTTTTGCGTCAAGCTTGGCTAAGTCGGTGCGCAAAGCGTTTTTGCTCGCGGTCATTTGCCTTCCTCATGCTGATGATGTGGCGCGCTTTGCCACGTGGGGTCCAAACGATGACTACCATGCGTCCAAAAAGGTACCCCACCGAGACAATGCGCCGTTCGCCGTAATCGCATCGGTCGTCTTCCGTATCCAGCGTTGCGCCAGCGAAGACATGCACCGCATCTTCAAAAGCTAATAGGCGCTCGACAAGCGCGGTGTCCCGTTTGGCTGGGTCAAAGGTGATCTTGGTGAAAATTATTGTATCCCCAATAATTGCAGCGTGCAATGAATTAATGTATCCCCATAAATTAAGGCAACAAGTGTGCGAGCACCCGGTCACGGATCATTTCGCGGTCGGCGCCGGTGAAACCGAGTAGCGCCCGGCGCGGATATTGGTAATGCGGGCCGCCCGGCGCCACGGGCCGTCTCTCGCCAAACTGGTGGACGCGCGCGATGCGGGCGGTGCTTCCTGAAAAACCGATCGCCAGGCCGGCGCCGTTCGTCTCCGTCTTCAAAAACCGCGCGGTGCGCAGCTTCGCAAACATTTTTCTGCGCTTGATGCGTCCCGCTTTGGCGCGCCCACGCCCGCGCCCACGCCCGCGCCCGCGCCCCCGCGTGCCGTGTCTGACCGCGCGTGGCCGGCGCGGCACATAAGTGCTGCCATCGGGATTGCGTTGCGCGGCGATGCGCGTTTGTTGGCTGCGCCGCAGCGTGCGCGCGACGTCCAGGAAAACCTTCCGACGCCCTGTCGGCGCAAGCTTGGCGAGCAGACCGCCAGCCCACGCTTCGACCGCTTCCAACTCGTCCATCAGGGCGCCGTCCATGCGTCGGTCGCATCGTTGACGTGCGTGAGCGTGTGTTGGCCGTTTGCGTCGGTTGAGACCACCACGCTTTCGCTCAACTGCATCGTGATCGATAGATCGACCGTGGCGTTATTGAGAATGTCGACTTCGAAACAGATGCCGGTGTCGTCGTCGCCTGTGCCAGACAGTAGGTCTGGCTGGTGCGAGCGTGCCCACTCGATCAGCGCCAGCATGACGAGATCGGAGTCACCGCTGAAATCGAGCGCCAGGGCGTTGACGACGTATCGATATTCGAACGACGCCGAAGGCGTGCCGCTGGCCACGATCGAGCCTTGATCGATGAACACGGTGAGCTTGTCGGGATCCGTGGCGAGCGATGGAATGGCGGCGACGAGGGCGGCGCGGAGCAGCGCTGGTTTAATCATTGGGAGGTCCTTTGGTTTGGCAATCGGCGATCATGTCTACTTGCGCGGCGCACGTGGCCCAGGCCGCTTTTGCGACGTGTAGCGCTTCGTCTAGTTCGCCATTAGTGCGCGGGTGCAGCGGTGGAAAGATGCAGGGCGTTACCTTCTGGCATTCGTGCAAGGTAATCACCGGCGCCGGTAAGGGCCGGGTTTGACTGCATGCGGATAACGTCAGCAGGCAGAGTGTCCAGAGCCCATGAATGGGCGATGGGGTTCTCATCGATGAGCTTCCGATTCTTGTGTTGGATGTGCGTGAGCTGGGTCGCGATGTTTTTGCGATTGGTATCGAGTTCGGCTTGTTGGCGCGCCTTGTCAGTCGCGTCGTCACGCAGGCGCCGTATCGTTTCGTCACGTTCGCGGTTGCCGCGTGCGGCGGTGCCGGCTTGGTTCTGCGCGTCGGCAAGGGCTGTTCGCAGATGCCGCACGTAGAGCGTTCCGCCTGTGAGCAGGAGTAGCGCCAAGGCGCCTGCGAACATCTTCACGGCGGCCGAGATCATGCGGCCGTCGCCGGCAACTGTGCGGTGATCGACTTCATGCAGCGACCCGGTCGGCATCTGCGTATCTCAAATAAGCTCGCGCAAGCTTCACGTCGTATAAATGGCGCGCGTAGTTCGGTCCGTTGTACAACTTCGCAACTTGCGTCCAGCGCCGCGAACGCATCGCGGCAAGCAAGGCGGCGTCGGCCGTGACGAAGCGCACGAAGGCTTCGAGCTGATCGCTTTCGCTGTTTTCCATGCAGGCGACGAAGTGGTCGACGCTCGAATATCCGAGGGCCGACCAGTGGCATCCCATTATTTGGAACGCGCCCCAGCTTGCCGATTCGTAGGCGGCGCCAGCATGGAAGTGTTCGGCCGAGGCCAGGCGCATGTATTCCGCGGCGCCGCCCAGGTATTTGCCGGGCCGCTGCGACACGATGTCGGGTAGCGCTTGAGCGATGGGCTGCGGATCGACACCGTGGTGCTTGAGCTGGCGCCAGAAGATGTGGCGTTCGAACAGGATCACCGGCCGGCCGTCGGGTAGGAATCCACACCCGCGCGATTCGACTTCGTTCACCGCGCGGATTGCCGCGAGCGGGACGTTCAGCACGTCCGCTGCCCAGGCGAGATCCGCGTCGGTTAAATGCTTTGGATGCCGCCGACCGGCCGCAAGCGCGTTCAGCGTTTTCGGCCCGGCGATGCCGTCGACGACGAGTCCGTATTTCTGCTGGAGCTGCATCACGGCCGCTTCCGTCGCTGCGTCGTAGATGTGCGATGCCGCGACCTGGCAGCCGGCCTTTTCAAGGCGTCGCTGGAGCAGGCCGATGTCGTCTCCTTGGTCACCGAAGCGATGCGTGTCCATGGTCAATCGCGCCGCAGTAGCCGCGCGACATCGCCGCGCGTGAGGATGACGAAGAGGGCGATGAAAATCGCGGTGCCCGCTTCGAACGGGCCGACTGCTTTCGCATCGAGCATCAATTCGATGGCCGAGCCGCCGGCAACGACCAACAACGCCCAAGCGGTCCACGACACATGGTGACGGTGCCGCGCGCCGTGACGGCGGTAAGCCAGCACGCGTGCGACGACGGCCAGGTAGGCCGCGATGGCGATCAATGAAAAGGGGCAGGGCACGGTCTAGCTTCTCTTTTTGAAGATGGCATTCAGGTCGAAGGTCTTCACGCGTTCGATCAGCTGCAGGGTTACGGTGATGACCAAAGCGGCCGCGAAAAAGCCTGCGACGGAGGCGGATCGAATGGGTGTCGCGCTGACGATTTCAGGCGCGGCGAGATATCCCATAACCAGAGAAATGCACATGTACGCAAGCCGTTTGAATACCCCGAGGTTGTTGGAGGTGACGACGACGAGCGCCGCGCCCGTGAAGGCGCCGATCAAGGCGTCGCCGTCGATGCCCGGCGTTAGGCTCAGCAGCCCGATGCTGGCCGAGAGCGAGAGGGTGGTGAGGTTCGGTTCTGCCACGTCTATCTCCGGTGTTCAGTCGAACAGTTGCAGCAGGGGCGCGGCGGTGTTGACGCTGGCCAGATCAGGCAGAAATACGGGGGTGCCGAGCGGCAGGATGACGCCAAGGTCGGCGAGGCCGGCGTTGGCTTCGAGCACCGCTTCGACGGTGCCGTCGGTGCGCCCGTAATGGCGCCAGCAGAGGGCGTCGACGGTGTCGCCTTGTTGTGCGAGGGCGATCATCAGATCAACTCGATGGTTGAGCGCGGCAGGCCGCGCATGTCGTTGAGGGCCCAGCGCACGTTGCGGCGCGCTTCGGAGATGGTTGGGTCGAGGGCGTCTGCTTTCTGCATACCGGATTGGGTGGCGTCGAAGTCGCGGTAGCGCTCGGTGAGGTCGGCGTGGGCGAGGTTGTAGATGGCGCGGCGGTAGCGGGCGAGTTGGATGCTTTCGCCGCCGATTTGCGGTGCGGGGACTGCGGCTAGGTTTCGGTGGCCGGCTGTTACGCAGGCCGCCTGCCAGGCGCGTAGCTCGGTGTTGACGCTGGCGATGGCGTCCAGCACCGCGTCGCGCAGGCGCTCTTGTGTGACGGTGCCGTCGAGCCGCATCGCCGCGCGCAGGGCGCCTAGATCGATGTCGGGGAACCAGTTGTCGTTGGTTATTACCGAGGGGGGTGCTGTGCCGGTGCCGGTGCCGGTGCCGTTGCCAGTGCCAGTGCCAGTGCCAGTGGCGTTACTGGTGCTGCCCGTGCCCGCGCCCGTGCCCGTGCCTGGTCCTGGTCCTGACGCCAGCGGCTGACCTATTTCAGCGATCGCGAGAAAGCTGTTCATACGGTGCTTCCTATCAAGTAGATGGCGGTGAGCCGGCATCGGATCGCGTTTCGATCAAGTCTTGCGATCGTCCGCCGGCGCCGCCATGCCGGAGGGGCTCTTTATTGGCCGGCAGCGTCTTGGCTGTCGGCGGTGTCCAGTGCGGAAGGGGCGTCGGTCTTCGGCGATCGCTCGAGGTCCACGCGAAGGCCAGGCGCTTCGTCGCTTTGTTCATTGCGTGCGAGCAGCTTTTCCAGTCGGTCGATGTCCTTTTTCACGCCGACGCGTTCGTTCAGCGCCAATGCGCTGCGCAAGTGGGCGAGGGCGTCGGCGGGCCGCGTTTCCTGCGCTGCATAGGCGAGCGCCTTGTGCAGCTTGGCGCGCACCTGGTCGTGCATGTCGGCCGTGCTGGTCAATTCCGCAACCCGTTCGAGCTGCTCGGCCGGGAATGCATTGCCGGCCGCACAGGCCGCCAGCGCAGCTTCGGCAAACTCTTCGGCGATGACTGTCGCCATCGAGCGCTCGTATTGGTCAGGCAGCGTCAAGCGGTGCGACAGCGCGTAATCAGCGATCGCGAGCGCACCCGCGTAGTCGCCCGCATCGATGCGCCAGACCATGATCGTGACGAGCACGTCGTCTTGCGCGCCGCGCCCGCCTTGCAACGCACCGGCGACGTACTCGGCGTATTCGGGCAGCAGTTCGGCTTTCACGGTAATCTTTTGTTTGACCGACTGGATCGACTTCAGGCGGCGGCGGTCGGTCGCTAGCTTGGCGAGCATCAGTTCGTAGCGGCTGGCGCCGGCCAGCGTTTCGCCGGGTCCGGCCGTGGCGGACGATTTAGCGGCACTCACGCGCTCGAAGTGGCTTAAGGCAGGGCTCTTCATGCTCACGCCAGTTCGATGTTTTCGACGACGCAGCCGGCGCCGAAGTCTTCAACGACATAGGCGTCGTTGCTCGACTCGAAGTTTTCGATACGGTCGCGCTTGGCGTTGTCGTGTACGGTGCGGCGGCGCGCACCTTCCTGGTAGTACATCGATAGGTTGTCGAGGCGCGTGATCATCAGCGCGTTGGGCGGGAAAGCGGGCACGCGCACCGCGGGCAGGTTGCCGATGCGTTTCTGGCTGACGACGAGGTCGGCGGCGATGCGCTCGGTTGGCGCTTGCGTGGCGTTGACGATCGGGAAGTACTTGTCGTGCAGCAGCTTCCGGCCGCAGATGACGACGAGCTGCGTGTCTTCCTGATACCAGGCGTCGAGCAGGTTGCTAACTGCGTCGAAAACGAGCGCATCGAGGTTCGCGTAGTCGGCGTCGTGGGCGCCGATGCTGACCTTGCCGATGGCGTTGCCGTCGCCCAGCACGCGTTGCGGTGCCTCATCTCGATAATGCTGGAGCCAGCCGATGTTGACATCCTGCAGGAGCGGGTACTTCGCCTTGTCGGAGGTGGCGGCTCGTTGTCGACCGTTGAAGCCGACCATGATGCGATCGAGCGCACAGCGCTGGATGATGGCGTCGCGGATGCGCGTCTGGAAATTGGGAAATTTGGCCCACGCGTCGAGCTTGGCGTAAGTGATGTGCGTATCGAAATTGGTCTGCTCGCAGCGGTAGGCATTGCTGTCGATGGCGGTCGGGTCCGCGGTCGCGCGATCCTTGGTGCGCGTGTCGGTGGTGCTGGCGATCGGACCACCGATGCCCAGGCCAAGCTTCTCGCCTTCCTGCTCGGATACGGGCATCACATTAATGCTGGAGAGAAAGGCGCTCGACTCCTGGATCTTGTTTTCCAGCGTCTGCTGGATCGACGGCGCGATGGTGAATTTACGCGTGGCGTCGGCTACCCCGTTGAGTTGCTGAAGCTGCGTCAGATATGCAGCGAATAGTTCGCGAGTCTTGTTCTGCATGAGGTGGTCTCCGTGTCGTTGGGAAGTTGGCCGTTCAGCAGTCGGTGGCGAGGCCGCCGTTGCCGCCAGTGGCCAGCGGTCGTGACGGGTAGCCGTTGCCGGTGGCGGAGAGTTGCTGGTGGAGCTCTTTAAACGCGGCGTCCGACGCATCCAGCTGCGACGTCAACTTGGCGAGCACCTCCGCCTGCCGGGCGCTTTCTTCGGTGACGGCTTCGAGAGCGGCGACTTGCTTTGCGCCGTGCGTGGCCAGCGCTTCGACGGCGAGCGTCATGTCGGCGAAACGGGTGTCGTCGTCGGCGGTTTTCTTTTTCACGAGGCCGAGCACGTCGGCGACTCGCGCCAATAGTGAGACGCCGTCTTTGTTTGGCGTCGACGGGGTGTCCAGTTCAATCGTCGCCTCGACTGTTTCCGAGAAAAGATTGCGTGCGGATTGCTTGCGCGCCGCGAACGGAGAGGCGGCCGGGTTTCGCGCGGCGAAGGTCAACACTTCGGTACCAAGGCTCGCCGGACTATCGGTGACCGCGAGTCCGACCAGATAAGCCTGTTTCGTATCGGCGAAAGACGGGTCGATTTCGATCGACGTGTAGATCTTCTGCTTGGCGGTGGTCATCGCGACCAGGTCTTTGGTCGGCTCGATTTGCGCGAAGAGGGCGCGCTTGCCGTTTTCGACGTCGCGGGCTTCCAGCGCGAGCACGTCGCCATAGGCGCGGAATGGGCCGTCGGGCATGATGCCGCGGAAGTGCTCAAGGTTGACGCGGGCGCCGTAGATGGCAGGGTCGTACTGCGCGGCCATCTGCTCGATTTGGACGCGCTCGATGGTGCGGCCATCGGTCGTCGCCCCTTCGGTCGCGACGCGGAAAAACTTCGTTTTATTCGCCATGGGCCTGATGTTGATAAGCGGTGACTGGACTTACGCTCTCTGTCCCCTCCAACGCCGAGGAGAGGACATGTATTGCGCTGTCCGGAACGCCTGTAGCACGGGGCTGGGCATCCCTGACCTGACGCTGCAATGTGAGTGGTTGCGGTCAGTGGTGCCCATGTTCCGCGCCAGCGGGAAATGTCTCAACGATCGGGGTCTGTCGCGGCTGCGGGTACATAGATCGAGGCGTGCTCGCGCGCGCATGGCGCGGGTACGCTCGGCGCATGCTCGATGCAGGACATCCCGAATTACTTGAAACCGACGTGCGCAAGGTCGCCCGCGCCCTCTATTGGCAGGGCTGGCGCGTGTCGTCTATTGCCGAGCACTTGGGGATCAAGCGGCCCACCGTAGAGTCGTGGCGCCGGCGAGACGAGTGGCATAAGGCGAGCGCGATCGAACGCATCGAGGCATCGATCGAAACGCGTTTGATGGTGCTGGTCGCCAAGACGGAAAAAGATGGTCGCGACTTTAAAGAGATCGATCTACTCGGCCGCCAGGTCGAGCGGTTGGCGCGCGTGCGGAAGTACGGCGAAACCGGGCGAGAGGCGGATCTCAATCCCAATATCAACGCTCGCAACGCGGGACCTAAGAAGAAGCCGGCGCGTAATGAGATATCCGAAGAGCAGCATGAACGCATCCTCGAAGCGTTCCGCGAGTCGCTGTTCGACTATCAGAAGGTTTGGTACCGAAACGGCGACCAACGCACCCGCAATATCCTGAAATCACGCCAGATCGGTGCGACGTGGTACTTCGCCAGGGAAGCGTTTGTCGATGCGCTCGAAACGGGCCGCAATCAGATCTTCCTGTCGGCCAGCAAGGCCCAGGCGCATGTATTCAAGCAATACATCGCGCAGTTTGCTCGCGAGGCAGCGGATGTCGATCTCACCGGCGATCCGATCGTGCTGCCGAACGAGGCCATCTTGTATTTCCTCGGCACGAACGCCCGCACCGCGCAGAGCTATCACGGCAACTTCTATTTCGATGAATATTTCTGGGTGCCGAAATTCCGCGAGTTGAACAAGGTCGCGTCCGGCATGGCGATGCACAAGCGCTGGCGCAAGACGTATTTCAGTACGCCGTCGAGCGTGGGGCATGAGGCGTATCCGTTCTGGAGCGGCGCTCACGCGAATCGCGGGCGTTCGAAAGAAGAGTGTATTGAGATTGATACGAGCCATGCTGCGCTCGCCAACGGCAAGCTTGGCGCCGACGCTCAATGGCGACAATTGGTCACGGTCGAAGACGCGATCGCGGGCGGCTGCAATCTGTTTGACCTAGCGGAGCTGCGCCGCGAGTACAGCGCAGAGGAATTCGCCAATTTGCTGATGTGCCAGTTCATTGACGACAGCGCGTCGGTGTTCAAGCTGGCGGACCTGCAGCGGTGCATGGTCGATTCGTGGGAGGAATGGGCGGGTGACTTCAAGCCGCTGATGCTGCGGCCGTTCGGGTATCGCCAGGTGTGGGTTGGCTATGACCCGGCGTTGACGGGCGATTCTGCTGGCTTGGTGGTCGTGGCGCCGCCATGCGTGCCGGGCGGCAAGTTCCGTGTGCTCGAGCGCGTGCAGTTCCGTGGCAATGACTTCGAGGCGCAAGCAGAGGCGATTGAGGCGGTGACGAAGCGGTACCACGTTACCTATATCGCCATCGATACCACCGGGATGGGGCAGGGTGTGTATCAGCTGGTGCGCAAGTTTTTTCCTGCTGCGGTGGCTTTGAATTACTCCCCGGAAGTGAAAACGCGGCTGGTGCTGAAGGGGCTGTCCGTGGTGCGCAATGGTCGGCTGGAATTCGATGCCGGGTGGACTGACCTGGCAGCTGCGTTCATGGCGATCAAACAAGGTATGACGGCGAGCGGGCGGCAGTCGACGTATAGAGCAGATCGCAACGAGGAGACTGGTCACGCGGATTTAGCGTGGGCTTGTCTCCATGCAATCGACCGCGAGCCGTTGGCGGATGGCGGCATTCAAACCACAGGATTTATGGAGATTTACTCATGAGAAAACGCCGAACCGGAGCGAGCCGCACAAGCGCGAATGGCATGCCGCCCTCGGCCACAACCCGTCCGCGTGCGGAAGTCTTTACGTTCGACGATCCTATGCCTGCGATGAGCCGCGCCGACATCCTCGACTATGCCGAGTGTTGGTCCAATGGGCAGTGGTTCGAGCCACCAGTGAGTTGGGCCGGTCTTGCTAAATCGTTCCGGGCGAGCACCCATCACAGCTCGGCCTTGTATTTCAAAGTCAATGTACTGGCATCGACTTTCAGGCCGCACAAGTGGCTCACG
Source organism: Janthinobacterium lividum (assembly GCA_050955105.1). Taxonomy (GTDB): domain Bacteria; phylum Pseudomonadota; class Gammaproteobacteria; order Burkholderiales; family Burkholderiaceae; genus JBPBQZ01. The sequence continues at coordinate 15,478 of JBPBQZ010000018.1, read as the reverse complement.
CGTCAGGGATTTGAGCGATGGGCGTTTGATCTGCTGACATTCGGCAATGGATATCTAGAGAGAAGACGAAATCGGCTCGGCGGTACGCTCCAGCTCGCGCCGCCGTTGGCAAAATATGTGCGCCGTAAAGCCGATTTCAGCGGTTACACGTATGTCAACGGTTACCAGGAAGCGCATGATTTTGCGCCCGAAAGCGTGTTCCATCTAATGCGGCCAGACATCAACCAGGAGGTGTATGGTCTACCTGAGTATCTCAGTTCGCTGCATTCGGCTTGGCTGAACGAATCGTCGACGTTGTTTCGCCGGCGGTATTACGAAAACGGAAGTCACGCCGGCTTCATCCTGTACATGACAGACGCCGCGCAGAACCAGCAGGATGTCGACGATATGCGCGCGGCGCTGAAAAACAGCAAAGGCCCGGGCAATTTTCGCAACGTTTTTATGTATGCGCCGAATGGGAAGAAGGACGGGATTCAGCTAATACCGGTTTCCGAAGTGGCCGCCAAGGACGAGTTCTTCAATATCAAGAACGTTACGCGCGATGACCTTCTGGCCGCGCATCGCGTGCCTCCGCAATTGTTGGGCATCGTGCCGAGTAACTCTGGTGGATTCGGTACACCCGATACGGCGGCCCGTGTGTTCGGACGCAATGAGATTAAGCCACTACAGGGGCGCTTCCTGGAGTTAAATGAGTGGCTTGGTGAAGAGGTGATTCGGTTCGAGGACTACGCGGTACCACCCGCCGTAGCGACCGGGGCTTAACGTACCGCTTTTGCAGTAATTCAGAAAAGGCCGCGCGTCGGGAAACCGACGCGCGGTTTTTTTCATGGCAGTAACTATGCGACGGGCCCTCAGCAAGCTCTGCGAGGTCCGCCCCGCGTTCGACGGCAGCACACCTGATCGGCCGCGCACGTCATGCGACCCAGGCTCTGCAGCTCGCCGCATCGGTTGTCGCAGTCCCCTCCCCGCCTGGGGGATGCTCTTGCACTGACGGTTATAGTGCTCATACTGGCGAGCGCCGAGCCAATGTTGGTGCAAGCTGCTGGCTATTTTCCTGCTTCCAGTAATGATGCAATCTAATGCGAGTCGGTGCGGTTTTACGGGCACTACGAGAGCACATGCAATGCACGCCGATCTCCAATGCAGCTGATTTCACCGTGATGCGGCAGGCGCTAAACAAGCAATAACGAGGTACGAAGGTCCGCCCGGGGTCGTTGGACGATTTGTCTCTATTGCCACGTCGATTATGGTGTACCCGCAGCTAGAAACATTCGACTACGTCGCTACACTCACGCTCGTTGTTCATTCACTGAAGCATTGTCCAAGCGCGAGGCAAGGTAGGAAATCAAGCTCAGAATATTGAGGCAATCTACCTCTGAGATGAGCGCAGGAACTACGTTTTCCATTGGCGCATGGTTCACAGGATTTCTGAAGCCCGTCATCAGGCCGCGCGTCAAAAGCTGCTGCCCATCTTGCATGTTAACCTGCGAATCGGTGTCAAGACTGGAGAGTTGAATGATTGGATATCTGGTTATCTTTCTAGTAGTTTTATCTGATTGAAAAGAAAACATGTCCGCCAGTTTTGCGCCATCTATATCTTTGCCCGATAGGTCACGGATTTTCTGACCGTAGAGCTTGGCACCCTGGTCTGCCGCGTGACCATATTGTTGATTTTTATAATACTCGGCAACGCCCTCTTTTATGCTTTCGTGGAGGTGGCGCCAATGTAATAGAGGATATTCCGGAATCAACGTATACAAAGCCTGTACAACTGGCGCGTAGGTTTCTGCTACGTCCTCACCGTCGCCCATTTGCTTGACAATTGTCTCGACGGAGTTTCGAATTCCGTCGGGCAATGTGTTGAACCACTTTTGTTTGTCGATCCCCGTTTCTTTCTCAAGATCTTTGTCTTTTTTTGCCGCTCTCTTCCCTCGCCATTCTTGACCGACCCGCGCTATTATCTGAGACAGATACTTCCTCAAACTCGCCATATCGGAATTATCCCAGTTAATCGACTGCCGATTCGTTGAAATAACATCTTCGTCAAGAAGGTCGATGAAATCCGCTTTAATCCAGCCCGTCAAATACTGATAGAAGTGACTAGATGCGCTCTCGGAAAAATACTCCGGCAGATTTACTAACTTCCCTCGGGAAAAAATTGCAATTCCCCTGAGGCCGGAACCTGGAGGAATCGGGGTCTTCGCAGTTATGAAGTTAAACTCAATTTTTCCGCAATATGCATCGCCGGGTTTTATAAATTCGCGCTGGCTCCACCGAAACTGCTCTTCAACATTGTTATAACGTCGGTTATTGGATAGCTCGATTTCGTTGCCCTTAGAGTCTTTAAGGGTTATTTTGAAAGTCGAATCTACTATAAAAATTCTTGATAAGCTATCCGCAATCGCCTCGAGATCAAAAGGGCTTTTTCTTTTCAACTCGGATAGTTGAATGACTGTGCCGGTCTTATTTCGGGTTCTATCGTCGATAAGATCGGTCTTCGGACTGTATACGCCTTGCGCAGCTAGCAAAGAGTCCCAATTTAAGGTAAAGCGATTTCTCAGGCCGTCTTTGATGGTGTCAACCGTGACATCCTTCGCGAGCCCAAATAGCGCTAGCTTGCCCAGACCCTTTTTTCCTGTTGGAAGGCGGCCGAATCTACTTGATGGTTTGTCGCCCTCGTCTTTTCGTCGATTTCGGCCGATCACCAAAAATTTGCTTTGAATGTCGCTGGAAGACATTCCGATGCCATCGTCATAAATCGTTATAGCCGTTGGCGTACCGTTTTGCTCTAAAAACTCGATGACAACATTGCTTGCATCTGCATCGTATGCATTCGAAATTAATTCAGCAAGAGCAGGGGGCAGTGTGGCATACATCTTCACGCCCAAGTGCTCAATCGTTTTTGGATCAAACTTCAGTTCATATTTGCTCACGCACGGCCCCTTTTAAGTGGGATCTAAATTGTGCAGCCTGACGCCGAATAAATTCTGGTGGCAAAGCATTGCCGATCATCAACGCGACGGCATCCTTTCCGCTTGATGTCGAGAATTTGTAGTGTGGGGGGAATGTTTGCAAGAGGGCCGCCTCCCGTAAAGTGATCGCTCGATCTTCTTCGGGATGAATGAAGCGCCCTTTCGATGGGTTACTGCAGCCACCTGTTATCGTCGGGGCAACATCTAACCACGCCATTCGACCGTAGACATCGCGGTAGCTACCTGGTCTCCGAAGGTGACAGTCAAGCCAAAATTCCTTTGGAATATCGGCCCGTGAGCCTCCATTTTTAGGGACAAGCGAAATAATATGTCGAACCGCTTTGCTTCTCAGCTCAGGAAAATCGTGCAACGGATCCCCACTTTTGCCCGGGGGCAACAATCCTGAGATGGCATCGAAAACGGAGGGTCGTCGCTTTGCCGGCTTGGCGTCTGGAATAATGCCGAATCTGGACGCTTTTACGAGAAGCCTTTTGCGCCTCTGCGGAACACCGTAGTCGGCCGCATCCTTTATTTGCGCAAAGGCTTCATCTATGTGGTATCCCAAGCCTTGGAGCCGATTTCTTAAGTTTTGAATTCTCCAATCTTTTGCCAACGCTGGAACGTTTTCCAGCATTACTGTTTTGGGTAGCATTACCTCGATATAGCGGATGAACTCGAAGATAAGGTCATTACGCTCATCCTTAATTGATACCGCTTGATTGCGCGTTCGATGGGTCGAGAACCCTTGACAAGGAGGGCATCCCGCCAGAAGATCTAATGAACCACATTCTATCCCGAGGTCTTTCATAACTCGCTCAGGACATAGTTTGCGGATATCTTCCTGGTATATTTTTGATTTCCGATTATTTAATCGGTAGGTTTCAGCGGCGACAGGGTTGTTTTCCACGCCGGCTAGGACATGGAAGCCGGCTTTCTTCAGCCCCACCGTCAAACCTCCGGCACCACAAAATAAATCGATTGCCGTGTAGTAAGCTTTGCGCATTTTTGCTTTTTAAGTCTGCAAACGTTTTTATTTACGCTTTCAGAGATCAGTAAAGTGCTGATTCTCGGCCCAATCGAATTTTAAGCAATGCCTCGACGGTTCGTACCGACTAGTACAGAGTCATCGAGGATCGTCGAGAGCGTAGTGACTTTAAGCGATTTCATTACCGCGTCAGAAAAATTTTGACTATTCAATCGTGTTCCTCGACGTCTTTTGCAGCATATCTGTCCCAGATCGGCTGTTTTTCGCAAGGAGTCGTCCACGCATTCGATCGTATTGTGTGTTGGGCGGAGCCACGGGTTCCGATTCGCAAGCTGTCCGTTTGCTCGAGCCCATGGCTGCGGTCCTTGCGATGTCGGCTTCGTCAACACGCTCCAACGACGAGCCTACCCGCCGATTTCAGCTTGCCTCCGGAAAAAGGTTACATGGTTACATGCCTCCAAAGGTCTGCATAAGTCATTGATTAGACAGGTGGAATCTTGTAACCCTGAAAAGGTTACGTGAGGTTACCAAAAAGGTTACGTAGTGCTAACCATATGATTCTTAGAGGGTTTTGTTTTCGAGTATGTAACCCTTATAGAAGGTTACAGGTAACTCTTCAGTAACCTTTTTGTTACCTGCGCTTAGCTCTCGTAAGTCATTGAATTTGAAGCCTTCATAAGGCTTCCAGCTTCAACGTAACCAATGTAACCTTTTTCCGGAGGCCGCCTGGAATGAGGAAACCCGGTCTTATTGAGCGCTTCGCAGACCTTTTCTCGGTTCGTTACGGTAGAACGTTGACCGCCGGCGCGGCGGCCGCCGCCTCGCGGCCGGGCATCGTTGGCCTTGCAAATAGGTCTCGAAGCCGTACGCTCGACGCGCGCACCGAGTGCAAGCCAGGCGATGCAATTGATTGCGCCATCGGAGAACCGAGCAGGGCTTAAACCCACAAACTGCTGTCACTGATCGACTTCGAGCGCATGGGCCTTCGGCCGCCCGCGATCGGGCAACTCTCCGACCTGCGGTGCAATTTGCACCACGCTCGCCAAACACCTGATTTCGCAGGCTTCTAAATTCCGGTCCCCGGCACCATGGGCCTGTGTGCGGTCCAATCCACGCACGGCATGCTCCTTGCGGCCTGTTCTGTACTTTCAAGGAGAGACAGCCATGCCATCAGATAAGCAAACACCCGATCCCAGCAACTTGCCGACATCCGGCGCCGGCGTTCACGAGAAAAAGCCGGATGAGCAAGTAAGGAGCCGCAGCGCGGATCCCGGACAAAGCAGCTATGGCGGCTTCAAGGATGAAGATCCCAAACGGCAAGTGCAGGATTCGCGAGGCAGCGTCGCGAAAAAGCCATAGGCTCCAGCGTCGCCAAGGATGGGTGACACCGGCCTGAGCCCATCCGGCCGCGGGCCTCGGCCTCCGGCCTCCGGCCTCGGGCCGGCTAGGCTGGGCCGTGCCACCGGTCCCGGCGCAGCTTCCGTTAAGATGACCGCTCAACAACAGTCAGTAATGGGGAGCCATGACTTTCGGCATCTACATCGTTGGTTGGATCATCTTTATCGGTGGCGTCGCCTGGGCGCTGATCAGCATGCACGTGTCCCATCATGCGACCGAAATCGTTTGTGTCATCCTACTCGGCATCGCAGTGATAACCGGGGCCACGCGTGTACGTAGCAGAGATCGATAAGCCTTTGCTTTAGGGAGTGAATATGTGGCGTAGAGGATTGCCGGGCCTGTTGTTCGCTGTGTTCGCCACATTCGCGGTCACGACGCTTTGCAGCGCGCAAACCGCATCCAAAGTGGATACCAGCGCGCCCGATGCGCTGATCCGCAGCTTGAGCCAGGATATCCTCGATACGGCGCGCAACGACCCCGCAGTAAAAGCGGGCGACATTAATCGCATCAATCAGTTGGTGAACGAGAAACTGCTGCCGTACGCCGATTTCGAGCACACCACGCGGTTGGCAATGGGGCGTTATTGGCGCCAGGCCACCGACACGCAAAAGCAGCAGCTGATCGAACAATTCAAACTATTGCTGGTACATACCTACGCCGGTGCCACGTCGAAGATTGGTGATCAAAGTGTCACTGTCAAGCCGCTGCACGTCGCGCCGGGCGACACCGACGTCGTGGTACACAGCGAGATCGACAGTCAAGGAAAAGCCTATCCGGTTGACTACCGTATGCAACAGACGCCGACCGGTTGGAAAATTTACGATGTCAACGTATTGAACGTTTGGCTGGTAGCCACCTATCGTTCGCAGTTTTCCAGCGTGATCCAGCAGCAGGGTATCGACGGCCTGATCGCATCGCTGACGCAACGCAATGCGGACCTCGCAGCCCGCGGCAACCTCGCCGCGTCTGCTAACAAATAGGCGCGGCTGCCGTCTCCCTCACTGACTAACGATTTTGTTGCGCGCTGAAGCCGTCGCCCGGGCCGCGACCGCTGCCCGGCACGCCGATGCCGTTGCCGCCCGCGGGCCTTCCACCAGCCGAGGGTCCAACGGGGCGGGGGCCGCCGCCGCCCGGATTGCCGCCCGGTCCCGGGCGGCCTCCGGCATTGCCATCAGGCCCACGGCCCGGGCCGGACCGCGGACCGCCGCCATTCCCGTCCGGTCCGCGTCCCGCGCCGGGTCGACCCGCGTCGCGGTCAGGCCCACGACCACGATAGCCGTCGTCTCGCGGCCCACGATAGTCGCGTGGATACCCGGGCCCCGGCCGCCCATACCATCCGGGCGAGCCATAGACATAGGCCGGCTCCTGCTCGACGACATATCCGCCCGCTGGGTAACCACCGCCATAAGCACCGCTGTCCACAGCGTATCCAGACGAATAGTAGGGACCGGCTGGATAAGCTACACAGCCGGCGAGGCCGAGAACGGCGGTAATTCCTGCCACGCATCTGATTCGTTTCATTTTGCAGATCCTATGGAAAACTTTGCCGCGCGATGCCGTCGCGCGGGTACGACTCAGTATAAGCAAGTGTCCTGCCGCCTCGCCGACGCCCGCACGCGCCCGTCGACGCACACAAAAACCCCACGGGGACGCGGGATTTGAGGCGGTGGTAGTCTTCGTGCTCGACGAAGCCCGGTGTACTTGACTAATTCAGTCGACTATATATACTTGACAAAAATCATCGAGAATTACCGCCTTATGAGACTCACCACGAAGGGCCGCTTTGCCGTCACGGCCATGATCGATCTGGCGATGCGCCAGGAGCATGGGCCGGTAACGCTCGCAGGCATCAGCCAGCGGCAGCACATTTCTCTGTCCTATCTCGAACAGCTGTTCGGGAAATTGCGGCGCCACGAGATTGTTGAAAGCGTGCGCGGGCCGGGCGGAGGTTACCATCTGGCGCGCCGTGCCGAGAGTGTCACGGTGGCCGACATCATCATCGCGGTGGACGAGCCGCTGGATGCGACGCAGTGCGGTGGCAAAGGCGCTTGCGACGGCACCAAGCAAATCGACGGTCACTGCATGACGCACGACCTGTGGTCGACGCTGAATCAGAAGATGGTCGAATATCTCGACTCGGTTTCGCTGCGCGATTTGGTTGATCAGCAACGCGGCCGCGAGGAAAAATCGGTGGTGCTGCATGGCCATCGCGCCGAGCCGGCGCCCGAGCGCGCAGTGCCGCCGGCCACCCCGGTCGTCGCAAATTCGGTTTTCAATCTGGCGCGTTCCTGAGTAGTTGTACGCATCGCGGATATTGTTCGGAGCAAATAATGGATTACGCAGTTCCTCACCTGCCGATTTACATGGACTACAGCGCGACCACGCCGATAGATCCGCGCGTCGTCGACAAAATGATTCCGTATTTGCGCGAGCAATTCGGTAATCCCGCTTCGCGCAGCCATTCTTATGGCTGGAGCGCTGAACAGGCAGTTGAGGAGGCGCGCGAACAAGTTGCCGCGCTGGTCAATTGCGATCCGCGTGAAATTATCTGGACTTCAGGCGCTACCGAATCGGACAACCTCGCGATCAAGGGTGCCGCGCATTTCTACAAGGAACGCGGTCGTCATCTGATCACGGTTAAAACCGAGCACAAGGCGGTGCTGGATACTTGCCGCGAGCTCGAGCGCGATGGTTTTGAAGTTACTTATCTTGATGTGCGTGACGACGGGCTGCTTGATCTGGATGTGTTGCGCGCGGCGATTCGCCCCGACACGATTCTGGTATCGGTAATGCTCGTCAACAACGAGATCGGCGTGGTGCAGGACATTGCCACCATCGGTGAGATCTGCCGCGAAAAGAAGATTGTTTTTCACGTCGATGCGGCGCAGGCCACGGGCAAGGTGAATATCGACCTGGCGACGCTGAAGGTTGATTTGATGTCGTTCAGCGCGCACAAAACCTACGGCCCGAAGGGTATCGGTGCGCTATTCGTACGGCGCAAACCGCGCATTCGCATTGAAGCGCAGATGCACGGTGGCGGTCACGAACGCGGCATGCGCTCGGGCACTTTGGCGCCGCATCAAATTGTTGGCATGGGTGAGTCGTTCCGGCTGGCGAAAGAAGAAATGGCAGTCGAAAACGAGCGCATTCGCGTGTTGCGCGACCGTCTGTTGGCCGGCTTGTCTGAAATGGAAGAGATCTATGTCAACGGTGACATGGATCATCGGGTGCCGCACAACCTGAACGTCAGCTTCAATTACGTCGAAGGCGAATCGCTGATCATGGCGGTGAAAGACGTGGCGGTTTCATCGGGATCGGCCTGTACTTCGGCTTCGCTCGAACCGTCTTACGTGCTGCGCGCATTGGGTCGCAACGACGAATTGGCGCATAGCTCGATCCGCTTTACGCTGGGTCGCTTCACGACTGAGCAAGAAGTCGACTACGTCGTGAATCTGCTGAAAAACAAGATTGCCAAGCTGCGCGATTTGTCGCCGCTGTGGGACATGTACAAGGACGGGATCGATCTGAATTCGATCCAGTGGGCTGCACACTGAATAAGGAGCGTCAAAATGGCTTACAGCGATAAAGTGCTCGATCATTACGAAAATCCTCGCAATGTCGGTTCGTTTGGCAAGGACGAAAGTGGCATCGGCACCGGCATGGTAGGCGCGCCGGCCTGCGGCGACGTCATGAAGCTGCAGATCCGCGTCAATGAAAATGGCATTATCGAAGACGCGAAATTCAAAACCTACGGTTGCGGCTCGGCGATTGCTTCGAGTTCGCTGGTAACCGAGTGGGTGAAGGGCAAATCACTGGACGAGGCGCTCAATATCAAGAACTCGCATATCGCCGAGGAATTGGCGCTGCCGCCGGTGAAGATCCATTGCTCGATTCTCGCGGAAGACGCGATCAAGGCGGCGGTTGAAGACTATCGCAAGCGTACGGGCGGCGCGAGCGAACAGTCCTCGGTGGATGCGGGGCCGCGGGCCGCGCACGCGGCGTAAAGCAAAAGGCAAAAGCGTATGGCTATCACATTGACTGAAAAGGCGGCGCGCCACGTCGAGAAGTTTTTGAGTCGTCGCGGCAAGGGCGTGGGTCTGCGTCTTGGCGTGCGAACCACGGGCTGCTCGGGTCTTGCGTACAAGCTCGAGTACGTCGATGAACTGCACGCGGAAGACCAAATTTTCGAAAGTTTCGGCGTAAAGGTTATCGTCGATCCGAAAAGTCTTTCGTATATCGACGGTACCGAACTGGATTTCGCCCGCGAAGGCCTGAATGAAGGCTTCAAGTTCAATAATCCGAATGTTCGCGACGAATGCGGATGCGGTGAGTCGTTCCGGGTCTGACAGTCCTTTCCGGTAGCGTGCCTGGGCTTGGGCGCGCTAACCGGCAACATCGGGGCGGCGCCAAGCCGCCTTTTTGTTGCTGGAGGCGTTACGCGGTTGAACCCCGTCTCGTCGATCGTGCCCGTCGGGCTGTTAGTTTATTTGCCGCCATATCCAAGGTTCGCCGTCTTCCGATTGTTTCGCTCATGAATATCCCTGCATCCGACGACGATCATTTCGCGCTGTTCGGTCTGGCTCGCGCTTTCGATGTCGACCCGCAAGCACTCGAGACCGCCTACCGGGCGGTGCAGGCGCGCGTGCACCCCGACCGTTTCGCGAGTGCCGGCGACGCGCAAAAACGCATCGCCATGCAATGGGCGGCACGTGTCAACGAAGCCTATCGGGTGCTGCGCGAGCCGCTGCGTCGGGCCGTCTACTTGTTGCAACTGCGTGGCATCGATACGCGTGCCGAAACCAGTACCGCGATGGATCCCGCTTTTTTGATGCAACAGATCGAGTGGCGCGAGAGCATCGACGACGCGGCGGCTGCGCGCAATGAAAGGGCGCTGGCGGAAATCGCCGCCGAATTGGCTGACGCGCGCCGTATCAGGCTGGAAAAGCTGCCCGGCTGGCTCGATAGCGGCGCCGACCAGCCGGCCGCCGAGACCGTGCGCGAGTTGCTGTTTATCGACCGGGTTGCCGAAGCGGTCGAGACGCAGCGCGAACGTCTTGTGGACAACGCTTGATACGGCTAGCTAGTGGCCCCGCCCACGCGCGCGGCGCGCGCTGCTCGCATCCTCATCGCACTTTGAACTGAATATGGCACTCCTCCAAATTTCCGAACCGGGCATGGCGCCCGCGCCGCACGAACGACGCGTGGCGGTGGGCATCGATCTGGGTACCACGCACTCGTTGGTGGCGGCCGTTCGCAACGGCATTCCCGACGTGCTGCCCGATGCCGATGGCGATTCGCTGTTGCCGTCGGTGGTCCGTTATCTGCCCGGTGGCGGACGGCGCATCGGTCGCCAGGCGAAGGCCGAGGCGGCTGCCGACCCGCGCAATACCATCGTCTCGGTGAAGCGCCTGATGGGCCGCGCCAAGGCCGACTTGCCGGCCGACTTGCCTTATCAGATCGATGAAGCGCCCGGCATGTTGCGCATTCAGACGGCCGATGGCCCGCGCAGCCCGGTCGAGGTATCGGCGGAGATCCTCGCGGTACTGCGGCAGCGCGCCGAAGATACGCTGGGCCAGGACCTGGTGGGCGCGGTGGTCACGGTGCCCGCCTATTTCGACGACGCGCAACGGCAAGCCACCAAGGATGCCGCGCGCCTGGCAGGCCTGAACGTGTTGCGATTGCTCAATGAGCCGACCGCCGCGGCGATTGCCTACGGTCTGGATCATGGCTCCGAAGGCATTTACGCGGTTTACGATCTGGGCGGCGGAACCTTCGATCTTTCGGTGCTGCGTCTTACACGCGGCGTATTCGAAGTGATGGCGACCGGCGGTGACACGGCGCTGGGCGGCGACGATTTTGATCGCGCGCTGCTGAACGAGGCGTTGCGCGCCGTCGGCGTTTCGATTGATTCGCCGGAAGACCTGCGCCAACTGCTCGATCGCGCGCGCGATGCCAAGGAAGCGCTGACCGAGCAGCAGCAAGCTACCCTACAAGCTACCTTGGCCGATGGCCGCAACCTGAGCGCAACCATCGACGGCGCGCGCTTCGCCGAGATTACCGAAGGCTTGATCGGTCGCACGCTGGCGCTGACCCGCAAAGCCCTGCGCGATGCGAAGGTGGGTGTCGAGGACGTGACCGGTGTGGTGCTGGTAGGCGGCGCGACGCGGATGCCGATCGTGCGGCGCGCGGTTGAAGGATTATTCGGCAAGCCGCCGCTGGTGGATATCGATCCCGACAAGGTGGTGGCGATCGGCGCGGCGATTCAAGCCGATATTCTGGCCGGCAACGGCAGGGGCGATGACGACTGGTTGTTGCTCGATGTCATTCCGCTGTCGCTCGGGGTCGAGACGATGGGTGGCCTGGCCGAGAAGATCATCCCGCGCAATTCGACCATTCCCGTCGCACGCGCGCAGGAATTCACCACCTTCAAGGATGGCCAGACGGCAATGGCCATCCACGTCGTGCAAGGCGAACGCGAACTGGCCAGCGATTGTCGTTCACTGGCGCGCTTCGAATTGCGCGGCATACCGCCGATGGTGGCGGGCGCCGCTCGCATACGCGTCACCTATCAGGTGGATGCCGACGGATTGTTGTCGGTGTCCGCGGTGGAGACCGGTTCCAATATCGAGGCTTCGGTGGTCGTCAAGCCCTCATATGGCCTGGCTGACGACGAGATCGCGTCGATGTTGGAACAGAGCTTCGCGTCGGCCGCCAGCGACATGCAGGCGCGCGCATTGCGCGAGGCGCAGGTCGACGCCGGCCGGCTGCTGGACGCCACGGCGGCCGCGATGCAAGCCGATCCCGAGTTGCTTGACGAGGCCGATCGGGCGGCTATCGCGCAGGCGTCCGAATTGCTGCGACGCGTAGCGGCCGGTAACGATGCCGTGGCGATCGAAGAAGCCGTCAAGCAGTTGGCGGCGAGCACCGACGAATTTGCCGGACGCCGTATGAATAAAAGCATTCGCTCGGCATTGGCCGGGCGCGCCATCGACGAGATGGACTGAGCGCACACTGGGGTTAAGGAATGTCTCAAATCGTGGTACTGCCGCACGTTGAATTGTGTCCCGAGGGCGCTGTAATCGATGCGGAAGTGGGGCGCAGCATCTGCGACAATCTCTTGGATCATGGCGTTGAGATCGAGCACGCATGCGAGAAATCCTGCGCGTGCACGACCTGCCATATTGTCATTCGCGAGGGCTTCGATGCGCTGGAGCCGGCCGAGGACGATGAGGAGGACTTGCTCGACAAGGCCTGGGGACTGGAACCCACTTCGCGCCTGTCATGCCAGGCGCTAGTGCTGCCGGACACCGATCTGGTGGTGGAGATTCCGCGCTACTCGATCAATCATGCGAAGGAAACGCACTGATGAAATGGACCGACACGACGGACATCGCGATTGCGCTAACCGAAGCGCATCCAGACGTCGATCCTCAATATGTGCGATTCACCGATCTGCACGGCTGGATTTGCGCGTTGGACGGCTTCGACGACGATGCCGCCCGATCGAACGAGAAAATTCTCGAGGCGATCCAGGCGGCATGGATCGAGGAAGCCGATTAGTGAGGTGAGCTCGCCTGCGGCAGACCTCGAGTTTCAGAGACTTTAGGCGGCGGCGAGCCCACCGTGTTCGATGCGAACCCGCTGGCCGCGCGCAAAAGGCGGCGGATTGCGGAAACTGAACGTACGATAATGGCCGGTCTCGAGCCGCACCCGCACGCTGTAAGTGGTTTCGCTGCGCAAGTGCCGCTCGACCGAATTGCCCGCCAAGCCGCCGCCCACGGCGCCCAATAGGGTCATGGCCGTGCGTCCGCCGCCACCGCCGAACTGATTGCCCACCAGGCCGCCGGCCACCGCGCCGCCGACCGCGCCGATGCCGGTGCCGTGTCCTTCCTGGCGGTAGACCACCACCGATTCGACTACGCCGCAGCTTTGGCACACTTGTGCCATCGGCGGCGGCGCGACATAGGCTGGCGCCGTTTGCTGCGCGATCACCGGCGCAGCGGGCGCAGCGGGCGCCGGCGGAACGTAGGCTGGAGGCGGCGGAGCCGTTTGCGCCTGCTGTGCCGGAGGTGCTTGATTAGGAACCACCGGCATCGAAGCCGCAGCCGAGTCGACCGGCGCTTGTTGCGTCTGGCCGTTGATCGCATTGCTGCTGCCGGCTTTGGAAAATAGCCCGGCCATGGCAGCGATAGCTACCACGCAGGCGAGGATGATCGCGCCGGCTGCTGTGGCGACCAGCGGATGGATCCGACGATTTGTGCTCGGGGAATTCATGTCGTGCTCCAATTTTCGGTAGCCATTTTCAGCAGGTTCCGTGCCAAGCGATTTGGCTGATGCCATGGCAGAACCTGGGCGCGCAACAGAAGAAATTACCGGTAATTCCTGCCGAAACGGAAAGAGGAGCTAAGTGCGCGCCTTGCGCCGCACGGCGGGCAGCGCTTTTATCGGGGCGGCGGGGGCCTTCGTCGACGGACGAACGCCTTTGACCGAGGCTCGCGCCGAGCGCTGCTTCAGCGCCAGTTGCGTCACGGACGCCGCTGCGTCGCGAGCGTGCGCATTGCCAAGCGAGTCGCTGAGCGTGGCGCGAACACGTTGCAGCAGCGCGGTCAGTACCTCGCCTTCCTCGCTCGATAGATCCGCCAACGCTTCGGCGCGAATCCGGTCGCCTACCGCGCGTGCCTGGCGCAATGCGCCTTTTGCCTTGTCGGTCAGCCACAGCCGGTGCATGCGCCGGTCGTCGGCGTCGTTGACGCGGCGGATCCAATCGTTATCGGCCATTCGGTCTAATAGCCGCGCCAGTGCGATCGGCGTAATGTCCAGCATCTCGGCCAAGCGCGCTTGATTGATGCCGCCATTGATCGACAGATAAACCAGCACCCGGCATTGCGCCCGGGTGAGTTGCATCGTCTTGGAGGCGATTTGATCGAACAATCGACCCGTCAGGCGACCCACATCGGTGATCAGGAAGCCAAAGCGGGCTTCTTCGTCTTCACTCATGGCTTGCATGCCCCAGGCGCCGCCCCCACACGCGCACTAGTCTTCGCGTCGCAGGTGCGGGAACAGGATGACATCGCGGATGTTCGCGCTGTCGGTCAACAGCATCACCAGGCGATCGATACCGATGCCGCAGCCGCCAGTCGGCGGCATACCGAACTCGAGCGCCCTGATGTAGTCGGCGTCATAGTACATGGCTTCCTCGTCGCCAGCCTCTTTCTGCTCGGCCTGCTTGCGAAAGCGTGCGGCCTGGTCTTCCGGATCGTTCAATTCCGAAAAGCCATTGGCAATCTCGCGCCCGGTGATGAACAACTCGAAGCGTTCGGTCAGCTCCGGATGCTGGTCGGACGCGCGCGCCAGTGGCGACACTTCCACCGGATAGTCGACGATATAGGTCGGCTCCCAGAGCTGCGACTCGGCGGTCTCCTCGAACAGTGCCAACTGCAGCGCACCCACGCCCGCGCCGGCCAGCGGCGGGCTGTCGGGGGCTGCGCCCAAGCGCTTCAGTTCCGTGCGCAGGAAGGCGGCATCGGTCAACTGTGCCGCGGTGTAGTGCGGCGCATAGGTGGTAATCGCTGCAACGATAGTCAGGCGACGGAAGGGCTGCGACAGATCGAGCGTCTTGCCCTGGTAACTGATGGTGGCGTGACCCAGCGCGTCGATGGCGGCCTGGCGGATCAGATTTTCGGTGAAGTCCATCAGCCAGCGGTAATCGGTGAAGGCGGCGTAGAACTCCATCATCGTGAACTCAGGATTGTGCCGTGGCGACACGCCCTCGTTACGGAAGTTGCGATTGATTTCGAACACGCGATCGAAGCCGCCGACGATCAGGCGCTTCAAATACAGCTCG
This sequence comes from Janthinobacterium lividum, assembly GCA_050955105.1. Taxonomy (GTDB): domain Bacteria; phylum Pseudomonadota; class Gammaproteobacteria; order Burkholderiales; family Burkholderiaceae; genus JBPBQZ01. The sequence continues at coordinate 279 of JBPBQZ010000018.1, read as the reverse complement.
GGCGCGATGCGCAGAAACATCGGCATGTCGAGAGCGTTGTGATGCGTCTCGAAAGGCTTGGCCGCGGCACCGCCCGGAATCGGGTGCAGCATCGGCGTTTCCACTTCCAGGAAGCCGGCGCTGGACATCTGTTGCCGGATCGACGAAATCGCCTTGGTGCGTGCCACGAAAGTACGGCGCGCCTCGGGCGTGACGATCAGGTCGACATAGCGCTGCCGGTAGCGCACTTCCTGGTCGGCCAGGCCGTGGAATTTGTCGGGCAGCGGACGCAGGGCCTTG
>JBPBQZ010000017.1:0-41544 GCA_050955105.1 Janthinobacterium lividum | reverse complement strand
CGCCGTTCGTCGTTTGTTCATGATCGACCGCGTCGTCCATGCCACCACTCCCATCAAAAACTCTCATCGGCCGATTTTGGCCGCGCACAAGGCGCGGTGCACGGCTCTGGTATTGCCGCTTACGTCGCCGATTATACAGAGCGAGCCTAAGCTACAATTCGCTCTGCGGTCAATCTGGGCCTACCAGACTGGACCTGCCAATTGCGCTTTATCGGGGTGCCCGCCGAGCCGTGCTTCAAACGCTATTAACGTGCCGCGGGCGCCCCGCTATTTGAGAACCGTGTCGGACGTTTTTTGGGAGTGGATGTCGTGGACGTACAAGACCTGCCGCCGTCGTTGGAAATGAAAGATGGGCTCGCGACCATCACCTTGCGCCGTCCCAGCCAACACAACCGGATCGACCCGGACGATCTGGCGGTGCTGATCGATCACCTCGACCGCGTTGCAAGCGACCCCGCCAATCGTGTGCTGGTATTTCGCGGCACGGGTGAACGCACCTTCAGTTCCGGCTATACCTTGCAAGCGCTTATCACCGGCCTGCGCGATGATTTCGAAGAGATGCTCGATCGCGTCGAGAGCTTTCCACTGCCGACGATCTGCGCGTTGCGTGGCAGCGTCTATGGTGGCGCGACCGACCTGGCGCTGTGCTGCGATTTCCGGTTGGGCGCGCGCGGCATCGGCTTGCTGATGCCCGCCGCCAAGTTCGGCTTGCACTATTACCCGGGCGGCATGCGCCGCTATGTAACGCGGCTGGGCTTGAGCAATGCCAAGCGCCTGTTCCTCACCGCCCTGAAGATCGATGCGGAAGAGATGCTGCGTATGGGATATCTGACCGAACTGGTCGATGCCGAGGCGCTGGAAGACAAGGTTGCGAGCTATGTCGCCGCCTTGATGCTGGGTGAGCCGCAAGCCATGAGCTCGATGAAGAAACAATTGAACGCGATTGCCGACAACGCGCCCGATGCATTGACGCGCGAGTACTACATGGCTACGCGCACGTCCCCGGAAGTGGCGCGCCGCGTGACCGAGTTTCTCAAAAAGTAAGCGCTGCTCGCATGGCCGGCGCGCCGATAGCGGAGCGCAACGTCCCGCTATCGGCTGGCCATGGCAGCGCACTACCAGCCCGTTATTTCAAGCATCCGTCCACGGGTCCAGCGTGATCTTGCCGAAACTCGTGCGGGTGCGCGCATAGTCGTGCGCGGCGGCGATTTCGGCCATCGGGAATACCCGGTCGAGCTGTGGCGCAGGCAGTTTGCGCTGCACCAGCGCTGGCAGTACCTCGTGCTTGAACGCATCGAGTATGGCGATGCGCTCCACCGTGGAGCGGGTGCGGAAAGTGACCCCTATCAGCCGTAACTGTTTACGCGCAAATTCCGTCAGGTCGATCTGTGCCACGGCACCGCCGAGCCGGCCGACGTCGATCCAGCGGCCGTGCAGCGCCGCGCAGGCCAGCGTTATCTGCGCGACGCTGGCACCGACCATGTCGATCACCACATCGGCGCCGCCGCGGCGGCCAGGCCCTTCTGCCAGCGTTTCGGCGGCACGGTCCGGCGTGACGACCTGACAGCCTTCGAGCCCCGCCGGTTGGCCGTCGCGGTGCGCCGAGCGGGAGGTGCCGACGATAGCAGCGGCGCCGAATAGCTGCGCCAGATGCGCGGCCGCCAGGCCCGCCGATGAAGTTACGCCTTGAATCAGCACCGTGTCGCCAGCGCGCATGCCGCCCTGCGTGCGCAGTGCATTGTGCGCGGTCAGATAGGAGACGAGCGTGGCCGCGCCTTCATCGAAGCTGAAGTGCTCGGGCACGTGCGCGACCAGTTGATAATCGACCGCGATCCACTGCGCCTGAGCGCCGCCCTGCATGGTCATGACGCGGTCGCCGACCGTGAAGCCGACGGCTTCGGCGCCCACTGCGGCGACCACGCCGGCGCATTCGAGGCCGCCGATCGGTGGCGCGTCGGCGGCGCTGTCGCCGAAATGCGAGGTGCTCTTGCGCAGGTCGACGGCGTTGAGGGCGGCGCGCTCGACGCGTATCAGCAGTTCGCGCGGGCCAGTGATGGGCTGCGGCGCATCGGCCCAGCCGAGCTGCTTGTTTTGAATGAGGACGGCTTTCATCGGGTATCGGGCTCCAGCGCTATCTCGAAAGGGAACGATTATGAAGATGAAAGCGTCGACAGGCCCGATGCAGGCTCGTCTCGGCTTCCCTTCAATCTCAAAAAAATGCGCTAAATCAATAACAAAGGTGCCTATTAAGGGTAATCCCTAGGTGGGTGCCAATTGACTCGGGATTCGGCTGCTTCTACTATTGGCCGAACCAAATTGGTAGTACCACATCCGCGAACTCCCCCGCGAACCCAGAGGTGCAGATGAAAAGAGACGTCGCCAACCCGTCGGTCGACTGGGCTATCCATGAAGACCTCGATCGCGGTATTTTCCGAGTCCATCGTCGTGCGTTCACCGACGAAGCGGTCTTCGATCTTGAGCGGAAATACATTTTCGATCGTTGCTGGCTGTACCTTGGCCACGAATCGGAGATTGCCAAGCCAGGCGACTTCGTCTCGCGCACGCTGGCCGGCAAGCCGCTGATTTTCAACCGTGATCGCGCCGGCAAGATGCATGTGTTCTTCAACACCTGCACGCACCGTGGTGCCATGGTATGCCGCGAAGAGAAAGGCCGCGCCCGCAATTTCACCTGTCCGTATCACGGCTGGGTGTTCGGCGATGACGGCAAGCTCGTGAACCAGCCGCTGCCCGATTCTTATACCGAAGCCTGCCGCACGGACGGTCACCTCGATTTGCATCCGGTGCCGAATTTCGACGTGTTCGCCGGCTTCATCTTCGTCAATTTCGCGCCATCGCCCGAGTCGCTCGAGAGTTATCTCGCCGGCGCCGGTGAATATCTTAAAAACATCGCAGCGCAGGATCGCGAGGCGATGGTGGTGGTAGGCGGCGAGCAGAGCTACAGCGCGCACGCGAACTGGAAGCTGCTGCAAGAAAATAGCGCCGACGGCTATCACGCCGCCACCACGCACGCCACCTATCTCGATTACATCAAGAACCGCGAAGGCGAAGTGCTCAACAGCTTCACCAAGGGCTTCGGTCGCGTGCGCAACCTGGGCAACGGTCACGCCGTCTCGGAATCGCAGGGCGCCACGCCCTGGGGCCGTCCGCTGGCGCGCTGGATGGGCTCGTGGGGCGAAGAGATCAAGGTCGAACTCGACAAGGCTTATCAAGAGATGGTCGATCGCCTGGGCCCAGAGAAAGCCGAATGGCTGTGCCTGGGTGACCGCAATCTGTTGATCTTCCCGAACCTGGTGATCAACGACATCAGCGGCCTGGTGATTCGTACCTACAATCCGGTGTCGCCGTCGTATTTCGAAGTCAGCGCCTGGGCGCTGGCACCGAAGAACGAATCGGCAGTGCTGCGCGACTTGCGTCTTTGGAGTTTTCTCGAATTCCTCGGCCCGGCCGGTTTCGCCACGCCCGACGACCAGGAGATGCTGGAGCTTTGCCAGCGCGCGTTTTCCACCAATCCGTGGGTGGAGTGGAGCGATATCTCGCGCGGCATGGCCACCGAGAACGAAGGATCGCCCGCCAAACAAGATGAACTGCAGATGCGCACGTTCTGGCGCCGCTGGCGTGACATGCTTGCAGAAAGCTATCAGGGAGCCTGACGCATGAATACGAGAACTCCCGGGCAACTGGGTGCCACACGTGTCGAGATCGAGGACTTCCTCTTTCACGAAGCCGAATTGCTCGACACTTGGGCGTTGAAGGAATGGGCCGAGCTGTTCACCGACGACGGTCAATATCTGATTCCGTCGACCGACGTGCCCGATGGCGATCCGTCGAAGGTGCTGTTTTTGGTATACGACAACCGCCACCGCCTCGGTGAACGCGCGCACCGCCTGATGAACAAGATGGCGCATGCCGAATTCCCGCATTCGAAAACGCGCCATCTGTACACCAATGTGCGCCTGCTCGAAGCCGATGACGAGACGCTGACGGTGACTTGCAATTTTGTCGTGTATCGCGCCAAGACCATCGTCAACGATGTCTATCCGGGTCACAGCACCTATAAGCTGGTGCGCCACGAAGACAGCTGGAAGATTCGCAGTAAGCGCGCGGTGCTCGACCTGACCTCGCTGCGTCCGCATGGCAAGGTGAGCATCATCTTATGAGCGCGTCGGGCACGCAGACACGTATCGCGATCGTTACCGGCGCCGGCCTGGGCAATGGCGGCCTGGGTCGCCACATTGCCGGCCAACTGGCGCGTGACGGCCTGTCGCTGATGATTGCCGATATCGATCCGCAGGTAGAGAAGCTGGCCGAATCGATTCGCGGCGAGACCGGTGTTGAGGTGCTGTGGCACGCCGGCGACTTGTCGCAAGAAGCGCAGGTGGAGGCGATGGTCGCCAAGACCATCGAGCGTTTCGGCCGCATCGACGTGCTGGTGAACAACGCTGGCGGCGGCATCATCACGCCGTTTCTTAAGCACGATGCGGCGTCGCTCACCACCACCATCAACCGCAATCTGTGGACGACGCTGTGGGCCTGTCACAAGACCCTGCCGCACATGGTGGAGCGCAAGCACGGACGTATCGTCAATATCGGCGCCGACTCGCTGCGTACGGGTATTCCCGATCACGCCGGCTATAACGCGGCGAAGGGCGGCGTGGTCGGCATGACGGTGGGGCTTGCGCGCGAATTCGCGCATCTCGATATTACGGTGAACACCGTGTCGCCGTGCGTTATCAACACCGAGCGTTTCCGCGGCATGATGCAGAACAATCCGACCCTATCGAAAGCTTTTACCGACGTCGTGCCGAAAGGCCGCGGCGCCGAGATCAGTGAAGTTGCCGACATGGTCAGTTTCCTGGCACGTATTGAAACTGCGTTCATCACCGGGCAAGATTTCAGTGTGAACGGCGGCAGCGCGATGCCCTGAATATCGGGATAATCGGTCATTGATTCGGAGAAAAATGATGGTTCGATACAAACGATTCGGCTTTCTTGCTTTGAACGTTACGGATCTCGACAAGTCTTTCGATTTCTATTCGAAGGTGGTCGGTCTGAAGGAAGTACCGTCCGACACACCGGGCTACAAATTTGTGCGTTGCAGCGAGAAGCATCACGACATCGCGCTGTTTCAATCCGACAAGCCGGGCATCAAGCGCATCGGTTTCGAAGTGGAATCGGTCGGTGAACTGGACAAGTTGCGCCAGGTGCTCGATCAGCACGGTATTCCGCACAGCGAGATTCCGGATGAAGACCAGCGCATCATGCATATTTCCGCTGGCGTGCGGACCCTCGAACCGGTGACGCAATGCACGATCGACTTCTATCCGACGATGGAACAGATCGATGAACCTTATGTGCCGCCGCTGGCGAAGATCCAGCGCCTGGGCCATCTGGTGCTGAAATCGGCTGACTACAACGCGACGGTGAAGTTCTTCACCGAAGTGCTGAATTTCAAGATATCGGATTCGATCAAGGACCGCGTGACGTTTCTGCGCTGCTTCCCGAACCCGTTCCACCATTCGCTTGGCGTGGGCAACGGCAACGGCAAGAGCGGCTTCCATCACGTCAATTTCATGTGCACCGACGTCGATGACATCGGCCAGAACTACTGGCGGCTGCAGAAGCTCAACGTGCCCATCGTCAACGGCCCGGGACGGCATCTGCCTTCAGGCAGCATGTTCCTGTACTACCTGGATCCGGATGGCATGACGGTGGAGTACAGCTTCGGCATGGAAGAGTTTCCTGAGCACGATCCGCGCGAGCCGCGCTACCTGGAGCCGGTGCCGGAGTCGAACGACCTTTGGTTCTCGCCGATCGATCCGCGCAAGGCCGCGGTGGGCAATATCGAGCCGTCCGAACTGGCGCGGCTGGTCAGTCAGTGACCATGGCGTCGAACGGTGACGATGGCGCACGCGGCGCCGTCGACGTCCATACGCATTTTGTGCCGGAACGCTTTCCCGCGTATGCGGGTAGCGCGGCCGTGCCGAGCTGGCCGTCGATGGAGCGCGCGGGCGGTTGTCACCACAATGTGATGATCGCCGGCAAGGTGTTCCGCAAGGTGCACTGTCGGTGCTGGGACGATGGCCTGCGGCGCACCGAAATGGGCGAGCAGGGCATCGGCATGCAAGTGCTGTCGCCGATGCCTGAACTGCTCTCTTACTGGATGGACAGCGCGCCGGCCGCGCAACTGCTGCGCTATATCAATACGCAAATCGCCGATCTGGTGGCACGCGGCGCTGGCCACTATGCGGCCCTGGCCGCCGTGCCGTTGCAGGACGTCGATGCGGCGATTGCCGAACTTGATTTCGCGATGCACACGTTAGGTCTGGCGGGCGTCGAGATTGGCAGCAACATCAATGGCGTGGCGATCGGCGACAGTCGTTTCGAGCCGTTCTTCGCCGCGGCCGAAAGCTTGGGTGCGGCGATCTTCGTGCACCCCTTGCGGGCCGCCGGCAAGGAGCGTTTGATCGGCCCGCCGATGCTTGAACAGGTGCTGGCGTTTCCCGGCGAGATCGGCCTGAGCGCTGCCTCGATGGTGACGGGCGGCATGATGGCGCGACACCCGCGCCTGCGCATCGCCTTCAGCCACGGCGGCGGCACGCTGAATACGCTGCTGCCGCGCCTGGAACACGCGTACCGCGCCTTTCCGGCGTTGCGCGAACTGCTGACCGAAGTGCCGGCCGACACGGTCAGGCGCTTCTTTTTCGATACGCTGGTGTACGACGCATCGATGTTGCGTCGCGTGCTCGAGGTAATCGGCGACGAGCAAGTCATGCTCGGCACCGATTACCCCTTCGATATCCGCGAAACGGATCCGCTGGGGCGGCTGGCCGAATTGGCACTGCCCGCGGCAACCGTGGCACGCATTACTCATCGGAATGCCCAGCGCTGGCTGGGCACGTCCTCGATTCACTCGAGCCACTCAAGTCACTCAAGCAACTGAGCCATCTATGAGCCAAACCAAGACGAAGAGCATCTGGTCCGACCTGCAAGGCGTGGCGTTCGAACAAGCCTATGTCGATGTCAACGGCATTCGCACCCGCTACCTGCACGCCGGCAAGAAGGGCAAGCCCGCGCTGATTTTTATCCATGGCACCGGCGGTCATGCCGAAGCCTACCTGCGCAACTTCGAAGCGCATGGCGAACATTTCGATACCTACGCGCTCGACATGCTCGGCCACGGCTATACCGACAAGCCCGACTACGATTACGAGATACCGAAGTACGTCGAACACATTCGCGGCTTCATGGATGCGCTGGGTCTCAAGACCGCTTCGTTGTCGGGTGAATCGCTCGGCGGCTGGGTCGCCTCGCACTTCGCCGTGACCTATCCGGAGCGCGTCGACAAGCTGGTATTGAACACCGCCAGCGGCGACAAGGTGAACCGGGACTCGCTCGCCAAGCTGCGCGAGCTGTCGATGGCCGCGGTTGAAGATCCCACTTGGGAACGTCTGAAGGGCCGTCTCGAATGGTTGATGTGGGATAAGTCGCTGGTGCATGACGACCTGGTGCAAAGCCGCCTGTCGATCTATAGCCAGCCGGCCATGAAAATCGGCATGAAGCGCATTCTGTCGATGCACACGCCCGAAGCCCGCGAAAAGTATGCGATCAAGCCTGAGCAATGGGCCGCGGTGAAGGCACCGACGCTGGTGTTGTGGACCGACCATGACCCAACCGCCACGGTCGAAACCGGTCGCGAGCTGGCGGATGCGATCCCTGGTTCGAAATTCGTAGTGATGGAAGGTTGCGGCCACTGGCCGCAGTTCGAAGACGCTGACACGTTCAACCGCATTCATATCGACTTCCTGAAGAATGGCTAGTTCACGCGAAGGTTTCGGCTTCACGGCGGGCGGCGCGCACGATGATCGATTGTCTTCGATCGCTACGCGCCTGCACGAGGCCCAGCAGCAGAAGACGGTGCTCGATCCGCTGATCGACACCTGGCCCGATCTCGATATCGATACGGCCTACAAGATCCAGCAGCAGGTGTCGGATCTGCGCATGCAAGGCAGTGGCGTACGTGTCATCGGCAGGAAAATCGGCCTGACGTCGAAGCCGGTGCAACAGATGCTGAAGGTGGGGCAGCCCGACTTCGGCGTGCTGTTCTCCGACATGGCCTATTCGTCGGGCTCCACCGTCAAGCGCGACACCTTGATCCAGCCGAAGATCGAAGGCGAAATCGCCTTTGTGCTGAAGCGCGATCTGGTGGGTCCCGGCATCACGGCGGCCGATGTCTTGACCGCGACCGAAGGCGTGATGGCTTGTTTCGAGATAGTCGATTCGCGCATTCGCGACTGGAAGATTTCGATCGCCGATACGATCGCCGACAATGCCTCGTCCGGCCTGTTCGTGCTGGGCGACCGGCTCGTCGATCCGCGCAGCGTCGATTTGTCGCTGTGCGGGCTGGTGCTGGAAAAGAACGGCGAAGTCGCGGTTACCGGCGCGGGCGCGGCGGTGCTCGGCTCACCGGTCAACGCGGTGGTGTGGCTGGCCAATGAACTGGGTCGGCTGGGCGTAACATTACGCGCTGGCGAGGTGATCTTGTCGGGCGCGCTGGCGGCAATGGTGGTGGTCGAGGCGGGCGACAAATTCCGTTTGTCGATCGGTGGCATCGGCTCGTGTAGCGTGAATTTCGCCTGACCGCGCCTGAAGGTCGCCAGGATTCAGCCTGCTTTGAGCCTGGAATCAGGCTGAATCCAAGCAAAAATCGCCTTGGCTCCGCCAGTCGGCGGCGCCTTATCAAGCGTTGAAGGACGAATCATGTTTTTGGGAAACAAGGGCGCTGCCCGGGGGCCGGAATGAGCGCGCCTTATCAAGTGACGCTGACCGGATCGGACGTCGCCTTTGCCTGTGAAGCGGGTGAAAACCTGTTGCGTGCGGGCTTGCGGCAGGGTGTGCCGCTGGCTTACGAGTGCAACGTCGGCGCCTGCGGCACCTGCAAGTACGAATTATTGTCTGGTGAGATCGAAGAAATCTCGACCACCACCGCCGGTTTGCGCCCGAAAGAGCGCGAACGCGGCCGGCGGTTGGCGTGCCAGAGCATCGCCCTGTCGGATTGCACGATCAAGATGCGCACGGGCGCTGAGTATCAGGCGCCGGTGCTGCCGTTGCGGCTGAACGCCACGTTCGAGTCGCAACGCGACATCACGCATGACATTCGCGAATTCACCTTCAAGAGTGCTGGCCCGGCGAATTTTCTGGCGGGGCAGTATGCGCTGCTGGAATTGCCGGGGCAGCCAGCGCGCGCCTACTCGATGTCGAACCTCGCCAACGACGCCGGCATCTGGCAGTTCATGGTGCGGCGGGTGCCGGAAGGAGCGGTGAGTCCGCTGCTGTTCGACAAGTTGACGCCGGGCACGGCAGTAGTGATCGACGGGCCCTACGGGCTCGCCTATTGGCGGCAGGACGTGCCGCGCGGCCTGGTGTGCATTGCCGGCGGTTCGGGCTTGGCGCCGATCGCGTCGATCCTGAAAGGCGCCGCGCATGCGCCAGTCGGCAGCCATCGCGATGCCTATCTGTTTTACGGTGGACGAGGTCCGGCCGACGTACCGTCGATTAGCGGCATATTTGAGACAGCGACGCTGCCGGCAGCGCTGAATTTTCATCCGGTCGTGTCAGTGCCCGCGCTCGTCGACGGTACCGATTGGGACGGTGAAGTCGGCTTCGTGCACGAGATCGTGCCACACAAGTTGAGCGGTGCACTTACCGACTACGAGTATTATCTGGCCGGTCCGCCGCCGATGGTCGAGGCGGTGGTCAAGCTGCTGATCGTCGAGCACAAGGTGCCGCAGTCACAGATTCATTTCGACCGATTTTTCTGATAGCAGGTGGAGTAATTTTATGGCGTCTGATGTGCCGGCCAATTGGGTAGTGCTTTGCGAAGCGAGCCAGGTCGAAGAAGGTGCCGGGCACCGCGTTGAAGTCGACGGTTTTCCGCCGTTGGCGGTATTCAAGCTGGAAGACGAGTTCTTCGTGACCGACGATACTTGCACGCACGGCGACGCGTCGCTGTGCGATGGCTTCGTCGACGGCGATCAGGTCGAGTGTCCTTGGCATTCGGGCACCTTCTGCATCAAGACGGGCGAGGCCAAGAATTTTCCGGCGGTCGAGCCGATCAAGATCTATCAGACCAAGCTGCAAGACGGCAAGGTCACGATCGCCGCGGCTGCCTGAGCGGCGCGGAGAATTCACATGTCGACGCCAGGCACCGTTCATTTCGAGATAAACGCCGCGGGTGTGGCGTCGATCGTGTTCGATCGGCCGGCCGCGCACAACGCCATGACCTGGCCGATGTACGAAGGCCTGATGGCCGCGTGCGAGAGCATTGCCAACGACCCGCGGGTACGCGTGGCAACGCTGCGCGGCGCCGGCGGCAAGGCCTTCGTGGCGGGCACCGATATCTCGCAATTCCAGGCATTCAAAGGCGGCGACGACGGCGTCGAGTACGAGCGCATGATCGAGGCGGGCATCAGCGCGCTCGAGCAATTGCCGGTACCCACGCTGGCGCTGGTCGACGGCTGGGCGTTTGGCGGTGGACTGGTGATTACCGCCGCCTGCGATCTGCGCATCGGCACGCCGGCAGCCCGCTTCGGCGTGCCGATCGCGCGCACTTTGGGAAACTGCTTGTCGGTGGCCAACGTGGCACGACTGGTGGCGGCGTTTGGCGCTTCGCGTACACAGCGCATGCTGTTGCTGGCCGATGCGATCGATGCGGATGAGGCGCGCGCCTGCGGGTTTCTGACCGAGATCGTGGCGCCCGAAGCACTGGCGGCGCGTGCGGATGTCCTGTGCGAGCGCCTGTGCGGGCATGCGCCGATTACGATGCGGGTATCGAAGGAAGCGGTGCGGCGTCTGGCGAGCGCAAACCTGCCCGATGGCGAAGACTTGGTGCGGGCTTGCTACGGCAGTGAAGATTTCCGCACCGGCATCGAGGCATTCATTGCCAAGACGCCGGCGCGCTGGAGCGGGCGCTAGGCCGCCGGGGCCGCGCGCGCTCGAGATCGGGCACTTGGTGGGGCAGGGCAGCAAGTCCCAAGCCCCCCACCCACTCAGCCAGTACTCAGTCGCGCGGCGGCACGATCACGCCGCTGGCCACCATCTTCTCGATTTCTTCTTCGTTGAATTCGAATTCTGCGAGCAGTTCGCGCGAATGCTGTCCCAACGCGGGTGCCGGCGAATGATAGACGGCTGGCGAGCGCGACAGCTTCACGGGCAGCCCGATGGTGCGAATCGGGCCGGCCTTCGGATGTTCTTGCTCGACCACCATCTCACGCGCGATGGTTTGCGGATGTTCGAGCGCTTGTCCGACTGAGTTGACCGGACCGGCCGGCACGCCGATTTCACGGAACACTTCCAGCCAATGCGCTGAACTCTGCGTTTTCAAGACCGCTTCCATTTCCGCAACCAGCGCGTCGCGGTTCTGCATGCGTACCGAATTGGTCTTGAAGCGCGCGTCTTCACACCACTCCGCATGCCCCAGGGCCTTGGCGATACGCGTCCAGTTGCGCTCATTGGCACCGCCGATGATGATCCACTGGTCTTGCGTGGCGAAGGCTTGATAGGGCGCGATGAGGATGTGACTCGAGCCGCTCGGTCCTGGCGATTCGTTGCTGGCGAAGTAGATGCCGGCATGCCAATAAAGCTGTTGCAGCGAGGCTTCGAGTAGCGAGGTTTCGACGACCTGACCCAGACCGGTGCGTTGCTTTTGCTGATACGCCGCGAGGATGCCGAACGCCGCCAGCACGCCGGCGTTGATGTCGGCAATCGAGCTGCCGTTGCGCAGCGGGCGTCCGCCGGGTTCGCCGGTAATGCTCATCAGGCCGCTAAAGGCTTGCGCGATCAAATCGAAGCCGCCTTCCTGGCCGTAGGGGCCGGTACGGCCGTAGCCCGAGATCGCGCAATAGATCAGGCCCGGATTGATGGCAGACAACACGTCGTAGCCCAGACCGAGCTTTTCCAGCGTGCCGCCGCGGAAATTTTCAATAAGAACATCTGCCTTGCGGATCATGCGCAAGAACACTTCGCGGCCCTCGGCGGACTTCAAATCGAGGGCGATGCCGCGCTTGTTGCGGTTGAGCATGAGGAACGGCACCGACACGCCATTGATCTGCGGATCGGTATAGCCACGTGAATCGTCGCCGCCGTCCGGCTTTTCGATCTTGATCACGTCGGCGCCGAGGTCGGCCAGCATCATGCCGCAGGTAGGTCCCGCCATGATCTGTGCGAGTTCCAAAACGCGCATGCCCTTCAGCGCGCCTCCATCGTTCAACGTGGTCTGCATGAGATCTCCGGGCGCCGGCATAAGCCGCCAATCCTTAAGGCAAAACGTGGTGGGGCGAAACTGGTACTACCAGCTCAGCGAACCCGCATTTTATGGAGCGCCTTTCACGAGTGTCAATGCTTTTGAGGTTCAACCACTGCGCGGCGCAGCTATCCCGGAAGGCGAAACCGGGCTGCCTGGGAGCACCACGATGATCCGTACAGCCCTTGGACGTTCGCTGAGTGGCCAGCATGCGCGCACATGCCGCGCCGCGCCGCCGTCTTGACACTCTGGTTTGCCGTCTATACCATCTCAGGCGTTTAGCGAATTATTGATTCGCCAAGCAAATTACATAAAGAGAGCTAGATGAGCCAAACCGAGCGCAGCGCGCCGCCGGCCCTGCGCGATGCATTGCAGGGCGTGCGTGTGGTCGACTTCACCACAGTCATGTCGGGTCCATATTGCACGCGCATGATGGCCGATCTCGGCGCGGACGTTATCAAAGTGGAGTCCGCCGCAGGCGACTTCATCCGTTTCAGGCCGCCGATCCAGGGCGGCAAAAGCACCTACTTCGGCGCCTTGAACTGCGGCAAGCGCAGCGTCGTCATCGATATGAAAGACGCGGAAGGCTACAAAGTGGCGCGTGATCTCGCTTTGAGCGCCGACGTGGTGGTCGAGAATTTCCGTCCGGGCGTGATGAAGCGCCTGGGTCTCGATTTCCCGACTCTGTCAGCGCTTAACGAGCGGCTTATCTATTGCTCCTTGTCCGGCTTCGGCCAGACCGGGCCAGATTCGCACAAGCCCGCCTACGCGCCGGTGATTCATGCGGCGTCAGGATACGAGCACGCCTTCATGACGCAGCAAACCGGCCAATCCAGACCCGCCAACAACGGCATCTTCATGGCCGACGTACTGGGTGCCACGCATGCGATGGCGGCAATTCAGGTGGCCCTGTTCGATCGCGAACGCTCGGGCAAGGGTCAATACATCGACCTGGCACTGCTGGACGGCATCCTCGGCATGATGATTTACGAGATGCAACTCGCGCAATTCCCGCAACCGAAGCCGCGCCATTTATATACACCGGTGAAAGCTACCGATGGTTTCGTGATGGTCGCGCCGGTCAGTCCCAAAAATTTGCTTGCGCTGTTCGAGGTGATCGAGCGTCCGGAACTGGCGCGCGACGAGCGCTTTTCGGGCGTGCGCGCGAAGGAAGAAAACTGGCAGGAGCTGATGTCGATGGTCGAGGCCTGGACCTCGCAGCGCAGCGCCAAGGACTGCGAGCGCATCCTGATGGCAGCGGGCGTTCCTTGCTCACCTTACAAATCGGTCAGCGAGGCGATGGCTGATCCGCAACTGCGGCAGCGCGGCGGTCTGAGCGAAGTCGGCGAAGGCGACGGCAAGTTTCTCGTCGCAAATCTGCCTTTCCGCATGTCCAACAGTCGTACCGAGGCGCGCAGCCACGTGCCGGAACTGGGCCAGCACACCAGCGAAGTACTCAAGGAAGTGCTGGGCCTCTCGGAAGAAACGCTGCAAAGCTTGCGCGAGCGCGCTAGTATTGGCGGCTTCTGAGTTGGCATCGCGCGGCTATTCGCGCCGTGCCCTCATCTCAATAAAAATAAACGGAGACCCGCTCGCCCGAGCGGGGAGGGCGGCCCATGGACCAAGCTGGCAAAGCACTACGCGTAGGGTTTATCGGTCTCGGTGACATCGGTGCGCCGATGGCCGAGCGCATCGTAAAAGGCGGCTTCCCGCTGTTGGTATGGAATCGCACCGCAGCGAAAATGCAGGCTTTAGTCGACGCGGGTGCCGAACGCGCCGCTTCGCCCGCCGATCTGGCGCGCCGTGTCGATGTCGTCTGCTTGTGCGTGACCGACGACAAAGCCGTCGAGGAAGTGGTGTTCGGCGCCGACGGTATTGCGAGCCTGGGTCGCGCCGACCATATTGTCTGCGACCACTCGACGATTCATCCGATTACCACGCGCGCATTGGCGCAACGGCTAGAGCAGGCCTGCGGCGCCACATGGCTGGATATCCCGATTTCAGGCGGCTCGATCGGTGCGCGGGCCGGCACGCTGGCCGCGTTCGGCGGCGGCGATGCAACGGCGATCGAACGGGTGCGGCCGGTGATCGCCAGCTTTGCGGCGACCTTCACGCGCATGGGCGATAGCGGCTGCGGTCAAGCTACCAAATCCTGCAATCAGATGATCAACGTCGGCACGGTCGCGGCGATCGCCGAAGCGATGAACTTCGGCTCACGTTTCGGTCTGGACGTCTCGAAATTACCCGAGGCACTGGCGGGCGGCTTTGCGGATTCGTCGATTCTGCGCAACTATGCGCCGAAAATGGCGGCGGGCACTTTTTCGGGATCGACCCTCACGACTTTGAAGGATCTCAATATCGTGCTCGACGTGGCGCGTCAGACTGATAGCGCCTTGCCTGTCATCTCGATGCTCGCGTCGTTCTACCGGATGCTGATCGCGCGCGGCTATTCGGAGGACGGTATGGCGGGCATGATGCGCATGTACACGGAGCAACCGCTGAAGCCGGCCGCGACGCCGAGCACGCCATCGCCATCGACGCCAACTCTTTGAGAGGAAAACCTCATGCTGGTGATTGAAAAAGTACGCGACTTGGCCGACCACGTCGGCAAAGAACTGGGCGTGAGCGAATGGGTCTTGATCGAAGGACGTGATAAGCCGGCGATGGTGGCTGAGATGCTGACTATGGCGCCCGGCTGAAAAGCCGCTTTCATAGCAATACAGGCAAGTAACACAACGGCTAAGGCAGGCAGCCACGCACAGGAGACAAAGCGATGAATAACGACGATCAGGAAAAACCATCCAACGCGGCACCCCAGCCGCTGCGCGGCGTAAGAATTCTCGACTTCACGGCGATGATGGCCGGGCCGTATGCGACGCGCATGCTGTCCGATCTGGGCGCCGAGGTAATCAAGGTGGAATCGGCGGAGGGCGATCATATTCGTCGCAGCCCGCCGGTACGCAATGGCGCCAGTGCCTACTTTGGTCATCTGAATGCGGGCAAGCAGAGCATCGTGCTCGATCTCAAAAATCCGGAAGCGATCGAGACCATTTTTAAGCTGTGCGAGAACGTCGATGCAGTGGTCGAGAACTTTCGCCCCGGCGTGATGAAACGCTTGGGGCTCGACTACGAAACGCTGGCGGCGCGCTTTCCGAAGCTGATCTACTGCTCGGTGTCGGGCTTCGGTCAGTCGGGGCCCGATGCCAAGCGTCCCGCCTATGCGCAAGTGGTGCAGGCGCTCAGCGGCTATGACTCGGTGCAACAGTATTATCAGGATGGCGCGGCCGGCGAGCGGCCGCCCAATGCCGGCATTTTCGTCGGTGATGTGGTGACGGCCCTGTATGCGGTGATCGCGCTGCAAAGCGCCTTGCTGCAACGCGCGGTTACTGGCAAAGGGCAGCACCTCGACGTTACTTTGATAGAAAGCATGTTGAACATGCTGCCCTATGAATTTCAGGAGGCGCAGTTCCCGGCGCCGCAGCGCCGCCACGTCTACAAGCCGGTCAAGGCGCTCGACGGCTTCCTCATGATCGTGCCGGTATCGCATCTGAACTTCCTGAGTGTTTGCGATGCTATCGACCGTCCCGATCTCAAGGATAGCCCGCGCTTCGGACCGCGCGACAGCCGTATCGCCAACTACGACGAGTTCACCGACATCATGGAGGCATGGACCTCCACACGAACGGTGGCCGAGTGCGAAGCCAAATTGAGCGAGCATGGCGTGCCGGCGGCACGCTACCAGACCGTGCGCGACAATTTGTCGAATCCCACGTTGGCGGCGCGCGGCAGTTTCGCGCGCGTGGAGGACGCCGGCGGCACCATGCTGATACCGAATCTCCCTTTCAAGATGGGCGAGAGCCGGCCTTCGGTCGGCGCGTCGGTGGCAGGCCTGGGCGCGGATACCGAGCGGGTGCTGTCGAGTCTGGCCGGCTTGTCCGCCGACGAAATCGATCGTCTGCGCAAGAGCGGCGCACTGGGCAAAAAACCCGCATAGCTTGCGCGCGCCGGCCCCCGCGGCCCTCGATGGAAGCCGTCGACGGCGCACTCGCGGCCAATCGGCGGCTGCGAATTCCGGCCGCGCCGCGGCGTACTGCTGCATAACCGAATTGACAGCTTCGCGATCACGCCCATATGATCGGCGGATCGCGAGTTTATCGAATTGGTAATTCGCAAATTCTGCAGATCTGCCCATTTTCAGAAATGCCGCGGATCCACGACCTTCTCCGCCGGCTATATCAACCGGCGGTTTCTCACAGGCGAATTTCCGTGTTCGACGATATAGATCCCATCCTGCGCGGCAATGCGCAATTGTTGCGGAAAGGCCGGTTCCTCACGCTCGACTTCGGCATCGGCGTCGACGACCAGTTGTTCATGGTGTCGATCACTCCCGAGCGCGTGACAGTCGGTCCGGCTTCCGACCATGCATCCAAGGCCGCCTTCGTGGTGCGCGCACCGCGCGCTGTCTGGGATGAGTTCGCCAAGCCCTTGCCACTGCCGGGTTTTCAAGATCCGACGGCAATGGTGGAAAGCGGGCGCGCGACCATCACTGGCGACTTGCTGCCTTTCTTTAGCAACCAATTGTTCGTCAAAGGCGTTATCCGCGCCGTCTTCAAGGGGAGCGCGGCATGGTGAGCGCACGTTTCGAACCGATTACTGGCCGCTATATGCATCTCGATATCGGCGGCCGCGATCACCGCGTGTACGTTGAAGAAGCGGGTGCCGGTATCCCATTGCTGTGCCTGCACACGGCAGGCGCCGACGGCCGCCAGTATCGCGCGCTGCTGAACGACCCCGAGGTCACTCGGCATTTTCGGGTTATCGCATTCGACTTGCCGTGGCATGGCAAATCCGCGCCGCCCGAAGGTTTTCAGGACGAGACCTACTTGCTGTCGGTCGACCGCTATGTCGAAACCATCATGGCGGTTTCGCAGGGGCTCGGACTGGACCGGCCGGTAGTGATGGGTTGCTCGATCGGCGGGCGCGTCGTGCTGCATCTGATGATGCGGCACCTCACGGCCTTCCGCGCGGTGATCGGCCTGCAGACCGGGCTGGAAGCCGCTGCCCACATGAAGCAGCAGACTCTCGAAACCGAATATCTGCATCGCTCGGACGTGCATGGCCCGGAAGCAACGGCTGGCTTGCTATACGGCATCATGGCGCCACAAAGCCCGATCTCCGAACGCTGGGAGACCCTCTGGCACTACATGCAGGGTGGCCCGGGCGTGTTCGTCGGCGACTGTCACTTCTACAAGGAAGACGGCAATCTCACTGTCGCGCAACTGGCGGGTATCGATACCCGGAAAACGCCGCTCTATCTGCTGTCGGGCGAGTACGATTATTCATCGACGCCTGAGATGACAGGGTTGGTTGCCGAGGCGATAAGCGGGTCGAAATATCAACGCATGACCCAGTTGGGCCACTTCCCGATGTCGGAAAACTATCCGCACTTCCGTGAATACCTGCTACCGGTATTGCGAGAGATCAGCGCATCGGCCTGAGGCGGCCGCGCTACGCAGATCAGGGCATTGCCGGCTACGATTGACACGCTCCGACACGGGGCGTAGTCTACACATACTGCGAATTATAAATTCGCAATGCAAATTACGAGCGCCTGCCAGGGTTGCGCATCTCATTATTGCCACGTGCACAGCGCGGGCGAGCGAAGGAATTTTAAAACATGACAGCCGTTATCTCGCCGAGCGCCGAAGAGCGCGACATGCTGCGTGAATCGCTACGCGGTTTTCTGGCGGCGAACTGGCCGGCAGCGGCGGCGGTGGAGCGTGCCAAGCAGCCCGACGCAGTGCGGCGCTTGTGGCAGCAACTGGCTGAGCAAGGCATCGCGGCGCTGGGTACTGAGCCTGCCGAAGGCGGCTTGTACGAGATTGTGATTGCGATGGAAGAACTCGGGCGCGCCGCGGCGCCCGCGCCCATGCTCGGCGCCATCGCATTTAATTTATTGCTATGGGCAAAGCGTGCCGAGGCGTCGGCAATAGCGTCGCTAGGAACGGCGCTGCATGCGGGCAAGGCCTGCATCAGCGTGGCGCTGGGCCGCGCCGACCATGATGCGAATGCCGGCGCGGCGCGACTGGTGCAAGGCAAGCTCGACGGCAAACTGGCTTTCGTCGAAGGGATCTCCAGCGCGACGCACTTCCTGGTATTCATCGAGCAAGCTGCGTCGGCGGCGGATGGCCCCACGCTGGCGATCGTCGAGCGCGCCGCGGCCGGTGTACAGGTGCTCGAGACCACCACGCTCGGCAGCGGCGGCATGGGCGAGCTGCATCTTGAAAATGTCGAGGCGGTGCTGGTCGAGGTTACGCGCGATGAAATCGACGACCTGAACCGCGTGCTGCGCGTCGGTCTGACGGCACGCGCCCTAGGTGCCGCCGACCAAGCTTTCGAGATGGTGGTCGACTACGCGAAGCTGCGCAAACAATTCGGCCGCTTGATCGGCAGCTTCCAGGCGATCCAGCACAAGTTGGCGAATTGCCTGATCAGTCTGCAAGGGGTGCGAGCCATCGTGCACGGCGCAGCCGCGAGCTTCGACAGCGATGCTGGCAATTGGCGGCTGTCGGCGTCGGCTGCTTACACGCAAGCCAATCTGGTGTTGCGCCAGGTTTCATTGGAAACGCATCATGCCTTCGGCGCGGTGGGGTATTCGGAAGAGCACGAAGCGCCGCGTCATTTCCGTCGCGTGCATCTCGATTTGCTGCGGCATGGCGGCGGACGTCGTGGGCGCGCGGAGCTTGCTGCATTCATTCTCGATCAGGATGAAGGCGCTCTGCCCGAATACGACTTGGGCGAGGCCGGCAATAACTTCCGCAAGGAAGTGCGTGCATGGCTGGACGAGAACTGGACCGACGAGCGTCGTGATGCGCAGCAACGCTTGCCGATCAAAGAGCGCGACTACAACTGGGAATTCATGCGCGACATCGGTCGCACCGGCTGGTTGGCCATGAGCTGGCCGGAGTCGTTCGGTGGCCAGAACCGCACGCCGTTCGAGCAACTTGCCTATTTCGAGGAAATCGAACGTGCCGAAGCGCCGCGCGCCGGCGCGCCGATTCAGTCGGCCGCATTCATGGTCTACGGCACACCCGAGCAGCAGCAAAAGTTTTTACCGGGCATCAAAGACGGCACGATGATGTTCGGGCTGGGCTACAGCGAGCCCGATTCGGGTTCCGACCTGGCGTCGGTGCGCACGCGCGCCGAACGCGACGGCGACGCATGGGTGATCAACGGCCAAAAGATCTGGACCACCACCTGGTGGGCCAACTATATGTGGCTGGCTACGCGTACCGATCCGGACGCCAAGCCCCGGCATGCGGGCCTGAGCGTGTTCGCGGTGCCGATGGATACTCCCGGCATCACGATCAAGACCACCGAGACCATGTACAGCGGCACCTTCGCCAATATCTTCTACGACAACGTACGCCTGCCGGCGAGTGCGCTGGTCGGTGAGGTGAATGGCGGCTGGGACGTGATCACCAATGCGCTCTCGACCGAGCGCGGCTATATCGGCGGTGTCATCGTCTCGAAAATCACGCATATGTTCGAACTGTTGTGCGACTACATTCGTCACACCGAAGTCGATGGTCGATTGCTCAAGGACGATCCGCTGGTGCGCGATCGCATCGGCGGCCTGGCCGCCGAAATCGAGGTGGGACGACAGATGGCGATCCACTGCGTATCGATGGTGGAGGGCGGCAAGACGCCGAAGCACGAAGCGTCGATCTGCAAGGTCTACTCGGGCGAGTTGATGGAGCGGTTTTACGAAGCGGCGATCGAATTGCTCGGCATGCGGGCGACGCTGTCCGAGGACGCGCCGGCGGCTATCATCAAGGGACGTCTCGAACAGAAATTGCGGCATTCGCTGATGTGGGTGATCAGCATCGGCACCAATGAAATCCAGCGCACGCTGATCGCGCAACAAGGTCTTGGTTTGCCGAAGGCGTGAGCGGCCGGCATTCGCGGGCAGCGTCTTGTCTCGATAACAGGCGCGCCAGGAATTACCACTGAACATCGCGATCGGTCTGCGCATAAAGGCCGGCGCCCTTATAACGAGATGGAGACCAGGACGTGGCAACTGCCCAAAGCCTGAAAGTGCTGCAGATGGAAGGCGCCGAGATTTTTCGTGTGCCTGAAGTCGATAAACTGGCCTACGAGCCGGCCTTCTTCTTTCCCGGTCCCGCGGCTGAAGTGATCGGTGCCAACTTGCCGGCACTGGCTCCATGGTCGGTCGACAGTGCCGGCAAAATACTCGTCAATTTCCAGAGCTTCGTGATCAAAACGCGCGAGCGCCTGATCGTGGTCGACCCGGCCAACGGCAATCACAAGACCCGACCCGGCATGGTGCGCTGGAACATGCTCGACTTGCCGTTCCTCGAACGGTTCGCGTCGCTGGGCGTGCGTCCCGAGCAGGTCGATCTGGTACTGTGCAGCCACTTGCACGCCGATCACGTTGGCTGGAATACGCAGCTGGTCGACGGCAAATGGGTGCCGACTTTTCCGCATGCCGAACATCTGATCACGCGCGTCGAGCACGAATACTGGACCGAGCGGCAACGAGAAGACCCGACGCAGCGCGTCAATCACGGTGCCTTCGACGACAGCGTGCAGCCGATCATCGACGCAGGCTTGATGCGCATGGTGGAAATGGATGCGCTGGTGTTCGACGATGGCACCTTGCGTATCAGCTTCGAGCCGGCACCCGGCCATACCCCCGGCAGCGTGCATATCGTGCTGCGCAGCGGCGGCCAGGAAGCGATTTTGTCGGCGGACAGCATCCACCATCCGCTCGAAGTCATCGCGCCGCATGTGGGGCCGTATTTCGATATCGATTCGGCGCTTGCCCAAAAGACGCGCAGCGCGCTGATCGAACGCTGCGCGGCGACCGATGCCTACCTGATTCCAGCGCACTTTCCATGGCCGGTGGCAGGCAAGGTGAAGCGCGCGGGCGATGCGTTTGAATTCGTGTTCAACGGGGACGTGGCGGCCTAGTTGCGGGCCGCCGCATGGCTGCGGCGGCGCGGCTGGTCTGTCTTAAAAAAATGACTGTCAAAGCAACTCATCTCATTATTGGCGGCGGTTCCGCCGGCTGCGTACTGGCGAACCGGCTCTCTGAAAATCCGGCCCATCAAGTCGTTTTGATCGAAGCCGGCGGTGACTTCGCGCCGGACCAGACGCCCAGTGACATCCTCGACACCTACGCGGGCCGGGCGATGGGCAATATCAATTATTTCTGGGATGGATTCTCGGTCAGGCGCGGCTCCACGCCACACTTGAGCGTCGCGCAGCAGCAGCCGATTCGCTACGAGCAAGCGCGCGTGATCGGCGGCGGCTCGAGCATCAACGGCCAGGTCGCGCTGCGCGGCACGCCTGATGATTTCGAGCGCTGGCATGCGCTGGGTGCGACCGGCTGGGACTGGCAGGGCGTGCTGCCGTATTTCCGTAAGCTCGAGAAAGATTACGATTTCGACGACGCGCTGCATGGTCGCGACGGCGCCATCCCGATTCGCCGGTTTTTTCGAGAAGAGTGGGATAACTTCACAGCGGCCGTGGTGGGCCGTTGGGAAGCGCAGGGCTATCAATACCGGCGCGACATGAACGGTATGTTCGAAGACGGTTTCTATCCGATTCCCGTCTCCAACGACGGCGAGCAACGCGTCTCGACGGCCATCGGCTACCTCACCTCGGCGGTACGGCAACGCGCCAATCTGCACATCCTGGCGCGCACCGAAGTGCAACGGCTGCTGTTCGACGGCTTGCGCGCAACCGGCGTCGAAGTGCTCGACCAACAAGGCCAGAAGCTGCGGCTGGAGTCCGATAAGGTCATTTTGGCGGCGGGCGTGTTTCGCTCGCCCTGGCTGCTGATGAATTCCGGCATCGGCCCCGGCGCGCACCTCGCGGAGCATGGCGTGCCAGTGCTGCTGGACCGGCATGGGGTGGGAGAGAACCTGCAAGACCATCCGCTGATTTCAATCTCCGCCTACTTGCCGCCGCGCGCCCGCAACAAGATCGCGCAGCGCCGCAACTTCGCTTACCTACGTTATACGTCCGGGCTGGCTGACGATCGCGAGAGCGACATGATCATGATGGCGATTTGTAAATCGTCCTGGCATGCGATCGGTCGGCGTATCGGCACCATGAGCGCCAACCTCGGCTATGCGTTCTCGCGCGGTACCGTGCGGCTGTCCGCGCCAGGCGCTTCGACCGCCGCCAGCGCGCCGGGTCCGGACGTCGCGTTCAACTGGCTGTCCGACGCGCGTGACCGCGCGCGCATCGTCGATGCGTTCAAGCGCATGGCGGGCATCCTGCGCTCGCAACAAGTGGCGCCTTATGCCTACGATCCGTTCCCGAGCAGCTATTCGGCACGCGTGCGCATCATCCAGCAGAACACCATCAAGAACGCTTCGCTTACGCAGATCGGCGCGGCGCTGATGGCCGTATCGGGGCCGTTACGACGCTACTTGATCGATCACTACATTCGCGACGCGCCGCCGCTCGACACCTTGCTGGCGGACCCGGAAGCGCTCGAAGCGTATGTGTGCGCGAATATCGGCACGACCTTCCACCCTTGTGGTACCTGCAAGATGGGCAGCCTCGATGATCCTGAAGCCGTGGTCGACTTCGCGGGGCGCGTGATCGGCACTGAAGGTCTGTTCGTGGCCGACGCGTCGGTGATGCCGGAAATCACGCGCACCAATACCAATATTCCAACCATCATGATCGCCGAGAAGCTGGCCGACACCATCGGCAAGCTGTGAGACAAACCTCCGTAAGACTGCTATAACAGGCGAATTTTGTTCTTACGGAGGAGACAATGATAAAAATCACGTCGGCGAAACTACGCCGTCACACGGCCAGCGGCTGCATCGCCATCGCTTGTTTCGCCGCGGCGATGGTGTCGGCGAACGCCGCGCCGCAGGGCGCAACGGGCAGCCTTGGCAGCGCCGCATCCGGTGTCGCTCAGGCTACGCGTCTCGATGAAATCATGGCGCGCGGTACATTGCGGGTTTGTACGACCGGCGACTACAAGCCGTATTCGTTTTTGAGACCGGACGGCCAGTACGAAGGCATCGACATCGATGCGGTGCAAAGTCTCGCGAAGTCATTGGATGTGAAGGCCGTGTTCGTGAAGAGCTCGTGGCCGACCTTGACCAATGACTTTCTCGAAAAATGCGACATGGCGGTAGGTGGCGTCTCGACCCTGCTCGAACGGCAGAAGCGGGCCTTCTTCTCGCAGCCTTATATGATCGATGGCAAGACGCCCATCGTGCGCTGCGACGACGTGAACAAGTATCAGACCGTCGCGCAGATCGATCAGCCCGGCGTGCGCACCATCGTCAATCCGGGTGGCACCAACGAGAAGTTCGCCAAGCGCTTCCTCACGCATTCGCAGTTGATCGAATATCCGGATAACGTGACGATCTTCAAGCAGGTGCTGGATGGCCACGCCGACGTGATGGTTACCGATTCCTCGGAAACCTTATTGCAGCAAAAGCTCAATCCGGGATTATGTTCGGTGCACCCCGATCAGCCCTTCCAGTTCGGCGAAAAGGCCTACATGCTGCCGCGTGGCGACGTGGTGTTCCAGCAGTACGTCGATCAATGGCTGCACCTGGCGCGCTCCACAGGTGAGTTCCCGGCGATTGTGGCGAAGTGGTTGAAGTAGTCACGTTCCGGCTTGGGAATTTGGAAGCGTGTTGCAGGCCAAGTTTTGCTTGTGTTTCGCACAATTAAAAAACCCAGCAATCGCTGGGTTTTTTTATTCAGCCAAGCCAACACGCGCCCGTCGCCAGGCGCGCAGCTCGCCGCTAAACGCTGATGGTCCGGTGCGACACCATCTTGCTCACCAGATAAGAGTCCAGTGTTTCGTTGCCGCCTTCACGCCCGATGCCGCTGTCCTTCACACCACCGAACGGCATGTCGGCGCCCGGGCCGCCGAAGTGATTGATCGACATGATGCCGCACTCGACACGGTCGGCGATGCGCGCAGCGTTTTCCGCCGAATTGGTGAACGCGTACGACTGCAAACCCAGCGACAGCCGATTCGAGATGCCGATCGCTTCGTCCAGCGTCTTGAAACGTACCACCGCCGCGATCGGGCCGAACGGCTCGCTGTTCATCAACCGCGCGCTATCCGGCACGTCCGACAATACCGTCGGCGCGAAGAAGAAGCCCTTGTCGCCAACGCGCTGGCCGCCAGCGATCAAGCGCGCGCCGCTGCGCACCGCGTCGTCGACCATTTCGGTCACCGCGCCGAGGCGCCGGCCATTCGCCAGCGGACCCATTTGCACACCTTCGGCGAAGCCATCGCCGACTTTCAGCGCGCGCGTGGCCGTGCCGAAGGCTTCGACGAAGGTCTCATAAACATTGTCCTGCACGATGAAGCGTGTCGGCGATACGCAGATCTGCCCGGCCATGCGGAACTTGGCCATCGCACTCATCTGCCCGACCTTCGCTGCGTCGACGTCGCCACAGACGATGATGGGTGCGTGACCGCCCAATTCCATGATGGCCGGCTTCATTTGCGCGGCCGCCAGTTGCGCGAGATGCTTGCCGATCGGCACCGAGCCGGTGAAGGTGATCATGCGAATCACCGGCGAGGCGATCAGTTGCTCGGAGACTTCCCCCGGGTTGCCGAACACCAGGTTCAACGCGCCCGCGGGTACGCCCGCATCGGCCAGGCACTGCACCAGCGCGCAGGCGGCGCCCGGCGTTTCTTCTGCCGCCTTGATGACGATGGAACAACCGGCCGCCAGCGCGCCGCTCATTTTGCGGGTGGGCGAGCCAATCGGCGCATTCCACGGTGTGAACGCGGCAACCGGCCCGATCGGCTGGCGCAGCACCATATTGCGAAAACCTGGCACCGAAGGGTTGATGCGGCCATAAACACGCGAGCCTTGTGCCGCGTCCCATTCGAGGATGACTGCGCCGCGCATCACTTCATGACGCGAGTCGGCGATGGTCTTGCCTTGTTCCAGCGTAATGATGCGGGCGACGGTTTCCGCGCGCTCGCGCAGCAGCGCCGCGGCTTTCATTAAGATGTTGTAGCGCGCCTCCGGTCCCATGTCGCGCCATACCAAAAAGCCTTTTTGCGCGGCCGCCAGCGCGCGCTCGAGCTGCGCGGGCGAGGCGAACGGCACGCGTCCCAGCACGGTCTCGTCTGAGGGATTGACGACATCCATGCCCCGGCCTTCGCCGGCTTCCCATTCACCGTTGATGAACAGGCCCAGCTTCGGATAACTCGCGGCGTAGTCGGACATTTGAATGGCTCCTGGACAGTATTGGTTTTTATATTCGAGACAGCGGCGAGCAGCAGGGCAGCCGCTGCTTAGTGCAAAGACAGGCGGTCGAGGTGGCGGGATGCCAGGTATGGACCGCGTCGGCTAGAGCAAATTCGGCTTATGAATTTGCAGTGCGGATTGCTAATTCGATGAGTTGATGGCTGATTATCTGAATGTGCGCAGCGGCTGTCAACTATGAAGATTTGGTCGGCGCAGCCAATGCAGCTACCGAGCAATAACTCCTACTTTAAATCATTTATTGGTAGGATCAACGCCGCCCTAGTCACCGAGCTTTGCGATTCCATGACTCAAACGCCTTTTCTACTCACACAGATCGCCGACGGCTTGTGCACGATTCGCCTGCGCCGTCCGCCTGTGAACGTTCTGCATGCGCCGATGATGCGGGAATTGATCGCCACGCTCGACAGCGCCGCCGCCGACCCGCAAGTACGTGCCGTGCTTCTTACCGGCGAAGGCGAACGCGTGTTTTCCGCCGGCGTGGAAGTGGCCGACCATACGCCCGAGAACAACAGTGGCACGAGCAATACTTTCCACCGCTTGCTCGAAGCGCTCTACGCGTTTCCCCTGCCGATTGTCGCGGCGCTGAACGGCGCGGCCGTGGGCGGCGGTCACGAGGTGGCCCTGGCTTGCGACATGATGCTCAGCACACCGGACGCCAAGATCGGCCAGCCGGAGATCAAGCTGGCCACCATGGCGATGCCGGCCACGCTGCTGTTGCAGCAACGCCTGCCACCCAACCTGATTGCCGAGATGCTGCTGGGCGGCGAATACCTGAGCGGTGAGCGTGCCTATGCGCTGGGCCTCGTGAATCGGCTGGTGTCGAAGGAAAATTTCGTAGCCGACTGCGAGCGTTTCATGCAGCAATTCACGCGCATGAGCCGTCCCGCCTTGATGGTGATGAAAGAAGCGCTGGTTCATGCTCGCGCGGGGAATCTGGCCGCGGGTCTGGCTTGGACGCATGCGCTGGTCGACGAAAAGGTCCTGCCGCTAGAGGATTTAGCGGAAGGACTGCAGGCGTTCCAGGAAAAGCGCGCGCCCAATTGGAAACATCGCTAAAAAGGTAAGCAATTCGCAGGCTCCTTATCTTATAATCCCGGGCTCAATTACTCGCAATGCGAATTGTTTATCCGCTAACGATGGTCAATTCGCTTGGGTCTCTTGTAGGGAATCCGCAGCATGCAATCGCCTCCGCTTAGCGACACACGCCCTGTTTCGAATGTCTCCGAGCAGGCGCTCGAAGCCGCCGTCTCGAAAAAAGTGCTGCGGCGCATCGTGCCGTTCATTTTCTTCTTTGCAATGGTGGGCTATCTCGACCGCAGCAACGTCAGCTTCGCCGCGCTGACGATGAACGAAAGCCTGAAGTTCGACGCCACGGCATTTGGTATCGGCGCCGGCATTTTTTCGATCGGCTACTGCATTTTCGGGATTCCCGCCAACTTTGCCTTGCGGCGCTTCGGCGCCCGCTTCTGGTTCTCGGTGATCTTGCTAGTGTGGGGCGTCGTGTCCGCTTCCACGGCGTTTATCCATACCAAGGAACAGTTCTACATAGCGCGCTTCCTGTTGGGCGTGGCTGAATCGGGCCAGGGCGTCGGGACACTGTTCTTCGTCACCTTGTGGGCGCCGGCCAAATTGCGCGGCCGCATGATGAGCGTCGGCGGCATCTCGTCGCTGGTGTCGGCAATGATCGGCGCGCCGCTTTCCGCATGGATTTTGGTGCACTTCGCCGGCGCATCCCGCTTCCAAAGCTGGCAATGGCTGTTCCTGCTGGAGGCTTTGCCTTCGCTGCTGATGGCTTTGATTACGGTGCTGTTCATTTCGTCGCGACCCGCCGAGGCGCGCTGGCTGAATCCGCAGGAACGTGCGTGGCTGGTGGGCACGCTCGAAACCGAATATGCGGCGCGGCGGCTGTCGAGTCATCACTCGTTCAAGGCGGCGCTGCTCGACTACCGCATCAGCCTGCTGGCGATCACGCAGTTTTTTCAGATATTGGGCTTCTACGGCCTGCTGCTATGGATACCGTTGATCGTCAAGAGTCACGGCCTGTCGACCTCGCAAATCGGTTGGTCGCTGGGGGTGGTGAACGCTATCGCCGCGGTGGGTGTCTGGTTGTGGGGCAAGCATTCCGATCACACCAAAGAACGTAAATATCACATCGTCCTGCCCTTGCTGGTGACTATCGTCGGCGCGGTATTGGCCGCTTACGCGCCCACACCGCTGCTGGTATTGGTGGGACTTTGTTTGGCGACCTGGGGCGCGTGGGCATCGATTACCACTTTCTGGACCATTCCACCGCTGCTGTTGAGTGGTGCGGCGGCGGCCGGCGGCATCGCCTTTATCAACTCGGTCGCCACGCTGGGCGGATTCTTCGGCCCATTGATTATCGGTTGGATCAAAACAGCTACTGGCTCGTTTGCCGGCGGCCTCGTATCGGTGGCGATCGCGATGGTTATCGCAGCGATACTGCTGATGGTCGTGTTCCGCCGCCCCGCAGAGTTCGGTCCGCGCTCTGGACAGTAGGCACGGGGTTTTTGAAGGCGTTTTATCGGGTATTTGCTGAGCGAATAGATAATTCGCCCATGCTATAGTGCCCGGGCTTCCGGGGGGTACGTTCGAGGCACATCGAACGACCGCAAGCTGCTATTTATCTTAAGGAGACACAAGTTGGATTTCTTTCGCAAGAGCTTGACCGCTTTGGTGGCCACCACGCTGATGACCGGTGCCACGCTGGCGACGGCCGCTGACTCGACCATCCGCATCGGTTTCATCGCGCCGATGAGCGGCACCTTTGGCGACTATGGCAAGAAGTTGTACAACGCGCTGCTCGCGTATCAAAAAGTAAACGGCGACACGATCGAAGGCAAGAAGATCGAAATCATCGTACGCGACAACTCGAACAGCTCGCCGGCGACTGCCAAGCGCCTTGCGCAAGAACTGCTGACGCGCGACAAGGTCGACATCCTGACCGGCTTTGCGCTGTCGTCCGACGCCCTGGCGGTAGCACCGCTGGCCACCGAAGCCAAGACGCCGATGGTCGTGCTGGAATCAGGCGCGACCAATCTTACCGACAAGTCGCCTTACATGGTGCGCACCTGCTACACCGGCTACCAAATGGCGGCGCCGATGGGTGAATGGGCGCCGAAGAATGGCGTGAAAAAGGCCTTCATATTGGTCTCCGACTATCAGTCGGGCTACGACTCGGAAGACGCGTTCAAGAAGAGTTTTACCGAGCACGGCGGTACGGTGGTCGGCAGCGTGCACGTGCCGCTCAATAACATCGACTTCTCGCCCTACGTGCAGCGCATTAAAGACTCCGGCGCGGACGCAGTCTACGTCTTCATTCCGGGCGGCCAACTGCTGACGGCCTTCATGAAGAGCTACACCGAGCGCGGTCTGGCGCAATCCGGCATTCGCGTGCTGCTGAGCATGACCGACATGGTGCCCGAGTACCTCAATCCGATGGGTGATGGCGCGCTGAACCTCACTACGTCGATGATGTATTTCTACACGCTCAATAACCCGCAGAACGCGATGTTCCAGAAGGCCTATCAATCGATCGCGCACGAGAAGGGTGGCGCAATCGTGGTGACAGCTTACGACGGCATGGCCTTGATCTACGCGGCGATTCACAAACTCAAAGGCAATGTCAGCGACGGCGCGAAAGTGGTCGATGCGATGCGTGGCATGACCATCGATAGTCCGCGCGGCCAGTTCACCATCGATGCGAAGACGCGCGATATCGTGCAAACCGTATATATCGCAAAAATCGTCAAGCAGAACAACGAGTACGTACCGACGATCATAGATTCGTTCGCCAACGTCAAGCCCTGATTCCGTGTCCACGGCTTAGCCCATGCTTACCGGTATCGGCATCCTCTTCGACGGCGTGGCATATGGTGCGCTGCTATTCCTCATCAGCATCGGGCTGTCGGTCACGCTCGGGCTGATGCGCTTCGCCAATCTCGCGCACGGCGTGTTCTTCATGATCGGCGGCTATGCGGCCGTGACCGCGATGAAGCTATGGGGGCTGCCGCTGCTGGCAACGCTGCCGCTGGCGTTCATCGCGGGCGCCGTGCTGGGTGCCGTGCTCGAAAGTCTGCTGTATCGCCGACTCTATGGTTCCAGCGTGCTCGATCAGGTGTTGTTCACCATGGGCCTGGTGTTTATTGCGACAGCCGCGGCCGTGTTTATCTGGGGTGATGCCCAGCAGGCCGTGCAATTGCCGGCGTTCCTGCAGGGTCAACTGCTGGTCGGTGGCCTGGCGCTCGGCCGCTATCGACTGTTCCTGATTCTGTTCGTGGTAATCGTCATGGCGGTGCTGTTGCTGCTGCTGCGCTACACCCGCTTCGGCGCGCAGATTCGTGCGTCGGTCGACAATCGCCAGGCGGCGGCGGGGCTCGGCATCAACGTCGGGCGCGTCTTTACGCTGGCCTTCGCGCTGGGTTCCGGCCTGGCGGGTCTGGGCGGCGCGCTCGGCGTGGAAATCGTCGGGCTCGATCCGAACGTACCGATGACCTTCCTGGTGATCTTCCTGATGGTCGCGGTGGTCGGGGGGGCCGGCAGCTTCGGTGGCGCGCTCATCGCCGCGCTGATCCTCGGCATCGCCGACGTCGGCGTTAAATACTATCTGCCAAGCGCCGGGGCCTTCGTCGCCTATCCCTTAATGATCGCCCTGCTGTTCCTGTTTCCGCACGGCTTGCTGGGAAAACGCGCATGAAAGCCAGTAGCTTGCGCAGCACGCGTTGGCGCTATGCCGAGCTGGTGTTCTGGCTGTTGCCGGTGTTGGCGTATTTCCTGTTGCCCAACTACCTCGCGCTGGGCAGCCAGATACTGATCATGGCGCTGTTCGCGCTGTCACTCGATATCGTCGTGGGCTTCACCGGCATCGTTTCGGTCGGTCACGCGCTGTTTTTCGGGATAGGCGCTTATGTGGCAGGCGCTGTGAGTGTGATGGGATGGGGTGAGCCGCTCACCGGCTTGCTGATCGCCGCGCTGGCGAGCGCCGTGGTCGGCTTTCTGTCGAGCTTGCTGATCGTGCGCGGCAATCAGCTAGCGCGCATGATGATCACGCTCGGTCTCTCCGCGCTGGTGTACGAAGCGGCGGGCCGCGCCAAGGGCATCACAGGCGGCTCGGACGGCATGCAGGGCATCGATATCTGGAACTTGCTTGGCCTGTTCCATTTCGATATGCAGGGCAAGACCGCCTACGTGTATTGCCTGGTGGTGGTGTTCGTGCTGTTCGTACTGGTGCGGCGCGTGGTGCGTTCGCCCTATGGATTGGCCTTGACGGGCATCCGTGAAAACACGCCGCGCATGCGTGCATTGGGCGTACGCGTCGATCGTTTGCAGATTGTCGGCGTGACCTTCGCGGCGGCGCTGGCCGGTGTGGCCGGTGCACTGCAGGCGCAGACCACGCAGTTCGTCGGCGTCGATTCGCTCGGCCTGCAACGCTCGGCCGATGGCCTGATCATGTTGGTGCTCGGCGGCGTGGGCCGACTGTACGGCGGCCTGATCGGCGCGGCGGTTTATATGATCGGCCATGAATTTCTGAGCAGTCTCAACCCGGTGTATTGGACCTTCTGGATGGGCTTGCTGCTGGTGGCGCTGACCATCTTCATTCGCGGCGGCATTCTCGGCTTGCTCGATCGGCTGCAACGTTGGCTCAAGCGAGCGCGCTCATGAGCATTGCCCTGCGCACCGAAGGACTCTGCAAACAGTGGGGCAGTTTCCGCGCCAGCAACGACATCAGCCTGACGCTGCAAGCCGGCACGCGCCACGCCATCATCGGTCCGAATGGCGCCGGCAAGACCACGCTGGTGAATTTGCTGACCGGTAGCTTCGCGCCCAGCGCTGGCGAGATCTGGCTGGGCGACACACGCATCACGCAGGCTTCGCCCGCGCAACGCGTCAAGATGGGACTGGTGCGCACGCATCAGATCAGCAGCCTGTTCGCTTCGCTGACCGTGCTCGAATCGGTCTTGATGGCGATTCTCGAGCGCAATGGCAAGTCGATGTCGTGGTTTCATCCGCTCGACCGCTACAGCGCCGAAATCGACGAAGCGCGGCAATTGCTCGAGGTATTGCGACTCGCTGACGAAGCCGACGTCGAAACGCGCATTCTGCCTTATGGCAAGCAGCGTCTGCTGGAGATCGCGTTGGCGCTGGCGGTGAAGCCGCGCATCCTGTTGCTCGATGAGCCGGCCGCCGGCATTCCCGCAGCGGAAAGCGCCGAGCTGTTCGACGTGCTGGCGCGCCTGCCACGCGAAGTCACCATCCTTTTCATCGAGCATGACATGGAACTGGTGTTCCGCTTCGCCGAGCGCATCACGGTGATGGTGGCCGGCGAGCTGCTGGCGGAAGGCACGCCGGCCGAGATTGCGGCCAATCCGCTCATCCATAGTGTTTACTTGGGCGAGGGCGCGCATGGCTGAGCTGCTGCGTCTCGAAAATGTGAGTGCGGGCTACGGCGATTCGATTGTGCTCGACGATGTCTCCTTCGAGCTCGAAAGCGGCCAGAGTCTGGCGCTGCTCGGTCGTAACGGCGTAGGCAAGACGACTTTGTTGAGCACCTTGATGGGTCAGACACGCTTGCATCGCGGTGCCATCCGCTGGCGCGGGGCGCTGCTCAACGGCGTGAGTTCGCAACGGCGCGCACACATGGGGCTGGGTTGGGTGCCGCAGGAGCGCTGGGTGTTTCCCTCCCTGACGGTCGAAGAAAATTTGCTGACGACCAGTCGGCCCGGCGCCTGGACGCTCGACAAAATCTACGCGATGTTTCCGCGGCTGCAAGAGCGTCGCAAAAACATGGGTAACCAGCTATCGGGCGGCGAGCAACAGATGGTGGCAATCGCCCGCGCGCTATTGCTCAATCCGGCGCTATTGCTGCTCGACGAACCGATGGAAGGCCTGGCGCCGATTATCGTCGACGAGCTGTGCAAGACGATTCGGCAACTGATCGCTGAAAGCGGCTTGACCGTCATCGTGGTCGAACAGCATGCGCGCCTGGCGTTGTCGATGGTGGAGCGCGCCATGGTGCTCGACCGCGGCCGCATCGTCTGCATGGAAGGCAGCGGCAGCTTGCTGGCGGACCCGGTGCGACTGCAGAAGTTGATTGCCGTATCGTAGTGGCGAAAGCTCGCCGCTCATCTGTCGGAGAACCTCGATGGCTGTAGATAGCAGCAAGCTTGTCGGTCTGGAATTCGACGAAGTCGAACACGCGTATTCGCAGCGCGACACCATGCTGTATGCATTGGGCGTGGGCTTCGGTGCGGATCCGCTGGATCAACGCCAGCTACGTTTCGTTTTTGAGAAGGCCTTGCAGGCGGTGCCCTCGATGGCCATCACGCTTGCCTATCCGCGCGAGCGGGCGCGCACGCTCGCTGCCGCCGGCCTGCACTTCGATAAGTTTCTGCATGGCGAACAGGGCTTCGAGCTATATCGCCCATTGCCGGCGGCGGCCACGCTCGCCGGCAAGACACGTATTGCGCACGTGGTCGATAAAGGCGCGGCGAAGGGCTTGCTGCTGGTTTATGAGACGCCGCTCGTCGAGCGCGCCAGCGGCGCTTTGATCGGCCGGCTGACGTCGACCACGGTGTGCCGCGCCGACGGCGGCGGCGCCGGGTACGCAGCCACACCAGCGGCTGCCGCCGCACTGCCGGTGCTGGCGCAGGTGCCGAGCCGCGCCGCCGATGGTCGCTGCGACTTGGCTACGCTGCGCCAAGCGGCCTTGCTGTATCGCCTGTCGGGTGACTACAACCCCTTGCATGCCGACCCCGCCACCGCCGCCAAAGCGGGCTTCGCCCAGCCGATTCTGCATGGTCGGTGTACCTTTGGGGTGGCTTGTCACGCGTTGCTGCGTGCCTGCCTCGACTACGACGCGGCACGGCTGAGTGGCATGTCGGCACGCTTTTCAGCGCCGGTCTATCCGGGCGAAACGCTCAGCACTGAATATTGGTACGAGGGCGATGAAATCGCCTTCCGGGTGCGCGTACTCGAGCGCGACGTGGTGGTGCTCGATCGGGGCCGCGCACGCCTTCATGCGGCAGGGCATGCCGCTTCTTGATACGGTTTTGCAGGAGAACAAGATGCATAGCAGCGCTGCACAGGGCCTTTCTGGCAGTGCGTCGGCCAATGCCGGCGCCGCGCATCATGACGAGGCGGGACTGACGTCCAGTATCGTGCGTTTCATTACGGGTTTCGATGCGAGCACGGTGCCCGCGGCGGCGCTGTCGATGGCGCGCGCGGGCTTCATCGACCTGCTCGGCACCATGCTGGCAGCGCGGCAAGATCCCTTGGTGGCAGTGCTGCGGCAAGCGATTTCGCAAGACGTGGTGCAGCAACCGGTGAGCTCGCTGCTGCTCGATTCGCAACAACGGGTGGGCGCCGCGGCAGCCGCTTTCGTCAACGCGTCGATCGGCCACGTGCTCGACTATGACGATGTCGCGCACGGCGCGCATCCCAGCACAGTACTGGTGCCGGCCATCCTCGCGGAAGCCGAGCGTATCGGCGCGAGTGGGCACGAGGTGCTGTGCGCCTATCTGGTCGGCTACGAAGTGTGGGGCGAGTTCGCGCGTCGCGAAAAGAACTCGTATCACAACAAGGGCTGGCATCCTACCTCGGTGATGGGGCCGGTGGCCGCGGCGGCATCGCTGTCCTATCTGTTGAAACTCGATGCCAGCGCATGCCGCGACGCACTCGGCATTGCCGCCAGCCTGAGTGGCGGCGTGATCGCCAATTTTGGGACGATGGTGAAGCCGGTGCATGCCGGCCAAGCGGCCGCGGCAGCGGTGAACGCAGTGGCCTGGGCACGCCTGGGTCTGCATGCGTCGCCGGTGGCGCTGGAGGCGCCCGGCGGACTGCTGCAAGCCCTCTCTCCCAAAGGAAATTTCGACGCGACCTCGCCAAGCTTGTTGGGCGACGGCTGGTACGCACTGCGGCTACCGCTCTCGTTCAAGAAATATCCGGTCTGCTATGCCTCGCATGCCACCATCGACCGGGTGCTCGCGATGCGGCAGGCGCAGGCGATCGACAGTGCGGCCATCGCGCGCATTGTTTTGACCTTGCGTCCCACTTTCGCGAAGATCCTTCGACATCATCAGCCAGTGACAGGCGCCGAAGCCAAGTTCAGCGCTGAATTCGCGGTGGCGTCGACGCTGCTGACAGGTCGCGTCGGCCTGAACGAACTCGATGTGGGATTCATCAACCGAGCCGATATCCAGGCGCTAATGCGTCGCATTGCCGTGCAGGCGCCTGCCGCACCGGCCGCCGCGTATCAGGGAGTATCAGATACTGCATCGAGTGTGCCGGCGGCCCAGGCGCCGCTGGCGGACCGCATCGTCATGACGCTGCAAGACGGTAGCGAGATCGATAGCGGGCCGTTCATCGACGTGGCGCCGCATGTCGATCCGCGTGGCAAGTTCCTCGATTGCTGTGCCGCCGGGCAAGTGGCCGACGGGCCGTCGATTTATGAGATGTTGAATCATCTCGAGAGCGTGAAGGACATTCGACAGCTCGCCCAGGCCCACCGGGCGGGGGCCTGAAGGGCTGGCTCAGCCCTTGGCCGCCAGCACGGCGCGCATCTTGGTGGCAAGGCGCACCACGCGTGGGCCGATTTCCTCGCTGAGGAATTTCTCGCTGAGCCCGCGCGCCAGACCGCCGCAGTTGATCGAATAGATCGGCGTGCCGGCAGTATCGAGCACCGGCGCGCCGACTGAATTCACATCGTCGTGAAAGCCGCCGATGTTCAGTACGAAACCGGTCGTCCGATAGCCTTCGATGGCCTTGTTGATCTTGGCGCTCAGGGCGGTCCAGCCGCGGCCATACAGGGGCTTTAGCCGCGCGAAGGTTTCACGCCGCGCTTCCTCGGAGAGGCCCGCCATATAGGCCCAGCCGCCGGCCGTGGTGCCCATCGGCAGGCGCGAACCGACTTCCATGTGCAGCAGCAGCGGGCCGTCGCCGACCACGCGCTTGATGATCAGCAACTCGGTCTGTTCGAGGATGCTGATCGAGATCGCGGCGCGCGAGTGCTTGGCGATCTGCCGCATGTCGTCGAAAGCGATGTCACCGATGTCCGACGAGGTCAGTGCGAAATGGCCGAGACCCAGTACGCCCATGCCGATGCGCAGCTTGTCGCCGCTGCGGCTGGGCACCAGATAGCCCAGCTCTTGCAGCGTGTAGCAAAGCCGCCAGACGGTAGGCTGAGGCAGGCTCGTAAGCTGCGCGATCTCGGTGGTTCCCAGTTCCTGCCGCGAGGCATCGAAGCAGCGCAAGATGGCCAGGCCGCGTGCCAGGGCCACGACAAATTGACGGTCGTCGCGCGCCGCGTGGACGGGAGCGTCTTCAATGGTGGGAGAGCGAAGAGGGCGAGTGGCCATGCTTTGTGCGTTTATGTGGGATGGATTGAGCGGAACAGATCATAGCGCAGTGCTCCGGTGCTTTCCACGGCAGCCACTGTGCGGCGCGCGCACGCAATGCACGGCTGCGGCATGGGGCGCGCATTCCCCGATTAAAAAAATCGCGCGCAATGATTAGAATGGCGCGACCCTCGACTAAAGGTATAACCATTATGGCAGAGATAGTTATCGAACCGCGGCCCTCGCCGGCGGTTGCAATGGTACGCATTCATCGTCCCGAAAAGCGCAATGCCTTGAGCGTTGGGCTACGCGTCGAGCTGGTAAGAGTGCTCGAAGAGCTCGACGCCGACGCCAGCGTGCGCGCCATTGTGCTGGTCGGCAGCGAGAAGGTTTTCGCGGCGGGCGCCGATCTTGCGGAAATTCTCAACGCCGGTGCCATCGACATGATGCTGCGCGCCACTGATCGCTTGTGGGCGGCGATTGGCCGTTTGAACACCCCGGTGATCGCCGGCGTACGCGGCCTGGCGCTGGGCGGCGGCTTCGAGTTGGCCTTGCATGCCGACATGATCGTCGCAGGCGAGCGCGCCCGCTTTGGCTTGCCGGAGGTGAAAGTGGGCTTGATGCCAGGGGCAGGCGGCACACAGCGGCTGACGCGCATCATCGGCCGCCAGCAGACGCTCATGCTTACGCTCACCGGCGATGCGCTGACGGCCGCTGAAGCCTACGCGCGCAATCTCGTCGCCATGGTGGTGCCCGACGAGCAGGTCGAGGCCGAAGCAGCC
The DNA here is from genome assembly GCA_050955105.1 of Janthinobacterium lividum. Classification (GTDB taxonomy): domain Bacteria; phylum Pseudomonadota; class Gammaproteobacteria; order Burkholderiales; family Burkholderiaceae; genus JBPBQZ01. The sequence continues at coordinate 4,790 of JBPBQZ010000017.1, read as the reverse complement.
AAGCTGGCGGCCCGCATCGCCGCCATGCCGCCGCTGGCGGTACGGCAGATTCGCGAAGCCGTGAATGGCGGCGCCGACTGCTCGCTGGAAGCTGCCTTGATGATCGAACGCAAATCCCTGCAATTGCTGTGCGCCAGCGAAGACAAGCACGAAGGTATTCAGGCCTTGCTGGAAAAGCGTCAGCCGGTGTTCAAGGGCCGCTAGCGGAGCGCGAGCAGGCGCCTCGAGCGCCTGCGAGCCGCCTCGAGTACGCGCGCGCCTGTAGCGCTTGTTTGAAGGGCATGCCTGCAGTCTGTCTCAGGCATGCCCTTCAGGCGCTCGCCTCAATCACCGATTACCGCCAGCCCTTGGTCGATGACCACCGTGTTACGCGCCGGAATGCTCGCGCGGAAGCGCACTTGCGTGCCCTCGTTCCAGATTTCCGTACGAATGGTTTCGCCCGGATACACCGACGCGGCCATGCGCGCCTGCATGCTGCGCAGGCGCGCGCCCTGATAGCCGCAGCTGTTGCGCAAGATGGCATGAGCGACGATGCCGAAGGTGCAGCGGCCATGCAGAATCGGCTGCTTGAAACCACCAGCGCTCGCCAGTGCGCTGTCGACGTGGAAGGGGTTGTAGTCGCCCGAGAGCCGATAGAGCAGAGCCTGTTGCCGCAGCGTCGTATATTCCGAAACCACCGTCGGCTCGCTGTTGGGCATCTCGATTTTCACGGGCTTGACGCCCTTGCTGCCGCCGAAGCCACCGCCGCCCAGCGACACGCTCTCGCCGTTCAGTTCAGCCACCAGGTCGCCGCTGGATTTCTCATAAATGCGATTGCGATAGATGATGCGCGCATCCTTGCCCGCACCGAAGTCGATGACGTCGAGGAACTCGGTGTGACCGACGAATACCGCATCGACCGGCAATGGCTTGACGATGGAGAGCGATTGCTTCGCATGCAGCAGCCTGGTGATCTCGACGCCGGCGTCGACCAGCGGGATCAACATATCGGGATAGCACAGCGTAATCGCCATGGTGGGTGCCATCTGCAGATTTTCTTCGTAGACGAAGCGCAGTTGGCCCGGGTCGAGCGGATCGTCGCCAATGCCGATTCCCAGCGCATACAGCATCACGTCACGCGGCGTGACATGCTGTTCAACGGGGGCCAGTTTATAGCGCAGCAAGCGATCAGCATCGAGCATTCGTATCTCCGTTGGTATCAAATGGTTTGACCAATGAAAATAGCCAAGTTCCTCGAGGCCGTCAACCCCGATGAACCCGGCTCGAGAACTGCGTGGCGCCGCGGGCTACAGATCGAAGAAAACTGTTTCCTGCGGTCCCTGCATCCTGATGTCGAAGCGATAGACCTTGCGTCCTTCGATCGGCTCGCGCGTAGCGATCATCGTGGGCCGCCGTGCTGCCGGCACCGCGTTCAACACCGGGTCATTCGCGTTGGCCGCTTCATCTTCAAAATAGATGCGCGTGAAGGCATGCAACAACAGTCCGCGCATGCTGACGATCACGTCCAGATGCGGTGCATCGCCGGCATTCGCCACGCCCGGCTTGATGGTCTCGATGGTGTAGCGATGCTGGGCATCGGTGCCGGTGCCTACGCGACCGAAACCGGCGAAGCCGCTATCGATAGCCTGCTTGCGGTGGGTGACGTATTGTCCCTGCGCGTCGGGCTGCAACACTTCCAGCAAGGCGTCGAAGATGGGCGCGTCGTTGCCGTCGAGCACGCGTCCCGTAACCAGGATGTGCTCACCGGGTACCTGCGGCTGCGCAATCGTCGGCGAAAAGATGCTGCGCAGCTCATAGCTGTATTGCGTCGGCGTCAGCCCATAGGCGAAAAACGGTCCGACGGTTTGCGAGGGGGTTTGTTTGAGTGTCATGGATCAAGTCTCCGTCGGCGTGGCGTCGGGGCCGCGCAGCACGATATCGAATTCATAGCCCAGCGCGTAGTCCGACTCGCTGATGTCGAGCGAGAAACGCGACACCAGGCGATCGCGCACCGCGGCCGGCGTGCCCAGGAAAATCGGGTCGTGCGCGCACAGCGGGTCGCCCGGGAAGTACATCTGCGTCACCAGGCGCGACGCGAAATACTCGCCGAATAATGAGAAATGGATATGGTTCGGGCGCCAGGCATTGTGGTGATTGCCCCATGGGTAGGCGCCTGGCTTCACCGTCAGGAAGCGATAACGGCCGTCGGCGTCGGTAATGCAGCGACCCGCGCCGAGGAAATTCGGATCCAGCGGCGCATCGTGCTGATCGATCTTGTGCACATAACGGCCAGCAGCGTTGGCTTGCCAGATCTCGACCAGCGTATGCGGCACCGGCTTGCCGCCTTCGTCGAGTACGCGGCCGGTGACGATGATGCGCTCGCCCAAGGCTTCGCCGTTTTTCGCGGCGTTGTGCGTCAGATCGTGATCGAGGGCACCGATGTCTTCGGCGCCGTAAACCGGCGCCCGCAGATTGCGCAGATGCGCCGGCAAGGGACTCAACGGCTGCTTTGGCGCGCGCAACAGCGTCGATTTGTAGTCAGGCGTGAGATACCGCGGCTGGGTTTCCCAGTCGCGGGCGCGCAAGGTGGGGGTATTAGGCATGACGTCTCCTGGTAATTGCCATACTCTATGTCTAACCATCGAGAATGCAAAATGGCATTTCTGGATGCCAGCCATAAGGTCAGGTTATGCCATCTCTTTTTAACGCCGCCGCCGTCAAGCTGCGCCATCTGCAGTGTTTCGTGGCCGTGATGCGTGAAGGCAGCTTGCAGAAAGCGGCCGATTCACTGGCGATCAGCCAGCCGGCAGCGTCCAAGACGCTGGCCGAATTGGAAGAACTGCTAGGGGTGCGGTTGTTCGAGCGTGGCCGCAACGGTGCGGCGCCGCTGCATGCGGCGCAAGTGTTCCAACGCTATGCGACGGCCTGCCTGGGCGCACTGCGCGAGGGTATCGACGTGGTCACGCACGAGCAAGGCCAGCGTTCGGGGCGCTTGCGCCTGGGCTTGCTGCCAACCGCCGCGGGCAGTTGGTTCGCCGACGCCATCAGCGAATTTTCGACAGTTTGGCCCGACGTGACCGTGGAAATCGTTACCGCGCCCAACGCCGATCTGCTCGAACGCATGCACGACGCGGCGCTCGACCTGGCGATCGGCCGGGTAGTCGAACCCGCGGCACTGGCCGGACTGACTTTCGAATACTTACGCGGCGAGCCGCTTTGCGTAGTGGTGCGCAATGGTCATCCGCTGACCCGGGCGACACGGCTGACAGGTAGCGAGCTCGCCGATTATCCCTTGGTCATGCCAAGCGGCGGCACCATCATCCGGCAGTCGGCGGATCGACTGATGCGCGAGTTCGGCTTGGCCGGGCGCGCTGCGAATATCGAGATACTGTCGGTATCGGTCGGCCGCGCGCTCGTGCGGCAGGGCGACTTCGTCTGGGTCGTGCCGCGCAGCGCGGTGGCGGCTGATATTGCCGATGGGTGGCTTCACGCGTTGCCGTTGGCCACGGCCGGCTCGGAAGAATCGGTGGGCCTGGTGCTGGCTGCCGAGCCGCTGCCCTCGGCGACGCTGCGAGCGATGGTAACGGCGCTGCGCCACTGCGCGCGACGCGCCACGGCACCCGTCAGCGCTCGCGCAATTCAGTAGCGGCTGGCCGATGCTGGGGCGCGGCCGTCGAGCGCCTGCTCGAGGTGCTCGGTGGTGTAAGGCTTGAGCAGCGAGATGGATTCGAAAGGCAGTGCGGGGGGCGCGCCATAGCCCGAAGCGAAGACGATACGCAAGCCGGGCCATTGCGCCACGGCTCGCGTTGCCAACTCGACGCCCGAGATGCCGGGCAAGGTGATATCGGTCAGCAACACATCGAAGGCCTGGCTTTGCAAACACTCGAACGCCGCTTCGCCGCTGGCGGCGCCGACCGGCGCATAGCCGAGCAGGCCCAGCAGTTCGCACAGCGCATCGCGCGAGTCCGCCACATCCTCGACGACCAATACGCGCAGGCCCGAGGAACTGGCGTCGGAGGTATCTTCAGCGTCGGGGCTCGAGGTGCGGGATGGATCCATTCAGAGACTCGTCTCAGGCAAAAAGAAATCGTAGTGCGGTCGGCTGCAGTGCTAATCCGGGAGCAGCGATCCGGAGCGCATAGGAACTGGCTGGAGGGTATTCTAGCCGACGTCGGGCCGCCGCTCAGGCCTGCCGACGCCCGGTCTCGATATAAGGCGCTTTGTCGTGAGCCTCGGCGTTTCGTCGCGCGGGCTTGTCGCCACGGCCGTTCGGCGTACAGTTCGGAGTGGCCGGCAGCTGCCGCCGCGATCAATTGTCTCGAAAAGAAAGCCCCGATGAAAAGCGCCGAGCCCACGCTGTCCGCGCTACTCTTTCCGCGCCACACCGGCTGGCGCGCGCAGTTGCGCTATCTGCTCTTGCTGATACTCATGTGCACGGTCATCGGCACCGTCCTGTGGCTTGGCAACACCGCCGACCGGCTGCGCAATTATCTGATCAGCGCGAACGCCATCGGTCTATCGCTGCGCGCTTTCGCCTGGATCGTGCCACGCCTGAGCCACGGCTGGATCGAGATTGCGCCGCGGGGCGCGTTGACGCAAGGACGCTTGGCGACGCTGCCCGGCGTATTGCTGATTACGGCCGCATCACTGCTGACTGGATTTCAGATCGCGACCTGGCTGGGGGTGCCCGACTTGCCGACGCTTACGCGCTTGTGGCGGCCCGGTTTTTATGGGATGCAGGCGCGCGTGCTCGGGCCGTCATTCGCCAATTCTTTCGTGATTGCCACGCTCACCGTCTATCTTTTTGGGAC
>JBPBQZ010000016.1:0-42614 GCA_050955105.1 Janthinobacterium lividum | reverse complement strand
CGGCGACCGCGTCAAGGTGGTTTTCAAGCCGACCGAGAATGACGGCGTAGTGCCGATGTTCGCGCCGGCCTGACGGCAAGATGCACGTACCGGCGCCTGTATCAGGGCCGGTACGTGTTTGCGTCGCGTCTGTCTGACGCGACGGTTTGCTGCAGTTATCCACTCGTTCTGCTGTTCTGCTACACCACCGTCACCGCACTCCTGCCACACCGCCATCGCCGGCCACGCACTCCTCCCGCATCACTCCCGCATCACCCTCACATCACTCCCGCATCGCTCTCTACGCGGCGTCAGCATAACGTCATATAAAGTTACGTCGCTTGTAAGTGGTGCGGGTCTTCTTTAGGCTGGTTCACGTCGAGACGTCCTCGCAACGACGCGCTGACAGGCTGCAGAAGCTCCATTCGCGTCATAGATAGTTAGGTATACGATATGAATGATTTCGATGCAAAGCTGGGTGAAGTATTCGATGGGCTTGCTGGCTGGTGGACTGTAAAAAACGTAGACTCCGTGTTCACTTATATGAATCGCGGTTTGGCCGATGCCGTCGGCTTCCGACATCCGCAGGACTGCCTGGGTCTCACCGACGCCGATTTGCCAAGCCGCGTGTGCGAATTCGCCGAAACTTTTCAGTTACAGGATCAGGAAGTCATCGCTACACAGAAACATATGCGTACGCTGGAAGTGCACCCCTTGGCCGGGAATCGCTGGCGCGCGTACATCGTCAATAAATCGTTTCACCTCGATCCGCTCAGCGGCGGGAAGCAGGTGATCTGCCACGCTTTCGAGCTCAGCACCGCCGGCATGGTCGAATTGGGTGCAGCGTTGAACCGCAGCCATATCGGCGGCAAGGAAGCGGAACCGACAACGGCGGGAAGCTACCGGGTGGGCCGCTGTGAGGAAGCCGACCTGACGCGGCGCGAAGCCGAGGTATTGTTCTTCGTGCTGCGCGGGCGCAATGCCAAGGCGATCGCGCGAGTGCTCGGCCTGTCGCCACGCACCGTCGAACAATATATCGACGTACTCAAGCAGAAATTCGCCGCGCATTCGCGCACTGAGTTGGTCGATGCGGCGTTGGCCGCGGACTGTTTCAATTTCATTCCAGAGTCTTTGTTTAATCAGCATCTTTCGCTGGTGTTGCGCGAGAAATAAGCAAGCCGACCGCCGCTTGGCAACACGCCTTCAGGCGGCGGTCGCGGCGCCGTCGGGGCCGCAAGCCGCAGCAGACCTGGGCAGCGCCGCGTACAATGGCTTTCGGCAAATCGGCCCGCCTTCCTCGTCTCGACTCCATGCCTCAGCTGCTTTCGTTCCCGCCCGGCGCGCCGCTCGCCCGGCTTGACCGCCCATGAGCGCCGTGCAGGCGCCGCCTGCCGCACAAATCACCCCCGCGCGCCATCCGGCTTCGCTCAACCTGATGCTGTGGCTGGTAGCGATCGGCTTTTTCATGCAGACGCTCGATACCACCATTGTCAACACGGCGCTGCCGTCGATGGCGCGCAGCCTCGGCGAAAGTCCGTTGCGAATGCAATCGGTGGTGATCTCCTACGCGCTGACCATGGCGACCTTGACACCTGCATCAGGCTGGTTTGCCGATCGCTTTGGTACGCGCACCGTGTTCGTGTGGGCAGTGGTGTTGTTTTCGGCAGGCTCGATTGCCTGCGCGATGTCCACCAGTCTGTCGATGCTGGTGTTCGCGCGCGTGGTGCAAGGCATCGGCGGCGCCAATCTATTGCCCGTCGGCCGACTCGCGGTATTGCGCATCGTGCCACGTGAACGCTATTTGCAGGCGATGTCGCTGATCGCCATTCCGGGCATGATCGGACCGCTGATCGGGCCGACGCTGGGCGGCTGGCTGGTGCAACAAACCTCGTGGCACTGGATCTTTCTGATCAACGTGCCAGTGGGCGTGCTCGGCTGCGCCTGCACCTGGCTTTTCATGCCGAACGCGCGCACGCAAGTGTCCGCTTTCGATCTCAAAGGCTTTTTGCTGCTGGCAGTCGGCATGATCGCGATATCACTATCGCTGGACGGCTTGGCCGAACTGGGGCTGCGTCATGCGACCGTGCTGGTCTTGCTGATTCTCAGCCTCGCCTGCCTATGTGCGTACGGTCTGCACGCTACCCGGCGACCGCATCCCTTGTTCTCGCTCGACCTGTTCAAGATTCACACCTATTCGGTCGGGCTACTGGGCAATCTGTTCGCACGCATCGGCAGCGGCGCCATGCCTTATCTGTTGCCGCTGTTGCTGCAAGTGAGCCTGGGTTTCAAGCCTATGGAAGCGGGCATGACGATGCTGCCAGTGGCGGCCGCCGGCATGTTGATCAAGCGGCCCGTTACCCCGCTGATCAACCGACTGGGTTATCAGCGCGTGCTGGTCATCAATACCTTGCTGGTGGGATTGGGTATCGCGAGTTTCGCGCTGTTCTCGCTAAGCGTGCCGTTCCCGGTGAGGCTGGTGCAACTGGCGCTGTTTGGCGCCGTGAATTCAATTCAATTCACGGCCATGAACGCCCTGACCTTGAAAGATCTCGGCAGCGAGCATGCGAGCAGCGGCAATAGCTTGTTTTCGATGATACAGATGTTGGCGATGAGTCTTGGCGTGACAGTAGCCGGCGCGCTGCTGGCCACCTACGGGAGATTCTTCGGCGGCGGCGAAGCGGTGCACGCGAAGGCGGCGTTCCAGGCTACGTTCGTGAGCATCGGCATCATCACCGCCGCGTCCGCCTGGATTTTCGCGCAGGTCGAGCCGCGGGTGCGCGCCGGCGCGAAGTCAGCAGATCCGGGTGAGGTGTAGGGACGGACAGCGCGGCATTGCGGTGCGCGGCGCTACCGCCAATCATTGGTCGGAGATCACGGCGCTTCGATGTACCCAGGCCGGTAGGATGCCGCCCAGTCCGGCTCATCCGACCATAACCCTTCCACCCACTGGGCCGCCTGTTGCTTGACAGCCGCGCCCCAATTAAATAGCTCGCTGCCGCAAAGGCCATAGACGAAACAGCTCAAACCGGTGGCGGCCCCGGTCGCGAGCATATAGCCGCCCCAGCGCAGGGTGAATTGGCAAACCACCGCTGCGCCAGGCGCTGCAGCGCTTACCGCCTCTGCCGCACGTTGCGCCAATGTGTGCATCACGCCATGCGGGAGCGCCGCCGCGGCCGCGGCCATGTCCCCGCTCGACGTGACTTCAGGCGAAGGGTCGGCATGCGCGTGACGGCCGTGCGCCTGCTCGGCGCCCGGGGCGTTAGCGCGAAAACCTCGAATATGAGCGTTGCTATCCGCGACGGCCAGCATCGGGGAACTCGCCGCTGGCGCGTGGTTCTGGCAACTTCCAATAAGCAATACTTCCTCGAAAGCACCGGCATCCTGATACGCATGCTCGATCAACGCGCGTTGCAGTATGGCGCGATCGCGCGGGCAAGTTATGCCGATCTGATCGCAGTAATCTCCGGCCGAAGTTCGCACTAGAGTTTCCATCAGCACCTCCGCCTCCCATTGGCGTGTGGCTTGCTCGAGGTGCTCGACGGCCGCCATCCGCGGCATGGGCCGTTCTGCCATGTACGCGCTCGTTAGCACTCGCCCGTCGGACGCCGAACGGCGCGGATTTTGTGCGCGCCCCCAGTCCGAGCCGAAGCGCTCGGGAGTCGCCGGGCGCACAGGCGTGTATGGCGCCGAAGCATGTCCATACAGCGCGTGTTCGTCTGTTGCGGGGTCGCGGATCGTTGGCGGCTCCCACGCGGCGTCACGTAACAACGCTTCGACGCTGGCACGGGCACTGGCTGCAGCGGGCGTTGCCCTTTCCTCCGTTGCCGGGCGACTCGCGCCTGTCAACGAGCGGCGCAGCCTCGGTTCGGTAGACTGCGAGTCGGCGACTTGATTGCGCGGTGGGACAGAGGCAGTGCGATTGATAGTGAACATGAAAGTCTTGATGAGGTTGAGAAACGCATTCGCGCCACAGCCGGCGGATGTTCGGGCTGAGTGCCGAAACGCGCCGCACGGATTCGTCCGTTGCCGCGCGCCCGGGCTCGATGGCCGAGCCCGCGGAATATGACGATTTGTCAGCGCTACAGGTCGCCAACACCCGCCCCGTCGAATCGCCCCCGCCGGCACTCAAGCAAAACTTGTTGCATTGCCGCAAAAATTGCGTATAATTCGAATCGTCTCCTCCACCTCCTCCTTGGTGGATTCAGCCCGAACCCCTGCGGTTCGGGCTTTTTTTCGTCCCCGTTGCGTCCATTCTGGCGAAATTCCGCCAAAAACCCCGCTTTAGCCCCGCCGCCTGGCTCGACCTTTCAAAAGTCATGCGCTGCAACGCGCCGTCGGCACGCCGCTTGCGAATTGGTTACTCTGGTAGCCAGCCCTCGGCGCGTACCGGCTCATCGCCTGCGTCGAGTCGGGTCGCTGATTTCACACAACCCCTGTACAGTCTGAGCGGCAAGGTTCTGGTTCACCAGGCCAGTCGCGCATTCCTGGTTGCGCTGTCAGCGCGCAACCACGTCTTCGAACCCTGTAAGGAGAACCTATATGACGGACCAAGCGCCAGCCACGCTGAACACTGATCCGAAGACTGATGCTCCTTCTGCGTCTGGCACCAAGCCCGCCCCGCCTTGCACGCTCGTACTGTTCGGTGCCAGCGGCGATTTGACCAAGCGGCTGTTGATGCCGGCGCTTTACAACTTGTCGGGCAATCATCTGCTCGACGAACAGTTCAGCATTCTCGGTCTGGATCGTGTCGATCGCAGCAGCGAAGCCTGGCGCGACGATATGACGAAGAATCTGCAATCCTTCACCACCGACACCACCGCCGAATTCCATACCGACAAGATCGATGAAAATGCCTGGAACTGGATTGCCCAGCGCCTGAATTACATGACCGGCGACTTTGGCGATCCCGCCACCTATGCGGCACTGAAGGGCAAGATCAAGGGCAACGTGGTGTTTTATCTGGCGGTCGCCGCGCGCTTCTTCGGGCCGATTGTCGAGCAGTTGGGGCACGCCGGGCTACTGGCGGAAGCTGACAACGCGTTTCGCCGGGTCGTGATCGAAAAGCCGTTCGGCGCCGATCTGCCTTCGGCACGCGCGCTCAACCAGCAGATTCTGTCGGTCGCCAGCGAGCAGCAGATCTATCGCATCGATCATTTCCTGGGCAAGGAAACCGTGCAAAGCTTGATGGCGGTGCGCTTCGGCAACGGTATTTTCGAACCCCTGTGGCGCCGCGACTTCATCGATCACATACAAATCACCGCGGCGGAAACCATTGGCGTTGAAGCACGCGGTGGCTTTTACGAGCCCACCGGCGCGTTGCGCGACATGGTGCCCAACCATCTGTTCCAGTTGTTGTGCATGACCGCGATGGAGCCGCCCAATTCCTTCGATGCGGAAGCCGTGCGCAATGAAAAAGCGAAACTCATCGACGCGGTGCGACCGGTGCTGCCCGAGAACGTGGTGCGCGGACAATATGCCGCCGGCCATGTGCTCGGCGAAGACGCGCGCGCTTATCGTGAAGAGCCGCAAGTTGCGCCCGACAGCAACACCGAAACCTATGTAGCGCTGAAACTGTCGATCGAAAATTGGCGCTGGGCCGGCGTCCCCTTCTACCTGCGCACCGGCAAACGGCTGGCCGAACGTCGTACCGAAATCGCCATCCATTTCAAGACCGCACCGTATCGCATCTTCCGTGACACGCCCGTCGATAGCTTGCCGCCTAACGTACTCACGCTGATGATCGATCCGACACACGGCACGCGGCTGGGCTTCAACGTGAAGATTCCGGGTCCGGAAATGAAACTCGGGCAAGTCAATTCGTCGTTCCGCTATCGCGATTTCTTCGACGAGAAGCCCAATGTGGGCTACGAAACCCTGCTTTACGACTGCATGCTCGGCGACGCGACGCTGTTTCAGCGCGCCGACAATATCGAAACCAGTTGGTCGGTGGTGCAGCCGGCGCTGGATCGCAGCGGCGCCGCCGCAGGCGTCGAACTTTACGCGGCGGGTACTGCCGGACCGGCCGCCGCCGATCATTTATTGGAAAAGGACGGACGGCACTGGGTACCGCTCGGCGCACCGGACAAAGGGGACAAGCCAGCATGAAAGCAGCGAATCGAGCGGCTAAAAAAGCCGTCAGCAAGCATGCAGCAGGCAAGCGGCCTGCGAGCAAGAAGGCCGCATCGCGGCAGCCGGCGGCCGGCAAACGCGCCGTTGCGGTGAAACGCGGCACGCGCACGACGTCACGTCCGGGCATCCTGGCAATCGATATCGGCGGCACTGGCCTGAAGGCCGCGGTGCTCGACGACGCCGGCAAGATGCTGACCGAGAAAGTACGTACGCCGACGCCTTATCCCTGCCCGCCGGAAGTGATGATCGAGACGCTGGTAAAACTCGTAGCCACCCTCACGCACCCCTACGATCGCATCTCGATCGGGTTTCCCGGCGTTGTACGCGGCAACGACGTCCTCACCGCGCCGCATTTCGGCACGCCGGAATGGGCTGGCTTTCAACTCGCCTCGACCCTGGCCGAGCGTCTGGGCGGCATGCCGGCGCGCCTGATCAACGACGCCGAGATGCAGGGCCTGGCGGCGATTGAAGGCAAAGGTCTGGAATTCGTCCTTACACTGGGCACCGGCGCCGGGACCGCGCTGTTTCGTCAGGGCGAATTGATGCCGCACCTGGAACTGGCTCACCATCCCGCGCACAAGGGCAAAACCTACAACGAATACATCGGCGATGCGGCGCTCAAGAAAATTGGTCCAAAGCGCTGGAATCGCCGGGTTCGGAAAATGCTGGAAGTCCTTGATTCATTGCTGCACTACGACCGCCTGATCATTGGCGGCGGCAACGGCGCCGTGCTGAGCGGCGACCTGCCACCGCATGTCAGTGTGGTGTCGAACGACGCCGGCATCGAAGGCGGCGCCGCCTTGTGGCGTGACCCGCGCGCGCAAGCGGCACCGCACGCCCAGGCAGCCCGCGCCGCGACACTGCAACGGGCATCTCGGCGTGGTAGTGTTGGCTGAGCTCTTGCATAGTCCGCTTTCCAGCGTTCACATATCGCTTTCTTTGGAGCACGCACCCATGACTTCCCAGACGTCCGCCCCTCCGCCGGATGGCGCGCCGGCCATTGACCAGTTATGCGTGAACACCATCCGCACCCTGACCATCGACGCGGTTCAACAAGCCAACTCGGGCCATCCCGGCACGCCGATGGGGCTGGCGGCCCTAGCCTACGAGTTGTGGCAGAACCATCTGGTCTATGACCCGCAAGCACCGCTCTGGGCCAATCGCGACCGTTTCGTGTTGTCGGTGGGCCATGCGTCGATGCTGCTGTACTCCTTGCTGCATCTCACTGGCGTGAAAGCCGTCGGCGACCAAGGCGAGACGCTGGAAGCGCCGGCGGTATCGCTCGACGACATCAAGAAATTTCGCCAACTCGACAGCCGTTGCCCCGGTCATCCGGAATATCGCTGGACCAGCGGCGTGGAAACTACCACGGGTCCGCTCGGCCAGGGCGCAGGCAACAGCGTGGGCATGGCAATCGCCGAACGCTGGCTGGCGGCCCGCTATAACCGGCCCGGCTTCGAGCTGTTCAACTATCGCGTGTATACGCTATGCGGCGACGGCGACATGATGGAGGGCGTCTCCGCCGAAGCCGCCTCGGTGGCCGGCCATCTGCAGTTGTCGAATCTAGTCTGGATCTACGACAGCAACACCGTCACCATCGAAGGCCACACCGATCTGGCCTTCAACGAAGACGTGGGAGCCCGCTTCGCGGCATACAAGTGGCACGTCTTGCACGTGCCCGATGCCAACGATATGCATGCGGTGGCCGCGGCACTCGACGAGGCGGCCACGGTAACCGACCGGCCGACCATGATCGTGGTGAATAGTCACATCGGCTTCGGTTCGCCGAACAAGCACGATAGTTCGGCTGCCCACAGCGACGCGCTGGGCGAAGAGGAAGTGAAGCTGACCAAGCGTGCCTACGGCTGGCCCGAAGACGCGCAATTCCTGGTGCCCGACGGCGTCAGCGAGCGCTTTGCGCAACGCTTCGGCAAGCGTGGCCAAGCCGCGCATGCCACGTGGAACACCTTGTTCGCTGACTATCGCAAGGCCCATCCGGAACTCGCCACCGAAGTCGATCTGCTGCTGGCCGGCAAGCTGCCCGATGGCTGGGATGCCGACTTGCCGGTATTCGATGCCGATGCCAAAGGCGTCGCTACACGCGAATCGTCCGGTAAGGTCCTCAACGCGCTCGCCAAGCGTATTCCCTGGCTGCTTGGCGGCGCCGCCGACCTGGCGCCATCGACCAAAACCAATCTCACCTTCGAAGGCGCGGGCCAATTCGGTCCGCCGCAAGTCGGCGATGGGCGTGACGCGGACAACTACGGCGGCCGCAACCTGCACTACGGGGTGCGCGAACACGCGATGGGATCGATCACCAATGGGCTGGCGCTGTCGATGCTGCGCCCCTACGCGTCGACCTTCCTGATCTTCAGCGATTACATGAAGCCGCCGGTGCGCTTGTCGGCCATCATGGAAGTGCCGAGCATTTTTATCTTCACTCACGATTCTTTCGGCGTAGGCGAAGATGGCCCAACGCATCAACCGATCGAGCAACTGGCGGCACTGCGCTCGGTGCCGGGGCTGCGCACGCTGCGTCCGGGCGACGCCAATGAGGTGACCGAAGCCTGGCGCGTAGTGCTCTCGCATCCCCGCGAACCCGCCTGTTTGATCCTGTCGCGGCAGCCGCTACCGACGGTCGATCGTAAAAAGTATGCAAGCGCCGCGGGCGTGGCGCGCGGTGCCTACGTGCTGGCCGACGCGCCGGGCAACAGCGCCGAGCAATTGCCCGAAGTCATCCTGATGGGTACCGGCAGCGAGGTGCATTTGTGCGTGGAAGCGTATGAGCGGCTGGTGGCCGAGGGCATCCGCGCGCGCGTGGTCTCGATGCCGTCCTGGGATATTTTCGAGAAGCAGGACGAAGCCTACCGCGAGTCGGTACTGCCCGACGCGGTACGCGCGCGGGTGGGTGTCGAGCAGGCAGCGTCGCTCGGTTGGGACCGCTATACCGGCATCAACGGCACGCGCATAACCATGCATACGTTCGGCGCCTCGGCGCCTTTGAAGGCACTCAGCAGCAAGTTCGGCTTTACACCGGACAAGGTGTACGAAGCCGCGAAGAAGCAAGTCGAAAGGCTTAGCCCGTAGCAGCCGGCGTTGCATGCCGTGCGTGCAACGCCGCGATTCAAGCAATTGGCATTAGCCCATCCACGTGTGCGGCGGAACGGTCCGAGTCATCGGGCAACAGGTTCTCGCCGCATCGACATTTCAACGAACTCTGGAGAAAACGATCATGCAGATCGGAATCGTCGGCCTTGGCCGCATGGGCGCCAACATCGCGCGCCGCCTGATGCGCGGCGGCCATACTTGCGCGGTATTCGACCGCAACCAGCAAAGCGTCGACGGCCTGGCGGGCGAAGGCGCGACCGGTACTGCGTCGCTGCAGGCCCTGATCGAGAAGCTGCCGGCGCCTCGAACCATCTGGCTGATGTTGCCGGCTGGAGAAATCACCGAGGCCACCGTCAAGGACCTCGCCACACATCTGCAGTCGGGCGACACTATCATTGATGGCGGCAACTCATTCTATAAGGATGACATCCGGCGCGCGCAGTCGCTGCTGCCGCAGGGCATCCAGTACATCGACGTCGGTACTTCCGGCGGCGTGTGGGGACTGGAACGCGGCTATTGCATGATGATCGGCGGCACTGTCGAAGCGGTAAACCGGCATGACCCGATCTTCGCGACGCTCGCGCCCGGCATCGGCGATATTCCCCGCACCAAGCAGCGCGAAGGCCGCGACGATTTCGACCCGCGCGCCGAGCAAGGCTATATCCACGCCGGCCCGGTCGGTGCTGGCCATTTCGTCAAAATGGTGCATAACGGCATCGAATACGGATTGATGCAGGCCTATGCCGAGGGCTTCGACATCTTGCGCGGCAAAGACTCCGCCGAGATTCCCGAAAGCGACCGTTACGCCTTGAACCTGCCCGATATCGCTGAAGTCTGGCGGCGCGGTAGCGTAGTGTCGTCGTGGCTGCTCGACCTGACCGCCAGCGGCCTGGCGTCGGATCCGAAGCTGTCGAGTTACTCGGGCGAAGTGGCGGACAGTGGCGAAGGACGCTGGACCTTGCAGGCCGCTATCGAAGAAGCGGTGCCGGTGAATGTGCTGTCGGCGGCGCTCTACGCGCGCTTCCGCTCGCGCCAGGATCACACCTTCGGCGAACGCCTGTTGTCGGCGATGCGCTTCGGTTTTGGCGGGCATATTGAATTCAAGACGCCTGACGGCAGCAAGCCGTCGTGACGGCTGACGCGCAGCCGCCTATCCGGGCCGTGGTGTCGGATATCGACGGCACCCTGCTCGACCCGGATAAGCGCTTGACGCCTGCCGCGATTGCCGCGGTAGGCCGCTTGCACGCCGCCGGCGTGGCGTTTTGCCTGGCCAGCAGCCGGCCGCCGGCGGCGCTCGCCACGCTGATCGAGCAGCTGTCGATTACCGCGCCATGCGCGGCGTTCAACGGCGGCAATATCGTCAGCGCCGATTTGCAGGTACTGAGCGCCGAAAGGCTGAGCGCGGCGGATGCGCGCAGCGTGCTCGACGAGCTGGCGGCGCGCGGCCTGGACGCCTGGCTATTCAGCCGCGGTGAATGGCAGATCACACGCACTGATGGCGACTACATCGATCTGGAGACGCGCACGCTCGGTTTCGGTCCGCGCATCCTGCCGCGCTTCGAAGATCTATCGTCGGTCGATAAAATTGTTTCGGCAACGCGTGACACCGCCGCGCTGGCGCGTGCGGAAGGCGAATTGGCGACGCGCTTCGGCGGCGCCCTGACGGTGATGCGCTCGCAAACCTACTATCTGGATTTTTCGCATCGCCTCGCCAACAAGGGCCACGCGATTCACGCGCTGGCGCAAACGCTGGGCGTGCCATTGAACGAGGTAGCGGCGCTCGGCGATATGCCTAACGACCTGCCGATGTTGTCGGCGGCCGGCATGTCGATCGCCATGGGACAGGCCGAAGCCGCAGTGCGCGCGGGAGTTCAGTTCGTCACGCGCAGCAATCGCGAAGAGGGTTTCGCCTACGCGCTCGAGCACTTCATCTTGCCGCGGCGCGCCTGAACCAACTCGCCGCGAGCCCCGCGCGGCGCCGCAATCCTCCGTACATTCAACCATTTACAAATACGTTTACCGTATAGAATAATCGCTGAGAATCATAGCCACCGGGCCCAATCACTCGTGACGGATGCAAGCACGCCGGAAGGCGCCGCGCCAGTTACTGGCGGCAGCGCCGCGCAGTCTTCGGCCAGCGCGGCGTCCGCCGCCACGGCCACCACGGCGCCATCCCCAACCCAAAATTCCCAGATAGCAAGCCACCAGACAGCTCGCGCCGCGCCCTTGCGCACCGCCGCACGTGGGCTGCCCGCAGTCGGTTCAGCCAGCCTGCGCTATCGTTTTTTCGCGTTGGTGGTGGGTATTTTCGCGCTTGCCGCCGCAGCGGCCTGGTACGCATTCGACCGCTCGACCGACACCATTTCGCGCGAATTGGGCGTGCGCTTCGCCGAACGTGAAGTGCTGTACGAGCGCGAGCGCATCCGCGCGCCGCTCGATCGCGAGGTGGCGCTGGTCTCGCGACTGGCCGCGTCGGACACCCTGCTCGACTGGCTGCAGGATGAAGACAACCCGACGCTGCGCGCCGCTGCGCTGCGCGAGCTTGAGGGTTTCCGGCAGATATTCCAGGATCGCAGTTACTTCCTGATCAACGATCACTCGCTGCACTACTACTTCAACGACCGCGCCGGACAGTTCACCGGCCACGAGTTGCGCTATACGCTGCATGCGGGCGCTGCCAGCGATGCCTGGTATTTCCCCTTGCACAGCCTGCAAGCGCCCTACGAGCTGAACGTCGACTACGACATCGGCGTCGACCAGACCAAAGTCTGGATCAATATGCCGGTGCGGCGCGGCGGCAAGATGCTCGGCCTGGTCGGCACTGGTTTCGATCTGTCGGAGTTTATTCGGCGCTTTCTCAATACCCGCACGCGCGGCGTTACCAACATCCTGGTGAACCGCACCGGCGCGATTCAGGCGCACGCCGAGCAACGCCGCATCGCCCTCGATACCGGCGGGGGCGCCGCCGCCATGGCTCAATCCAGCATCTATGGGATGGTTGACAGCGATGCCGCGCGCGAGCATCTGCGCGACGCGTTTGCCCTCGCGCAGCGCAATCCGGATACCGTGCGTACGCTATTCGTTAGTCAGCAGGGCCGTCAACGCCTGCTCGGCATCGCCTACTTGCCGCAGATCGACTGGTTCGTCGTGACCGAGATGGATCTCAAGCAGTTGATCGGCCTGGCACCTTTTCAAACGATCCCGATTATCGGCGGGCTGGCGCTGCTGATCAGCCTGGGACTGGTATCGTGGGCCTTGCAGCGCCTGGTGCTAAGCCGCGTGGCGCGCCTGGACGTGGCCACGCAACGCATGGCCGAGGGGGATTATGCGTTGCGGCTGCACGACACGCGCGACGATGAATTGGGGCGTCTGTCGGGGAATTTCGAGCGCCTGGCGCAAACCGTGCAAGACTCCCTGACGCATCTGGAAGCGCGCGTTGACGAGCGCACGCAAGCCTTGTCCGCCGCGAACCACACATTGGGTGCGCAACGCGAGGAAATCTTCGCGTCACTGCGCTACGCACGCTCGATTCAAAGCGCCACGCTGCCGTCGAACGCGCACCTGAGCGCGTGCCTGGGCGAGCACCTGCTGCTGTGGTGGCCACGCGAACACGTGAGCGGCGATTTCTATTTTGTCTTCGACGCGGCAGATGGCTTTTATGCGGGCGTGGCCGACTGCACAGGCCACGGCGTGCCGGGCGCGCTTACCAGCCTGGTCGGCTATGGCATCGTGCGCAGCGTGTTGCTGGATGCGGCGGCACGGCCTGAGGCGCCGCGTCCCTTGAGCGCCCTGCTGGCGCAAATCGATCAGGCACTGCGTGAGGCCCTGGGCGGAAATCAGGGTGAAGTGGGTTTCGATTCCGGCATGGCCTTCGGGCTGGTGCGGGTGGGCGATTCGCGCAACGCGCTCGCTGCCGGCACCACGGCGGCTGCCGGATCTCTTGAACGGGCGCCGACCGCATCGCCAGATTCGGACGTGCGGGTGGACGTTGAATTCTGCGGACGCGGCATCGACTTGTATCGGCTGGCGCCCGGCGCTGGCCAGGAACATGACGATGGCTCGGCGCCCGGAACTGAGGCAAACTCCGCCAATGCCGCGCTGGGTAGCGCCAGTCGTGCCGGTCCCGGCGCGCCGGCGAGCGTGGCGGCTCACGTCGAGTGTTTCAACGGCCAGCGTGGCGGTCTTGGGTACCGACTGCGGCGCAAGGCCGGTGAATTGATAACGCATCGCTTCACGGCGGCCGCCGCCGACGCGATCTACCTGGCCAGCGACGGCTTGTTCGATCATGCCGGCGGCAATCAGGGCTTCGGTTTCGGCCGCGCCCGTTTCGTGGCTTTCCTGCGCGCGAGTCAAGGTTTGCGACAGCAGGCACTGGGCGAGGCGCTGGCGGCCGCGCTGCAAGCGTACGCCGGCCTACACGTGCAGCGTGATGATCTGACAGTTCTGGGGTTTTACCCGGCCGCGGCCGCGGCGAGGAGGCGTGATGCCAACAAGCATTGATTTGTGGTCTTTGCACAACCAGCTGGAGCAGTCCAACGTATTGCTCTGCTTTAACGGCCCACTGTCGCAAAGCATCATCGAGCAACTGGGCGTGGCCATCAAACGCTATTTGCATGAAGAGCGCCTGAGCGATGAAAAGCTGTACGACGTTTTCGCCGTATATATCGAACAGACACAAAACATCCGCAACTACGCCAAGCACAAGGCCGAAGCGGGCTGGAATGGCGCACGGCTCGACACCGCCACGGTGGCGATCGGCAAGCTCGACGCGAACTATCTGGTGACGGCCGGCAATCCGGTAGCACGCGCCGACGTGGCCGGCCTCGCCGCGCAGATCGACGGGTTGGCGGGGCTCGACGCCGAGGCGCTGAAAAGTCGCTATAAAGAACAGCGGCGCCACGCACGCACGCTCGACACGGCCACCGCTGGCCTCGGCTTGATCGATATGGCACGCAAGGCAAGCCAGCCGCTCGAATACCAGATTCGAGAAATCGACAGCGAGACAGCCTTTTTCCATTTGATTGCCGTGATCTGAGGAGACGTCATGCAGACAAGGCATCCCGCCGCGCAAATCGGTCGACCCGAGCGCCTGGAACGCGAAGCCGGCGTTTCGACGCCCGCGGTGCGGCTCGACCCGGCCAACGGCAGCATCGCCCTGAGCGGTGAAAGCTATCCTGAAAACAGCGCCGAATTTTTCCGACCCATACTAGACTGGTTACAAGCGTATCTCGCGGCGGGCGGAAAAAATGTGCAGGCCGAATTGACGCTGTCGTATATCAATACCGGCAGCATCAAAAGCCTGATGGATCTGTTCGACATCATGGAAGACGCCCACCTGGCGGGGCGCAACGTATCCCTGGTGTGGCGCTACGAAGCCGGCAATCCACGCGCGCTCGAAGCCGCCGAGGAATTTCGCGAAGACGTCAGTTTCCCGTTTTCGATTTCGATGATCAGCGAGTAAGGCCATGGACAATTCAGCGGATTCGCCCGACTCTGCCGCGCGCCTGCCAGTCGAACCCTCGCGGCCCGGGGCCGGCAAGAATCCGCCCTCCCAGAGCCTCACCGACGAATCACTGCCACCGCCGCCCCCGGCGGCCTTCCCGCACATTTATGGCGACGCGGAAGTGCGTCAGCGTTTCGCGCGCATCGTCAGCGAATATGGCGAGCACCCGCTGGTCGACGAGATTGCCTGGTTCTCCGAACGTTATCTGCGGCTGGCCGGCAAGCTCGACAAGATCGCCCGCATCAGCGACCGGCTGCAAGCGCAAGTCATCGATTCCAACAAGGCCTTGTCCGAACGCGCGGCCTCCGATCCGTTGACCGGCCTGCTGAATCGATCCGGCGCACTGCACGAATTGCGCTTGTCGCGCGAACGACTGGCGCGCGAGGGCGCACCCTTCGGTTTGCTGATGATCGACCTCGATCATTTCAAGACCATCAACGACCGTTTCGGCCATGCCGCCGGCGATCAGGTGCTGTTGTGCGTCGCGCATACCTTGCGCGCCAACACCCGCTCCACCGACGCCTGCGCGCGCTGGGGCGGCGAGGAATTCCTGGTAGTGCTGCCGACTACCGACATGCGCGGACTCGAAGCCGTCGCCAACAAGTTGCTGGCGGCGATTCGCGGCGTCGGCGCCGATGCGGCAGCGGCGGCCGGCCAGGAAGACTCGCACGCGCCACAGGTCGGCAGCAGCATCGGCATCTATCTCGTGCAGTCGATCGAAACGCCGGAGGAAAGTGTCAGGCGTGCCGACGCGGCGCTGTATTACGCGAAGCGCAACGGCCGCGGACAGGTGGCGCGTTACTCCACGGCAATGGATAAGCCGGTGCCGCCGGCCGACTAGCTCAGCGATGCAGCGCGCGGCGCAACGTATTTACGTCGCGCGACGTAACCGGCGCCGCGGAATTGCCCCACGATTCGCGGACATAGCTGAGTAGTTGCGCGATCTCCAGATCGTTCAACTGCCGCGCAAAGCCGGGCATTTTCTTCGGCGGTGGTCCGGCGGCCGTGGCTGGCGCGCGCGCCCCTTCCAGAATGATGCGCAACGGCGATGTCGTATCGTCGCCCAGCAGCGTCGGGTTGCCCGCCAGCGCGGGATACTTGCCCGCGACGCCCTCGCCCCGGGCCTGATGGCATTTCGCGCAATAATTTTGATACAGACCGGCGCCGGGTTTCTCGACCACGACGGCATCGTCGCTGGCGGCGCTATTGCCCATCGGGCGCTCACGCGAGGCGGCGTAAGGACCCGTCATGGCCGCCGGCTGATAGCGGCCGCCGCCCCCTTCAGCCGGCAGCGACTTGAGGTAATGCGCGATCGCCGATGCGTCCGCGTCAGTCAGGTATTGCAAACTCTCCTCGACTGCCTGCGTCATCGCACCATAGGCGATGGTGCCGCCGCCATGGCCGGTCTTCAGAAAAGCCGCCAGATCTGCCTGGCTGAAACGCCCCAGGCCGGCACCCTGATCGCCGCGCAAGCTCGGCGCGAACCAGTTGTCGTTAACGCCCCCGGTGAGGTAGTGACGACTGCGCGGGTCATAGCCGCGCTCCTCGAAAGCCGGCCCGCGTGGCGTATGACAAGCGCCACAATGCCCTAGCCCCTGTACCAGATAGGCGCCACGGTTCCATTCCGCGTCGTGCGCGGCGTCTGCTTCGAAGCGACGCGGCGCCCCGAAGGCCCAGTCCCAGAACATCAAGCCCCAGCGCTGGTTGAACGGAAACGGTAGTCGCGTAGGCGGCGGCGTATGTGCGACGGGCGGCACGCCGTGCATGAAATAGGCGTAAAGCGCAGCGATATCATCGTCGTTCACCTTGGCGAACGAGGCATAGGGCATGGCGGGATAGAGGCGCTTGCCGCCAGGCGCCACCCCTTGGCGTAGTGCCGCCGTGAAATCTTGCAAGCTGTAGCGGCCAATGCCGGTGGCCGGGTCGGGCGTGATATTGCTGCCGTAAATCGCGCCGAATGGCGAATTAATGGCCGCGCCGCCGGCAAAATGTCGGCCATCGGGCGCATCGTGGCAGGCGGCGCAGTCGGCCGCTTTCGCCAGATAGGCGCCTCTGGCAATCAGTGCTGGCGCCGTTGCCTCGGCGGCTGGTGCCGTTGCCTCGGCGGCATGCGTCGGGGCACTCGCGAGGCCGAGCGCCAGGAATGCGAGAGCGGCCATGCGTCGCATCATGATGCCGCGCTCCCGCAAACGTCGACCAACCACACCGCCGCGGTTTCAAAGACCATGGCAACCGTAAAGCCGACACTCGTCATGACCGCCATCCAGGTCAGGAAGCGTTCGCGGCCGCTGGCCACATCGAACACCTCATGGCGCGACTTGTCGAGCGGGCGGTGCACGATGCGCCACAGCCGCCAGGCCAGGCCGATGGTCGTCAGTCCAATGATCACGCCCAAACCGCTCAAGCTCCATATCCAGGCGGCCAGATGCGGCAGCACGGGCCGCGTTACCGGCTCGTATTTCGGGAAACAACCATAGGCAGCGAGCGTTTGCACCGATACCGTCAGCAGCGCCCAGGTGGCCGGCGCGCCGAACAAGGCCAGCCACAAGCCGAGCGTCGACACGCGTGGCGAACGGGACAGAGTGGACGGATGCTGTGGATCGGCCATCGCTTGCGCAATCAGAAAAGATAAGGGGTCAGGTAGAGCGTGCTGAAGATGAACAACCACACCACATCGACAAAATGCCAATACGCACCGCCAATGGTGAGCGGCGCCGAGCGTTCTCGATCGAAATAGCCGAGCGCGGTCCAGCCTGCCAGCAGCAGCAAGATCAGCAGCCCGATCGCCACGTGCAGTAAATGGAAGCCGGTGATGATGAAGTACAGCGAGCCGTAGGTGTTCGCAGTCGGGCCATACGGATGGTCACGCCACTCGCCGAGCTGCACGACGATGAACGCCACGCCTAAAGCGACAGCCACCAGCATCGACAGCACCGACAGCAGGCGGCGGCCGTTGCGGGCAAGCCGCTCGGCGCCCCAGACGAACACACTACTGACCAGCAGCATGGCCGTGCCGGCCAGGCCGGGTCCGAGCTTTGGCATGCCCTCGGGCGGCCAGTGCACGGTGGTCTGCGAAGCCAGATAGAGATAGGAAAAGATCAGGTATCCGAACAAGGCGGCTTCGGTGGCGATCAGCGTCAATACCCCGTACCAACCGCCCGCATGCTTGCCGAAGCTGCCGAGCGGCAACAGCGGCTGCGCCGCGTCGGTAGCGTGCCGCTCGTCTGGATGCATCGGCTCGTCGATAGCTTCCATTGCCTACCCCTGCGCGTCGAATGGCACAGTGCCGCGGCGTTGCGCCAGACTGGCACGCGGCCAAGTCCAGGCGATCAGGCCCGCGGCGCAAACCAGCGCCCCGAGCCCCGCCACGCTGAATGAATGTAGCAGCGCGCCGACCGTCAGCAGCGCGCCGCCGACTGCGGTGATCAACGGCGCATAAGAATCGTCGGGCATTTGCAGGATCACATCGGGCCGCGCATCGAGCGGCGTGGTACCGAGCGTCTGCCGACCATCGGCCAACACGTAGCCGACATCGAGCTGCGTGCCGGTCTCCGGTTCGGCGTCGCTGCCCTCCCACAACGGATAGCGGCTTCCGACCAGCGGGATTACGGCAAAGTTATACGGCTTGGGGGGCGATTCCACCGACCATTCCAAAGACGATGCGTCCCAGGGATTACGTCCCGCCGGCGCGCCGCGCCGCAAGCTGATGGCGACATTGACGAGGAACAGCAGGATGCCGATCGCCAGCACGAAAGAGCCGATTGACGACAGCATGTTGACGGTGGTCCAGCCCATGCCTGGCGCATAGGTATAGATGCGCCGCGGCATGCCGAGCAGACCAGCTACGTGCATCGGGAAGAAGCCCAGATTGAAGCCTATGAAGACGATCCAGAAGCTCCACTTGCCGAGCCGCTCGCTCATCATGCGGCCGGTGTATTTCGGAAACCAGTACTGAATGCCGCCGAGCACCGGGAAGACGTTGATGCCAAGCAGCACGTAATGCAGGTGCGCCACCACGAAATAGGTATCGGTGAGCTGCCAGTCGAGCGCGACCGCGGCGGTCATCACGCCCGATACCCCGCCCACCACAAACAGAAAGATGAACGCGGAGAAATACAGGAACGGCGTTTTGAATACCGGGCGCCCGGTCCAGATGGTGGCAATCCAGGCGAACACCGAGACCGCGCTCGGAATCGAGATCGCCAAGCTGGCGGCACCGAACACCGACAGTGCCAGCGCCGGGATGCCGGTGGCGAACATGTGATGCACCCAGACACCAAAGCCCACCATCATGGTCGCCACCGTCGCCAGCGCGACCGCGGAGTAACCCACCAAGGGTCGCCGGCAAAACGTAGGTAGCGCGTCGGACACAATGCCCATCGCCGGCAACACCACCACGTAGACCCATGGATGCGCGAACATCCAGAACAGGTGCTGCCACAGCAACGGTCGACCACCGTTCAGCGCGTCGAAGAAATGCGTGCCGAATTGCCGATCCATCCACAACAGCAAGAAAGCCAGGCTGACGGCCGGCACGGCAAACAGATTGCCGACCGAGGCCGCCAGCGTGCCCCATATCAAAATCGGCACACGATTGATCGACATGCCCGGCGCGCGCATGCGAAACAGCGTCACCACGAAATTGGCGGCGCCGACGGTGGTCGATACACCCAGCAACACCATGCCCAACGCATAGACGTCGATGTTCGGGCCAGGGCTATAGGTACGGCTGGTCAGCGGTACATAGTTGAACCAACCCCCGTCGGGCGCCTCGCCCAGCGGGAAGCTCGCGTAAAGGAATAGGCCGGCGAACAGATAGACCCAGTACGACAGCGCGTTCAGGCGCGGGAAAGCCATGTCGCGCGAACCCAGCAGCAACGGCCATAGGTAATTGGAGAAGCCCGACAGCACCGGCAGTGCGTAGAGAAAAATCATGGTCATGCCGTGCATCGTGAACAGTTGGTTGTAGGCCTCCGGGCTCAAGAGCCCGACGTTCGGCCGTGCCAATTGCACGCGCATCACCAGCGCTTCGACACCACCCGCCACCAGGAACAGCATCGAGGTGACGATATAACGGATGCCGACCGATTTATGGTCGACCGTCGACAGCCAGCCGCGCCAGCCCGGTGCGGCTTCCCAAATTTGCGTGAGCCGCCGCTCGGCTTCCGAACCGATCGGCACGCGCCCAATGTCGGGCGTGCGGACTTCGGGCCCGGGCGATGGCGCCGTCGCCGCGTCTGACGGCAGGGTGGTCATTGCAGGGTCTCCAGATAAGTCAGCAAGGCGTGCGCTTCTTGCGGGCTCAAGGCGATGTCAGGCATCAACGACGCGGGCTTGAGGGTTTGCGCATGCTGCACCCAGTCGCTCAGGTGCTCGGGCGTATTGGACAGCAATCCGGCCGCCAGCAGGCGGCGGCTGGCGATATGGGTGAGGTCCGGACCCGCCACGCCCAGCGCTTCAGTGCCGCGCACCGTGTGGCAGCCGGCGCAGCGCTGCAACAGCAGATGCTGACCGATGGTCGCTTCCGGCGTCGCGGGCGAACTGGCCGGCGCGCGTTGCGCGCTGAGCCAGCGCTGATAGTCGGCGGGCGCGTCCGCGACGACTTCAAAGCCCATATGCGCATGCTGGACGCCGCAATACTGCGTGCACTGGCCACGATAGATGCCGGGATGGTCGGCCAGCAGCCATTGATGATTGCGCTGCCCGGGAATGGTCTCGGTCTTGCCGGCCAGCGCCGGCACCCAGAACGCATGGATAACGTCGGCGCTCAGCAGTTCAACATCTACCGGCGCCCCGGCGGGAATATGAATTTCATTGGCCGAGACGAAGTCGCGCGCGCCGCTGGCGGTTAGATAGTCGACGCGCCACCACCAGTCGTAGGCGGTGACCTGTATCGTCAACGCCGGCGGACTCGGTGGCCGCGACACCGCATTGAGAGTAAGCAGGCTGGCGATGCCGATGCCGAACAGCGCCACGGTCGAAATGCCCGCGCCGATGTAGATCCAGCGCATGCCGTCGGCGCGACTCAATTCCCCGGCGCCCGGCGGCCCGCGGCGACGGAACAAGGCACCGAGCAACAGACCGGCAATGATCAGGCATACCAATAACGATACAGCGATCAAGCCCCAGGCCAGATGCAAAGTCGGCAGGCTGGCGGGTCCCGCGGCATGCGTGAGGTACTCCAACGGCGCATTCAGCGGCCCGGCAGTGACTGCATCGGAAGCGGCGGGGGACGTCATGCGATCGATAGCGAGGCGGCTGGCATATTCAAGGCAAGTTCGGTGTTCGCGGACGTGCGACGGGACGACACGGCTTAGTCATCGTCGGGGGTCCGCGGATCTAGCAAGCTTCATACCGCAATGTCCAAAGCGCCGCGTCATAGCGGTTTAGCAGAAAAAATCGGTAGCTTGCGAGCACTCCGCCGCTGCCTATCCGGCAGATTCTTCCGCCCACTGTGTAAGTCAGGATAAATCAGTGCTTGAGCCGCGGGCGATAGGCGATTCGCATTGGCAAGTCGAAAGGTTCCCGCCTAGAATCGCTACAAGGTGTAGTCGGCCACGGCGTTTCGCCGGCCGACATTGCCCGGGCGCCGCCCGGGTATAACGAGCAGTCCCGAACGCCTCGTGGCCGGTTTTTCATGGCGCCCGCCCAGCGGGCTGTCGCGCCGGCATCCTGATGCACGCCCCGATCGACGGTAGCGATCGATAACCCCTAGGCGTGCTCGAATGGCGTTTCTTCGCACTGCCCCGCTTTGAGCAGGAGACAGCCATGCGTAATCGCCGCGATCTAGCCGTACTGATGTTGTTGAGCCAGGATGACGAACCCATGCCGGCCGAGGCGCAGGCGCGCGACGCGCGTCTGGAGCGACAGATCGCCGCGCTCGAAGCGCTGGGCACCGGCGCACGCTGGACTGTGCCGCGCTTCCGTCTTGCGCTGTCCGACCGACCGCGCCGCAAGCACTCGTAATCGGCCAAGGCGCTTAGCCGTCACGGTAAAGCCTCAGCGATACGTCAGCGCGCGCGCCAGGAGCAGCGGACCATCCTGCCAACCCAGCACCGGGCGCTGCCGGAACACGTCGTAGTCGGCCGCGCGAATCTTTTCCAGAATGCGCAAGCCGCCCTGCACTACCAGGCGCAGTTCCAGCCCGAAACGTCCGCCGAGACGCGCCGCCAACGGCGCACCGCGCCGCATCATCGCCTCGGCACGCGCCACCTCGAACGCCATCAGTGCCCGCCATGCCGCATCACAGCGCGCGTCGGCAATGTGCTGCTCGGTCACGCCATGGCACGCCATATCGTCCAACGGCAGGTAGATGCGATTTTTCTGCCAATCGACGCCCACGTCCTGCCAGAAATTGATAAGTTGCAGAGCCGTGCAGATATCGTCGGCGTCGCTAACGTTGCGCGCGTCATCCGCTCCCAGCAGCGCCAGCATGATGCGCCCGACCGGATCGGCCGAACGCCGACAGTAGTCTCGCACTCCCGCAAAATCGGCATATCGCTTGACGTCGACGTCCTGGTCGAAGGCGTCGAGCAGATCGTAGAACGGTCGTAGCGACAAGCCATGCGCATGCACCACACGCGCCAGCGCCGCGAACAGCGCGGCCAAGCCTGGATCGGGTGCGCATCGCGGATTGTCCGCGGCGGCGGTTGTCGCCGGCGGCGACGGCACGGACGACGCGACGCACGCCGCCGCGATACCGTCGAGTCCCGCTCGGTAAGCCGCAAGCCCCGCATGGCGTGTGGCGGCGTCGGCATCGCCTTCGTCGGCAATATCGTCGGCGCCGCGCGCAAAGTGGTAGACCACCCCCACCGCTGCACGCAGGCGGCGCGGCAACAGCACACTGGCTACCGGGAAATTCTCGTAGTGATCGACTTTCACGCGTATCGCTGGGAAGAAACAGATAAAGGGCACGCCGTCGCGCGGCGCGGCTCATTCTATCCGAGCGACAGCGCGCTGCGTTCGTCGACGCGATTGCTTATAATTCGGCCACTCGCCGGCGACCCCGGCCATTCGTGGCGTGTCCCCGGCGTCCGGTGCGTTGCTGCCGACGCTTATTCCGTCCCTACGGTGCGGGTTTCCTTTCCGTTCGCGTCGCGTGCGCATGGTGTTTCGCCAGCGCCGCACAGCTTCAGGAGAATTGCTTGGCGATTGCCGATTCAGTCGGGACTTCGGACCGCGAAGATCTCGCCCCGCCGCCCCAGCGCCAGGCGGCAGGCAGTTCGTTCTACCTTGCGATGCGCCTGCTGCCGCGCCGCCAGCGCGAAGCCATGTATGCCGTATATGGTTTCTGCCGCGCCGTCGACGACATCGCCGACGGCGATGCGCCGCGCGCCGAGCGCCTTGAACAACTCGATGCCTGGCAGCGCAATATCGACTCGATCTATGCGGCAGCGCCTTCGCCTGCCCTGGAAAGCCTGGCGCGCGCAGCGCTGCGCTTCAATCTCAATCGACTCGATTTCTACGCGGTGATCGACGGCATGCGCACCGATGCACTGGCCGACGTGCGCGCCCCCAACGAAGCCGAGCTGGACCTTTACTGTGACCGCGTCGCGAGCGCGGTCGGTCGGCTCAGCACGCCGATTTTCGGCATGCCGACGGCCGCGGGCATCGAACTGGCGCATCATCTGGGGCGCGCGTTGCAACTCACCAATATCTTGCGCGACCTGGATGAAGACGCCGCGATCGGCCGTCTCTATCTGCCCCGCGAAGCACTCATCGCCGCCGGTCTGTCGGGCCAGCCGGATTTCAGCACGATGGATCCGCTGCTGCTGCTCGCCGACCCCGCATTGCCGCTGGCCTGCGCGCCGGTAGTAGAACGGGCACGCGCTCACTACCGCCAGGCGCAGGCCATCATGGTTGGGTGCGCCAGACGCCAGGTGCGCGCGCCGCGCATCATGGCATCGGTTTACGGCGCGCTGCTCGAACGTATGGCCGAGCAGGGTTTTGCCGCGCCACGCACACGCGTGCGCCTGTCGCGCGCCGCGCTGCTTCGCACCGTGTTGCGGTGCGTACTCATCTAGGTCCCGCGCGGACCGGCGATCCGCGCGTAACCCCCGTCACGCACGTCATCGGTGCCGGGCTGGCCGGGCTGGCCGCCGCGCTTGCCCTGGTACGCGCCGGCCGGCGCGTCGTGCTGCACGAGGCCTCGGCCATGGCGGGCGGCCGCTGCCGCTCATACTACGACCCGATCCTCAAGACACGCATCGACAACGGCAACCATCTGGTGCTGTCGGGCAACCGCGCCACGCTGGCGTATTTGGCGGCGATCGGTGCCAGCGACCGCCTCAGCGGGCCGGCCGACGCGCAGTTTCCCTTCATGGACCTGCAAAGCGGCGAACGTTGGACGCTGCGTCTGTCCGCCTCGCGCATTCCCTGGTGGATGCTCGACGCCCGTAAGCGCGTATTGGGTACACGCACACGCGACTACCTGAGCCTCGTCAAGCTGATGCTCGCACGCCCTGCCGCGCCCGCCGCTCGCGTGGCTTCAGTCGCCGATGTGACGGGCGGTGGCGTGCTGTACGAGCGTCTTACCCGGCCGCTGTTTCTGGCCGCACTGAACACCGATCCGGCCGAAGCGCCCGCCGCGCTCGCGGCCGCCGTGATGCGTGAAACCCTGGCGGCGGGCGGCCGTGCCTGCCGACCGCTGTTCGCGCGCGAGGGTTTATCGCACGCATTGATCGATCCGGCGCTCGATACCCTGCGCGCGGGCGGTGCGGCGCTGCAGTTCGGCAGCCGCCTGATCGAACTCGAGTTCCAGTCCGACAGCAACGGCGCAGCAGCCGCCACGGCGCTGCGTTTTCGCAGCGAGGCCGGCACGCCGCAGCAACTGGCGCTTGGGCCCGCCGACAGTGTCGTGATGGCGATACCGGCGAGTGCCGCCGGGAATCTGCTGCCTGGCTTGCAGACCCCCAACGTTTTTCGCGCCATCGTCAATGCACACTTCCTGGTGACGCCACCACCGGGATGCCCGCCGATTCTCGGCTTGGTGAACGCCACGGCCGAGTGGATCTTCGCCTTCGAGAACCGCCTGTCGGTAACGATCAGCGGCGCCGACCGTCTGCTCGACGTCGACCGCGAAACGCTGGCGCGGCAGCTTTGGCGTGAAGTGGCAATCGCCACCGGCGCGCGCCATGGTGGCCATGCCGATGCGTCGATCGATGCGTTGCCGCCTTGGCAAATCGTACGCGAGCGCCGCGCCACCTATGCGGCGCTGCCCGAACAGGAGGCGCGCCGGCCCGGCACACGCACGCGCTGGTCGAACGTATTCCTGGCCGGCGACTGGACTGCCACCGGGCTGCCGGCCACCATCGAGGGCGCGATCCGTTCGGGGGACGCCGCCGCGGCATGTGTACTGCACGCCGGCCACAGACGTAATGTGCATTAATGCCGACGCGTCGACCACTATGTCGATCAGCCAGTTTTTTCGGGAAGATTTCGGCGAGATCGGGGCTTGGTCCGAAAAACGTTCTTTTACTCAGGTCGCCGTTGTGGGCGGCCACAACAATGTGCCAAGCTTTCGCACGCTTGCCTCTCATACGCTTGCGATGAGCCGCTTTACATCATGAACGAACCTGTCTTTTCCGCTGTTTCCCCGGTTGCGCCGACCTCTGCTGCGAACCCCACGACCACGTCCAACGCGTTCGAACGCCTGGGCACGGCCATCGCGCATGCGCGCGACGCCCTGCTGGCACGCCAGCGGCCCGATGGACACTGGGTCTTCGAGTTCGAGGCGGATGCGACCATCCCCGCCGAGTACGTGCTGTTGACGCACTACCTCGGCGAGCCCGACACGCCCGCGCGCCTCGAACTGGAGCGGAAAATCGCCACCTATCTACGACGTCAGCAACTGCCCGAGGGCGGCTGGCCGCTGTTCTTGCATGGCGCGTTCGACGCCAGCGCCAGCGTAAAGGCCTATTTCGCGCTGAAAATGATCGGCGATGCGCCCGACGCGCCGCATATGCAGCGTGCGCGCCAGGCGATTCTCGCGCACGGCGGCGCGGCCGCCAGCAATGTTTTCACGCGCATCCTGTTGGCATTGTTCGGCGTCATCGACTGGCGTGCGGTACCGGTCATGCCGGTCGAAATCATGCTGCTGCCGCGCTGGTTTCCTTTCCACCTTTCCAAAATCTCCTATTGGGCTCGCACCGTCATCGTGCCGCTGCTGGTGGTGCAGGCGCGCGGCGGCCGCGCGCGTAATCCGCGCGGCGTCGGCATCGAGGAGCTATTCGTCAGGCCCGCCGCCGCGACGCGCCTGGCGCCGCGCGCACCCCACCAGCACACCGGCTGGTTCGTGTTCTTCCGTGGCGTCGATGCAGTACTGCGCGCCACGCAACGGTGGTTTCCAGCGCGCAGCCGTGCGCACGCAATCGAGCAAGCGCGGGTATTCGTCGACACCCGCCTGAACGGCGAGGACGGACTCGGCGCGATTTTTCCGGCAATGGCCAATGCCGTGATGATGTACGACGTGCTGGGCATTCCCGCCACCGATGCGCGCCGCGCAATCGCTCGCAAGGCGCTCGACAAGCTACTCGAAATAAAGACCGACGAGGCGTATTGCCAGCCTTGCCTGTCGCCCGTATGGGATACCGCGCTTGCCGCGCACGCATTGTTGGAAACCGGCGACCCCCTGTCGCTCGGCGCGGCACGGCGTGGGCTCGACTGGCTGCTGCCGCTGCAAATCCTCGAACAGATCGGCGACTGGTCGGTACGGCGGCCGCAGGTACGCCCTGGCGGTTGGGCCTTCCAGTATGCGAATCCGCATTACCCTGACGTCGACGATACGGCGGTGGTGGTGGCTGCCATGGATCGCATCGCGCGGCTGGATACCCCGCGGGATGGGCGCTACGACGCCGCGATCGCGCGGGCGCGCGAATGGGTGATCGGCATGCAGAGCAGCGACGGCGGCTGGGGCGCGTTCGAGCCCGAAAACACTCACGAATACCTGAACAATATCCCGTTCTCCGATCATGGCGCGATGCTCGATCCGCCCACCGCCGATGTGTCGGCGCGCTGCCTGTCGATGCTCGCGCAGTGTGCGATGTCGGACGCGCGCACAGGCGAAGACGCGGGCATCGGCGCCGCGACGGGTGTCAGCGCCGCCGACACCGCGTCGCCCCGGCCCGCGCTGGCCGGGATTACGCCCGCGCAGGGGGATGCGGCGGCGCGGCGCGCCCTCCATTACTTGTTGGCCGCTCAGGAACGCAACGGCAGCTGGTTCGGCCGCTGGGGTAGCAACTACATCTACGGCACCTGGTCGGCGCTGTGCGCATTGAACGCGGCGGGCCTGGGTGCCGCCGCCACGCCAGTGGCACGCGCCGCCGACTGGCTATGCACGATTCAGAACGACGACGGCGGCTGGGGCGAAGACTGCTCGAGTTACCGCCTCGATTACGACGGTCATCGCACGGCGCCCAGCCAACCCTCGCAGACCGCGTGGGCCTTGCTGGCGCTGATGGCCAGCGGCCGCGTCGAGCATGCGGCCGTGCGCCGCGGCGTCGAATGGTTGCTCGAGCATCAGGGCGCCGACGGTTTCTGGCTTGAAGGGCGCCATAACGCGCCAGGCTTTCCGCGCGTGTTCTATTTGCTGTATCACGGCTACGCGAAATTTTTCCCGCTGTGGGCCCTGGCGCGCTACCGCAATTTGCTACAAGGCACCGAGCAGCGTGTGCGTTTCGGTCTATAGCGTAGAGGGCATGCATGCAGCAGCCGGTGCTGGTGGTCACGGGTTTGGAATTCGAAGCACGCATCGCCGCGCGGGAACGCCTGCACGTGCCGCGCGCCGCCCGTCGTAATGCGCAAGGACGCACACCGTGGTCGATCAGCACCGCCGATGGTCAACTAAGGCTGCTGTGCGGCCCGGGTTCCTCACAGCTCAACACGCTGGTACAGGCCGCTGCCCGCGAGGGCTGTGCGGGAATTCTGAGCTTTGGCACGGTGGGCGCGCTGGCGCCGGTGCTGAATGCGGGCGACTGGGTGTTGGCACGCGAGGTGGTGTGCGGCGGGCAGCGGCACACTGCCGATCCACGTTGGCTCGCGGCGCTCGCGCGCGCCCTGCCCGAAGCCATTCGGGTCGATTACACCAGCGCGCCGTTCCCCATTACGACGGTGGCGGCCAAGCACGAGCTTTATCGCAGCACCGGGGCTTCGGTGGTAGACATGGAAACCAGCATCGTCGCCAGCGTCGCCGCGGACTGCGGGCTGCCGTTCGCGGCCTGCCGGGTAGTGATCGATGCGGCTAGCCGGCGCCTGCCGGCCGCCGCGGTGGTGTCGATGCGCAACGATGGCTCGACCGACCTTCGCGCCATCATGGCCGCGCTGTGGCGCCGCCCCGCCGACCTGCCGCCGTTGCTGCGGCTAGGCCGTGACGCGGCGCTTGCACAGCGCGCGCTACGCCACGGGCGCGCGCGCCTCGGTGCGCGCTTTGGCTTTCCCGAGTTGGCCGCGCACCTCGGCTAGCTTGATCTCGACGTGCTGTGAGTAGACGTAGTCGGCACGACGCTGCCCGTCCAGCGACACCTCGGGCGCATAAGCGCCGCTCGAACGCACCCCGCGCAGCGCCACCTTGGCCGCCTTTAACGGATTGATGACGGTGTCGTGCACGGCCGTTGCCTCATAGCCGCTGTGCACCATGCAGTCGGCGCATTTTTCGTAGTTGCCGGTGCCGTAGTCTTCCCACTGGGTTTCTTCCATCAACTCGCGATAACTGCTGGCATAACCCTCACCCACCAGATAACACGGCCGTTGCCAACCGAACACCGTCAGCGTCGGGTTGCCCCATGGGGTGCAATGGTAAGTCTGGTTACCCGCGAGGAAGTCGAGAAACAGCCCCGATTGGCTGAAGACCCATGGGCGCTCGGCAGGATTGCGCGAAAAGATGTCGCGAAACAGCGAACGGGTTTTTTCGCGATTCAGGAAATGCTGCTGGTCTGGCGCGCGTTCATAGGCATAGCCGGGCGACACCGTGATACCGTCGATGCCCAGCGTCGTCATATCGTCGAAGAAACTCGCCACCTGCGCGGGCTTCGCATCGTTGAAAAGCGTGGTGTTGATGTTCACCCGGAAGCCACGTGCCTTGGCCAGCTTGATCGCCGCCAGCGCGCGTTCATACACGCCCGGTTGGCAAACCGAGCGATCGTGCATCTCCTGGTCGCCATCGAGATGAATCGACCAAACCATATACGGGCTCGGTTGATAAGCATCCATTTTCTTCTCGAGCAGCAAGGCGTTCGTGCACAGATACACGAAGCGTTTGCGCGCAATCAGCGCCGCCACGATCGCTGGCATTTCGCGATGAAGCAAGGGCTCGCCGCCGACGATCGATACCACGGGTGCCGGACATTCATCGATGGCATCGAGACATTGTTGCAGCGACAAGCGCTGGTCGAGAATTTCTTTCGGATAATCGATCTTGCCGCAGCCCGCGCATGCCAGGTTGCAGCGAAATAACGGCTCGATCATCAAGACCAGCGGATACCGCTTGCGGCGCGCCAGTACTTGCTTCACGACATAGCTGCCCACGCGAATCTTCTGCAGCAACGGAATGCCCATCAGTTTGCTCCTTCAACGCGACGCATCGCGCTTGGATGATTCATGCGCGAGCCTTCAACGCATGTCCGACCAGGGTTTTGGTCAGAGATACAGCGGTGCCGACCCGATGGCTATCGGCAATCACCTGTTCGAAGGCCGTGCCGATACTATCGCAGTCATCGCCGTTGATCATATAGGACGGCAGCAATTTGATCGTGCGGCTCTCATGTCCGGATACCTGACACAACATATGATGTTCCTTGAAAAGCGGAATCGCGATCGATTGGCAAAACAAGCCTTTGCTGGCCGTTTCGAGCAAGCTCCAGGACGGTTTGAGTGTCAGCGAGCGCGGCGCGCCGAATTCCAGCCCCAGCATCAGGCCCAGGCCGCGCACTTCCTTCAGCATCTCATAACGCCCGACCATCGGTTGAAAGCGTGCGAGTAGCCGGGTGCCCATTTGCGCCGCGTGCTCGATCAAGCGCTCATTCTCCAGCACCTCCAGGGTGGCAATACCGGCGGCCATCGCCATATCGTTTTTCGCGAAGGTCGAGCCGTGCACTACCGCGCGATCGATCCGGTCGAACACTTTATCGAAGATGGCGGCACGGCCCAGCACCGCCCCCACCGGGACATGGCCGCCAGACAGCGCCTTCGCCAGCAGCACCATGTCGGGCTCGATGCCCCAATGCTCCAGCGCCAGGAAGCGGCCGGTACGACCGAGCCCGCACTGGATTTCGTCGGCGATAAAGAGCGTGCCGTAGCGGCGACATAGTTTCAGCGCCTCCGCCAGATAGTCGGCTGCAGGCAAGTGCACGCCCTTGCCTTGCACCGGCTCGACGATGAATGCCGCCACGTCGCGCTTGCGCAGCAATGCATCGAGCGCTGCCAGGTCGTTGAAAGCTACCTCGCGACATTCCGGCAGCAAGGGCCCGAAGCCGTCGCGATAGATGGCATCGCCATTCAGCGACAAGGCGCCGTAGGTCAAGCCGTGAAATGCATGCGAACAGTAAGCCACCGCAGCGCGACCGGTGGCCATGCGCGCGAACTTCAGCGCGCCTTCTACGGCCTCCGCGCCAGAGTTTGCGAAAAATACTTTCTGCATGCCAGGCACACGCGCGAGCAAGCGTTGCGCCAATATGCCCGCCAGAGGCGCCACGTCGAGTTGCACCAGGTTCGGCAGGTCGCTGTCCAATACGCTTTTCAGCGCATCTCGCACCGTCGGATGGTTACGGCCCAGTGCGAATACACCGAAGCCCGACAACAAATCCAGATAACGTTGGCCGGTCTGATCGTAAAGATACTGGCCACGGCCGGAGGTAAACCGCACGTCGTAGCCGATCGCGCGCAGCATTCGCACCATCTGTTCGTTCAGATGGCGGCTGTGCAACGCATACCGGTCTGCTTCATGCGCGGAAAACAGCGCTGCGATATCCACGGTCATTGCTAACTCCGTTAGGCCGCTGGGTGCCAACCTTTACGGAACTACCGCACGTCGTCGGGCACGGAGACGCCACCGTAACGAAAGCCCCAGCAATTGTCAGGTCGGCAAATGGTCTGCCGCGCGCGCCCTCAGGTCGATACGGAGTAGTCTGAAATGCACTGTTGCGTCGAGCGTGGCACAGTGCCGGCCAGCGCTTCGATTACCATACGCAACATTGCGGCACTGCCGCGCTCACAGCCGCAGCGCTGGCTTTTCATGGCCGATCTGGCAATTCATCTTCAAGATGTTCACAAGCACTATGGCGGCAAGGCCGTGGTAAATGGCCTGAGTTTTTCGGTGGCGCGCGGCGAATGCTTTGGACTGCTCGGGCCGAACGGCGCCGGTAAAACCACCACCATCCGCATGTTGCTCGGCATGGTAGAGCCCGATTCCGGCAGCATCGAATTGGCTGGCGAGCCAGTGCCGCAGCGTGCCCGTCAAGCGCGTGCGCGTGTTGGCGTGGTGCCGCAATTCGACAATCTCGACCCCGATTTCACGGTTTCCGAAAACCTGCTGGTATACGCGCGTTATTACGGCGTTTCATCGCAGGCCGCGCGCCGCATGCTGCCCGAATTGCTGGCCTTCGCGCGCCTCGAAAATCGCGCCGATGCACGCGTCAAGGAACTGTCGGGCGGCATGCGTCGGCGCCTGACGCTGGCACGTGCGCTGGTCAACGAGCCCGACGTGCTGATTCTCGACGAACCCAGCACCGGGCTCGATCCGCAAGCCCGCCATCTGATCTGGGAACGACTGCGCTCACTCATCGACGCCGGCAAAACCATCTTGCTGACCACGCACTTCATGGAAGAGGCCGAACGGCTGTGCGACCGCCTGTGCGTGGTGGATGTCGGCACCAAAGTCGCCGAAGGCACGCCGACGGCCTTGATCGAGCAGGAGATCGGCTGCGACGTGATTGAAGTATTCGGCGCCCATGCCGCCGACTTGCGCGAGCTGCTGGCACCCTTGTCGACGCGCGTCGAGTTGAGCGGCGAAACCCTGTTTTGTTATGTGCGCGACGCAGCGCCCGTGAATGCGCTGCTCGCCACGCGGCCCGGCATCCGCTACCTGCATCGTCCAGCCAACCTGGAGGACGTATTCCTCAAGCTGACTGGCCGGGAGATGCGCGAATGAGTCACTCGATGAGCAAACACCTGACGAGCGCACTGCCGTCGAACGCCACCCGCTGGATGCACGTGTGGCGCCGCAACTTCCTGGTCTGGCGCAAGCTGGCAATTGCCTCGATGTTCGGCAACCTGGCCGATCCGATGATCTACCTGTTCGGGCTGGGCTTGGGGCTGGGCCTGATGGTCGGCCGCGTCGACGGCACATCGTATATCGCCTTTCTCGCGGCCGGCACAGTAGGCTCGAGCGTGATGATGTCGGCCAGTTTCGAGACCATGTATTCGGCGTTCTCGCGTATGCACGTGCAGCGCACCTGGGAGTCGATCATGCACACGCCGCTGTCCCTCGGCGACGTGATCGCGGGTGAAGTGATCTGGGCCGCAAGCAAGGCCGTGTTGAGCGGTACTGCCATCATCTTCGTGGCAGCGCTGCTCGGGTATGCAAGTTGGCCGCACCTGCTGCTGGCGATTCCGGTCACGGCGCTGGCCGGTCTGGCGTTCGCAGGACTGGCGATGATCGTGACGGCGCTGGCGCCCAGCTACGATTTCTTCATGTTCTATCAGACCCTGATCATCACGCCGATGCTGATGCTCTCGGGCGTGTTCTTCCCGAGCAGCCAGTTGTCGCCAGCGGTACGGCACATCACGGCGGTGCTGCCGCTCGCGCATGCGATCGACTTGATCCGCCCTGCCATGCTCGGCCGGCCCATCGACTCGCCGTGGCTACACGTCGGCGTGTTGCTGGCCTACGCGGTGGTCGCCACGGCGATCGCCGGGCAGTTGCTGCAACGTCGGATGAT
Organism: Janthinobacterium lividum; assembly: GCA_050955105.1. Classification (GTDB taxonomy): domain Bacteria; phylum Pseudomonadota; class Gammaproteobacteria; order Burkholderiales; family Burkholderiaceae; genus JBPBQZ01. The sequence continues at coordinate 9,965 of JBPBQZ010000016.1, read as the reverse complement.
GCGCTAGGACACTGGCGCACTCGCCGGCAGCGGCGCGGCGCTGACGCCGGCATTTCCCATCGAGCCGACCGCTGGCGCCGCATTCTGCTGCGGGGCATCCTGCCAGCCGCCGCCCAAGGCCTTGTAAAGCGCGACCAGATTGGTCGTATCGGTCAAAGTCGCCTGCGTGAGCGACTGCCGGCTCTCGTTAACGGTGCGCTGTCCGTTCAAGACATCGATGAATGGCGTCAGGCCATGCCGATAGGCCTCGCGCGCGAGCTCCAGCGCGCGCGTCGACGCCGCCACGCTTTGCGTCAGCGCCTCGCGCTGTTCGTGCCCCGTGCGATAGGCGATCAGTGCATTCTCCACGTCATTCAAGGCGCTTAGCACCGTGCGTCGATATTCGAGCGCTGCAGCCGCCTGTTCGGCGCGATTCAGACGAATGTTCGCCACCAGCGCGCCGCCCTGGAAAATCGGCAGGGAAATGCTCGGGCCGAAGGAATAGAAGTGGCTCGACCAGCGCGTCAGATATTTGAAATCGGTGGCGCGCAAGCCCAGGTTGCCGGTCAGCGAGACGTCGGGAAAGAGTTGCGCCACGGCGACGCCGACCTGCGCGGTGGCCGCATGCAGCCCGGCTTCGGCTGCACGGATATCCGGCCGACGCCGTACCAAGGTGGCCGGCAAACCCACCGGCACTTCGGGCGGCGTGGGCGGAATCGCACCGGGTCGGCTCAGCTCGTCGTCGAGCGTGCCAGGCGGCTCGCCCAGCAGCAGACTCAAGCTGTTGATGGCCTGGCCAATCGACTGTTCGTATTGCGGCAATTGCGCCTGCGCGCTGCGCAATTGGGCCGCGGCACTGGCCGCATCGGTTTGCGAACCGAGGCCGTTGGTGTACTGGCTATTGGTGAGTTCGACGATGCCCTGCTCGGCCTCGACTTCTTGCTGGGCCACCGCGCGCGCCGCCTGGGCGCCACGCAGCCGCGCATAGGTTTGTGCCACTTCAGCTTCCAGCGACACCAGCGCATCGTTGCGGTTTTCGATCTGCTGGCTGGTTTGCGCGCCGGCCGCTTCCACTGAGCGCCGCACCCGGCCGAACAAATCCAGCTCCCACGAGGCGTCGAAGCCTACCTGGAACAGGTTCACGGGCGAGGTCAATTGTCCGAGCAAGCCGCTGCCCGCATTCGACGCGGTGTTGCCGAGCCCCGGCGAATACTGGTTCAACGCGGAGTTCGGCGCCGCCAGAGAATTCACGCCCGAATACACGCCGCGGTCTTTCAGCAGCCCTTCAAGCCCAAGCTGCTCGCGGTTATAGCTGGCGGTGGCGTGAATATTCGGCAGGCCCGCCGCGCGCGCCGCCTGTTCCTGCGCGCGTGAGGCGGCAATGCGCAGTACCGCTTCTTGCAAATCGATATTGCCGGCCACCGCACGCTCGATCAGGCTATTCAACTCGGGGTCATTGAAGCGCATCCACCAGCGCGGGTCGGCGTCGGCCTGCGTGATACGACTTTCCGGCACGGCGACGGGGGCGTCAGCGCCAGGCACTCGGTCGGCCTCGCCGTTTGTCGCGCCCGGCGAGGTTTGCCGATTGCGCCCCGTGCCGCGGGGCGTGCCCGCCACACCTGTCGCCGCGCTACCGGACGCCGCCGTCGCTGGCGAGGCACTCGTCACGCTAGTCGTGGTATCGGCGGCGGTCCCCGCGGCCGTGGCCCCTGCCGTGCCCGCCGCGGGAGTGGCCCCATGCCATTGCTTCGGTACGACTGGCTCGGGCCGCTGAAAATTGGGCCCGACCGCAGCACAACCAGCGCAGGCCAATAAGGCCAGCGCGCTTGAACGGCGCAGCCCCTGCAACGAAATCTTTTGAAAACGCGCCATCGTCAATGTCCTCCGGCGCCGCCGGCAGCCTTCGATGGAGAAAAAAGGAATACAAACGGAACGAAGCAAAAACACACAATGGCCAGCCCCGCGAACACGTCCAGATAGGCGAGGATGGTGGCTTGCCCAACCATGGTCTGGTACAGCAAGCCGCTGGCAGTGGTCGCGGTATCGGCCGCGACCGCCCCCATCGAACGCAGCGTCGACTGCACCGCTTGCAGCGCATCAGCATAGGGCTGCGACAACGGACTCAGATGCTCGACCATATGCGCCATGCGCGCCTGCGAACGTTCACGAATCGCCGCGGTGGACAAAGAGATGCCGATCGAGCCGGCGACGTTGCGAAACATCGTGAACAAGGCCGATGCATCGCCATTGAGCCGTGGATTCAGGGTGGTATAAGCCAGCGTGGTAATCGGCACGAACAGGAAGCCCATCGCGAACGATTGCACGCTGCGCATCTTGACCAGCGTACCGAAGTTGATCTGCGGCACCAGGTGATGGGCATACACCATCGAGATGCCAAGCAGCAGGAACCCTGTGCCGATCAGCAGGCGCGTTTGTATATACGGCATCAGCTTGCTGACCACCGGTATCGTGAACAGGATCAACATGGCGCCGGGCGACAACAGCAAGCCCGACAAAGTGGCGGTATAGCCAAGCTGTTGCTGCGCCAGTTGCGGCAACAGCACCGCACTGCCATAGAGAATCAGCGCGAAGATCGCGATCGATGCGGAGCCCATCGCGAAATTTCGATCTTTGAGGCAGCGCAGGTCGACCACTGGCTTTTTCGTGTACAGCAGCCAATAGCTGGCCCCTACCAAGCCGACCATCGCCAGCACCGCAAAAGTTCGGATGAAATTCGACGAGAACCAATCCGCATCTTCGCCGCGATCGAGCATCACCTGCAGACAGCCGAGGCCCAAGGCGATCAGGCCTATGCCGATGTAGTCGATCGACAAAGTGCCCTTCGGCGCCTTGCGTTCCCAGGGTGGGTCTTCGAGGAATTGCCAGACCGCGAACACCGTCATGACGCCGATCGGCACGTTGATGAGGAACACCCAACGCCACGAGTAGCTATCGGTCAGCCAGCCGCCCACGGTGGGGCCCAGTACCGGCGCGACCACGATCGCCACCGCCGAAATGGAGAACGCGCGGCCGCGCTGCGAGGGCTCGAAGGAATCGAGAATGATCGATTGCTGATTCGGCTGCAGGCCGCCGCCGAAGAATCCTTGCAGAATGCGGAACAAGATCAATTGCCAAAGCTGCGTCGACAAACCGCACATCAGTGAGCACAGTGTGAACGCGGCGATGCAGATCAGGAAGTAGCGCTTTCGGCCAAAGATGCGTCCGAGAAAAGCCGAGATCGGCAAGACAATGCCGTTGGCTACCAGATACGAGGTGAGCACCCAGGTGGCTTCGTCGTAACTGGCCGACATTGTGCCGGCGATGTGCGGCAGCGCCACGTTGACGATGGTCGTGTCCAGCACTTCCATGAACGCCGCCAGCGTCACCACCAGCGCAATCAGCCAGGGATTGGAACTGGGCTTCCAGCTGGCGCGCTCGGCCTCACTTGGGCCTTCCGGCTTGCCGCTGGCCGGCGCGTCGCTCGAGTCGCCAGCGCCCTTGCCGTGACTGTCGCCGTCTTGCTCCGCGCTGCTCATTTGAGCGCCACCGTTGGGTTCACCGAGAGGCCGAGCGGCAAGGTCTGGGAAGCGTCAAGGCCGCGATCGATGACGATCTTGACGGGCACGCGCTGCACGATCTTGACGAAATTGCCGGTGGCGTTTTCTGCCGGGAATGCCGAGAAATGCGAGCCGCTGCCCAGCTGAACACTATCCACGTGGCCATGCAAATCGAGCGCGGGGTAGGCGTCCACCGTGATGTCAACGGCGTCGCCAACGCGCATCCGTTCGAGTTGATTCTCCTTGAAGTTGGCGGTTACCCAGATGCCGGGCATCACCAACGACAGTAAGCTCTGACCGGTTTGCACCAGCATGCCTTGTTGCACGTTGCGACGCGTGACCCAACCGTCCGAGGGCGCGGTCACCGCGGTATAAGACAAATTCAGTTCCGCCTGCTCGAGTTGCGCCAGCGCCTGGCGTACCTGCTGCTCGCGCTCCTTGACCGCGGCCTCGGCCTGCTTGACATTTTGCGGCACCAGGTCGGCCACCGCCAATTGCGCCTGCGCACTGCGTACATTGGCTTGCGCGGTGCGCAACTGGGCGTTCGACGTGTCGATGTTCTGTTGCGTGGTCGCGCGCGCGTCGACACTGTGCTGGCGCTCGAAGGCTTGCTGGGCCTGTACGCGGTTCGCTTCGGCCGATTCGCGCTGTGCCTGCGCCTGCGCTCGTTGCGCCGGAAACTGTACACGGGCAATTTCGAGATTGACGCGGGCGCTATCGAGTTGGGCTTGCGCCAGGCCGAGCTGCGCCGCGGCTTGGTCGCGCGCGGCGATATAGTCACGCTGGTCGATCAGCAGCAGCACGTCGCCGCGATGCACGTGGCGATTGTCGTCGACACGCAGCGCTGTCACATAACCGGAGACCTTGGCCGCGATCGTGACCGCATTGCCATCGGTATAGGCGTCGTCGGTGCTGACCTGATTACGCGTCAATAACCACCAGATCAGCGCGCCGATGATCAACAGGATGACCACCACGCCCAGGATGATCAGCGGCAGCTTGCCAGGCTTGCGATTGCCGCCCTTGCCATCTTTGTCCTTGCCGTCTTTGTCGTCGCCGTCTTTATCCTTGCCGTCCTTGCCTTCTTTGTTTTTGTCCTTGTCCTTGCTGCCGTCCTTATCCTTATCGTTGTCCTTATCCTCGCTATCGTCTTTGTCGTCGGCTTCGTGCTTATCGTCTTTACTGCCGCTCTCGCGATCGTCCTGTCCTTTCTCGCGATCGCCGTTACGGTCTTCGCGCTTGCCCTGATCGCGGCTCTCGTCCCGCTCGTCGTCCGTTCTCGTAGCCACTTTGCGCTCTTCGTCAGGCTGCAAACGATCGCTGGTGCCGCGCTTCGTACCGAGTTCGTCGTCGCGGAGCGTCGCGGCGTCGGGTGCGTGCGTGCCACCGCGCGGTAGCCCGCCCACTTCGCTGTCGCCGACCGACGGCGGCCGGTGCACGGGCGTGGGATCGGGTGCATGGGGCCAGGGCCGATTTTCCAGGGCCGGCGTACTCGCCGATGGCTGTGTGGGGGCCGATGACCCCGTTGGGTCGTCTTGGTCGGCAGGACGGCGATCTACCATCTAGGCGATTCCTTTAGCTTCCAGCACGCCGTGGCGCGCGAAGCGGTATTTCACCATCGCTGGCGTTCGCGACGGCACAAGTTATTCATCGGCGTCCATCGACGGCCGAGAGCGATTTGGCAAGTAATAGCGCTGGGGATCAAGACACTCACCGAACGGCGCGGAGGAAGCAAATTACAGGCCGGTAGCTTTTTCCGCGACAAAAACGGCCCAGCGCGGCGGCATTTCGGCGCTCTCGAGTTTCAAAGCGGGCCAACTCGACCGGTTGGGGCTCCCGTTTTTTCAAGCCTATCGGAAAACTTGCCGAAATTTCCGAGTGCGACGGGCGCAGGCCAGTCTGGGTAGTACTCCCATTCCGTCCTAGTGGTTCAAACAGCGCCAGCGGAGATTGACGGGCGCTCACGGTCTCGGCCAAAAACGCTCGACGCAGCGCCTAAAACGAGCAAGCCACAGACCGTCAGAAAACGAATGGCACGGCCATTGCTTATCCGCAGGCTAGCGCATCGCCTCCTAAGCGATGTATTGCGTCAAAGAGGAGTCGGAGATGAAAAAGATCGTACCGATAGTGGCGGTGCTGGCATCGGTGGCATCCTTGGCGCCCGCCAGTTTCACTGCGTCGATGATGTCCCAGGCGCACGCCGACGCCGGCTCCACCTCTCATTTCCACGCACGCGGACCAGTACAGGCGCTGAACGTGCTCCCGACCGTAGCGTCGCGTGAGTTAATGGCAAGCCCCGCCGCGGTTCGATCGGTGGCCCCCGTAGTACCCGGACTCCCGGATGGTGCCGAGGAAAGCAGTGGCAACCGCGGCCATGACGGCGATAGCGGCGCCGTTGCAGCGCAGCGTTGGATGCACATCGATTTGCCGCAGCCGCGAAGTCTCGACGCTTTGACCCGGGTCGCCGAAGACATCCAGACCTGATTTCCAGACGAGCACCCGCTTCTCGCAGCCCATCAAGGACCTATCCGCATGCCAGGCAACACTGACGACACTCAGCGGAACGCGCGAGACGCCGACCGAGGCGATTGGCAAGGCGCTCCCGACTCCATATCCGCGGATTTGCGGCGTACGCTGCTCAGCGTCGCGTTTCCCGCCGACAAAGCGCAGCTCGTCGCGGCGGCACGCGAGGCCAACGCCAGCAACGACGCCTTGACCTTTCTCGGTGGCTTGCCCGAGCAAGACTACGTGGATGCCGACGCCGTATTTGCTGGCTTAGCGGCCAAGTAGCAACGTGGCACTAGCGGCGCAGAAAACGCGCCCATGGCTCGGTTGACGTGATTCATCAGCCCAGCGACACGTCAATTAAATGCGATGCAAAACCGCCTCACCGCGACCGGCGCGGCAACACAGCGCTAGTTTGGATGCCGAACGTTTGAGATTTGCCCTTGGCACGGCAGCCAGCAAAATAGTTTTCCAAGGACTTCGAATTGATGCGGTGCAGCAGACATAGCGTTCAAATATCAGTACTTACTCTTAGTAGCAGAACGGGATCTTAGCGACTACTATGCATTGAAGAGCGCACACCAATTTAATCAAAACAGTTTCACCGGTGCGCTCCGATGCAGTTCCCGTCGGTCGCTTATGCGGAGGAGACGATGGCAATGAGACAAAACAAATGGCTGCGCACCTGGCTCATCATCAGCGCAGTGTGGGCCTTGCCGATCTGGGTTGTCGCCGTGCACGAATGGCGCGTCAACCTGCAATATAGCCACGAAGACCTCGATCGCTCCTTGAATAGTTGGCCTGCCCCTGCGGCGGGTATCCCCGCGAATCTGGCCAATGCCTGTTCCGGCGACCTTGCCGCGGCACGCGCTGCCGGCTGCCCGGCGCCAGCACTGGCGTTGAAGATGCAAGGCGACAACCAGGCGCGGGAGCAGTTTTCGGCACGCAAGACCTTGCTGGTCACCTATCTGGCGCAGGCCGTTTTCGGCTATTGGATCGTACCCTCGCTGCTGGTGCTGCTGGCCGGCGTGATCGTGGCAGGCGTGCGGCTGACGCTGCGGCGGCCTGCCAGCACGGCGCGCCCTGCTGCGACGCGCGGCCGATCCATCAGCACTGGCCGTGTGTCCGCCGCGTCGGTGTTGCGTCACCACTGATCATCGTCAGCCTGTTTTGCCAGCCGAACGGCGCCCCATGGGCGCCGTTTTCTTATGTAGCTATCCATCGCCGGGCGGCGCAGCCGGCGATCTGTCGCGAAAATGTCGGGAGTCGGCGAAATTACGCCGCAACCGTGAGCAGTAATAATATAATCGTGCTCACTATAAGCATTGGGACGGATTTCTACTGTCGCGACGCCGCGCTTCAACGCTGCCGGTCGCGGCGCTCGTACCCAACCGTGGTTCGCGCCGTCTTAGTCGTCCTTCTGTTTAGCTCATGGCACAACCCATCTCCGCATCAGGCGCCTCGCTCGACGTGCCAAACCGTCGGCTGATCTCGATCTCGATCATGTTGGCGACGATCATGCAGACGCTGGACAGCACGATCGCCAACGTCGCGCTGCCACATATGCAAGGCGCCTTGTCCGCCTCGCAAGACCAGATCACCTGGGTACTGACCTCCTACATCGTCGCCGCAGCCATCGGTACACCGATGACGGGTTGGCTCGCCGCACGCTTCGGCCGCAAGCAGGTGTTCCTGGTATCGGTGGCGGGCTTCACGGTGGCCTCAGCCTTGTGCGGTATCTCTGAATCGCTAGTACAGATAGTGGCCGCGCGACTATTACAGGGCATGTTCGGCGCGGCGCTCGTGCCCTTGTCTCAAGCAGTATTGCTGGACATCAATCCCCGCGAAAAGCATACGCAGGCGATCGCCCTATGGGGCATGGGCGTAACCGCCGGGCCGATTCTCGGCCCCACCATCGGCGGCTGGCTGACCGATGCCTACAACTGGCGCTGGGTCTTCTTCATCAACGTGCCGCTGGGCGCGATCGCTTTTTTCGGCATCATGACCGCGTTCCGCGATCACGCTTCGCGGCTGCGGCCACGCTTCGACGTATTCGGCTTCGCGACCTTGAGCATCGCCATTGGCTCGCTGCAGTTGCTGGTCGATCGCGGTCAGCAGCTCGACTGGTTCAGCTCGCTGGAGATCTGGATCGAAGCCCTGGTGTTCCTGATCAGCTTTGCCTACTTTGTCGCGCATACCGTGACCGCCGGCACCTTCTCATTCTTCAATGCCGCCCTGCTCAAAGACCAGAACTTCGTCGCCGGCATCATCTTCGGTTTTATCCTCGGCATCGTGCTGTACGCGAGTCGCGCACTGATTCCACCGATGCTGCAAACCCTGATGGGCTATCCGGCGGTTGTCACCGGCTTTGCAACCGCTCCTAGCGGCATCGGCACGATGCTGGCGATGCTGCTGATCGGACGACTGGTGCATCTGGTGGGCGCGCGCGTGCTGTTGTTTTCCGGGATGATCCTCACGGCGTTTTCGCTGTGGCAGATGTGCCAGTACACGCTTGTCATTTCGGAGTGGGACGTGATCATTCCCGGCTTCATCCAGGGCATGGGGCTGGGGCTGGTATTCGTGCCGATGTCGACCATGACTTTTTCCACGCTGTCACCGACGATGCGCGCGGACGGCACCTCGATTTACGCCTTATCGCGCAATATCGGCGGCAGCATCGGCATCTCGGTATTGCAGACACTGCTCTATCGGAACAGCCAGCTTTCTACCGCCAATCTCACCACGCACATCAATGCCTATAATCCGCTGCTGAACGCCGCGAATCTGTCAGGCTTCGATATCCACAGCCCGACCGGGCTCGCGCTGCTTGGCCGCGCGGTCGACGCGCAGGCCTTGATGATCGCCTATGTCGACGATTTCCGTTTCATGTTCCTCATGACGCTGCTGACGATTCCTTTCATGTTCTTCTTGCGGCCGGGCCATCACAAGCCGACCGCCGAAGAAAGCGCTCACCTGATGGCCGACTGAAGGTTGCGCCGCTGGGGCGAAAGCATCAAAAAGCTGGCCCACTGTTGCGCGAGCGCAACCCGGTTTTTACCGGACAGTGTGTTATAAAAGCGTGAGGGCCTGGCCCACCACGTTACGCAACAGTCAAGACGGAGGAAATAATGCAAAGACGGAATTTCATGTTCACGGCTGGCGCAGCCATCGCTTCAGCAGGTTTGGCGCTGAGCGGTTGCACATTGACCGATACCAACGCCTCGCAGTCGGACAATGGCGGCAAGCGCCGGACCATCAACTCAGGTATCGATGCGACCTTGGGCAAACTCTATGTCGCGGCGCCCGGTTCGCGCGAGTTGGTCAACAAGGCGCGCGGCATCCTGGTGTTCCCGTCCGTGATCGCGGCGGGCTTCGTCGTGGGCGGCCAATACGGCGAAGGCGCGCTGCGCGTGGGCGGCCAATCGGTCGGTTACTACAGCACGGCTACCGCGTCGTTTGGCCTGCAGATCGGCGCACAGTCGAAGTCGCTTATCTTCCTGTTCTTGACGCAAGACGCGCTCGACAAATTCCGTAACAGCCAAGGTTGGGCGGTCGGTGCCGATGCTTCGGTGGCCGTCCTGGACATCGGCGCGAACGGTAACGTCGACACCACCAGCATCAAGGCGCCGGTCGAAGCATTCGTGCTCACCAACGCTGGCCTGATGGCCAATCTGTCGCTGGAAGGCACCAAGGTCACGCGCCTGAACAGCCTGTAAAACGTTTGAATGCCGCGAGCCTGTCGTCAGGCGGGTCGCGTGTAGCGCTGCGGGCCTCCGATAATACGAGCCCGCGGCGGTTTGTTTACTAATCTTCCGCCGTTACGGCCTGCTCATACTCTGGGCATCGATCACCTTCAGCTTCGCCCTGCGGCGCGCGCGGATCATCTGCGTGTACAAGTCGACGTATTCCAACGCCATGCGCTTC
>JBPBQZ010000015.1:0-42973 GCA_050955105.1 Janthinobacterium lividum | reverse complement strand
ATCAGCTGGCTTTCGGATCACGCGGTTTTTTGCGCACCTTGCTCCGACTGGAGCCGGGAGACTGCGCTGCGTCGCCGAGCTCGATCACCGCGCTGGTCTCACTGGCTTCATCAGTCGTGTCCGGCAACACTGTCTCACGTTCACTGCGGCTGCCGATCGGCCGCAGATACATGGCGCCCGGCGGTCCGATGCGGTGGGGATCGAAAACGTCGGGGATGGCCGCACACCAGGGGCCCGTCCACGGCAATGGCCATTCGCCCGATATCGCCCGCCTGAGCGCGATCGGCCCGCGCATGCCCGCGGTCGGCAGCGCCTCGGCCGCTTCCAGAAAGCGCGGCTGTTGCGCGTATTGCCAGCCGTTGTAAATCGCCACCGCGCCCGCACGATTGGTCGCGCCAAGCAGCTTGAACGCGCTGGCCAAGTGGATCTTGACGGTGCCTTCGCTGATGCCCAGCGCCCGCGCAATCACCTTGTTTGTGCTGCCCATATGCACCATGTCGAGTATTTGCCGCTGACGCGGCGACAGCAGCATCGCGCTCGGACGGCCGCGGCGGCGCCGATAGCCTTCCTCCGGTCGCGGTGTATGGCGTGCCCGCGCGGGGCCCAGCGGCGAGGGCGGCAGGTCGAGCGCCAGCGCGGGCACGTAATAGCCGCCCAGCACTACCAGTTCGAGCGCTCTGAGAATAAGTGCCGGCTCCAGGTCGCGTGGAATCACGCCCAGCACGCCGGCGCGCAACAAGTCGATGACGACCGCGGCCGGCGCATCGGCGGTGAGCGCGGCAATCGCCAGCGGCGGCCGGCGCTTCACGAAGTGCGACAACTCGGCAGCGGCATCGGTGCCGGCGCAGTCGAACAATAAAAGATCGGGCTCGGCGCGCGCGAGCGCCAGTTCGATCTGCCGCAGGCTGCGCGCTTCGGCGAAGGTTGCCTGACGATCGATCTGTCTGAGCAGCGTTTTCAGGCCCTCGCGTCGCTCGGACACTTCATTGACGACAAAAAATCTCACCTCTTTCCCCGGTAGCGTGCGTCATTGACGCACCCCTGCTACGGCATTCTGCGTTGCGCCGCTTGGGGTATGTCTAGGCTCCATCATGTCAAAGACGGGCAGTCGGCGCGCCCTGTCCGAAGGGAATAAGAGACCGCTGCGCCCGGCGTGGTCGCGGTCCGAGAATCGCGCCGTGGCAACGCAAGTCGAGTGCGTGCAGGCTGAGGCAGGCTGAAGGAGAAAGAGAGAAGCGGGAAGGCAGCGGCAGTAGGGCAGGGCAGTACGGCACAGGGGCGCCCGACTTCGCGCGCGCCCCCGGCCGGCTACGCGATCAATGGAAATGTGGCCGCGTCGGTTCCGCGTCGTCCGGCATCTCGGCATGCACGACGTCTCCCATCGGGTCGAGATACAGCGGCGTGCCGCAATCGTCACAATGCTCGGGCTCGTGCAGCCCCGGATGCTGACGGAAATCGCTGACGCCGGTTTCCTTCAGCAGATTGATGACGGTCTCCAGCGGCGTTTCGGGCGGGGCATCGACGCTGAAATCTTCATGCGCACTGCCTTCGCCGATTTCACGGCCATACAAGGGCCACACCACGCCGTAGATCACGTCATTGCTGGCGCGTCGTGTGAAACCGATCCGATATTCCTCGATGCGTCGTTCGCCGAAACCGCCGATTACCGCGCGCAGGTCACCGGCCGCGATATCCAGCGTGTCGGTCAGATGGCTGACGGCCGTGCGCAGCATGTGCGGGCGGATGGCTTCGTCGGCATCGCGGCAGGCGGCGTGATAGGCGTCGGGCAGCAGACAGTCGATTTCGCAGCCCGGCAAGATCGCGGCTAGATCGCCACGAACCTGTACGCGCCACTGTTCGAGGCATTGTTGGCGCTCGATGCGCGCGCCGTTTTCCTCTTCTTGCCAGTGAAACAGTGCTGCGCCGGTCGGCGCGGCGATGGCCGCGAGCAGAAAGCGCGGGTCGGCCAGGATCGGCGCCGCCTCGGGCAGGTCGCCGCCCGGCAAACGCGGCGGCTGGCCGCTGAGCGCGGCCTGTGCCAGTTGCGTGTTCAGCCGCCAGGTGTCGACGTGGTGGCGCGGCAGTTGGTCGATGCTGTACAGATAGGGCGCCACCGCGATGCGTGCCTGCCGGCCCAGCAACTGCGTCGACATATGCGCGGCCAGCGCATCGACGACCGCGCTCTTGAGCAGGCCCGAGGAAATCGAGTAGCGGGTCCAGGCCAGTACTGGCGCTGCGATCAGCAGGGTGTCCCACTGCGCGCCCGCGTAGTCGAGGGTGGCCGATTCGCTGCGGGTCTCGATCAGGTCGGCCAGCGCGCCATAGGCATCCGGATGTTCCAGTTGCAATTGGTCGAGCGCCGCGTCGAGCGTTGGCTGGCTACCGTTGCGCAGCAGTTTGACGATCAGTTCGTCGATTTTCAGTTCCCAGAAACGGTCTTCGATGCGGCTGCCCGAGGCGTACAGGGCGAGCGAAAACCCGACGAGCTTCTCGGCGTCGGGGGGAAGGCGTTTAGTGGTGCGCGCACGCATGTATTCGGCTACTCCGGATAATCAACCGGTTATTTTAATCGCTTTGGCCGCCGGCACGACATCCGCATGCCACGATCGCGCGGGCGTCGATTTCAGGCGCCGCAAAAAAAACGCGGCGACCGAACTTCCGGTCACCGCGTTGTGCACGCCTGAATTGCCGTGCTCAGGGGGTTACGCCGCCAACAACGAGCGCAACACGAACGGCAGAATGCCGCCGTGCTTGTAGTAGTCGACTTCGATCGGCGTATCGATGCGCAGCAGCACACCGACGCGACGCGTTTCGCCACTTGCCGGATGGATCACCAGCGTCACTTCCTGTTGCGGCTTAAAGTTGTCGCCCAGGCCTTCGATATCGAAGGTTTCATCGCCCTTGATGCCGAGCGAGGTCACGCTGTCGCCTTCCTTGAATTGCAGCGGCAACACGCCCATGCCGACCAGGTTCGAGCGATGGATACGCTCGAAGCTGCGCGCGATCACGGCCTTCACGCCCAATAGTTGCGTGCCCTTGGCGGCCCAGTCGCGCGAGCTGCCGGTGCCGTATTCTTCGCCGCCGAACACCACCGTTGGCACTTGCTCGTCGATATAACGCATGGCCGCGTCATAGATCGACAGGCGTTCGCCGCTCGGCTGGAATACCGTTTCGCCGCCTTCGAAGCGCGCACCGTCAGGCTGCGCGGGAATCATCAAATTCTTGATGCGCACGTTGGCGAAGGTGCCGCGCATCATCACTTCATGGTTGCCGCGCCGCGAGCCGTAGCTGTTGAAGTCGGCTTTCTGCACGCCATTGGCCTTCAACCAGACACCCGCGGGCGAGCTCTCCTTGATCGAACCGGCCGGGCTGATGTGGTCGGTGGTGACCGAGTCGCCGAAGATGCCCAGCGCGCGTGCGCCGCTGATCGCGGGAATCGAGTCCGCCGGCTGCATGTCGAACGCGTCGAAGAATGGCGGTTCGGCGATGTAGGTCGACTTGGGCCAATCGTAGACCTGGCCTTCGGCGCCTTCGATCTTGCTCCACAGGTCGCCGCTCTTGGTGAGTTGCGAGTAGTTCTTGCGGAACACTTCCGAATCGAGCGCATATTTGAGCAGGCCCTGGATCTCTTCGCTGGTCGGCCAGATGTCGCCCAGGTAGATATCACGGCCATTGGTGCCCTGACCAACCGGCTCGGTCATCAAGTCGCGCGTGATGTTGCCGGCGATGGCATAGGCCACCACCAGCGGCGGCGACGCCAGGAAGTTGGCGCGCAGGTTCGGGTGGATACGCGCTTCGAAGTTGCGGTTGCCCGACAACACAGCCGCTGCGACCACGTCGTTCTTGATGATCGCTTCGTTCAATTCCGGCGTCAGGTCGCCGGCATTGCCGATACAGGTGGTGCAACCGTAGGCCGCCACCGCGAAGCCGAGTTTTTCGAGGTAGGGCAGCAGGCCGGCGGCTTGCAGATACTCGGTCACCACGCGCGAGCCAGGGGCCAGCGAAGTCTTGATATGCGGCGCGACGGTCAAGCCCGCCTCGACCGCTTTCTTGGCCAGCAGGCCAGCGGCCAGCAGCACGCTCGGATTCGAGGTGTTGGTGCACGAGGTGATGGCGGCGATCAAGATGTCGCCATTCTTCAGCGTCACGTCTTTACTGACCGGGTAGACCTCATCGAGCTGTCCGGCAGCCTTGGCAAAACCGTTGTCGGCGATGGGTGTCGAGAACAGCGACTTGAAGGTGTCCTTGACATGACCGATTTCGATACGGTCTTGCGGGCGCTTCGGGCCAGCCAGCGACGGTGCCACGGTCGACAGGTCGAGCGACACCACCTTGGTGTAGTCGATCTGGCCGGCGCTCGGAATGCCGAACAGGTTTTGCGCTTTGAAGTAATTGGCGAACGCGTCGATTTCTTCGCGCGTGCGGCCAGTGCCTTCGAAGTAATCGAGCGTGCGTTCGTCGACCGGGAAGAAGCCCATCGTCGCGCCGTACTCGGGCGCCATATTGCCGATGGTGGCGCGATCCGGCAGCGTCAGCGAGGCGGTGCCTTCGCCGAAGAACTCGACGAACTTGCCGACGACTTTCTCTTTACGCAGCATCTCGGTAATGGTCAGCACCAGATCGGTGGCGGTCACACCTTCGCGCAAGCGGCCTTTCAGTTCCACGCCCACCACATCGGGTGTAAGGAAATAAACCGGCTGGCCGAGCATGCCGGCTTCGGCTTCGATACCGCCCACGCCCCAGCCGACCACGCCGATGCCGTTGATCATGGTGGTATGGCTGTCGGTACCGACCAAGGTATCCGGGTAATAGATGGTTTCGCCATCGATGCTGCGCTTATGCACGCCGCGCGCCAGATATTCCAGATTCACCTGGTGCACGATGCCGATGCCCGGAGGCACCACGCCAAAGGTATCGAAGGCTTGCATGCCCCACTTCATGAACTGGTAGCGCTCACGATTGCGCTGGAATTCCAGTTTCATATTGAGATCGACGGCATCCTTCTCGCCGAAATAATCGATCTGCACTGAGTGATCGACCACCAGATCGACCGGCACCAGCGGCTCGATCGACTTCGGATCGCGACCCATGCGTTTGGCGATGCCGCGCATCGCGGCGATATCGGCCAACAGCGGCACGCCGGTGAAATCCTGCAGCACCACGCGTGCGACCACGAAAGGAATTTCGTCGGTGCGCGCCGCGTTCGGCTTCCAGTTCAGCAATTGCGTGATGTGTTCTTCGGCGACTTTCTTGCCGTCGAAATTACGCAGCACCGATTCCAGCACGATGCGAATCGATACCGGCAATCGATTGACATCGACGCCGAGCGATTTGCCGAGTTGCGGCAGCGAATAGAACTTGCCCTTGCCGGCACCGCTGTCGAATTCCTGCAATGTATTGTGGAGAGTGTGGGCCATGGAGACTCCTTGTTAAGCGCCTGTTGTCTTGGAATGAGCGCGGTGCGGCGGCTGATTGACGCCCGCTCAGTTAAGCTTTTTGTTCAATTCGACGGACTGCGTTGGTGCCGGGCTCGCGTTCTGCACCATTTGCTGCGTCTTGCATTCGTCGGCCAGGCGGGTGCGCTCGCCATTGTCGTCGAACAGCATCGCCTTGGTCGGAATCACCACCAGATCGATACCCGAGGCCGGGTCGTAGAAACGGTCCGCACCGGTGGTGGTGGTCACGCGCGGCAGATGATAATTGCGGCTCTTCCAGGTCACCGTGAGAATCTGGTCGCGCTTCATGTCGCCGCCGACGTAAAACGAGGCAGCCTCTTCGCAGCTCCAACGTTCGGCACCTGGAGGCGCTGCTTCGGCAAGCGGCGCGGCAACTGCCGCGCTTTTGCGGCTGGCCTTACGGCGCAAGATTCTCTTGCGCGCCGGCGCTTTCTTGGCGGTGCTGGTGGTGGTGCTTGCATTGGCCGCAACGGCGGGAGCAATGGCGAAGCCGCTGGACAGCAAGGCTGCGGCGAGACTAGCGATCAACACTTTCTTCATTTACGGACTACCTTTCAGTTCTCTGTCTCGAAAATACCCGACTGTGTTGCGCGGGCTCGAATGGGCACTGCGTGGGTGCGCCAAGCATCGCATTCGCGCTGATCGAACACCCTGGGTTGCGACGGGCTGCGGCGTGGCCGCCGTCTGCTTGCTGCCCGCTTGCTGCTCACTACTTTGTGTCTGTTGCAAAAAAACCTGCGGACTCGGCCGGCATGATCGCGCCGAGCTTATCGGCAAGCAGCCGGCCGCGCTGCAAAAGCGACCAGTAATAGCGATAGCTGGCCCGATCGTGCAAACGTCCCTCGAAGCGGATCGGACCCCAATCGGCGGCTTGCGCGGCCAACAGGATTGCCGTAGCGGTTTGCAGACTCGCGGCGTCTGGCGCGAAAGTGCGCACGATCGGCTCGATCTGGTCGGGATGAATACTCCACATGCGCAGATAGCCGAACTCGTCGCGGGCGCGCTGCGCATCGTTGGCCACCGCTGACATATCGCGGATATCGGTGCTGACGTTGTGCGCCGGCACCTTGCCGAACGCATGACAGGCGGCGGCGATTTCCAGCTTGGCGCGGCGTACCAGCGGATGCTCGAACTGGCCAGGCGAGCGCATTGCCGCGTCGGGGATGGCACCGCCGTGCGCGGACACGAAGTCCATCAAGCCGAAGCTGATGGACTCGACGCGCGGCAATGCCGCCAGCGCGAACACATGGCGCAATGCGTCGTGGGTTTCAACCAGCACGTGCAGGGGAATATCGCCGCTGCGACCGGTGGCGCGCTGGCTGGCGTCGACGACTTCGGCAATTTGCCGTACTTCATCGACGTGGTTGATTTTGGGAAGCGTGATGTAGGCGGGGGCGCGATTGCCTTGACCCAGGATGATGCGCAGATCGTCGCGCCATGCCGGATGCGAGAAGTCGTGGATGCGTACACCGACACGACCGTAACGATTGTCTTCGCTGGACAGCAGGCCGGCGACCAGCGCCGCGTGCTCGGCTTCCCGACCCACGGCTGCGCCGTCTTCGCAATCGAGCGTCAGATCGAATACCGGTCCTAGCTGGTGCTGCAGCGCCAGCGATTTGCGCATCAGTTTTTCGCTGCCCGCATAGTGGTCGCAGACCGGCAGCGGCGCGGGCGCGGCGATGCCGTCGAAAAGAATCTGTGCGGGTTGCAGCATGCGCATTAGACCTGAATCATGCATGACTGGAAGTAGCGCTGTGATTGGCGCTGCAAGGCCAGGGCATGCAGGCCCTGGCCCTACCACCGACATATCGGTGCGTTGTCAGCGCCTTAGACCAGCAGATGCTTGACGCCGTCACGTTCCTCGAGCAGTTCCTTGAGCGTGGCGTCCATCTTCTCGCGCGAGAACGCGTCGATCTGTAGTCCTTCCACCAGCTTGTATTCGCCGTTCTCGGTGGTCACCGGCACGCCGTAGATGATGTCTTCGGGAATACCGTAGGCACCCGTCGACGGCACGCCCATCGTGACCCATTTGCCCTGGCTGCCCAGCACCCAGTCGCGCACGTGGTCGATCGCCGCATTCGCCGCCGACGCTGCCGACGACAGACCGCGCGCTTCGATGATGGCGCCGCCGCGTTTGCCAACGGTGGGGATGAAGGTCTCGCGATTCCAGACGTCGTCGTTGATGAGCTTGGTCAGGTCTTGACCATCAGCCGTGGCGACGCGGAAATCCGGGTACATGGTGGGCGAGTGATTGCCCCACACCACCAGCTTTTCGATGCCCGCGACCGGCTTGCCGGATTTTGCCGACAGCTGCGACAACGCGCGGTTGTGATCGAGACGCAGCATCGCGGTGAAGTTCTTCTTCGGCAGATCGGGTGCCGACTTCATCGCGATATAGGCGTTGGTATTGGCGGGATTGCCCACCACCAGCACTTTCACGTCGCGGCTGGCCACTTCATTGAGCGCCTTACCTTGCACGGTAAAGATCTGCGCGTTGGCTTCGAGCAGGTCTTTGCGTTCCATGCCCTTGCTGCGCGGCCGTGCGCCAACCAGCAACGCCACGTCGGTGTCTTTGAAGGCGACCTTCGGGTCGTCGGTCACTACCACGCCTTGCAGCAGCGGGAACGCGCAATCTTCGAGCTCCATGACGACGCCCTTGACGGCGGCCTGGGCTTGCGGGAGATCGAGCAACTGCAAAATGACGGGCTGGTCACGTCCGAGCATGTCGCCACTGGCGATGCGGAACAGCAGGGAATAACCGATTTGACCGGCGGCGCCGGTGACGGTTACGCGCTTGGCGGCTTTAGGCATGAAAGATCTCCAGGGAGAATCGAAGACGCGGCGCTGCAGTCTATAAGGCCGCAACGGATGAGAAATCCTGATAGGACCGATATTCTACGCTTGCCGGCAAGCGTCGCCAGCAAAGTAAGCCGGCTTTTTTTCGAACGGCGGAAGTTTAGGAGCGGCGGCGTCGATTGTCAAATACTCTTATGTCTTATATAAGACGTCAGTTATCTTGCGGCGGCGACAAAAAGGGCCGAAATACATGGACGCGCGGCGAGCCTTTGTGATGAAATGCCCGCATGAATTCGCCTCAGGCTATCCCACCCGGCGCCACGGGCGCATCCAGCGCGACGGGCACCACCGGCACATCGTCGGCGCACGAGCGCGACGATGCGCCCGCACTGCCGGGCGCCAGTAGCGCGGCGCCGGCGGCCGCGGGTGCCGCGCCGGTGTCGGCCACGTCGGCGGCCTCGGTGGCATCGGCTGCATCGTCATTGGCCAGCCCTCCATCGTTCGGCTCACCGACCTTCAGCCCGTTATACCAGCAGATCAAAGCACTCATCACGCAGGCGCTCGACGGCGGCGAGTGGAAACCTGGCGAAGCCATCCCCAGCGAAGTCGAGCTGGCGGCGCGCTATCGCGTGAGCCAGGGCACGGTGCGCAAGGCCATCGATGAATTGTCGGCCGAGAACCTGCTGGTGCGGCGCCAAGGCAAGGGCACCTTCGTGGCCACGCATAGCGAAGACCGGCTGCAGTTCCGTTTTCTGCGACTGCTGCCCGACGAGCCGATGCCGCAGCCCCATGTAAGCCGCCTGTTGGAATGTCGACGCCTGCGCGCGCCGGCCGAAATCGCGCGGCAACTCGATATGCGGGCAGCCGATCCGGTAGTGTTCATTCGACGGCTGCTGGAGTTCGGCGACCGTCCGCAAGTGCTCGACGATATCTGGTTGCCCGGCGCGGTGTTCCGCGGCCTCACGCTGGAGCGGCTGAACGCTTTCGCCGGACCGCTTTATGTAATGTTCGAAAGCGAATTCAATACACGGATGATTCGCGCCAGTGAGAAAATCCGTGCGGTGGCGGCGGAGCCTGCGGTCGCCGAATTGCTCGGCGTTGCCAGCGGCTTTCCGCTGCTGAGCGTCGAGCGCATTGCCTATACCTATGGCGACCGCCCGGTCGAAGTGCGACGCGGCTGGTATGTCACCACCGATTTTCATTACCAGAACGATTTAAGTTGAGTCTGAAAGCTGACGGCGGCCAAGCCGGCGGCATCGGGGGCGGCGCGTGCGCACGGGACAAGTCATGTTTTCGCTGCAGCGCGCCATGAAAACGCGCTAAAATCGCAAATTACACGTTACAACCATGGGGTCTAGCATGGCGGAAGCCGTAAAAAAGCCGCGACCGGAATTCCGGAATATCGGTGTTGCGCAAATAATAAAATATCGACTACCTCTGGCAGGAAAGCTCTCCATTCTGCACCGTGCCAGCGGTTTGCTTCTCTTTATCAGTCTTCCCTTCCTGCTTTACCTGCTTGAACAAAGTCTCACCTCCGAGCTCAGCTTCGACGTATTCAAGGGATTCGTTGCCTATCCCGTCATCAAAGTCATCGTTCTGATTCTCTCCGCCGCCTACGCTTTCCACTTCTTCGCCGGCCTGCGCTTCCTGCTGCTCGACACACATCGCGCCGTCACCAAGTCGGGGGGACGCAACAGTTCGCTGGTGGTGTTCGTGTTGGCGGCGCTGGTCACGATCGCCATCGCGCTCAAACTTTTCGGGGCTTTCTGAGATGGCACGCAATAACATCGGCGCGAAGCGCCTGGTAGTCGGCGCGCACTATGGTCTGCGCGACTGGTTGGCGCAGCGCATCACGGCGCTGGTGCTGGCGATCTATACGGTCATCCTGCTGGTGTGGTTTTTCCTGGCACAAGACTTTTCGTATGTAGGCTGGGCGTCGATCTTCGCGCTGCAGTGGATGAAGATGGCAACTTTCGTCGCACTCTTGTCGTTGTTCTATCACGCCTGGGTCGGCATCCGCGACATTCTGATGGACTATGCGAAGCCCGCTGGCTTGCGGCTGTTCTTGGAAGTGCTGGCCATCCTGTGGCTGGTAGGTTGCGCCGGCTTCGCCGCGCAGATCCTCTGGAGAGTATGAGCATGGCAGTCAAGAATTCGCTTCCGCGTCTGAAATTCGACGTGGTGATCGTCGGAGCCGGTGGTTCCGGCATGCGTGCATCGCTGCAGCTCGCGCGCGCTGGTTTGTCGGTAGGCGTGCTGTCCAAGGTGTTTCCCACCCGTTCCCATACGGTGGCCGCGCAAGGCGGCATCGGTGCCTCGCTCGGCAATATGAGCGAAGACAACTGGCACTACCATTTCTACGACACCATCAAGGGTTCCGATTGGCTGGGCGATCAGGACGCCATCGAATACATGTGTCGCGAAGCGCCGAATGCCGTGTACGAACTCGAACATATGGGCATGCCGTTCGACCGCAACGCCGATGGCACCATCTATCAACGTCCGTTCGGCGGCCATACGGCCAACTACGGTGAAAAGCCGGTGCAACGTGCCTGCGCGGCGGCTGACCGTACCGGTCATGCGCTGCTGCACACGCTGTATCAGCAGAACGTCGAGGCCCGCACGCGCTTCCTGGTTGAATGGATGGCGCTCGACCTGATTCGCGATGCCGAAGGCGACGTGGTGGGCGTGACCGCACTGGAAATGGAAACCGGCGAGATCTACGTGATCGAAGCCAAGTGCACGCTGTTCGCCACCGGCGGTGCCGGACGCATCTACGCCGCATCGACCAATGCCTTCATCAACACCGGTGACGGCCTGGGCATGGCGGCGCGCGCTGGCGTGCCGCTGCAAGACATGGAATTCTGGCAATTCCATCCGACTGGCGTGGCCGGCGCGGGCGTGCTGATTACCGAAGGTGTGCGCGGCGAAGGCGGCATTCTGCGCAACGCCAACGGCGAACGCTTCATGGAGCGCTATGCGCCCACGCTGAAAGATCTGGCACCGCGCGATTTCGTTTCGCGCTCGATGGATCAGGAAATCAAGGAAGGCCGCGGCTGCGGCCCGAATAGCGACTACGTGCTGCTGGATCTTTCGCATATCGGCGCCGAAACGATTCTGAAGCGCTTGCCGTCGATTCGCGAAATCGCATTGAAATTCGCCAACGTCGACTGCATCAAGGAACCGATTCCGGTGGTGCCGACCATCCACTATCAGATGGGCGGCATTCCGACCAATATCCATGGCCAGGTGGTGGGTCGCAACGGCGAACCGGAAACGCCGGTCAATGGCTTCTACGCGGTCGGCGAATGCTCGTGCGTCTCGGTGCATGGCGCGAATCGCCTCGGCACCAATTCGCTGCTCGACCTGGTGGTGTTCGGCCGTGCAGCCGGCAACCATATCGTCGAAGCGGTGCGCAATATGAAGTCGCACAAGCCGCTGCCGGCCGATGCGACCGACCTCACGTTGTCGCGGCTGGCCCGCCTGAACAGCAGTAGTTCGGGCGAGTACGCGCAAAGCGTCGCCAACGACATCCGCAAGACCATGCAGTTGCATGCCGGCGTGTTCCGCACCTCCGAGCTAATGAAAGAGGGCGTCGACAAGATCCAGGAAATCGCCGCGCGCGCCGCCGACATCCATTTGAAAGACAAATCGCAAGTGTTTAACACGGCGCGTGTCGAGGCGCTGGAAGTAGCCAACCTGATCGAAGTGGCCCGTGCCACGATGGTATCGGCCGAAGCGCGCAACGAAAGCCGCGGCGCGCATGCGCATCGCGACTACGAAGCGCGTGACGACGAGAAATGGTTGCGTCATACGTTGTGGTACAGCGCAGGCGATCGCCTCGATTACAAGGCGGTGCACCTGCAGCCGCTGACCGTCGAATCCGTGCCGCCGAAAGCGCGTACGTTCTAACGCCGCGCCACCGTCAAGGAATTGTAATGAGCAAGAGAATCTTTGAAGTCTATCGCTACGATCCGGACAAGGACGCGGCGCCGCGCATGCAGACCTACGAGCTGGAGATGAATCCGCACGACCGCATGCTGCTCGACGCGCTGATCACGCTCAAAGCCATGGATGAAACCATCGCATTCCGCCGTTCCTGCCGCGAAGGCGTGTGCGGTTCGGACGCGATGAACATCAATGGCAAGAACGGCTTGGCCTGCCTGACCAATCTGAACGAATTGCCGGAGCGCATCGTGCTGCGCCCGCTGCCGGGCTTGCCGGTGGTGCGCGACCTGATTTGCGATTTCACGCAATTTTTTAACCAGTATCATTCGATCCAGCCCTACCTGATCAACCACGAGCCGCCGCCCGAGAAGGAGCGCTTGCAAACGCCGCAGGAGCGCGACGAACTCGATGGGCTGTACGAATGTATCCTGTGCGCGAGCTGCTCGACGGCATGCCCGAGCTTTTGGTGGAATCCTGACAAATTCGTCGGTCCCGCGGGGCTGCTGCAGGCGTATCGCTTCATTGCCGACAGTCGCGACAAGGCCACCGGACAGCGTCTCGATAACCTTGAGGATCCGTACCGCTTGTTCCGCTGCCACACCATCATGAATTGCGTCGACGTTTGCCCGAAAGGACTGAACCCGACCAAGGCGATTGGCAAGATCAAAGAGTTGATGGTTCGCCGGGCCGTCTGATGAACACCGATGCACAGTCTCATCAGGCCGATCCGGTGCGGCGCTCGCGTTTGAAATGGCGCGCGCGCCGCGGCCTGCTGGAAAACGATCTGATTTTCGAACGTTTCTTCGACCGTTACGAAAGCGAGTTGACCGACAGTGAAGTTGCAGCGCTGACCGAACTGCTCGACCTGTCCGATAACGATCTGATGGATCTGCTGCTCGCCCGCTCCGAACCGGAAAACGATCTCGATACCCCCGAGATCAAGCAGCTGCTGGTGCGGCTGCGCTCCGTTTGACGTTTTCCATCTTGTCTAGAGGAAGCTTATGACTCCGTCCGATGTTAAAGCCACACTGTCGTTCAGCGACAATTCCCCCAGCGTCGAGATGCCGATCTACCAGGGAACGGTAGGGCCGGATGTCATCGATATTCGTAAGCTTTATGGTCAGACGGGCAAGTTCACCTATGACCCGGGTTTCATGTCGACGGCCGCCTGCGATTCGGCGATCACCTATATCGACGGCGACAAGGGCGAACTGCTGTACCGTGGCTACCCGATCGAACAGCTGGCCGAGAACGCCGATTTCCTGGAAACCTGCTATCTGCTGCTGAAGGGTGAGTTGCCCAACAGCCAGGAAAAACAGGAGTTCGTTACCACCGTCACGCATCACACGATGGTGCACGACCAGATGCAGTTTTTCTTCCGCGGCTTCCGTCGCGATTCGCATCCGATGGCGGTGCTGACGGGTTGCGTGGGCGCGTTGTCGGCGTTCTATCACGACTCGCTCGACATCAACGATCCGCATCACCGTGAAGTATCGGCGATTCGCATGATCGCCAAGCTGCCGACGCTGGTGGCGATGGCATACAAGTACAACATCGGCATGCCGTTCGTGTATCCGCGCAATGAGTTGTCGTATTCGGCGAACTTCATGCAAATGATGTTTTCGAATCCGTGCGAGGAATACAAGATCAACGACGTGCTGGTGCGCGCCCTCGATCGCATCCTGATTCTGCACGCCGATCACGAGCAGAATGCTTCGACCTCGACGGTGCGCCTGGCTGGCTCGTCGGGTGCCAATCCGTTTGCCTGTATCGCCGCGGGTATCGCTTGTCTGTGGGGCCCCGCACACGGTGGTGCGAACGAAGCCGCGCTGACGATGCTCGAGCAGATCGGTTCGCCAGACAAGATTCCCGATTTCGTCAAGCGCGTAAAAGACAAGAATTCGGGCGTCAAGCTGATGGGCTTCGGTCATCGGGTTTATAAGAACTACGATCCGCGCGCCAAGCTGATGCGTGAAACCTGTCACGAAGTGTTGAACGAACTGGGCCTGCACGACGACCCCTTGTTCAAGCTCGCGATGGAACTGGAAAAAATCGCCCTCGAAGACGAATACTTCGTGTCGCGCAAGCTGTATCCGAACGTCGATTTCTATTCGGGTATCGTGCAACGCGCACTCGGCATTCCGACCGAAATGTTCACCTGCATCTTCGCGATGGCGCGTACCGTCGGCTGGATCGCCCAGTGGAACGAAATGATTGCCGATCCAGAACAAAAGATCGGTCGTCCGCGTCAGTTGTATGTGGGACCGACGCAACGTGACGCGAAGCCCTTGTCCAGTCGTTAAGCGGACGTGGTGTCTGGCTGCGCTGTTTGGCGCGTCCGGTACCTCGGGTATTTGAAGATCTGATGAAGCAGCAAAAGCAGCCGGTTCGCGCCGGCTGTTTTTTTTGGGCCGCCTGCCTTTCCTGGCAGAACGCGGCGAGCCTTGCGCGCACTACACAATTCACCATCGTCCGGTATTCATTGTGTTCAGAACTGCGCTTCCGCCTATCCTCACCGCTTTTTCTATTCCCAAGCCTTTCGACTCGCATTGCGGCACTGACGTACCGCATGTCGCCGGGCCTTTGGACACCACGACGCACACCGGAGTCGCCATTGCGCCGTCTCGCGCAAGCGCGCCGCTCGGCCAGGTGGGCAGTGTTGCCGCCACCTGTTGCGTGCCGATGGCTTTCGAAGCGGTGGGCGGCACCGCTGACGTGACGAGTACCGCCATGGTCGGCAAGTCGATGGCCATGCACGATCACCTGCTGTCGCTGCCCGACACCGGTGGCCAGATTGCCGCGACGGCGCTCACCGGCTACGTGGCCGGCGCCGCGGCGCTGTCGGCGAGCAAGGTCGCGCGGTCGAATCGACTGCAGGAAAAGCGTCTGCAACAGGCGCTGGCCGAGCTCGACCAGTTGTCGACCTTGCGTGGCCGCAGCGACGAAGTCGAAGCGCTGCGTTACTACGTCCAGCAGGAACTGCGCACCGTGCGCTTCATGAAGTGGATTCCGGGACGCTCGTCGGCCGTGAGTTCCAGTTTGATCGTGATTGGCCAGTTCCTGTCGAAACTGTCTCCCGCGGGGCTGTACCTGACGGCGGTGAACGGCGCCGCCCACATCGGCGATGCTGCGCGGAGGATGGGCAAGACACGCGCGCAATTACGGGCGATTCGGGTGACGAGCCCAGCCGCGGCGGCGCAACGCGAACATCTGCGCAAAGAGTTGGCGCTGCTGCGAAAAAGCCTTGCGAGTTGGATCCTGTTCACGGGAGGTGCGATCGCACTGGGTACATTCTCGGCGCTCGCTATTGCGGGCGTTGCGGTGCTCACGCAGCAAGTGCTGGCAATTGCTGGCGCGCTGGCGCTGGGTATCGGCATCGTCGGGGCGTTCGTCTACAACGGCCCTTTATATGGCAAGGCGTTCAGCCCGGGTTTGCCGGAGTCGCTCGCCAAGCAGATCGAGCGGGAGTTGGACGGGGCGCGACGCGCTTGCCACACGGGATCGGCGTCGCGTCCTGTCAGCGCACTGGCTAGCGCAGCCGATATCGAGCAACGCCTGCAACAAGCCGCATCGAAGCGCACGTTGGCGAAGCAATATCGGGCCAAAACCTTCGAACGAATGCACTGGTTCGATCGCGGCAGTTACCGCTTCGCGATCGGCTTCCATAGCGTGGCAACCTTGGCCAGCGTCGGATTGGCGCAAGAAAAGCTGGCCAAGCTCAAACGGCAGATCAAGGAATGGTCGAGCGGACACTTCAATAATGGCATGCCGGCGCGGCTCGATCTGCTGCGCGCGCTGCAGGCGCTGGCCACGGCGGGCCGCTATCCGGCGCCGTGCGTGGCGGACGCCGATGCCGACGCCGATGCCTTCGATACCTTGGTCAATCTACTGCACGGCGACCTGCACGGGGGGCGATACATTGCCGGCAGCGACCAGATTGCCGATGGCGTGGGCAAGCTACTGGCGCGACGCCTGCTGACACCGCAAATGCAGTGGCGCTGGCCCGATTGGCCGCCGCCGCACGGCCGCTGGTTGCCGCACCGCAGCGCGGCGCTGGGAATCCGCGATCGCTATGTTGATTTATGTGGCGCGGCGCAGGCCGTGCCGGGCAGCGATTTCCTGGACGACTTGAGTTTCCTGGCGAATTGCCCGCCATGCTGCAGCGGCGGCTATCAGGCGAAATCGGTGATCGAAGTGCTGAAACAGCGTTACGACGCAGGCAGCGAGCCGCGGCGCCAGCAGATTTTCCACTTGCTGACGGAAGTAACCGATCAGTACCTGGTCTATGCGCTATCCAATCAGAGCCAGCAGGAATTGGCGCGCTACTCGCAGCATCTGGCGGCATTCCAGCGCCTCGAAAAGGCCGCTACCTAGGGTATTCCAGCGCGTCGGTAACACGCCACGCCGAGCCGCTAAAGGCGCATCTCGAACGCGATCGGCAGCGGTCGGTGTGGCATAATTCCGACATTATTCCGCCGTCAACCCCCCACTGATTATTTCGAGATGGCCCAGACCCTTTACGACAAGCTTTGGGACGCGCACGTCATTCGTACCGACGAAGACGGCACGTCGCTGCTTTATATCGATCGTCATTTGCTGCATGAAGTGACGAGCCCGCAAGCCTTTGAAGGGCTGAAGCTCGCGGCGCGGCCGGTTTGGCGCATTACCGCGAATCTGGCGGTGTCCGATCACAACGTGCCGACCACCGACCGCAGCGCCGGCATTGCCGATCCGATCTCGCGGCTGCAAGTCGATACGCTCGACGCCAATTGCGACGAACTCGGCATTACGCAATTCAAGATGAACGATTTGCGGCAAGGCATCGTGCACGTGATCGGGCCCGAACAAGGCGCCACGCTGCCGGGCATGACCATCGTTTGCGGCGATTCGCATACGTCCACGCACGGCGCCTTTGGCGCGCTGTCGTTCGGCATCGGCACCTCCGAAGTCGAGCACGTGCTGGCCACGCAGTCGCTGGCGCAAAAGAAGAGCGGCAATATGCTGGTGAAGGTCGACGGCAAGCTGCGACCCGGCTGCACCGCCAAAGATATCGTGCTGGCGGTGATCGGCAAGATCGGCACCGCGGGCGGCACCGGGCAGGCAATCGAATTCGCGGGCGCAGCGGTGCGTGCGCTGTCGATGGAAGGCCGCATGACGCTTTGCAATATGGCGATCGAGGCGGGCGCGCGCGCGGGCATGGTGGCCGTCGACGATACCACCATCGATTATTTGAAGGGCTTGCCCTACGCGCCGGCCGGCGACGACTGGCAGGCGGCGGTGTCGTACTGGCGCACGCTGCATTCCGACGACGGCGCGCACTTCGATCGCGTGGTCGAACTCGACGCGGCGGAGATCGAGCCGCAAGTCACCTGGGGCACGTCGCCCGAGATGGTGTTGAGTATCCATGGCCGCGTACCCGATCCGGCGCGCGAAGCCGACCCGGTAAAGCGCGAGGCGATTGAGCGCGCGCTGAAGTACATGGCGTTGACGCCCGATACGCCGATCGAGGACATCCGCCCCGACAAGATTTTCATTGGCTCCTGCACCAACTCGCGCATCGAAGATTTGCGCGATGCGGCAGCGGTGGTGCAGAAACTCGGCAAACGCGTCGCCGCGAGCGTGCGGCTGGCGCTGGTGGTGCCCGGTTCCGGTCTGGTCAAAAGCCAGGCCGAGCGCGAGGGACTCGACAAGATTTTTATCGACGCGGGCTTTGAGTGGCGCGAGCCTGGCTGTTCGATGTGTCTGGCGATGAACGCCGATCGGCTCGAGCCGGGCGAGCGCTGCGCCTCGACGTCGAACCGCAATTTCGAGGGTCGCCAGGGTGCCGGCGGCCGTACGCACCTGGTCAGCCCGGCGATGGCCGCTGCCGCCGCGATCAACGGTCATTTCGTTGACGTCAGCAGCGTTGGCAACGCGGCCTGAGGCCTACGGGGAGTCAGATAAAGATGGATAAATTTACCGTTCATAGTGGGCTGGTGCTGCCGCTGGATCGCGCCAACGTCGATACCGACGCGATCATTCCGAAGCAGTTCCTGAAGTCGATCAAGCGCAGCGGCTTCGGGCCGAACCTGTTCGATGCCTGGCGTTATCTGGATGAAGGACAACCTGGCGTGGACAATTCGGCGCGGCCGTTGAATCCGGATTTCGTGCTGAACCAGCCGCGTTATCGCGGCGCGTCGATTTTGCTGGCACGCAAGAACTTCGGCTGCGGCAGCTCGCGCGAGCATGCGCCGTGGGCCTTGCAGCAGGATGGTTTCCGCGCATTGATCGCGCCCAGCTTCGCCGATATCTTCTTCAACAACTGCTATAAGAACGGCTTGCTGCCGATCGTGCTGACCGAAGAGCAAGTCGATCAGTTGTTCAGGAAGGTCGACGCGACACCCGGCTATCAGTTGACGATCGATCTGCCGGCACAGCAGGTGCGGCTCGACGACGGCAGCAGTTTCTCATTCGATATCACGTCATTTCGCAAGTATTGCCTGGTCAATGGCTATGACGAGATCGGCCTCACGCTCGAACATGCCGACGAAATTCGCCAGTTCGAGAAGCAGCGTCTGGCTGCGCAGCCGTGGCTGCGCAATCGGCCGACGCTTTAAGGGTTTAGACTGGGCGCCCCGTTCGAGGCTAGATTCGAACCGCGTGGCAGATTGGGCAAGTAGCGCGCAGGCCACGGCGCGCGCATCGGCTCGTGCGGATACTCCGTGCGGGCCGTTGTTGCCTTATTCGTTGCGGCATTTTCGCAACACCTTCAGCACAGGATGAGTAGATGAAAATCGCGGTACTGCCGGGTGACGGGATCGGCCCCGAAATCATCGCCGAAGCGGTGAAAGTGATGGAGGCGCTGCGGCGCCCGGGCTTCGAATTCGAATTGGAAGAGGCGCCGGTGGGTGGCGCGGGCTACGAAGCGCACGGTCATCCGCTGCCGGCCGGCACGCTGGCGCTCGCCAAGCGCGCCGACGCGATTCTGTTTGGCGCGGTGGGCGATTTCAAATACGACACGCTCGAACGTGCATTGCGGCCCGAACAGGCGATTCTCGGCCTGCGCCGCGAGCTCGGTCTGTTCGCGAACCTGCGTCCGGTACTGTTGTATGAAGCCTTGGCGGGCGCGTCTTCGCTCAAGCCTGAAATCGTGGCTGGCCTTGACATTCTGATTCTGCGCGAATTGAATGGCGACATCTATTTCGGCACCCCGCGCGGGCGCCGTGCCGCGCCCGACGGCAAATTCGCCGGCGCGCCCGAGGGCTTCGATACCATGCGCTACAGTGAGCCGGAAGTGCAGCGCATCGCGCACGTCGCGTTCGAGGCAGCGCGCAAACGTAGCCGCAAGTTGTGCAGCGTCGACAAGTCGAACGTGCTGGAAACCTCGCAGTTCTGGCGCGACACCGTCACCGAAGTGGCTAAGCAGTATCCCGACGTCGAGCTGTCGCATATGTATATCGACAATGCCGCGATGCAACTGGTACGCGCGCCGAAAGCCTTCGACGTGATCGTTACCGGCAATATGTTCGGCGACATCTTGTCCGACGAGGCGGCGATGTTGACCGGCTCGATCGGCATGTTGCCGTCGGCATCGCTGAATGAAAGCGGCCAGGGACTGTACGAGCCTTCGCACGGTTCGGCGCCGGATATTGCCGGCAAAGGCGTTGCGAATCCACTGGCGACGATTCTCTCGGCGGCAATGATGTGCCGTTATTCCCTGAACCGCCCGGCGCAAGCCGAGTTGATCGAAGCGGCGGTGGGCCGGGTGTTGGCGCAGGGTTTGCGAACTGGCGACATTTTCGAGCCGGGCACGCAGCGCGTCGGCACCGCGCAAATGGGCGATGCGGTGGTGGCGGCGCTGGGCGCAGGCGCTCGCTAGCGGGCGCGCGGTTTCAGGTATAAGCAGGAGGCATTGGCAGCAACGAGTAGCAACAAGTAGCAACCAGCGGGAACAGCGACGCTAAGCGGAACAAACGAATACAGAGAGCGGAAAAATGAAGAGGGTGGGCTTGGTAGGGTGGCGCGGCATGGTCGGGTCGGTCCTGATGCAACGCATGCAGGAAGAGGGCGATTTCGCTCAAATCGAACCGGTATTCTTCAGCACCAGCAACGCGCAAGGCGCGGCGCCGGCGTACGCGCGCGGCGAAAAACAACTGCAAGACGCCTACGACCTCGACGCGCTCGCCGCTTGCGAAATCGTGATTACCTGCCAGGGCGGCGACTACACCGGCGAAGTCTTCGACAAGCTGCGCGGCCGTGGCTGGCAGGGCTATTGGATCGACGCGGCCTCGTCGCTGCGCATGCAAGACGACGCCGTCATCGTGCTCGATCCGGTGAATGCCGACGTGATCGAGCGCGCGCTCGATGCCGGCATCAAGAACTTCATTGGCGGCAACTGTACGGTCAGCCTGATGATGATGGCGCTGAGCGGCTTGTTTCAGGCCGATTTGATCGAATGGATGTCGGCCATGACTTACCAGGCCGCGTCGGGTGCCGGCGCGCAGAATATGCGCGAGTTGCTGGCGCAGATGGGCGCCTTGCATCAGGCCGCCGGCGCGGCATTGGCAAATCCGGCCTCGGCGATTCTCGATATCGACCGGCAAGTGACCGCGGCGATGCGCGAAGGCGGCTTGCCGACCGAGCATTTCGGCGTGCCGTTGGCCGGCTCCTTGATTCCTTGGATCGACAAGGAGATGGGCAACGGTCAGTCGCGCGAGGAATGGAAGGGCGGCGCCGAAACCAACAAGATTCTGGGCCGCACCGCGCAAACGCGGATTCCGATCGACGGCATTTGTGTGCGGATCGGGGCGATGCGCTGCCATTCGCAGGCGCTCACCGTGAAGCTGCGGCGTGATGTGCCGTTGGCGGAAATCGAACAAATCATCGGCACCGCCAACGATTGGGTGCGGGTGGTGCCGAATCAGCGCGAAGTGTCGATTCGCGACCTCACGCCGACCGCGGTCTCGGGCAAGCTCGAGGTACCGATCGGGCGGCTGCGCAAACTCGAAATGGGCCCGACTTATCTAGGCGCATTTACGGTCGGCGACCAGTTGCTGTGGGGCGCGGCGGAACCGCTGCGGCGCATGCTGCGCATCCTGCTGGGGGCATGAACCGGGTGGCGCAGGGGTGCGCGGTCGCGCTGCAGAGCAAGGCGATGCCTGTCGTACCGGCTGCCCGCGCCGCCCGGCTGCCTGCGCTGCTACGGGCATTGCCTTGGCGATGCCTATTCGTCGGCGCCATGCTGGCCGCCGCCACCACCGCCACCAGCGTCGTCATCGCGCAGGAAGCTCCGCAACCGCAACACTATACGGTGCAGCCCGGCCAATCGTTGACCGATATCGCCAGCAGTCTTGCGCAAGCACGTGACGATGTCAGCGACGAGGAGATGGCGGCGGCGCTGGTGCGGCGCAATCCCGGTGCGTTTATCAATGGCAATCCGAATGCTTTGCGCCGCGGCGCGGTGCTGACGGTGCCCGGTGCGCTGAACGCCGCCGAACGGCGTGAAGGGCGTGCTTACGCGCATGCGGGCGGCGCGGCCGCGGCCTGGCGTGCGCGCGGCGCGTCCGCGGCGACGGCCGCCGCGGCCAGTGCGAGCACGGGGCGCCAGGCAAGCGCGACCGCCGTGGCCGCGGCCAGCGCTTCGAGCGATGCCAGCGATGCCAGCGATAGCGACGCCTCGATGGACGACGCCCTGTTTCCCGATGTGCCGACGGTAGTCGGACCGACCGCCGCGGTCACCGGCGGCGTGCGCGCCACCGAGCCGCATGCGGTCCAGGCGGCCGCCGCGCTGGCGGTCGCCATTCTGATGCTGGCGGTGGTCGCGGTAATCGGTGTCGCGCGCCGCGCGCGCCGCTTGTCGGGCCGCACGATCGTGGCTGCGGTGCAGGGCGGCGCCATCGAAGATCCCAATGAATTATTCCGGCGCATGCAGCGCTTCGCCGGCCGCGGCGAGGTGGCCATCTATGGCAACCTGGCGCACGTGTTGTGGGATCGTACCGACGGCGAAGGCGAGCTCTGGCAGGAAGCGGCACGTCTGGGCCGCGTGCTCGATCCGGACGATCCTTTGTACGGAGACGATGCTTACGCGGCGCTCAAGCAGCGTGCAAGCGTGGCGCCGAGCGGTACCTGGTTGCGGGCGATGCCGGATATCGACCTGGAACTGGCGTCGCCGGATGACGACAGCACCACGGTGATTCCGGTGCCGGCGGCGGCCGACGGCGATGACGGTACCGCGCCCGCCTCGCATCCGCTGGAAGCAGATCCATCACCGGCGCCTTCGACCGCGGCACCGTTGCCGCCACGGCCGCCGCGTGCTTCGCCGAGTCTGACGCAGGCGCCGGGCATGCCGGATACCGCTTCCGCACCGGCGACGCCTACGCCCACGCCGAAGCGCTCGTCGTTCCTCGACGTCGACCTCGATCTCGATGCAGGCGACGCAGCGGCCGGTAGCGGCGCCGACGCCTCGCCGCCACCGCCGCGCCGCGGCTAACGCCTGTCGCAGGCCTTTTTCCACTCCTATACACGCATGCGCATCGCTTTGGGTCTGCAGTACGACGGCGCGGCATTTTCAGGCTGGCAGTCGCAGCCGCACGGCAACACCGTGCAAGACGTGCTCGAGCATGCGCTAAGCCGCTTCACGCGCACGCCGGTGTCGGTGACCGTCGCGGGCCGCACCGATGCCGGCGTGCATGCACTCGGACAAGTCGCGCATTTCGATACACCGTTGTCGCGCGAAGACTTTTCCTGGGTACGCGGCGTCAATGCCTTTCTGCCGGCCAGCGTCGCGGTGCAGTGGGCGCGCCCCGTGCCCGAGACCTTTCACGCGCGCTTTGGCGCGTTCGAGCGCGTTTATCATTACGCGCTGTGCTCGCATCCCGTGCGCCAGCCCTTGCTGGTGGGACGTGCCGGATGGATCTATGCGCCCCTCAATGTCGCGGCCATGCAAAGCGCCGCCGCGCTACTGGTCGGCAAACATGACTTTTCGGCATTTCGCTCGTCGGAGTGCCAGGCGCGTTCGCCAATCAAGGTGATGTACGGGCTCGACCTGGTGAGCAGCGGCCGCTTCTTCGTTTTCGAGTTCCGTGCCAACGCCTTCCTGCATCACATGGTGCGTAATATCATGGGCTGCCTGATCATGGTCGGGCGCGGCCGCCAGACGCCCGCATGGCTGGCAGAGGTGTTGGCCAGCCGTGACCGGCGCTTGGCGGCGCCCACATTCATGCCCGACGGCCTGTATCTGTCGCGGGTGGTTTACCCAGCAGAATTCGCAATTCCCGAGCCGACCCCCGGCCCCTGGCCGTTCGCCGAGAATCACTGAGATGCCGCGCAAGCATTCGCCAAGAGCGGGTGCGGCGCGGCCGACAATTTAGCTTCGAAGAGGACATATGGATTCAACCGTGGCCGCAGCCAGCGCTGCCGCCGACGCGAGCGTGTCGCAAACTGCCGCTGCCCCAGCGCCCCGTACCCGTATCAAGATGTGCGGCCTGTCGCGTGCCGCCGACGTGCGTCTCGCGGCCGAGCTGGGCGTCGACGCAGTCGGCTTGGTGTTTTGGGAAAAGAGCGCGCGCTCGGTGAAACCTGCCGAGGCCGCGGAACTGGCGCGCGCCGTCTCGCCGTACATGGCGCTGGTGGGTTTGTTCGTGAACGCCGACATCGACACAGTGCGGCGTGCCGCCAGCACCGTGCCGCTGTCGATGCTGCAGTTCCATGGCGACGAAACGCCCGAACGCTGCCGCGAACTGGCCAGCGCGGTGCGCTTGCCCTGGATGCGCGCGCTACGCGTGGGCGCCACTACCACGTCCGCGGATTTGCTAGAATCGGCACTCGCCTACGCTGACGGCAACGGCATCATTCTCGATGCGATAGTCGACGGCTACGGAGGCGGGGGGAAGGTATTCGATTGGTCGCTTATTCCAGAAAAGCTCGGGCGTCGGGCCGTTTTGAGTGGTGGCTTGAACGCGCAAAACGTCGCTGAGGCGATCCGCACGGTGCGTCCGTATGCAGTGGACGTATCGAGCGGTATCGAGGTGCCCGGCGCGCGCGGCGTCAAAGACGCGGCACGCATGATCGCGTTTGTGCGCGCAGTACGCGGCGCCAACGCGGACTGAATCGATTCCACCGGCGATGCCGGATGCGGAGCCTGAACCATGTACGATCTTCCCGACTCACGCGGCCATTTCGGGCCGTATGGCGGCGTTTTCGTTTCCGAAACGCTGTTTCACGCACTTGACGAGCTGCAACAGGCCTACGCCCGATATCGGGTCGACCCCGAATTCGTGGCAGAGTACGAATTCGAACTCAAGCACTTCGTCGGCCGTCCCTCGCCCATCTATCCGGCGCGGCGCCTGAGCCAAATGCTCGGTGGCGCGGCCATCTATCTGAAGCGCGAAGACCTGAACCATACGGGTGCGCACAAAATCAACAACGTTATCGGCCAGGCACTGCTGGCGCGCCGCATGGGCAAGCCACGCGTGATTGCCGAAACCGGCGCCGGCCAGCATGGCGTCGCCACCGCCACCATCGCGGCGCGTTTCGGCATGGAATGCGTGGTCTACATGGGCAGCGAGGACGTGCGCCGCCAGGCCGCCAACGTCTATCGGATGAAGCTGCTGGGCGCCACTGTGGTGCCGGTCGAATCGGGCTCGCGCACGCTGAAAGACGCGTTGAACGAAGCCATGCGCGACTGGGTGACCAACGTCGAGAACACCTTCTACATCATCGGCACAGTGGCGGGCCCGCACCCGTATCCAATGATGGTGCGGGATTTCCAGCGCGTGATTGGCGACGAATGCCTGGTGCAGATGCCCGAACTGGTCGGTCGGCAGCCTGACGCCATCATCGCCTGCGTGGGCGGCGGCTCCAACGCCATGGGTATTTTCTATCCCTATATCGACGCAGCCGCGGTGCGGCTGATCGGCGTTGAAGCGGCCGGCGACGGCCTTGAAACCGGCCGTCACGCGGCGTCGATCACCGGCGGATCGGTGGGTGTCTTGCACGGCAATCGCACCTATTTGCTGCAGGACGACGATGGCCAGATCATCGAGACGCATTCGGTTTCGGCCGGTCTGGACTATCCTGGCGTGGGCCCCGAACACGCGTGGCTGGCCGACTGCAAACGCGCCGAATACGTGTCGATCACCGATGAAGAAGCGCTGAAAGCCTTTCACGATCTGTGTCTGATCGAGGGCATTATCCCGGCGCTGGAGTCGAGTCACGCGCTGGCCTATGCGATGAAGCTGGCGCCGAGCATGCGGCCCGATCAGATTCTGCTAGTGAACCTGTCCGGTCGCGGTGATAAAGACATTCATACGGTCGCCGAGCGCGGCGGCATCACCTTCTGACGCCGATGAGCGATTCGATGTTGCCGCCGGTGGATGCCGAGGTGCAAACCGACGCGACCCTCGTGCCTGCCGCGGCCAAGGCTGCCGGTGCGGCCGAGATTCGCCTGCTCAATCGCGATTTTTGCGCCGAGGCGCGCACGCTCGCACCAGCCAGCTTCGATCTGATCGTCGCCGATCCGCCCTATGGACTGGGCAAAGACTACGGCAACGACTCCGACAAGCGGGCTGGCGCCGCGCATCTCGAGTGGACGCGCGCTTGGCTGGAGGCGCTGATTCCGGCGCTCAAGCCCAGCGGTTCGATGTACATCTTCTGCACCTGGCAGCACGCGCCCGAGATCTTTTCGTTCTTGAAGACGCGCATGACCATGGTCAACGAAATCGTCTGGGATCGGCGCGTGCCCAGCATGGGCGGCACCACGCGGCGCTACACGTCGGTACACGACAACATCGGTTTGTTCACGCTGTCGAAAGACTATTACTTCGATCTTGATGCGGTACGCATTCCTTACGATGCGGTCACCAAGAAGGCGCGCTCACGCAAGCTCTTCGAAGGCAGCAAATGGCTGGAAGTGGGCTACAACCCCAAAGACGTCTGGTCGGTGTCGCGACTGCACCGTCAGCATGCCGAGCGGGTCGATCATCCCACGCAAAAGCCGCTCGCCATCATCGAGCGCATGGTGCTGGCCAGTTGTCCGCCGGATGGGCTGGTACTCGACCCGTTCATGGGCAGCGGCACCACCGCACTGGCTTGTGCGCGACACGCGCGCCGCTTTATCGGCTATGAAATCAACGCCGATTATTGCGCGGTGGCTCAGCGCCGCATCGACACTTTCTTCGAGACTTCACATGTCACGTATTGATGCAACGTTCGCGGCTCTTCGCCAACAATCCCGCAAGGGCCTGATTCCATTCCTGACGGCCGGTGACCCGGACCCCGCGCGCACCGTGGAGTTCATGCATGCGTTGGTGCAAGGCGGCGCCGACATCATTGAACTGGGGGTGCCGTTTTCCGACCCGATGGCCGATGGTCCGGTGATTCAACGCGCTTCGGAACGCGCGCTCGCACATGGCGTGACGCTGCGGCGCGTGCTGGACGACGTACGCACTTTTCGCCAGAGCGACAAGGCTACGCCGGTGGTGCTGATGGGCTATGGCAATCCGATCGAACGCTTTGGCGTCGAACGCTTTGCCCAGGCCGCCGCCGAAGTCGGCGTCGACGGCGTGTTGGTGGTCGATTTCCCACCCGAAGAGTCGGCCGAATTCGCCGCCACACTGCGCACGCACGGCATCGATCCGATCTTCCTGATCGCGCCGACCTCCAGCGCCGCACGCATCGAAGCGGTAGGGCGTATCGCCAGCGGCTATGTCTATTACGTATCGCTAAAAGGCGTGACGGGGGCGGCGAATATCGATGTGGCGTCGATCGCGAGTAAAATCCCGGCGATCCGCGCTGGTGTGCCGTTGCCGGTAGGCGTCGGTTTTGGTATCCGGGATGCCGCCAGTGCGCGCGCCGTGGCTGAAGTGGCCGATGCGGTGGTCATCGGCACGCGGCTCGTGCAATTGCTCGAACAAGCCGATCCGGCGCAGGCCGCCGCCGAGCTGAGCGCTTTCGTCGCCGGCATTCGGCAGGCGCTCGACGGTATCGTGGCGCCTGCCTGAGAACATGTTGAAAACAAGGAATGCAGATGAGCTGGCTGGATAAACTGCTGCCGCCGAAGATCAAACAAACCGATCCGGCGAATCGCAAAAAAGGCATTCCCGAAGGGCTGTGGATCAAGTGCCCGGCCTGCGAATCGGTGCTGTATCGCAACGATGTGCAGGCGAATTTGCTGGTGTGCCCGAAATGCAGCCACCATATGCGCATTACCGCGCGGGCGCGCCTCGACGGCCTGCTCGATGCCGAAGGCCGCTACGAACTGGGCCAGGAAATCGTGCCGGTCGATGCGCTGAAGTTCAAGGACAGCCGCAAGTACCCGGAACGCATTAAAGAGGCGATGGAACAGACCGGCGAAACCGATGCGCTGGTGGTGATGGGCGGTGCCATCCATACCTTGCCGGTGGTCGTGGCCTGCTTCGAGTTCGCCTTCATGGGGGGCTCGATGGGCTCCGTGGTGGGCGAACGCTTCACGCGCGGCGCCCAGGCGGCGCTGGAGCAGAAAGTGCCATTCATCTGCTTTACCGCGTCCGGGGGCGCGCGCATGCAGGAAAGCTTGCTGTCGCTGCTGCAGATGGCCAAGACCACGGCGATGCTCACGCGCTTGTCGGAAGCCGGCCTGCCATTCATCTCTGTGCTGACCGACCCGACCATGGGTGGCGTGTCGGCCAGCTTCGCTTTCCTGGGCGACGTCGTCATCGCCGAGCCCAAGGCGCTGATCGGCTTCGCAGGCCCGCGCGTGATCGAGCAGACGGTGCGCGAGAAATTGCCGGAAGGTTTCCAACGTGCCGAATTCCAGTTGAAACAGGGCGCCATCGACATGATTATCGATCGGCGCAAGATGCGCGACGAGATCGCCCATCTGCTGGCGCTGCTGACGCGGCAATCGATCGACGCAATCGCTTGAGCACCGCGGCGATGCAAACGTTTGCCAAACTCGACGATTGGCTCGCGCATCTCGAAACCGCGCATCCGGTCGGTATCGACATGGGGCTCGCGCGCATCGGCCGAGTGCGGCGCACGCTGGGCCTGGAGTTCGCCTGCCCGGTGATTACCGTGGCCGGCACCAACGGCAAGGGCTCGACCTGCGCGTTGCTGGAGGCCATGCTCGGTGCGGCCGGTTATCGGGTGGGCTGTCACACCTCGCCGCATCTGCTGTCGTTCAACGAACGCGCGCGCATCGATGGCAAACCGGTGGACGAAGCGCGGCTGCTCGAGCATTTCGAGGCGGTGGAGCGTGCGCGTTGCAGCGCCGCAGGCGTCGACACTGAGGCCGCTGGTGAGGTCCAGCGTGCGGCCGACGGTGAGGGCGGCGGCGCTGCATCCGGTACGGTTGGGGATACGGCCGGGGTTACGTCCATCTCGCTGACGTACTTCGAATTCACCACGCTGGCGATCATGCATTTATTTGCGTCTGCCGCGCTCGATGTGGTGATCCTCGAAGTGGGCCTGGGCGGTCGTCTGGATGCGGTCAACATCATCGATGCGGACTGCGCGGTGGTGACCAGCATCGATATCGATCATGCCCATTACCTGGGCAACACGCGCGAGGCGATCGGTTTCGAGAAGGCCGGTATCTTCCGCGCCGGGCGTCCGGCGATTTGCGCCGACCCGGTGCCGCCGGCGTCGCTGATCGACTACGCCGAGCAGATCGGCGCGGATTTGCGCCTGATCGGTCGCGACTTCGGCTATGAAACGCAGGCCGGCAACGAACGCCAGCAGTGGCGTTTCCGTGGCCGCGACAGTTCACGGCCGGCGCTGGCGTATCCGGCGTTGCGGGGTGCCAACCAGTTGCTGAACGCGTCGGCCGCGCTGGCCGCCTTGGAAGCGTTGCGCGAGCGCTTGCCGATGCCGGCGCAAGCCATCCGGCTAGGGTTGGCCAATGTCACGCTGCCGGGACGCTTCCAGGTGTTGCCGGGACGCCCGGCGATCGTGCTCGACGTGGCGCACAATCCGCACGCCGCCGCCGCATTGGCCGCGAATCTCGGCAACATGGGCTATTTCCCCTATACATACGCGGTGTTCGGCGTGATGGCGGACAAGGATATCGACGGCATTCTGGCGCCGTTGCAAGGTGAGATCGACCATTGGTGCCTGACTGATCTGCCTACGTCGCGCGCTGCCCACAGCAGCGCGCTGCAGGCGATTCTACGCGGGCGCGGCGTGACCGAGACGCCGGCCGGGGCGGCGGCAAGCGGTGCGTCTGAGCGCAGCGTGCGTTGCTTTGCGTCGCCGCAACAAGCGTATGCAGACGCGCTCGAACGCGCGTCCGAGAATGATAGAATCCTGGTTTTCGGATCTTTCTTTACGGTTGCCGGTGTGATGGAGCGCATCCCCGGCAGTTGAATCCGAAAATGATCCGCTTGCCATCCCCACGCGCCAACCATGGCACGTGCCGGCGGCACAGTCACGGCGATCTATGGGCCTGTTTTCCTTCGGCGGTAAAAGCGCGGCAACGGGGCGCGAACGAGTCGGCACGACCGGCCGGACGACGCGCGGTGAAAGTGCCGAGCGGCGCGGTTCGCGTTCACGTTCCGCACGCAGCGAGCGGGGCGACCGCGGCGACACGCACGGCATGCTCGACCCCACCATTCCCGAGAAGCATCGCGCGCGCCGACGCCTGGTTGGCGCCGTGGCGCTGGCGCTCGCCGCGATAGTCATCTTGCCGATGGTGCTCGATTCGCACCCGCGGCCCATGACCGACGATATCTCGATCGCCATTCCCGACCAGAAGCCCGCGGCCCATGCCGACACTGCGGCGGCGAGCACCAACGGTGGGCCCGCCCCCAACGGTGACGCAGACGCGGCCGACGCCGGTGCCACCGCGGCGCTGGCTGACGACAATCCACGCGATGCCGCGGTGTCTGCGGGTACTTCGACCGCGGCGCCGGCCAACACGGCGGCGGCCGCCGGGCTGGCGACGCCGACTACGTCGGCCGCGGCGCCCCGTACGCGCGTGGCCAACGCCGCGTCGGGCGGCGCGGCGGCACGCACGTCGTCGAGCGTCGCGAGTCGTGCCAATCGCGCCACGCATACCGATAATCCGGCCAATGCCGCCGATCCGATCGGCGCTTTCGCAGCGAACGACGCGGGCAGCGGCAATGCCGGCAACGCATCGAGCAATCCGAGCAATCCGAGCAGTTCGAACACCTTCGGCAATCCGAATACGCGTGGCGGCGGCGCAGCCGCGCCGACGGCCGCAGCCGTGGCCACCAACAGTCGCTTCGTCGTGCAATTGGGCAGCACCGCGAGCGCCGCCCAGGCAGCCGCCTGGGTCAGCCGCTTGAAAGCGCTGGGTGTACCCGCATATTCGCAGTCCAGTCGGCTGGCTGACGGCAGCGAGCGCCTGACGCTGCGCGCCGGACCATTCAGCGACCGGGCCAGCGCCGAAGCGGCGGTGCGCAAGGTACGGCAGGCGGGCTTGTCGTCGCAGTCGGGCGCATGACGGCTGCCGCGCCGCGCCAGACGTGTTGCATCGCATCCGACCTAGCCGCGCCAGACGACGCATCCGCCCTCAATTGCTTTCGTTGCCATGCTGACTGCGTTTGATTACGGTGTAATCGCCATCATGGTGTTGTCCGCATTGCGCGGCGCCTGGCGCGGGCTGGTCTCGGAAGTGTTTTCGCTGATCGGCTGGATTGTCGCGCTGCTGGTAGCGAAGCGTTACGCGGCGAACCTGGCGCCGTATGTGCCGGCGAACTGGCCAGGCGGTGTGCTGACACAATGGCTGGTGGCATTTGTCGCGATCGTGGCGGCCGTATTGATTGTCAGCGCTACCGCGAACGCCTTGCTGACGCGGCTCGCGAATGCCTCGGGGCTGCGCTCGGTGGACCGCTCGCTAGGCTTGTTGTTCGGCCTGGTGCGCGGCGTGATTCTGGTGCTGGTGGTGGCGATCCTGGCGGGCCTCACCGAATTGCCGCAACAGGCGTTCTGGCGCGCGGCGCTGCTGCGGCCTTATGTCGAAGACGGCGAGCGCGTGGTCAAGCCCATGTTGCCGCCGGCGCTTGCCGCCTATGTGCACGTGGATGGCGCGCCCGCGGCGGCGCCACCGCCAGCCGCCGGCGTGGCGCCGCTTTAAAGGCCGCGGCACCGTTCGAATCAGCAACCGGTCGACGCAGCACCGTGCATTGCGGGGCGCGTCGAGCGGGCAGGTGAGAGCCGGGGCCTAGGCCCCGGCCAAGGTCGGCGCCCAGGCGCCGGCAGCCAGGCGGCGGGACGCGTCGCCGGAAAGATTTTTGTAACGGGAAGGGCATGCCATGTGCGGCATCGTGGGCGTAGTGTCGAAGTCTCCGGTCAACCAGATCATCTATGACAGCCTGCTGCTGCTGCAGCACCGCGGCCAGGATGCAGCGGGGATCGCGACCATCGACGGCACCAGTTTTCATATGTACAAGGCGAACGGCATGGTGCGGGACGTCTTCCGCACGCGCAATATGCGTTCGCTGCCCGGCATCTGCGGCATCGGCCAGGTGCGTTATCCAACCGCGGGCTCGGCCTCGAACGAGGAAGAGGCCCAGCCGTTCTACGTGAATGCGCCATACGGCATCATCCTCGCGCATAACGGCAATCTCACCAATTGGCCGCAGTTGAAGAGCGAGATGTTTCGCATCGACCGGCGCCACGTCAATACCAATTCCGATAGCGAAGTACTGTTGAATGTGTTGGCGCATGAGTTGCAACTGGCCAGCGCCGGCTATTCGCTGGAACCCGATGCGCTGTTTCGCGCGGTGGCCGGCATGCATCGTCGGGCACGTGGCTCCTACGCCATCGTCGCGTTGATCGCCGGCTACGGCCTGCTCGGCGTACGCGATCCGTTCGGCATTCGTCCGCTCTGCCTGGGCAAGCTGGAAACCGACGAAGGCACCGAATGGATCATGGCGTCGGAGTCGGTGGCGCTCGAAGGCATCGGTTTCGAATTCGTGCGCGACGTGGCGCCCGGTGAAGCGGTCTTCATCACGCTCGAAGGCGAATTGTTCACCAGCCAGTGCGCGCAGCAACCTAGCCTGACGCCGTGCATTTTCGAATATGTGTATCTGGCGCGCCCGGATTCCTGTCTCGATGGCGTGCCGGTGTACAACGCGCGTCTGCGGATGGGTGATTACCTGGCCGAGAAGATCAAGCGTTCGCTGCCGCTCGGCGACATCGACGTGGTGATGCCGATTCCCGATTCGAGCCGCCCGGCGGCCATGCAGGTGGCGAACCGGCTGGGCGTGGACTATCGCGAAGGCTTTTTCAAGAACCGCTATGTGGGCCGCACCTTCATTATGCCGGGGCAGGCCGTGCGCAAGAAGTCGGTA
Source organism: Janthinobacterium lividum (assembly GCA_050955105.1). GTDB lineage: Bacteria > Pseudomonadota > Gammaproteobacteria > Burkholderiales > Burkholderiaceae > JBPBQZ01. The sequence goes on along the minus strand of JBPBQZ010000015.1, from coordinate 10,503 downwards.
CGCCAGAAACTGAACGCGATGGGCGTCGAATTCAAGGGCCGCAACGTGCTGATCGTCGATGATTCGATCGTGCGTGGCACCACCAGCCATGAAATCGTGCAGATGGCGCGTGATGCGGGCGCCAACAAGGTAATTTTCGCGTCGGCGGCGCCGCCGGTGAAATTCCCCAACGTCTACGGCATCGACATGCCGACGCGCGGTGAACTGGTGGCCTACGGCCGCACCGACGAAGAAGTGGCGCGTTTGATCGGCGCCGATGCGTTGATCTACCAGGACGTCGACGATATGAAGCGCGCGGTGCGCGATATCAATCCGGCGCTTGCCGATTTCGATGCCTCGTGCTTTGACGGCCGCTACGTCACCGGCGACATTACCGATGAGTATCTGACACGTCTGGAGCTCGCGCGCATGAGCCCCGCCGCGCAGGCCGATCGCGAGCCGCTGCAAGAGACCGAACGTGTGCGTTCGCAACTGCATTTGCAATTGCCGGTCGACTAACACCTAAACCAAGACTCATGAACGACGACTTCGATTTCGAGACCCGCGCGATTCGCTCGGGCACACTGCGCACCGAATACAACGAGCATTCGGAAGCGCTGTTTCTCACCTCCAGTTTCGTGTTCGACAGCGCCGCGGATGCCGCCGCGCGCTTCGCCGATTCCGAGAACTCCTATACCTATTCGCGCTTCACCAATCCCACCGTCAGCATGTTCCAGACGCGGCTGGCGGCGCTGGAAGGCGGTGAGTCGTGCATTGCCACGGCCTCGGGCATGAGCGCGATCGTCTCGGTCATGATGGCCACATTGAAGTCCGGCGACCATGTGGTGAGCTCGCGCAGCATCTTCGGTTCGACGATGCAGGTGTTTTCGAACATCTTCAGCCGCTTCGGCGTGACCACCACCTTCGTCGACCTGACCGACCTGGATGCCTGGCGCCAGGCCGTGCGGCCCGAGACCAAGATGTTTTTCCTCGAAACGCCGTCGAACCCGCTGACCGACGTGGGCGATATGGCGGCGATTGGCGGCATCGCCAAGCAGGCCGGCGCGCTGTTCGTGGTGGACAACTGCTTCTGCTCGCCGGCCTTGCAGCAGCCGCTGAAATTCGGCGCCGACGTGGTCGTGCATTCAGCCACCAAATACCTGGATGGACAGGGGCGTGTGCTGGGCGGCGCGCTGGTCGGCTCGCGCGACATCATCATGGGGCAGGTGTTTCCCTTTGTGCGCAGTGCCGGACCGACGCTGTCGGCCTTCAATGCCTGGGTATTGCTCAAGGGCATGGAAACGCTGAGCATCCGCATGGAGCGCCAGTCGGCCAATGCGCTGGTGGTAGCGCAATGGCTGGAGAGCCAGCCGGGCATCGGCCGAGTGTTTTATCCGGGTATTCCGTCGCATCCGCAATACGATATCGCGCGGCGTCAACAGAGCGGCGGCGGTGCGATTCTGGCATTCGAACTGCAGGGCGACTCGCCCGAGGCGCAGCGCGCCGCCGCTTGGCGCGTGGTCGATGGCTGCAAGATCTGTTCGATTACCGCGAACGTGGGCGACACGCGTACGATCATCACCCATCCGGCCAGTACCACGCACAGCCGTATCTCGGCCGAGGCGCGTGCGGCGTCGGGTGTGAGCGAAGGCTTGTTGCGTTTGTCGGTCGGACTCGAAAACGCACAGGACATCTGCCAGGATCTGGCACGCGGGCTGTAGCCGCGCGTCGCTTCGAACGAACGCCTGCCGGCGTGCCTCGTGCACCGGCGGGCGTTTTTTTGGGGCGTCACGGACCATCGGGGCGAATTGAGCGCAACGCTGGAGCGCGAGGAAAGTCGGGAACCGCCGGTACGGCGGACACACTCAGGCGGCAGTCTCATTCCTGTTTCCCCGCCATGCCTTATCCCCTCACAGCTTCCCCGCCCCTCAAAAGCTCTGCTTCCATGCAATGGGAAAGCCTCTCGCCCACCCAGCACAGTTTGCCCACTGCTTCTCCGCCTACTTCGGCTTACACGTCACATAGCTCGTTGAGTAGTTTGAGCAGTGCTTCGAGCGATGCCGATCCTGCCAGTGGTTCGAACGGTTCCGTCGGCTTGGATCGTTCGCACGGCAAGCACTTCGATGCGGCCTCGCGCTCCTTGCAATACGACATCTTGCACGGCGTGCGCAAACTGATTAAAAAACGCGTCTCCCCCGAGGCCATCGTTCGAGTGAATGAAATTGCTCCATGCACCGGACGGTACAAGGTGAAAACCTTGCAGGCACGGTTGCCGACCGACCAGGCAACTCTGACGCGATATCTGCGCGGCCAGCGTCTTGCCGCTGACCTCGCGGGCTTGCCTGGGCAAAAGCGCGTGAGCCTGGGAGAACTGTCGCACACGCTCGAAGCGACTGAACAAAAGCTGGAAGAGCAAGATCGGCAGCGTGTGGCGCGGATCAGGCATCGGCGAGAACTCGATGCCCGAGCGAAGGGCGCAAGCATTACACGACGCGCGAGCGATGCGATTTTATGTACCGATGCGGGCGCCGTGCGGCTCAATGACTTGATCAAGCGCGGCGCATGGCAGGAGTGCCTGGGCGCGGAACTTAGCCGCGCGATCCTGGCGGATCTCGCGGCGCGCCGGTGCGTCGAATTCATCAGCGAACGCTCCGCACACAAAGCCGCGATCGAGCGCTTGTGCGCTCGGCCCATCAGTGACTTACTGAGCCATCGCCAGCGCTATTACGCGCCCGGCGGCGCGCGGCTTACGACCTATCGTGGCAGCGCGGTGAGCGAGACGGTCTATCAGCGGTTGATGGCGGCCGGGCCGGATTTCGAAGTGCTGGTGCGCCCCGCGGCCTTGTTCGAGACCGACCAACGACGCTATACAGCCTTGCCCTATCAGGACTTCCATCAATCCGGCGCACAGCCTCACCGTGTACTTTACGAGGTGATCGGCCATAGTAGCTGTGCGCTGGAAGCTGGCGAGTCGGTAGCCGACGCACGTGAGCGGCTGTATTCGTTCCTCGCTGTCTTCTCGGTTATCGGGCATCAGCGCGTGGAGGCGGGCGCTTCCTCTTATACGCAGATCGCGCTGCGTGAATGCTCGGAACGCCGGGCCAGCGTGGCGCGTCACTTCGATTCGGTTCTTCTCCTTTCCTGACATGCGCCGCGCTGTGTCGCGGCGCGGCCTTTTGCCACCAGCGATCGCCAGCCGACGATATGTCGGCCGCCCAGCCGGCGCTGCCGGCCCTTGGGCGCGGCGTAGCACTCATGATTCCCCGTTATGCCTTCTCGTATCAGTGCTCCCTTGCCTCCCTTGCCTCCCTTCAAGCCCCTCATCCGCGCCGCACGACCGCGCGGGTCGGCTGACGCGGATTCCCTCCAGGCCCCATCCCAGTTATCAAGTGCGTCCGGTTCTTTAGCGGACAATTCGCGCGGGCTGGGACCGCACCACAATGCGCCCAAGCCGGCGTTGACGGCCCGCCCGTTGGAATCACCGCAAAGCGTCGGCACGACCCACCGGCCGCCCGGGACCAACGCGGCGCTGCCGCCGGCCTTCAGAGCGTTCGATGATTCCAACCAGAGGCGCGTCGCAGTGAGCGATGTGCTGGAGGGCGCGCATGCCTTGCGTGCCAAAGGCCAATCTGCCGAAACCATCGTTCGTATAAAAGGAAAAAGAGTAGGCGTTTTCGTTCGCTACACCGTGAAGTCTGACCGGCAGGGGTGCTTTATCAGCAAATCGACGCGGCAAGCTCACCGCCAGCAAGCGCGCAATGCGGCCCTCTTCGTGCGATCGTCGGAAACAACGATAACGCTGGGTGAGTTGACCAGCCTGATCGAACCCGAGGCTGCCGGCCACGCGCGCGCCGCGGCCCAGGATGCGCTTAAAGAGAACCAGGCTAGGGCCGCTGACGCGAAAGCGCACCGGGCCAATATCAATCGCGAAGCAATCGACGATATCTGGTGCACCAACGCAGGTACCCGAAGCATTAACGCGTTGATCAGAGAGGGTAAGTGGGAGCAAAAGCTAGGCACGAAAGTTCGCAACGCGGTAATGAATGAACTGACCACGCGGCACGGCCCTGAAATGTTCGCGAAACGGGACGATTTGAAGCACGCGATCGGCTTTTACTGCGAACAGCCGATTTGCGAGATGCTCAACGCCCGCAACAACTTTTATCGACCGAGCAACGCTTCGCACATCACCTATCGTGGCAGCGCCGTGACCGCCGCGCTTTATCGCGAACTGACGGCGCCCGGATCGCATCGCCATGTTCGACCGGCCGCCTTGTTTGCAACTGACGAAGGCGCGGCCAAGGCGGTGGAATTTCAGGGATATCATGTGTCGGCCAACCGACCGCACAAGGTGCTTTACAAAGTGATCGGCCACAGCGGTACCAAATTGGGCGGTGGCGGGGCCGCACTCGGCGAGCGCGAAAGGCTGTACTCGTTCGATGCGGTATTCATCGTGCGCGGGCATGAGCAGGTACGGACTGCGAATTCCTGTTTCACACGCGTCTTGCTGGAAGAATGTTCGCAGGATCAGGCACGGCAACTGCGTGATGACCCGAGCGTTCTGCGCATTCCGTGACGCATCATCAAAGCGGGCGGCGCTGGCCAGCCATGGCGATGTCGATGGCGTGGCTATAATGATCCGACCCGCTTTTTTCCAATCCATGCTGCAAAAAGGATTCTTCGACAATGTCTGATGCTCGACCGGTGCCGCCGGCTTCTCTGTCGGCTGACGCCGCCGCCCTGGCCTTGGAAACCGAGCGCGCCGCGCATACCCGCGCCGAGGCGTCGCTGTTCGAGCGCGATCGCGTGCTGTCGATTCTGTCGCACGACCTGCGCGGGCCGCTGAACGCGATTCATAGCTGGGCGCATGTGCTCGAACGCAAGCTGGCCAGTGAAGACCCTGGCGTGATTCGCGCGCTCGAAGGCATTCGCACCGGCGTGTCCCAGCAAGTGCTGCTGCTGGAGCAAGTGGTGGATACCGCGCGGGCCGATACGCGCCATCTGCCGTTGCACAAACAGGCGGTGAATTTGCCGGAGTTGCTGGATTCGGTAGTGACCAATCTGGCGGCGACGCCGCGCACGGGCGCGACGGTGACTTTCAACGCCGCGCTGGCTGGGCAGGGCGATCTGCAGGCGGACTACGAGCGCCTGTGGCAAGCGCTCTGGGTGGTACTGCGTTTTGCGTCGCAAGCCGCCGACCCGGGCGCCGACCAGCCGGTCGAACTGCGCGCCAAGGTCGATGCGGGTCAATGGCTGCTCGGGGTGCGCTACCGCCGGGCCGCCGCACCGGCCGGCGTTGCGGCCGACAGCGACACGCTCAATACCGTTTTCACGCATACCGTCGATGTGCGGACGGCTGCGGGCCAGACCGTGGATATCGGCCTGGCCCTGCCGGTGCGCGTTATCGAAGCTCACGGCGGCGCGCTGGCTGTCGTGGCGCCGAGCGACGACGGCGACGTCGAATTGACCATCAAGCTCCCGGCGCTCGCCGTCGCACAGGGGAAACCATAATTGTTGGATATTGAGATTATCAATACATTAAGGGCTGGTTTAAGTCGTCCGACTTAACGAATCAGCGACTTGTGACTGATAGAGCCGGGCGCCATACGCCTTGCACCCATTTTGGCGTGCCGGACAATCAAGACAAGGAGCATCGGCATGGCCCGCCTGACGGTCAGTTACGACAAGGGAAATAGCGATCTGCCGCTGATCGAGCAGACGATCGGCGATTTCTTCGAGACTATCGTGGCGCGCGTGCCCGATCAGGATGCGCTGATCTCGCGGCACCAGAATGTACGCTTGAGCTACCGGCAACTCAACCAGCAGGCCAATCAACTGGCGAGTGCGCTACTGCGCTCGGGCGTGACGCCCGGCGATCGTATCGGCATCTGGTCGCACAACAATCGCGAATGGCTGCTCACGCAACTGGCGACCGCCAAGGCCGGCATCATTCTCGTCAATATCAACCCGGCGTACCGCGTCAGCGAATTGGAGTATTCGCTGAACAAGGTCGGTTGCCGGCTGCTGATCACGATGACGCAGTTCAAGACCAGCGATTACCTCGGCATGCTGCGCGAAGTCGCGCCGGAACTGCAAACGGCCGAGCCTGGCGCGCTGCGCGCGATACGCGTTCCCGATCTGCGGACTGTCGTGCATTTGGGCGATGCGGTGGTGCCGGGCGCGCTATCGTTCGCCGAATTGATGGCACGCGGCGACGCCAGCGATGCGGCGCTGGCGCGCATTGCGCCCACGCTGCGCGCGACCGACCCGATCAATATCCAGTTCACCAGCGGCACCACGGGCTTTCCCAAAGGTGCGACCCTCACGCATCGGAACGTGTTGAACAACGGCTTCTTCATCGGCGAGGCGATGCGCCTCACGGCTGCTGATCGGCTGTGTATTCCGGTACCGCTGTATCACTGCTTCGGCATGGTGTTGGGCAACCTGGCTTGCCTCACGCACGGCTCGGCCATCATCTATCCGAACGATGGCTTCGAGCCGGTGTCGGTGCTGGAAGCGGTACAAGAAGAGCGCTGCACCGGGCTGCATGGCGTGCCGACCATGTTCATCGCGGAACTGTCGCACCCGCGCTTCGCCGAATTCGATCTGAGCACGCTGCGCACTGGCATCATGGCCGGCTCGCCCTGTCCGATCGAGGTGATGAAACGGGTAGTGAGCGATATGCATATGTCGGAGGTGACCATCGCCTACGGCATGACGGAAACCAGTCCGGTGAGCTGCCAGAGCACCACCGACACGCCGCTGGAAAAGCGCGTGAGCACGGTGGGTAAGGTATTGCCACATCTGGAAGTCAAAGTGATCGATCCCGAGACGCAGGAAACACTGCCGGTCGGCGAAACCGGTGAACTGTGCACGCGCGGCTACTCGGTGATGCACGGCTACTGGGGCGAGGCCGACAAGACGCGCGAAGCGATTGATACCGAGCAGTGGATGCACACCGGCGACCTCGCGGTGATGGACGAAGAGGGCTATGTCAACATCGTCGGTCGCATCAAGGACATGGTGATACGCGGCGGCGAGAATGTTTATCCGCGCGAAATCGAGGAATTCCTCTACGGGCATCCGGCAGTGGAAGACGTGCAGGTGGTGGGCGTGCCGGACGAGAGGTTCGGCGAAGAGCTCTGCGCCTGGGTCATCTTGAAAAAGCAGCAGCAGTTGACCGACGAGGCGCTGCGCGAATACTGCCGGGGCAAGATCGCGCACTACAAGATCCCGCGGCATGTGCGCTTCGTCGAGGCATTTCCGATGACGATTACCGGCAAGATCATGAAGTACAAGATCCGCGAAATCATGCGTGACGAGCTGGGCGAGGTCGAGCAGAAAACCGCCTGAGACGTCGTACCCAGCTGTCCACGCGCTGCTCGCGCGGTGTGTTACACCTTCAGCAGTTCTACTTCGAAGACCAGCGTGGCGTTCGGCGGAATCACGCCGCCGGCGCCGCGTGCGCCGTAGCCGAGTTCGGGCGGAATCGTCAGCTTGCGCACACCGCCTACTTTCATGCCTTGCACGCCTTCGTCCCAGCCGCGAATCACCATGCCGGCGCCGAGCGAAAACTCGAACGGCGACTGGCGGTCCTTGCTCGAATCGAACTTGCGACCGTCGGTGAGCCAGCCGGTGTAGTGAACGGTAACGCTTTGGCCTGCTTGTGCGATGGCGCCTGCGCCTTCCTTGACGTCATCGTATTGCAGTCCGGATTCGGTTGTGGTGGTCATGCGTTGCTCCCGGTTTGAATGGATCGAAAACGCATAGTAACTGCTTCGGGTGGGGCTCGTGATGCGCGGCGCCTGAGTGGTGACGCCGCGGGGCTTGGCGTACGCGTTGCGTCAACGCCGTCGTGTAACGCTTAAACGATCGGATTCTTACCGCCGTCCATCGGCACGATAGCGCCCGTTACATAGCTGGCGCGATCGCTCGCCAGAAACACTGCCACTTCGGCCACTTCTTCCGGTTTTGCGAAACGGCCCATCGGTACTGCGCTTTGCGCGCGCGCCAACGCGTCGTCGATACTGATGCCCGAGCGCTTCGATTCAACCGCCAGACCTTCATTGACGCGATCGGTGAGGGTGCCGCCAGGATTGATGCCGTTGATGCGAATACCCTGCGATGCGTAATAGCTGGCCAGACCCACGGTAGACAGCATGGCCGCCGCATTGGCCGCGCCACCTGAAATATGCATGGCGGTACCGACCTTGCCACCGTTGCCGATGATGTTGACGATGGCACCGCGTTTGCGCGTGCGCATGCGTTGCAACACTGCTTCCTGCATGTTCACGATCGGGAAGTATTTGGCTTCCATGCCGGCGCGCAAGGCCTCGCCGTCGAGCGTGTCTGGGTCGTAGCGCTTGGCCGCGCCCGCGCTATTGACCAGTACATCGATCGGGCCGACGTCGCTTTCGATTTTAGAGACAGCGTCCACGGCGGAGGCGTAGTCGGACAGATTCGCCGCGAGCCCGCTGACTTCGAAGCCTTCTGCCGCCAATTGCTTGCGCGCCGTCTCGATATTCGCGGCATCGCGGGAGATGATGGTGACGCGGGCGCCTTCACGCGCCAGTTCGCGCGCGCAGGCCAGGCCAATGCCTTTGCTGCCGCCGGTCACGACGGCTATCTTGCCTTGCAGATTCAAATCCATTTTTTGAGATTCCGGGTTCGGTGAAGAGCGGCGCGGGGGGAATCGCCGACGCTGTGAGACGCTGTCGCTACGATAGCCGATTTTGCAGAAGGCTTCCCGGCTGCGCCTTTTCGGGTCACGCCTATGAATTGACGGTCGGTGTGCGCGGCGTGCAGCAGTTTGAATACACCAGCGTGAATTCGCGCGACGCAATGGCTATTCGATCCAGAACGCGTCCGACCAAGGTAATGAAAGGTCGGCGATCTCGTGCGACATCGGGCTTTCATGACGAAGGTCGTAGCACTCACTGGAGCAATCGCAGTGCTGAGTCGGCTAACCGCGACATTTAGGTGCTGGCCGTTGAAATCTTGATTCGGCATCGCTACTGGCGCCAGTTTTAGGTTTCAAATAAACCGGCCTCGTCGGCAAAGCGATCGTCATAAAATAGATCGGCGTCACGGGCCATGTCGAGAAGGAAGGTGTTTGCTTTGCTTGCAGATGGTTGATCGACTCCGCTGCATTCACCGTTTTCAAGAAATTCAACGATCGCATAGGTGTCGTCGGAAGTTCCATCATAAGTTGAGCACGATGGCATGTCGTCGAATGCTGTCGTCCCATCGAATTCGTCGAGAAACGCAAGCAGGTTCATATCGGGGGGCGTTTCAGCGTCGGACTGATGTAGCAAAGAGGATGAGTTTGTTGTCGCAGCTTGTAACTCGCGCCACGCATCGTATGCTCGAAGCCCTGCCGCACGCGCATCATCATGCGGCGATACATTGGCTGTCCATGTGAACCATCTATCTACGGTAACTGTAGCGGAGATACACCGGGTGTTATTTTCTTGGCAATGAGCAACATACTCGATTTCGATCCGCGTGCCGTTTTCGTACCATATTTTTCGCACCGGACGTTCGTCTGCAAGAATCGACAGCATCTTGGCGGAAAAATCGTCCCAGCTTGTTGTTCCGGCTTTGAACGTATTTATTGCCGCTGCGTAGCGCCATCCGTAACTTTGAATATCGTCCCCGACGCAGTTGAGGCTGAGCGATAGATTCATATGCCGGATTACTTCGTCCTCGGTTTGGTGTCGGTAACTGCCGAGGTTCGGATCGAAGAAATGGAAGCGGTCATGCTCGTCGCGCTGGATAAACGTCGCGTGGCCGTTAATCCATTCGTCTAAGGCTTGCCATGGCGCTGTGCGTGATGCTGGATGCAGTCCTCGCCCGGTGCAATATGAGCCAAGCCAATAGGCGACCCCTGCTTCCAAGCGGCGCGTAAGCTCCGAGCTGGTCAGTTCTTCGCTGCCGCATGTACTAACCAGGTAATCGAATGACGCACGGTATTGACTCTCTTGTGCCTCCTGCACATTCTGCAGATGCAAAAACCAATGACGGGTCGTCGAGTCCGCGCAAAGCATGCCTCCTACACTGTCATGTGGAAAATTTCTGTAGTATGACTCAGCATAGAGTTCTGGAAGCCGCGTGAGAATTTCCTGGCCGCCATTTCCCGGGGAACGCTGTTCCGCGGCGGCGTAGAGGAGGGTGACGCCGAAGCAAAGCCCGTGACTGATCCTGCCCGTTTGTTGCATGGGCTTGATCAATGAGTGAGCTTGAGAAAAGGAACTATGCTGACTAGGCGCCAGATCTTCTGCGATCGTCCAAACCCATTCGGAAAAGCGCTCGTGCCATGCTATGGCCGCTGCATTCGAATACGGCTCTTTGAGAGGCAGTGCCGCGAATATTTTCAGTTGTTGCGCTGCGATCAGATCGATAGCGGGCACGTAGATGTTGACGTCGTTGTATTGGCCTCGGCTAACAAAATACGTGCAGAGTCGAGTAAGCAGCAGGTATAGGCTTTCGTACGGAAGCGGCGAACATTCGACATCGACGGCCTCT